>CAYSQI010000001.1:0-139071 GCA_964433215.1 uncultured Bacteroides sp.
TTAATACTTAAGGCGCGTTCTCACAGAGTTCGCGCCTTTTTTTTAGATATTTTGAACGAACAAATTAAAATATACTTTTGCTGATAATCGTTATTATGTTAAATTACCTCTCTCCTTTTCAGTTCGTTTAAGGTTAACGTAAATAAAAGTTAAAGAAAGTGAAGTTTGAATGGTTTCCAATTTCTACAATTTTTAAGGTTTGATTTTGCACAGTAGATTCATTGTTTATTCCTTCTGAATAATTCATTTTAGCGTAGAGGCGTTCTTTTTAATGTTTTTGTAGTTGGTTTCACATTTTCCCAACAACTTAAGTTCTCGGAAAAATTTCATTGACTATCTGTCCTCAGTTATTTTATGTACTCCGATGCTATTCGCTATATAGTACTTTTGTAAGGACTCCACCACAACCGCCTTTGGATGCGCATTTTCCTGCAACTTTAGTTCTTGAGGAAAATACTTTCAGCGTCGCGGTGTCCACGGATGTTTTATATACTCCGGATGCGGTTCGGTACTTAGTGCTTTTGCAGTGACCCGCCAACAACCATCGTTGGATGCACATTATTTACGAGAACTTTCGTTCTCATGAAGAACTTTTCAGCGTCGAGGCGTCTACGATGTTTTATGTACTCCGATGCTGTTCGTTATATAGTGCTTTTGCAAGGAATCCACCACAACCTTCGTTGGATCCACATTTTCATGCTACTTTAGTTCTTGAGTAAAATACTTTCAGCGTCGAGGCGTCCACGGATGTTTTATGTACTCCGGATGCGCTCCGGTATTTAGTGCTTTTGCAGGGACTCCGCCAACAACCGTCATAGGCTTTACATTCTTTACCACAACGGCACCGGCGCCAATACATGCGCCGCAGCCGACTTCAACATCATCGACAATACTAACTCCGGGACCAATATAGACGCCATCACCAATTATTGCGGCTTTGCCGTCGATATTCGACCCGATTGTAGTAAATTGACCAATATTCACATTATTGCCAATCACTGCGTTAGGATTAATTACTGTACCGAAGCAATGTTGAATATAAAAGCCATACCCAATTATAGTTTTTGGTGGAATGAGAAGCCCGTAATGTTTCTTGTAGCGACCAAGCATAAATTTGGTTAATGGATACAACCATCCATGGTGTTGAGAGAGACGGAACCATATCGAAAAGCCCATACTTGTCCGTGTAAAACTACCAAACCAAATACGTAATAAGCTGTCATATCGTCCGTTATGGCGAAACGCGTCAGATTTAATCAGCTCAATACAGTCGCTATACGACTTAGGTCTCGGTATGCTTATTTCGTCGCCTGCTATAGTTTGTTTAATGTATTCCATATCATTATGTTTGTGCAAATGTAGCTATTTTTCGCATAATGCAGAAGTTATAGCCGCTTATTTTTCAAATAATTCGTACCTTTGCAGAAAATTGTAAATACATCGTGTCAAGAAAACGTAAACCCTACCCTCTGATTGAGGGCGTAGATATTGTCGGAATTGCAGCAGAAGGCAATTCGATAGCGCGTATAGATGATGTTGTTGTTTTTATACCCTACGGAGCGCCCGGCGATATTGTTGATATTCAGATAACTAAGAAGCGTCGCAACTATGCAGAAGGTCGCATTGAGCGTATTGTAAAACCGGCAGACTGCCGAGTAACCACCAAATGCTCACATTTCGGTATTTGTGGTGGTTGCCGATGGCAGCATATCCCCTACTCTGTACAGCTTGAAAGCAAACAAAAGGTCGTATATGATGCGCTGACTCGTATTGCGAAGGTAAAGTTGCCTGAAATCTCGACGATTATGGGCTCTAAAAATGTTTGGGAATACCGCAACAAAATGGAATATACGTTCTCGAACAAACGTTGGCTTACAAAAGAACAAATGGAATCGGCCGAGTTATTTGACTCGCGCGATGGCGCCGGTTTTCATATTCCCGGAGCATTTGACAAAGTACTCGACATTGATAAATGTTATTTGCAGGACGATTTAGGTAATCGAATCCGAAAATTTATCAAAGAATTCGCAATTAAGAACGGCTATTCATTCTTCGATTTGCGCGAGCAGCACGGCCTCATGCGTACTATCATGGTCCGAATCGCTTCGACCGGTGAAGTGATGCTTGTCGTTTGCTTCGGTGAGAATGACCCTAAAGCCATAAAAGCTGTAATGCAAGCAATTAAGGACGAGTTTGCAGAGATTACTTCGCTACAATATGTAGTGAACTTGAAAGCAAATGACACAATCGCTGACCAGGATGTAATACTTTTCAACGGACGCCCGTATATAGAAGAAGAGATGGAGGGCTTGCGTTTCAGAATCGGCCCGAAATCATTCTACCAAACAAATTCGCTCCAGGCTTACGAATTGTACAAAGTCGCACGCAACTTTGCCGACCTCCACGGTGATGAGCTGGTCTATGACCTTTATACAGGTACCGGTACGATTGCGAATTTCGTTAGCCGCCAAGCAAAGCATGTGATTGGCATTGAATACGTGGAGGATGCCATCAAAGATGCTCGGATTAATTCAGACGCTAATGGCATAGTTAACACCGAGTTCTATGCCGGCGATATGAAAGATGTGTTGACCGATGAATTCATTGCCGAGCACGGCCGACCTGACGTAATGATAGTTGACCCACCGCGCGCCGGCATGCACACTGATGTGGTGAATGTGATACTAAACGCCGAACCACAACGCATAGTATATGTAAGTTGCAATCCGGCCACCCAGGCTCGCGATTTAGCGCTACTCGACGCAAAGTATCGCGTCGTGGCTATTCAGCCGGTTGATATGTTCCCACATACCCATCACGTTGAAAATGTTGTCAAGCTTGAGCTGAAAGTGCAGAATTGAAGTATGCCGGGTCGTCTGTGACTTCTTTGCCTACAAACGTCGGCAATTCGATTTCATAGTCGACCGCAGGTAGTTCAATCTCGGCAACGATAAGAGGAGCGAGCGTCCCGTGAAATTCATCAACTTCCCACCGTATATTGTTTGCGACTTCGACATAGTAGCGAGTCTTATCGATGATGCCACCGTCGCAAAGGTTAAGCAACTCTACGGCTTGCTTGGGCTCGATGGGGAACTCCCATTCATCGCGCACTGCACCATGATTTCGACCTTTAATAGTAATGCAAGCATGGTCGCCGATAACACGCACGCGGACAGTCCGGTCGGGGTCGCGATTTAAGTAGCCTTGACGAATTCGGACGCTCGATGAACACAACTGTTTAAACGATTTGTTAGTAACTAAAAATTTACGTTCAATTTCTTTACCCATCTTTACCAATTTGAAATTTCACACAAAGATAAGAAACAAAATCGAAATGAGTCGAATTCTTTTTGCCATTTTGTTTATGTTTTTCACGACTGTCGAATTGTTTTCAGCCGATAGCTACTTTGTGCGCGGAATAGTACGCGATTCGGTCACGATGGACCCTCTGCCGTATTCTTCAATTCTAATACCCGATATGGCAACCGGTGCAGTAGCTGACAAAGACGGCATTTTTGAAATAAGTGTACCTGATGACACGAAGGCTCTGATTATCTCCTGCTTAGGATACGAAAAAAAGACGTTGCCTCTAAAGCGTAATCGTTATAATATGTATGTCGCTTATATGGTGCCGTCGAGTACCGAGCTCAATGAGGTGGTAGTTCATAAACAGAAATACTCAAAGAAAAACAATCCGGCAGTAGATTTTCTAAATAAATTAAAGGATCAAGCATCGCTGACCGACCCTCAGAGAAATCCTTATTATAGGTATAGAAAATATGAACGAATTGTTATGGGTCTCAACGATTTCAGTGTTGAAGACCATCAGTCGATGATGAGGCGTATGCCTGAATTAGCCGAACATGTCGACACTTCCGAGGTGTCGGGTAAGCCGTATTTAAGCCTTCTTGTTAAGGAAAAAACGGCTGATATATATTATCGGAAATCGCCAGCCGATCAAAAGGAAGTCGTCGAAGGAACGCGAGCTGTAGGTATTGACGATTTTATTGACCCGGCATCAATGCGTATTTTTCTGGAAGATATTATGCGAGAAATCGACTTATATGGCAATGATATAAATATTTTACAGAACAGGTTCGTAAGCCCGTTGTCGCGTATTGCTCCGGATTTTTATAAATTTTATCTGACCGACACTGTTCAGGTCGACGATGAACGGTGTATAGTACTATCGTTTTACCCTCACAATCATGCCGCCTTCGGGTTTATCGGACACGTCTACGTTCCCGAAGGTGATTCGACAATGTTTATCAAGCGTGTCGAAATGAAGATTCCGCGTGGGATTAATCTCAATTTTATAGACAACCTCTATATAACTCAAACTTTCGACCGCGCTGCAGATGGTTCACGATTGATTACTTCGGATGAAATGACCGTTGAACTAAGCATTGTCGGTAAAAATACAGGAATGTATCTGAGTCGAAAATCCGCTTACAATGGACATTCGTTTGATGCTATTGAAGATTCCGTTTTCGAGGGAGCTGCACCATCGACTATCCTACAAGGAGCGGCAAACCACGACGATGACTATTGGCAAGAGGCTCGACTGACTGCAATAAAGCCCGGTGAGAACGCCGTGGGCAAACTCATGCAACGTTTACGCAATATCCCATTGTATTATTGGGGAGAGAAAGCCGTAAAAATACTTTTCTCCGGATATATATCTACCGGTAATCCGAGTAAATTCGATATCGGACCGGTCAACTCTATGGTCAGCTTCAACTCTACGGAAGGTACTCGACTAAGGTTTGGCGGTATGTCAACGTCTGCTCTGTCGAAACGTTGGTTCACTCGATTATATGGAGCATACGGATTTAAAGATCATAAATGGAAATATGGAGCTGAACTGGAATATTCTTTTATAGATAAAGAATACCATTCCCGTGAATTTCCTGTCAAGTCATTAAGATTTACGTCGTCTTACGACGTCGAGCGACCCGGGCAGAACTATCTTTTCACCTCGCCCGATAACATTGTGCTGTCTCTTAAGCGTTTTGACGATGATAGAATTGTGTATCGGCGTCTGAACGAGTTGCGATATACGCTCGAAACAAGCTATAACTTTACATTCGGACTGGCACTTGCCAACATACGGCGCGAACCAACACAAGCCATGCCCTTTATAGATGGTTATGGAAATCATTTTACGCATCTCAATCAAAACAGTGTAGAGTTAATCTTACGATATGCTCCCGGAGAAAAATTTTTCCAGACTCGCACCTATAGAATACCTGTCAATCTTGATGCTCCGGCCATCACTTTGCGTCACACATTCTCTCCAAAAGGTTTTGGCGGAGCGCGCTATAATGTTAATGTGACGGAGTTGGACATCGCCAAACGTTGGTGGTTCTCGGCTTTCGGTTATCTTGATACTTACATAGGCGGTGGTCATGTTTGGTCAAAATCCTCATTTCTCAACCTATTGATACCAAATGCAAATCTTTCGTATGTTATTCAACCTCAAAGTTTTGCGTTGATGAATCCGATGGAATTTATCAACAGTTCATACGCGTCGTTTGACATTACTTATTGGGCGAATGGTGCACTGTTCAACTATATTCCATACTTGAAGAAGCTGAAACTTCGCGAAGTGTTTGCCTTTAGAGGTATTTGGGGACATCTCGACGATCGCGATAATCCCGAATGCGACCCCGAGTTGCTGCGCTTTCCTGCAGAAACCGGATTAACCAAACTGGACCATGGCCCTTACATGGAAGCGTCAATCGGTATTGAGAATATTTTTAAGGTGCTGCGCGTAGATTATGTTTGGCGTCTCAACTATCGAAATGTTCCCTATCCTATTGATCGAAGCGGTGTCCGTATAGCAGTCCACGTTACTTTTTAAGGTATAGGATTTAAAGATAACCCAGATTATCAAGTTTGATTGACTCCATGACAAAAACGCTATGGACCGAATCAAGCATATCTATACTGCCAAGTTTATCTGTTACGAAACGGCGATAGGCCTTCATGTCAGGGACTTGTACTTTAAGCATATAGTCGTATGTGCCCGAAACATTGTAGCATTCCACGACTTCCGGCATCTCATTGACCATTTTCGCAAACTCAACGTGGATAGATGTGTTAATTTGCTTTAGACTGACATTGCAGAAGACTACAAATCCTCGGCCAAGTTTATCCATGTCAATAATCGCGCTATACGATTTTATTACACCTTCGTTTTCGAGCCGACGCATTCTTTCGAAAACAGGTGTTGGCGAACGATGAACTTTTGCGGCAAGTTCACGTACCGTTAGCCTTCCATCTGCCTTAAGTGCTCGCAAAATCGCAATATCTACTTCGTCGAGTTCTTTCTCCATACTAAATATATTTTTTTGCAAATTTACAAAATCCGGGAAAAAGTTGTTCTAATAATTGCCAAAAAAATCGCGAACAATAGCACAATCGTTCTAAGAAACAGTATAATTATAAATAATCATTCTTAATATTAATAGTTTTATAGTATTTATCTGAAATCTGAAATAACTTTGCACTGTCAATCGAATAATAATGAAAAGGTAAAAAAGATGAATGCTAATAACTATCACTTTGAGACTCTTCAGCTTCATGCCGGACAAGAAGAAGCAGATTCTGCTACCGGCGCTCGAGCAGTACCAATCTATCAAACCGCGGCCTATGTATTTGATGACGCTCAAATGGCGGCTGACCGATTTGCACTTCGTACACCGGGAAATATATATGGCCGCTTGACAAATCCGACAGAGGATGTATTAGAGCAGCGAATCGCCGCCCTTGAAGGAGGTACGGCAGCTCTTGCAGTCGCATCCGGTGCAGCTGCAGTTACTTACTCTTTGCTCAATGTACTTCAACCAGGCGACCACATCGTTGCAGGAGACAATCTTTATGGCGGCTCTTACAATCTTATTGTTCATACACTTAGCGCCTTAAAGGTCGATTATACGATCGTAAATCTCAATGATGCAGCTGCACTTGAGGGCGCTATTCGTCCAAATACGAAAGTCGTTTACGGTGAAACACTTGGCAACCCTAATTCAGATGTAACTAATATCGACCAAGTTGCTGAAATTGCACATAGACACAACGTGTTGGTTATTATCGACAATACTTTTGCAACTCCGTATCTGTTACAACCACTTAAACATGGCGCTGACATCGTAGTGCATTCTGCCACAAAATTTATAGGAGGACATGGCACGAGCCTTGGCGGGCTGATAGTCGATGGCGGAACTTTCGACTATAAAGCAGTCTCGAATAAATATCCCACTATTGCACAGCCCGACCCGAGTTACCATGGCGCAGTATTCGCCGACTGCGCTGCCTCGGCTCCGTTTGTTACTCGAATTCGGGCGGTCGTTTTGCGCGACCAAGGAGCGACAATATCTCCTTTCAACGCATTCCTTCTGCTTCAAGGTCTTGAGACGCTATCGTTGCGCGTCGAACGCCATGTTTATAATGCTCTTAAAGTAGTTGAATTCTTAAAGAATCACCCCAAAGTAAAATCCGTGAGCCATCCGTCAATAGACACGAACCCTAATCATAGTCTCTATTGTAGTTATTTCCCAAATGGCGCAGGGAGTATTTTCACCTTTGACATTAACGGAAATCGTGAAGCAGCCTTCCGCTTCATTAATTCACTTAAAGTATTTTCATTGTTGGCAAATGTCGCTGACGCCAAGAGTCTTGTAATACACCCCGCATCAACAACTCACTCACAATTGAGCGAGACAGAACTTGCACAGCAACACATTACGCAAGCAACAATTCGACTGAGTATCGGTATTGAACATAACGATGATATTATCGGAGATCTTGCGCAAGCATTAGATAAAGTTTAAAAGTAATTATGGAAAGTGTAGCATCATTTTTGGCCTCAGAGCATCCGACAGCATTTTCGTTTGAAATACTGCCCCCACTCCGTGGCAATGATATAAAAACGACGTATCGAAACTTAGAACGCTTGCTTGAATTTAAGCCGGCATACGTAAATATTACGACACATCGCAACGAGGTCAGTTATCGCGACGAAGGTGGTGGTATTTACAGAGCGATTACATCGCAAAAACGCCCCGGCACAGTTGCTATAGCCGCAGTGTTGCGCGAGCGTTACGATGTGCGTCCGGTTCCGCATATTATTTGTGGTGAGTACAGTCGTATTGAGATAGAGGACCAACTAATAGATTTGTCGTATCTGGGTATAACCGATGTATTGCTTCTTCGTGGTGATAGATCGAAGCAGTCGTCTGTGTTCACAACAGCTGCCGATGGGCATCGCCATGCGGATTCTTTGTGCACACAGGTCAGCAATTTTAATCAGGGTATAATGACAGATGGACAAAAATTTGACGCTCCCTACCCTCCGTTTACTTTCGGTGTAGCAGGTTATCCCGAAAAGCACGAAGAAGCGATGAATCCGTATACTGATATAGAATTCCTTCGTAGAAAAGTCGAAGCCGGAGCTTCTTATATCGTAACACAAATGTTCTTTGACAATAAAAAGTACTTTGCTTTCGTTGATGATTGTAGGAATGCCGGAATAAATGTACCTATCATTCCGGGCATAAAACCATTAACATCATTGCGACAAATGGAACTTATTCCTCGTACCTTTCACTTGGATTTCCCGTTGGAATTGTCCAACGAATTGACTAAATGTAAAGATGATGAGGCGGTACGAACACTCGGCGTCGAATGGGCGCTTGCGCAAGCCCAAGAACTGAAAGCGGCGAATGTGCCGAGTATTCATTTCTATGCTATGCACGCAACAGCCAGTGTCGAAAAGATTGCTCGACAATTATATTAATTTCACTTGTAATACAACCGCAATAATGCAACCAATAATATCAGACTATACAAACTCTCTTAAAAAAGCAATCAACGAGCGTATTCTTATACTCGATGGTTCGACAGGTGTACTAATTCAGCGTCTTAAACTAACCGAGGCGGATTTTCGAGGAACGCTCCTCGCTAATCATAAGTCTCCGCTAAAGGGTAATAACGATATATTAGTGCTGACTCGGCCCGAGGTCGTTTGTAAGATACATCGAGACTATCTTGAAGCCGGAGCTGATATTATTGAGACTAATACATTCAATGCGAACGCTCTATCTCAGCAAGAATACGGGACAGCGCATCTAGTACATGACATTAACTATGAAGCTGCTCGATTAGCGCGAGCTGAAGTTAAGCGCATTAAAGCTGTTGACGGAAAAGAACGATTTGTTGCCGGTTCCATAGGCCCAACAGGTTTATCTGCTTCGTTATCATCCGATGTCAACGACCCTTCTTCGCGTGCAGTTAGTTTTGAAGATCTTCGCAAAGCTTTTACCGAACAAGCAGCGGCCCTAATTGAGGGTGGAGTTGATATACTGCTCTTTGAAACAATTTTTGATGCGCTGAATGCCAAAGCCGCGATAGCCGGCGCGAAAGATGCAATTAAGAATCACGGACGCGATGTGCCCATAATTTTGTCTTTTACGCTTTCAGATGCTTCGGGACGCCTACTTTCAGGACACTCAATCGAATCGTTATTGCCGATTATTGAGTTTGCACAACCGCTGGCATTAGGCTTTAATTGTTCGGCCGGCCCTGAAGGTTTGCTACCTCATTTACGCCGACTATCCGCAATTTCGCCATATCCAACTATCGTCTATCCAAACGCCGGATTACCTGACATCTCAGGCAACTATAGTTCAACACCGGAGTTGTTCGCCGCAGCAATCAAACAGATGATAGATGATGGTTTAGTGAATATCGTGGGTGGTTGTTGTGGTACTACACCCGAGCACATTCGCCACCTGTCAGCACTTTTAAAGGATGGTAATAAACCACGCGAAGTGACTAAAGAAGTTGATACTCCTTGGCTGGCCGGTCTGAATGGGTTTTCCGATACACAAGGCTTTATTAATGTTGGCGAACGTTGCAATGTAGCCGGAAGTCGCAAATTTCTGCGTCTTGTTAAGGATGAAAATTGGGCCGAAGCTATGGAGATAGCTCGTAAGCAAGTGCAAGACGGAGCAATGATTCTTGATATTAACATGGACGATGCCATGCTCGATTCGCCAAAGTTGATGGTGAAGTTCTTGCGCTTGTTGGGTAGCGACCCTACTACAGCAGCCATTCCATGGATGATTGATTCGTCAAATCCGGATGTCATCGAGCTGGCTTTGCAAAACGTGGCCGGTAAACCTATTGTCAATTCGATTTCTCTTAAGAATGGAGAAGCTGAATTCCTGCGCGAGGCACGAAAAATAGCGTCTTGTGGAGCTGCAGTCGTTGTAATGGCTTTTGATGAAAAAGGCCAGGCGACAACATTTGAACGCAAGATTGAAATATGTAGCAGAGCATACCGGCTACTAACAGAAAGCGCAGGTTTTACTCCTCGCGACATAATATTCGACCCCAATATTCTGACTATTGCAACCGGTATGTCCGAGCATGACGCTTATGCTGCAGATTTTATTAATGCAGTCAAGTGGATTGCCAATAATTTGCCCGGTGCGAAAACGAGTGGCGGAGTAAGTAACCTGTCATTTTCATTCAGAGGATTAAATTATATACGCCAGGCATTACACGCCGTATTTTTATATCATGGTATTAAGGCCGGACTGTCTATGGCTATTATCGATCCGGCTTCGAAAGTGACCTACCAAGATATTCAGACCGATTTGCTTGAAGCATTAGAAGATGTAGTCTTAAATAGAAATGCAGGAGCAGCAAATCGCCTAATAGCTATGGCCGGCGAATATGCAAATACAGACGCCAATAAATCGTCTATTGTGCCTACGAGTGTACAGCGCCCCGATTCTGTTGATGATCGATTAATATTAGCTTTGCGAACCGGCGACGAATCGCACTTAGACGCAGATTTGGCTGAGGCTCTTTCAATATATCCATCAGCAAACGCTATTGTCGAGGGCCCGCTAATGCGAGGTATGGAAACAGTCGGAAAACTTTTTGAAATTGGCAAAATGTTTTTACCGCAAGTAGTCCGTAGCGCACGTGTTATGCACAAGGCTGTTGAGTTTCTTAGTCCATATCTCGATAAGTCGTCGAGCGGTAAATGTAAAGGTCGATTCTTAATCGCTACCGTCAAAGGCGATGTGCATGATATCGGCAAGAACATTGTTGATGTTGTTTTGCGCTGTAACAACTTCGATGTAATAGATTTAGGTGTGCAAGTCGATGCAGCCACCATTGTTGATGCAGCAAAAAAGTATACGCCCGATTTTATTGGGCTAAGTGGCCTGATCACTCCATCACTGAATGAAATGGCCGTAACTGCAAAAGCGCTAGCTGATGCGGGTATCAAAGTGCCTATATTTGTAGGTGGAGCTGCTACTTCAGCAGACCATACTGCTTTAAAAATTGCTCCAAACTATCCCGGTGTAGTTGTGAGAGTAAGCGATGCCGCACAAAATCCCGTTATCGCCAGTCGCTTACTTCTTGATCCCGAAGCAGAAATTGCAAATATTCGGCAAGAACAATCAAGAATATGCGAGAAATATGATAATACTATCGATAATGAACACTCAAGTAGTACAAAATCTTTTGTTATAGATTGGGATGCCGAAAAGAAAGCCGGTAACATTGCTCGCCCGTCATTTATTGGCGCAAAAACTATTGAGCCTATATCTGTCGAAAAAGTGATACCTTTCATTAACTGGGCATTCTTCTATGGATGCTGGAAGGTGTCTCCCGGTAGCGAAGAAGCAAAGACTGTACGTCGCGATGCCGATAACATTTTATCCGAATTGATTGCTGCCAATGCGAAAATGAATGCTCGTGTGGCTTTTTATGAAGCATATTCAAAAGGCGATAGCGTCATTGCTGTAGTTGGTAACAAGACATACAGTATCGTAATGCCCCGTCAACGCAAAAGCGATAAGCAAAGCGTGTGTCTAAGTCTCGCCGACTTTATAGGGCCCCAAGGTTATGGGGATCATATAGGTTGCTTTGTAGTAACTATCGGTGAGACGATTCGACAAATGATAGCCCGAGCAGTTGCCGAAGGAGACGATTATAGGACTATTCTGATAAAATCAGTTTGTGATCGTTTAGCAGAAGCGACATCAGAACTTGTCCATTATTTGACACGTACAAAGTATTGGGCATATTCACCTGATGAAAAATGTGATTTTGAGCAATTCCGACACTACAATTATCGAGGTATTCGCCCGGCAATCGGATATCCGTCGCTACCCGACCAACAATTGATGCACACTCTAAGTCGTATGATTACGCCTAGAGAAATTGGTGTCGATGTAACGGTAAACGGGGCTTTGAATCCTTCTTCGTCAATTGCAGGATTTTATTTCGCATCGCCACACGCACAATACTTCGCAATTTAAATTATTTGCGCAAGTATAGTTTGGTATAAAGCAGCCCCACAAGAAGCGAGCCGCCGGCGATATTTCCAAGCGTTGAGAACAACAAGTTGCGACAAAGTTGCCAAACAGAAATGTCCGCTCCTGCCATCATACCACATGGGATGAAAAACATATTTGCGATGCAGTGTTCGAACCCAAGTGCAACAAATGTCGTAATCGGTATCCAAATAGCAAGTGTTTTTTGTCCGAAGGTGTCAAGTCCAAGTGCCAACCAGACGGCTAAGCACACACACCAGTTCGCACCGATACCGCGAAGGAAGATTTGGAGTATGGGCAATTCGACTTTTGCAGTGGCTATGCGTTGAATAGCTATCGTGTATGGCTCTGAATCCACAAGTCCTGCTTGGATAACAAGCAGATAGGTAAATAACAACGCTCCGATAAAGTTGCCAATCCAAACAATCGTCCAATTTTTAAGCAGATGAGCTACACTTACTTTGCCCTGTGAAACTCCCGGGATAAGTACGGCATTATTACCGGTGAACAATTCACCGCCAAACATAACTATCAAAAATAGTCCGATAGGAAACGATATTGCAGACAAAAGCTTACCGATAGCCGGATTTGTACTTGAAATTTCCGGGACACCGGAACCGAGATACAACGAAAGGCAACCGCCAAGCGCGAGAAAAGCTCCGGCCATGATTGAAAGAATCAAGACCTTTGGCGTAGAGTATGAAGTTTTAGTGATTGAAGCCTTAAAAGCTCTTTCGACAGCCTTATACTGCATTAGACAGGAATTACAAGCATTGGGATGTCGGCATGAAAGAGCAAGCGGTGCGCGATTCCCGGGTTAAACATTCGAGTTAAAACATTTTTACGGCGATTAGGCACGACGATAAGGTCAAAATTGCGTTCTTGTTGTATCTTTTCAAGTTCAACTATCGCATTTTTGGGCGACATTGGTATGTTCTCGAAAGTATATTGATCAAATTTCTTTGCGCAGTAGTCGCTGAGTGCAAAAGCTGCCGGATTGGCATCTTTTTCAATGAAGCTATGACGATTAGGAATGTGTACAATAGTTACACGAGAATGGGCGTGTGCGAAATACCTATATAATGTATCCATCGCCAAAATGTCTTCTTGATCAAGATTGCTGAAGAAAAGAATATTTTTTGGAGCTGAAAAATTAGGTATACATAAATTCTCCGGTATGGTGAGGACTGAAAAACGGCTCTCATCGAGCACTTCGGCTGTAACGCTGCCAATCATGTCCTTTTCTTTTGTCGAAGCGCTACGTGTGCCCATCACGACAAGGTAAGGCGTGTGGTCTTTTGCGAACGCTATAATCGCATCTTCAGGAACACCTTCACAAATGACGTGCGAAAACCGAACTACCGGTAATGCTCCGTTCTTCATCTCATCCTTAATGCGACGCTCAAATTTTGCCATTTCGCCATTAGCCGCATCAATTAGCTGTTCAACGGCATCAGCAGACGCAATTTCGTAAGTGAGGTTATCACTCAACTGCAGATTCGAACTGATATGCGGGTCGATATAAGCATGAAGGAAAGTTAAATCCACCTTGTGTGTAGCAGCTATGCGTACAGCAATTTTTGCAGCCAAATATGAGTAATCACTAAAGTCAATCGGGACTACTATGTTGTGTATGTTCGCATTTGTTTTGTTGGACAACGCATTATGTGTTCCTCCGAAAAGGTCAGGGTTTTCAATAATACGAAGAGCGAGAGGCAGATCACTTTCTGCAATGCGCAGACGCACACCTGACGCGACCTCGGGTTGCTCCAAGTTTACATTTTGCAAAACTACATTAATACCTTCAGATTCGAGCAGCGATTTCACTGCCAGAGCACGATCGTAGGTATGAATAGCAACGGTGATTAATCTCATGAAACGACAAATTAAAGTGGAAAAAATAAGAAACAAATGCACTGTTTAGCGGCATCTCAACACCGTCACAGTGCATTTGCTATTTTGTGAGAGGCGAACAAGAAAGGTAGCCTTGTTATTCAGCCTCCTGCTCCTTCAGGATTTCTATGGCCATGTCATATATTGTAGTGTCGTCAAGGACTACAATACCTCCGTCAGGGCCCGGTTCGATATGTACACCGAGGTTTTTACCACAGTCGTAATTGCTGCCACCGAAGTAGTTACGTACAGTCTGTACAGTTGTATTGAGTTGATCGGCAATTTTATGCATCGATCCGTCGGGCAAGCTATCCTTGAGCCGACGGAGCTCGTTGAATGTGATTGTCTTTGTCATAATTGTAGCGGTTTAGGGTTAAAGTTGGTTTTTACGGGGTTAAAATTAGAACATATTTTTCAAATAAACAACTTTACAAGTCAAAAAATAAATATGTTATTAAACATACACTTTTAAATCTTGATTTATTCTATTGATATGCCTAATATTGCAGATAAATAAATGGTACAAGATCACTCGACCGGGCTTGTATCACAAAGAATATGACAGCAGCAAGAATTAGTCCTTGACCGATCAATGGTAATTCAGCATACATGTTTTTGACCGACTCCGTCCAACGACCCGGCAGGAAATGTATCACTAATGCAACAAGCATTGCGATCACAATTAGAGAATATGCACTGATAAACTGTGGCGCAATATCACCATGGAAGTTGCTAAAGATTTGGCCTAATATTTCGCTAAGATTTTGCGGTGAACTTGCACGAAAGATAGTAAAGCCGATTACTGTCAGTGTAAAAGTAAGTGCAATATTGAAAATACGAGCCGGCGATGAGCCTTTAATGAATTCAGGTGTCTTCCACGACGATTTGATAGCTTTGTGTATAGCTAACAGAACACCTTGGTAGGCGCCCCACATTAGATACATCCATCCTGCGCCATGCCATATACCGCCGAGTACCATGGTGATGAAGTTATTCAAATATGTGCGAGCCTTGCCTCGTCGGTTGCCTCCAAGCGGAATGTAAAGATAGTCGCGCAACCACGTTGAGAGTGAAATGTGCCAGCGACGCCAAAATTCCGAGGGATTTTGCGACTTGAAAGGTGCGTTGAAGTTTTGCTTAAAGCGATACCCCATAAGCAACGCAAGGCCAATTGCCATGTCGCTATAGCCCGAAAAGTCGCAATAGATTTGTATCGTAAAACCAATGCAACCAATTAAGTTTTCAAACCCACTATATAAGGTCGGATTTTCGAAGATGCGATTTACAAAGTTCCCACTCAGATAGTCGGCAATTATGACTTTCTTGAACAGGCCAATCATAATCAAAAAGAAGCCCTCGCTTATCATTGACGGACTAGCAACCGGATTCTGATTAACTTGTGGTAGTAGATCTTTTGCTCTTACCACGGGACCGGCAAGAAGTGGTGGAAAAAAAGTCAAAGAGAAAGTATAGTAAAGTAAATTGCGCTCCGGTTCCATTTGGCCACGATACACGTCAACTATATAACTAATCGACCTGAAAGTGATGAACGAAATGCCGGCAGGGAGTACTATGTCGAGGATATCAAAATCTTGTCCCCACATTGATGCCCATGTCGATGCTAATAAATTGAAATACTTGAAATATATAAGCATTCCTATGTTAAGAACGACATTGAGTGCAACTATACCTTTGCGCAGATTGTGGTCTCGCACACGTCCAAGAAGATTGCCTAATATATAATCGCACAAGCAAATACCCAGCAATATGAAGCAACATTCGGCGCTCGATTTATAGTAAAAATAAAGCGAGAATGCTATTGTCGCTATCATTTTCGCTGTCGGGTAGTTGCGCAGCAATTCATATATGAATATGAAAGCTGTGAAAAGAATTAAAAAAAGGCCAGTATTGAAAAGCAACGGCGACGACGCATCGTAGGCCATTACTTTTCCGATAGCGCTAAAGTCGAAGTTGCTGATAAAACTTACCATTATTTTTTGTTGGATAAAATTAATAGCGGAGTTGCTCTAAAAGGGCTTCAGTAAATAAGTTGCCTTGAAGAACGTAGCCCGACTTTGTCAGATGGATGTGGTCAGTGTTGATATTCTTGTCGGCTATCCATTTGTGCGATGAACCTTTGCCACCTGCTACCTCATACCAATCATAGACGGGAATAGAATTGTCGCGGGCATAATCCAGAATAACATCGCGCATACGCTTTACATTATTATTTACTTGGAAAGATGTGCGACGGCGACGTCGTTTTGAAGTCTTTCGATGACATTCTTGAGGGGTCACAAGCAAAAGTCGTGCATCAGGATTTGCCAGCTGCACTTCCTTCACAAATTCATCAATCGTATGGCGAAATTCGCTATCCGACACATTGTTAAATGCTTCATTGGTGCCAAGACTAATAATGATGAGGTCGGGCTCAAACATCTCAGCAACATCATTTCCTACATTGCCAACCATGGTGTAGCTGGCAAAAGTGGCACCATTGTTACCTATAACGTGATAGGCAAGACCGGTATCACCTAAAGAGGCATTGATACCGTGAATTGCTGTGCCGAGGGGCGCTTTAAGGTTGAGCTCTACGCTTGAGACGTTATAGGCAAAAGATATTTTTATGCCCTTATATGTAGGTCGGGCCGAAAAAGGAATAGGCTCAGAGCCTACAATGGCCGACATAATATCAATATTATCGCCGGTATAGTAAATGGTAAGTGCATCGAAATTCTCACCGGTTGTAACATTCAGCTTAAAGTTTTGGCTATTTGGCTGAATTGCAATGCCTGAGAACCCCATAGACGTAGGCCATGGAAGTTTGAGCAAACGCGATTGTGTAAAGCTATTCGGTGAAGTAATTTTATAGTCGACCGGTTGATTTGTTCCCGCAAGTTTGAAAGGAATAATCAGACCGCGACCTCGGAGATGATGAAATTCTTGCCCCAATCTATTGCGAGTCACAGCTGTTCCCATATCGGCCTGAAGATGAGAATCACCGATATGAACAATATTAACAGGACAAGAATCGGCTGCGGCGAACACATCGCGAAGGTCTGTCCAGTCGTTGCCGTTCATCTGTAGGTGATTAGCATCCGCTTTGATATAATCGGGGTAGCTTTGCGATGCAAGTATCGAAGCGTTACCGGCTTCGACTGTCGGATTTTCGCGAGTTTCGCTTTGATTATCGTCGGCATGTACGGGCCAGGCGCAGAATACAACTGCGGTTGATAAAAGAATGAGGGGAGTGATAATCTTATTCACTTATTGATGTATTTAACGATTTTACAAATAGTTTGGCAAGTTCTCGGCCACCTTTATGATTAAGGTGAATATAGTCGGAGTTAATAAGTCCACGATTATGCCAGTCAACTACAGCATCTTTGCCACCCATGGCACTTCGCGTATCCCAGAAGAGGACACCCGTGGCTTGTGCAGCTTCTCTTTGTGCGCGAACCATAGCCGGAGCGGTACCAATCGAGCCAACGTCGGTGCCTTGTTTCTGACCGCGGTCACCAATACCCATAAGCATAATAGTCGCCGTTGGATAAGCGGTGCGCACAGTATTTACGACTCGACGCACCACTAAACTATATGGTGTATAGTCGGTTTGTTCGGAAGTTAAAGCATTAATGCCGAATTCGAGTATTATTAAGTCATAATCAATGTATTGGCGCATTTGATTAATTACATCGTAGTTCAAATTACGATGGCTGATACCGCTGTTGCCGCGCAACGACATGTTGTCGACTTGTACACCTCCGGGTGTTTCAAGCCACGTGCCAAGTACAATCAAACTGTCGATGTCACTTGTAAAACTGAATTTAGTCGTTGGCCTGTCAACAACGATTGCCTGTACATCAGCAGATGCTTCGATATCGTAGCTTTCCGTATAATCTTCAGTTTCGGTAACCGTTATTGTGCCACTATTCGGAGCTATGAATAAAATCGATGACTTGCTCCACTGTCCCGAATTCCGTGATTTTGTTTTGCCTTTATAAGTAACGGATGCACCGATTTCGCCCACGTGATACTGTCCCGGCAAGATTCTATTATCCTTGGAACTCATGTTGCGAATTTCTTTTTGTTTCCAGCCATCAGCAATGTGAGTAATTGACTGACGAAACCCCGCTACTTGCGATTGAGCGGCCATATACCCTACTCCTTCGCCGCCATATTGTTCCTGCAGCAGAGAACGTATATCTTGCGTCAAAATATCGCCTTCAATGTATGAGTCGCCTATAACTGCAATACGATATGTCTGCGATGATGCGTTTTGCAATCCTTGACGTAAAGCGTTCAATGCGCTTCCGTTGGGCGAATAGTCTTCAATGAGGACTACGCCATCGCGCATCGGTGGTTCAAAATCGTCGGGAAGCTCAGGCAATGAATCTGTCGTAATCGTTTCCTCATCTGTCTGCTCGATTATAGAGTCAACAGTTTCGGCAAGAACAGATTCAAGATTCTCGAGTTCGGGGTCAAGTTCTTCGTGAGTGATATAATTCTTCTCGGATTGAGGAAATAAATCACCAAATAGATTATAGTCTTTGAAGTAATGATTCGTAATCTTACTCCACGGCACAAGTGAAAGCACAACAAGTGCGATAAGTGCAGTCGTTAATATCACTATTACGCCACGCGGCCTATTATCATTTTGTCCTTGCATTGCCAAACGAATAAATAATTTCTTTTAGCACATTTGCTTTAGCTTCGGTCTCTTCCCATTCTTGACCGGGAAGAGACTGCGCTGTTATGCCACCACCGGCATAGATATTGAAACGGTTGCCGTTGAAATGCACACAACGAAGATTGACGTATGATATAATGGATGATTTATCATCGTTTTCAACGGTCACGTATCCGCCATAACAAAGCCGTTGATGGCTTTCGATTTTCGAAATTTCGGCTAAAGCGATTTCTTTAGGTAATCCGGCTACAGCCGGAGTCGGCGAAAGGACATCACATAAATCAGAGTGAGAGATATTCTCTTTGCGATATCCATGGATTTGAGTACACAAATGCGAGAGGCTTCCGTAATTTAGGTCAGTGACTTGAGCGACATCTATCGTGTCGCATAGCGGAAGAAGTCGTTCGCTTATAAAGTCTGTCACCATTTGTTGCTCTTTGAAATTCTTGTCATCCCATGCGGCATTTATCGGTTTTGTTCCGGCGAGAGCCATAGTCGAGATGGCACACCCATGCTTTTCTGTGCATACCAAAACTTCAGGTGTAGCACCGAGCCACGCACCGGTTATAGGGTGATAATAAATGTGACAAAAAGAATCTTGATACAAATCAAAAACACGATCGGCGGCTTCTGCCCAATCTATTATGTCACATTCACCGGAAATAATTCGTGAAATAACTGTTTTGCCTCCACGAATTTTTAGTGATGCTATCAAATCACTTAATGACTGCTTATACGCATTCTCGTCTGTTGATGGAGAAAAGCAATCGGAAAATGAATGTTTGATATGGCTGTCAGTAGCCGAATTTGATATGCGCACACCCTCATTAAACAAGCTATTCCACAAGGTAATTGTAAATTCACCTCCATATTGCTTTTCACCGATGATATCTTTTGCAGCAATAAAGCGAACTTCGTCGCCCGGCAAACGATAAGCAGCAAATGCAATATCGTGTGCAAGGCAATGATTAATAGCCTTCTTAATTATGTGCGAAATTGCAGGCATTTCAAATAGCTGTTGCGATTAACTCGAATGGCATAGCATCATCAATGTGAACCATAACGTACTCGCCTATAGCTAATTGCTTTGTTTTCTTTATTAAAACCTCGGGGTCGACTTCCGGCGAGTCAAATTCCGTTCGACCCACGTAGTAATCTTCATTTTCGCTATCAATTACGACCTCGAGTGTAGTGCCGATTTTGGCTTCGTTCAATTCAAGCGCAATCGCTTCCTGCTCGGCCATAATTTTGTCCAAACGTTCCTGCTTTACATCCTCAGGTATATCATCACAAAATTCACGAGCGGCTGCTGTGTCGTCTTCTTCGCAATAAGCAAAAGCGCCCATTCGTTCAAAACGCTGCTCGCGCACAAACTCAACAAGACTATCGAAAGCCTCTTGTGTTTCGCCGGGAAAGCCTACCATCAAAGTGGTACGTATATGAATACCGGGAACTTCACGACGAATTCGATCCAACAACTTGCGCGTTTCGTCGCCGGTGATATGCCTGTGCATATTTTTAAGTACACGGTCGTCGATATGTTGCAGCGCTATGTCGAGATACTTACAAACATTCGGGTACTTAGCCATAACGGGCAAAATGTCGTAGGGAAAGTCTGCCGGATAAGCATAGTGAAGCCGTATGCGTCGCACGCCATCAATTTGAGCCATTTGCTCAATAAGCTCTGCGAGTGCACTGCGTTTGTAGATATCATGGCCGTAGAATGATAGGTCCTGAGCAATAACGTTGAATTCACTGACGCCTTTTGCCACAAGTGTTTTTGTCTCGTCGAGTATTTCGTTAATTGGACGAGATTTGTAACGACCGGTTATCAACGGTATTGCACAAAATGCGCAGAACCGGTTACATCCTTCGGCTATTTTGATGTAGGCATGGTGCGACAATGTGGTCACTTGTCGGTCATACGATGTCTCGTCTGTAACTTTTGCAGAAGTAAGAACTTCTACAATTCCGGGCCAATCGAATTTGCCATACCAACCATCGACTTCGGGTATCTCTGCCGGGAGTTCCTTACTGTATCGCTCGCTTAAACATCCCATCACGTAGACTTTGTCGATCAGGCCTTCGCCTTTCAGTTGGCAAGTTTCCAATATGGTGTTGATTGACTCTTCTTTTGCATCTCCAATAAAGCCACAGGTGTTAATGACGACAGAGCCGCCTACAAAACCATCGGCGTTGTGGTACGCTTCTATTCCGGCCTTTGCAAACATTGACAACAGGCGTTCCGAATCTACAAGATTCTTTGAACAGCCCATTGTAACGACATTTACTTTCGTTATCGCCATATTTTATCTTTTGCCGAAAAGCGATTCGACGAATTCTTTTTTGTTAAAAATCTGAAGGTCGTCAATTCCTTCGCCCAGTCCGATGTATTTAACCGGTATGCGCATCTGGTCGCTGATGCCTATGACAACACCGCCTTTTGCCGTGCCATCGAGTTTAGTGATTGCCAAGTCGGTTACTTGGGTAGCATTGCTAAATTGGCGCGCCTGTTCAAACGCATTTTGTCCGGTGGAGCCGTCGAGTACGAGCAACACTTCTTGAGGTGCTTCAGGCGTTACTTTCTGCATAACGCGCTTAATTTTCGACAATTCGTCCATAAGGCCCTTCTTATTGTGAAGACGTCCGGCTGTATCAATAATGACGACATCTACATCGTTTGCGACGGCCGAAGATATGGTGTCATACGCTACTGCTGCTGCATCAGAGCCTAATTTTTGTTTTACTACCGGTACATCAGCTCTGCTGCCCCATTCATCGAGTTGTTCTACAGCTGCGGCACGGAATGTGTCGGCCGCACCGAGCATAACTTTATAGCCGGCTTTTTTGTATTGGTGTGCAAGTTTGCCGATTGTGGTGGTCTTGCCCACACCATTGACGCCAACGACCATAATGACATAAGGCTTGCCTTTACCGGACGGAATTGTAAATTCTCCATTGTTCGACGTGTCATTATCATTTTCGGCCAACAGCGAGGTTATTTCGTCGACAAGTAACGCGTTGAGCTCATCCATGCCGACATATTTATCAGTTGCAGCACGATCTTTAATACGGTCGATGATTTTTAAGGTGGTATCAATGCCGACATCACTTGTGATAAAGATTTCCTCAAGTTCATCAAGAAAATCATCATCAATACTGCTTCGGCCGATAAATGCACGTTTTAGCTTGCTGAATACTCCCTCTTTGGTCTTTTCAAGACCCTTGTCTAACGTTTTCTTTTTTTCCTTCGAAAATATACTAAAAAAGCCCATAGCTATATACAATTCGTTGTTTTGTCTTGCAAAATTACTCATTTTTCGCGATGTCTACAATAATATATATTAAAAAGGGCAGCGAAATGAATAAAAATGGTTACTTTTGTAGAAAATTAGGACTATGTATGAATAAAATGTTGCTTAAAAGTGCTGATGATTTGGAGGAGCGGATTCTTGAAGTCGGCTTTTTACCGTACTTTGCGGGCGACATTTCCGGTTTTTCGGTCGAAGAAATGACATGGCCTAAAATCCTTTGGGACGATGAGAACGGCCCATGGATTTGGAAAGGTGAAATCACACGCCGCTTGAATTGCGCCTATGGTAAATTCTGCAAGCGACGTGCGGCTTACATCAGTCTTGACCTACTACCTTATTTCATTGCTTATCGACGATATATATACTCTAACTACAACAAAACAAGTTCGTTGGAAACCGACCGCAAAATTCTCGGATTAATTCGCGAACATGAATCCCTGCTGACCGGTGAGCTTAAAAAACTGGCCGGCTATACTCGGCCGCGCGCACATCGTCTGACTCCTTTAGAAGATTTGACACAGATTGATCCGAGAAAACACAAAGCCGCCGACGCCGGTTTTGACTCTGCAATGGCTCGGTTACAAATGGCCGGTTATGTTGTGATTGCCGACTTCGAATATAATTACGATAAAGAAGGTAATCGCCGCGGCTTCGGTGTTGCACGGTACACGACTCCCGAAGCTTTATATGGAAATGACATCGCTGGCCTTCGAGGTGTAAATCCTTGGGTAGCATACGAGCGCGTCATTTCCCATCTTGAAAATCTGCACTTTCCGGGTGCCAACCGCAAACTTTTCGACAAGCTTATTTCTTTTTGATATATTATGACCGCTGTTAATCGTAAGGAATTTTTACCTGAACAGATCGATAACGACCGCAGAGTGCTCGAACTTCTTGCGCGCTCTTTCCCAAATATCGGTGCCGCAAGCTCTGAGATTATCAATCTCGAAGCAATTCTAAACCTTCCTAAAGGGACCGAGCATTTTGTAGCCGATATTCATGGCGAAAGCGAGGCTTTTAGGCATATTCTAAAAAACGCTTCCGGCAACATTCGCCGTAAGGTAACGGAAATATTTGGCACTTCTCTGTCGTCGGATGATATTCGTCAACTTTGCTCTTTGATTTACTATCCGGAGCAAAAATTGGAATATATTCACGCGGCTTCGGGTGATAAAGACAACGAACTGTACGATTTCTACTCGATTACTCTTCATAGGCTTGTGAAAGTTGCTCGTTCGGTATCGTCAAAATATACACGCTCGAAAGTTCGCAAAGCTTTACCTCCCGAATTTTCATATATCATTGAGGAGTTGCTGCACGAATCGTCGTCTGACGATAATAAGCAGCCGTACTTCACGCGCATTATCGAGACTATCATAACGACTGAGCGTGCAGATGCATTTATTATCGCCTTATGTAATGTCATACAGCGTCTCAGTATCGATCGTCTCCATATACTGGGCGACGTTTTTGATCGCGGCCCCGGTGCTCATCTCATTCTTGATACACTAATTGACTATGGTAAGTTTGACTTCCAATGGGGCAATCATGATGCGTTGTGGATGGGCGCTGCCGCCGGAAATGAAGCTTGCATTGCTGCGGTGCTCCGTATTTCGCTGCGATATGCCAATATGGCCACACTGGAGGATGGATACGGCATCAACTTGCTACCTCTTGCGACGTTCGCACTCGAAACATATAGTGATGACCCTTGCGAAGGGTTTGAACCAACAGTCGATGAAGAACGCAGCGGCGCAATGTCCGACAAGTCGCGTATGCTTATAGCGCGAATGCATAAGGCTATAACCATAATTCAATTCAAACTTGAAGCTGCTCTGATTGATCGACACCCCGAATGGCAGATGGAGTCTCGCAAACTTCTACATAAGATTAACTTTAACGACGGCACTGTTGAAATCGACGGAATTGCATATCCAATGAAAGATATGAACTTCCCCACGGTTGATCCTTCCAATCCTTATGCACTCTCAACGGAAGAAAAAGATTTGATTGGTAAACTATGCCATTCGTTTATGGTGAGTGATAAGCTTGCTCGTCACATGCAATGTTTGCTTAGCCATGGTTCTATGTACGGCGTTTATAACTCTAATTTACTATTCCATGCGGCGATCCCTCTTAACGAAGATGGAACATTCCGTGAAGTAGTCGTAGCTGGTAAAGCAGTAAAAGGACGCGAACTCATGAGGCGTGTAGGCTCGACAATTCGTGCGGCTTTCAACAGCGATTCACCCGACGACAAACGTCAATATGCTCGCGATTTCTTCTGGTACCTTTGGTCCGGTCCCGATTCACCACTCTTCAACAAATCGAAGATGGCAACATTCGAACGACAATTCATTGCCGACAAACAGACCCACACAGAAATCGAAGGCCATTTCTATGCCCTCCGCAACAATCCGGATATATGCGATATGATTATGGACGAATTCGGCGCTTCAGGGCCGCATCGCCACATAATAAACGGTCACGTACCTGTGCGCCTTAATAAAGGCGAAACACCTATTCGTGCCGATGGTCGGCTCATGGTCATCGACGGTGGCTTTGCCAAAGCTTATCATTCTACCACCGGTACGGCCGGGTATACTCTTGTATTTCACTCGCGCGGCTTCCAACTTGTTAAACACGAACCGTTTACCTCGGCTGAAGACGCAATCATTCGTGGTCTTGATATTGTTGGCACGACAGAGGTTATCGAACTTTCGCAACATCGTATGCGTGTGCGTGACACCGACAAAGGAACCGAATTGCAATCGCAAATCGATGAATTAACCGAACTGCTCTACGCATTTCGACATGGCTATATCAAAGAACAGCCTGGTTATGGTAAAATAATGTAACCTTTAGCCAACAATGGCTATTTCGGATAGTATTTTAGAATATTTGGATTATATTTATAGCTAAAAACTTCGTAAATTTGCAGACCAATTGAAGATAGATGAGAATTGGCAATGTTGACATAGGCGATAAGCCCGTAGTATTGGCTCCGATGGAGGATGTCACTGACGCCCCTTTCCGACAACTTTGTCGCGAAATGGGCGCTTCGTTAGCTTATACGGAATTTGTAAGTGCTGATGCCCTCGTTCGCAATATCGAAGCTACGACTCGCAAACTTAAACTCGACGACGAAAGGCCAACTGCCATTCAATTATACGGACGGGAAACCGGCCCAATGGTCGAGGCAGCCTTAATGGCTCAGGAGGCGAATCCCGATTTCATTGATCTCAATTTCGGTTGTCCCGTAAAAAAGGTCGCAGGTAAAGGTGCCGGTGCCGGTATGCTTCGTAATATCCCTAAGATGCTTGAAATTACTGAAGCTGTCGTTAAGGCTGTCAAACTGCCGGTAACAGTCAAAACTCGTATCGGTTGGGATCTTGAAAATATTATCATTGTCGAACTTGCCGAGCGACTTCAGGATTGCGGCATTGCGGCATTGACTGTACATGGCCGTTCGCGCTCGCAGATTTATACCGGCCAAGCCGATTGGAACGTGATTGCGCAAGTTAAGGCTAATCCACGCCTAACGATTCCGATAATTGGTAATGGTGATATATGTACAGCCGAGCAAGCTCGTCGTGCTTTCGATATCTCCGGTGTGGATGCAATCATGGTCGGGCGAGCATCAATCGGCGCACCTTGGGTATTTCGGGAAATCACAAATGGTCTTCATGGCCTTCCTGACCATCTTTCTACAGAGGAAAAGATGGCGATTATGCGCCGCTTGGTCAGTGAGAGTATTAATCGGCTTGGAGAAATTCGTGGCATACTTCATATTCGCCGCCATCTCGCTGCAACACCGTTGTTTAAAGGCATTCCCGATTTTAGGCAAACGCGCATCGCGATGCTTCGTGCAGATACTGCATCTGAATTGAACGAAATTCTTGATATCATTGAAGAAAAATACCTAACAAATCATACAATCGATTAATTATGAAAAAGTTTCTCTTTTTTCTGATTAGTATATCATCAACGGCCTTCGCATTTGCGGAAGAAGTCGCTGACTACAAACTTGAAATACACGACTTCGACCAGCTAAAAGTGACCGATGCTATAAATGTCGAGTATTTTTGTTCGGAAGACTCTGCCGGTTGGGCTTACTTTTCTTGCGCTCCTTCGGTCGCCGAACACCTCTTGTTTACTAACAATAAATCACAATTACATATACAAGTCGATCTAATTGACATTACAGCCGATAGCCTCCCCACCCTTAAAATTTATTCGAGTTCGCTCTCTAAAGTGGAAAACACGGCCGAGTGCAAAATTGTGATAAACAATCCGCAGCCTGTACAAAATTTCAAAGCGCGCATTGTCGGAAATGGCATGATCGTCGTCAATGATTTGGAAGCAGGCTCTGTTGACGCCGGCATCAACACGGGCAAAGGACACATGGTAATCAATGGCACGGCCTCGCGAGTTAAGCTTTCGAATGTTGGCAAAGGCCCGATGGAAGCCGGCGCTTTGAAAGGCTCAAACGTAAAAGTTGTGTTGCTTGGAACCGGAAATATCGATTGCTGCGCCACCGAGTCACTCAGCGTATATGGCGCCGGCTCCGGTAAAGTTTATTATGTCGGTAATCCTCAGAAGATTGTCAATCGTTCGCTTGGCGTAAAGGCAATCGAAGTTGGTGCTGAGGAATAGTCCTCGATTTTTTATGGATTCTGCAGAGGAGCAGTCGTTAAAAACCCGCACGGCACGAACACTAAAGTGGAACGTGATCGATCGTGTGTCGGTTCAGCTTCTCTATGCCGTTACCGGTATTATACTGGCAAATCTGCTTTCGCAGGAAGATTTTGGCTTAGTCGGAGCCGTATTGGTATTTCAAGCTTTTGCTTCGCTTCTTGTAGACAGCGGCTTCTCATCTGCATTAATCCAACGTAAAGAGCCGACTCGCGCAGATTATTCGACCGTCTTGTGGTTCAACCTTATTGTAGCCGTCGCTATATATATTATTCTATACTTCTGCGCTCCACTAATAGCCGATTGCTTCCAAGGCGACCAACGTATTATTCCGCTTTCGCGCGTCATGTTCTTGTCGTTTATTTTGAATGCTTTATCTATCGTTCAAGTAAATCGACTGACCAAGAAGATGGACGTGAAGATGGTTGCGGTGTCTAACAGTGCCGGATTAGCCGTCGGCGCGATTTTGGGTATCTGGTTGGCTTTTGCCGGTTACGGTGCATGGGCTATAGTTTGGCAAAGTATTGCTAATTCGGCAATTAAGTCCCTTATATTATGGGGAACTCAGCGTTGGCTTCCTCTACCTGTCTTTTCTTGGAAAATCCTTAAGAGTTATTTCTCGATAGGCTCACGGATGATGTTCACATCGTTCCTCAATACCGTGTTCCTCAATGTATATTCCTTCTTGATTGGTAATCGCGTCGGTATGGTATCGCTTGGTTACTATACACAGAGCGATAAATGGAGCAAGATGGGTATAATGTCGGTCTATCAAGTACTTACATCGTCGTTTCTTCCGGCTTTATCAGCTGTGCAAGATGAGCCTGAGCGATTTAATCGAGTAAGTGCAAAGATGAATCGATTTACATCTTACATTATTTTCCCGGCTGTTTTTTTTCTTGTAGCATTAGCGACACCTCTGTTTCATTTATTATTTGGTAGTAAATGGGATCCGTCTATTATCCTATTCCAATTACTTTTAATTAGAGGTATTTTTACAGTATTCATCGGGTATTATAACAATGTGTTACTTGCCTTAGGACATGCTCGCGTCATAATGTGGATGGAAATTCTTCGTGACTCTGTCGCAATCGTTGCACTTGCTATTACCTTACCATTTATGACAATGACTTTGCCCGGTGATCCGGTCTATGGCTTACGCTTGATGCTTTATGGTCAACTGATTGCTTCGATTATTACGTGTGTAGTTACTTTAGTCATGGTTTCTCGTTTGACAAATCGATCAATCGGACAATATATCATCGATATGTTGCCATACGCCGCATTAAGTCTTGCAACGGCTGCATTGATGTGGTTTACAAATTTGGTCATTGATAACGCGCTTTTGTCGTGCATCCTTTTATCTACAGAAGGTTTAGTACTTTACGTTGGTATAAACTATCTTGCAAAATCGGTTATTCAAAAAGAGGTAATCGGATTTATCAAAGGTAAAAAAGTGACCGGCATCGGATAAATTTCCGACACCGGTCTAATATTTTTCAGTCCCTATTTTTTATTTAATAAGACCGCGGTTGCGAAGCAGCGGTTGAACTGACGGCTGCTGTCCACGGAAGCGAACGAATAGTTCCATCGGGTCTTCAGAGCCACCGGCTTCAAGTATGTTTTTCTTGAATGAAGCAGCAGTTGCAGGGTCGAATACGCCTTTTTCTTTGAAGAGTTCGAAAGCATCTGTATCGAGCACCTCGGCCCACAGATAAGTATAGTAGCCCGATGCGTAGCCATCGCTACCGAATACATGCTTAAAGTATGTCGGACGATAACGATAAGTCAACTGTTTAGGCATACCTAATTTTTCGGTAACTTGCTTTTCAAAAGCCATTACATCGACCGGGCCATTCGGATTCAGCTCGCCAAACTCTAAATCAAGAAGAGCGGCACCGCAAAGCTCGGCTGTCATAAATCCTTGATTATGTGATGAAGCTGCAGCAAGACGCTTGATAAGTTCATCAGGAATAACTTCTCCTGTCTGATAGTGGTGAGCATATTCGCGGAGCAATTCCGGCTCGAGAGCCCAGTGCTCTGTAATCTGCGACGGGAGCTCTACGAAGTCGCGATCGACATTTGTGCCTGCCTGGCTCTTGTAGCGAGCGCGAGTAAGCATACCATGAAGTCCGTGGCCGAATTCATGGAAGGTAGTAGCGACTTCGTCGAGCGAAAGCAGTGCAGGCATGTCGCCGGCGGGACGAGTAAAGTTGCCAACGTTGAAGATAACCGGGCGCGACGAAGTGCCATCATCCTCTGTCCATGTGCCTTTGAATTCGCTCATCCAAGCTCCTTGGCGTTTCGATGCACGTGTGAAGTAGTCGGTCATGAATACTGCAATATGTTCTCCGGTCGTTGCGTCGGTCACATCGTAAACCACAACTTCATCATAGTATTTAGGAGCATCTTTGAGTTCTGTGAATTTTACGCCATAGAGACGTTCGGCAAGGGTAAAGATACCTTTACGAACTTGTTCAAGAGGGAAATAAGCACGAACTTCGTTTTCGTCGATGTTGTATTTATCAAGACGAAGTTTTTCAGCATAGTAATAATAATCCCACGGCTCTATGGTTATCTTATCACCATGCTTTTTTGCATAATTCTGCATTTCTTCGACTTCGTTCTTTACACGAGCGACGGCCGGTTCCCAAATTTGCATGAGCAAGTTGCGAGCATTGTCGACAGTCTTGGCCATGACATTGTCAGTCATATACGAACCGAAATCCTTGAAGCCAAGCAAGGCGGCTTTCTTAGCGCGAACGTTCAGAATGTCGCTAATAACAGGCAGGTTGTTATATTCGCCACTTTGAGCAAGTGTGGTGTAGCCCTCGTACATCTGACGACGTAGTTCACGGTCAGCGGCATATTGAAGAACAGGCAGACGACTGGGTGCATGAAGTGTAAATACCCATTTGCCTTCTCCAAGTCCTCGAGCCGCAGCTTCTTCTGCTGCCACAGCTACTACATTGGCCGGGAGACCGGCAAGGCGAGCTTCGTCTTCAACTACGATCTGGAATGAATTTGTAGCTGCGAGTAGATTCTTGTTGAATGTCAGATACAATGAAGTTAATTCGGTGTTCAGAGCCATCAGCTCCTTCTTTTGGGCTGTTTTCAGTAATGCTCCGTTGCGAACAAAATTCTTATAGTAATGTTCAATCAGTCGTTTCTGGTCGCCGTCCAGTCCGAGGGTCTCGCGATTATTGTATAAATACTTGATGCGCTTGAAGAGAGCTTTGTTCATTGTCACTGCATCAGAGTGCTGAGAATACAGCGGATAGAACTCTTCAGCAATAGCAATCATTTCGGGTGAGGAATTTGATTCTTCGAGGGCGGAGAATACGTACACCACCTTGTCGAGTGTGCGACCTCCTTTTTCGAGTGCGAGGATGGTGTTTTCGAAGGTCGGCGTTTCCGAAAGGAAGCAGATATAATTAATTTCTGCATTATGCTGTTCGATGCCTGCACGTAAAGCCGGCAGATAGTCTTCATACTTAATCTGATCGAACGGCGGGATTTCAAACACCGTCGTATAGTCCTGTAGGAAAGGATTAACACGTTCCATAGTGTCCTGAGCTGAGCACGGTATAGCAGCTATTAATGATGCTCCTACCGCAAGTTTTGTTATTAAATGTTTCATGGGCTTTATGGGGTTAAAGATTTATTTAAACTATTCTCTTATTAGTATCGGCCTATCGCCGTCACGATGCCAGTCAATTGGGGCCTCAGCGTTTTCGCGCAAAATACGAATTGTGCCTGAATAAAAAGTGGTAGATGGCGTTTCGCGTTCAAACGGCTTAACAATCACAGAGGTCCCTCGCACCTCAATAAGCGACAAGCCATAGGTATCACCGCGATGAATTACCTTTAAGGCTACCACAGATTCATTGGATGCTTCGGTTTGTCGTATCTGCATTTGATTGATGTGGTACTATGCGACGCTGCGAACGTCGGCCATTGAGCGGTTCATATTTACGCCGGCGCAATAATCCTATGCTATCCACAACAGTGGGTCGAGGATTATCTGTCTCAATTTCCAACCATCCGGAAATATGTGTAGCCCGCCGGGTTGAATCTGTAAAGAGTGTAATCTGTTGTCGACCGTTATTAGCGACCTGAATATGCGCTTGAGAGATTTCAATTGCTCCGTCGTCATATTCCGCAGTTATTACCCATTGGGCCGAAGCAGGCGCCACCGAAAAACGAATATGCCACGTGTAGACATCGCCATCGGCCCAATTTCGATCCGGTTCGAGTTCAAAAGTAAGAAACTTCGAAGGGGTTTTATCATCAAATAGGTATGCTCGAGGACGATCCCATACGTCGACCGAATCTCCGGCGACTGAGAGCGCTGCTTGTGTGGCAGCGCTGCCTGCTTGCTTCAACCGATCGTCAAGTATTTCAATTGAGCGGTCGGTTACTTCCTGGTATTTACCGACATTGTGTCCATACCATACGAGCGAAGAATCAAATTGAGCTTGGGTTACGTTATGACGTTCAAATACTGCCTTTTTGAGTGCTTGGCGCGACAACGGAGTGCGATAGTCCGAACTATTGACACTAATCACAGCATCGGCAACGCGGATGTCGGCCATGAGCTGTGCCATTTCCTCGGGCTGAATTACTTCGTCCGGAACGCGGTTGCAAGCTACAATGATAGCGGCAAGCGCGACAAGCGATATAGGCAGTTTGCGCATACTCGTAATGTTACTTTTGTTCATTTAATCCTTCATCGCTTTTGCTTTCACTCGTTTTTGCATTATCGTTCTCGTCGTGTTGACCAAAAGGTAAATATTTTGAATAGAAGATGAGAAGCAAAAAAATGCCAATGGTGATAGCTGAATCTGCGAGGTTGAAAACCGGGTCGAAGAACGACCAATGTGCTCCGCCGAGTAATGGCATCCAGTCGGGCCACGTAAATTCAAATAGCGGGAAATAGAGCATATCGACTACAAGTCCGTGAAATAGCGATGAGTACCCTTCTCCCCACGGCACAAATTCAGCTATAGCCATAGGTGCCGGATTAGAAAATATCTCGCCATAAAAAACGCAGTCAATAATGTTGCCGAAAGCTCCGGCCGCAATCAACACGAGTGTTACGAGATAGCCAAGTTTTATCTGCGGTCTTTTGAGTAGCTTACATATATACCAAATAAGCAAACCTACGACAATTATACGAAATAGGGTTAGGAAAAGTTTACTTCCGAATTCCATTCCGAAGGCCATACCATTATTTTGAACAAATCGAAGTTCGAAAAACGGCAAAATTTCGACGCTTTCTCCTAAGAAAAAATTAGTCTTAACCCAAATCTTCAGCAGCTGGTCCAAAACTATAATAGTCACTGCCGTGAAGATAGCAATTAGTCCGTAGTGTCGGTTTGTGTATGCTGTCATGTTAGTTTTATGCGCATTCCGACCTCGGAAAAACCGGAGCCGGAATTAGACTGATTAGTACATATATTTCGGTTCGAGTTAGAATATAATCTAACTCAAACCGAGATTATTTTACCTATTCTTTTGCTGCATTTCCTTACCTTCAACGCTTAATGTAGCATGAGGTACAATCCGAAGACGCTCTTTTGGAATAAGTTTGCCTGTTGCGCGGCATACGCCATAGGTCTTATTTTCAATTCTAATTAGAGCGGCACGTAGATGATTGATGAAAACTCGCTGACGTTCGCAAAGGCGAGCCGCTTCTTCGCGACCTAACGTAGCAGCGCCTTCCTCGAGCACTTTAAATGTTGGTGAAGTGTCCGAGGTGTCGTTGCCGCCTGAATTTGTAAGCGTTTGGCGCAAGTGTTCGTATTCGTGCAACGCAGCTTCGAGCTTTTCGTTAATTATCGTACGAAATTCTTCAAGTTCTTCGTCGGAATAGCGCAATCTTTCAGCCATATTTTTTTAAATTTGAGAGATTTTCACTTTGATGATTTGCCCATCGATATCCAAGTCTTCAGCGTTTGAATCAGAAGCGACAAACTCTTCAACAGTTATCTCTTCGGCGAGTACTTGTGTCGAAATATACTTGGAATAGTCAGCAAGTACATCCGTAAGTCCGTCGGCGGGGGCAAACACCAATGAGATACGATCGGTTATGTCGAAGTCGCGCTCCTTACGGATATTTTGTACGCGATTTACGATTTCGCGAGCGATACCTTCGCGACGCAAGTCTTCTGTAACCGTAATATCTAATGCTACCGTAAGGTTGCCATCGTTTGCGACGAGCCAGCCGGGGATATCCTCAGAGATTACTTCAACATCGGTAGATTCGATTCGTACTGATGCTCCGTCGATATCGAGTTCGATGTAGCCATTGCTTTCAAGACCGGCAATTTGTTGCTGCGTGAGAACACCGAGAGCTTGAGCAGCCGACTTCATCTGCTTACCGAGTTTTTTACCAAGTACCTTGAAGTCGGGTTTCACACGTTTCACAAGTACGCCATCACCGCTATGAACCAATTTAAGGTTCTTCACATTTATTTCAGTCAGTACAAGCGACGAGATTGACTCAAGAACGTCCTTCATCGTATCATCGGCTACCGGGACCATAATGGTCGACAGTGGCTGACGCACTTTGATGTTAACCTTGCGACGGAGCGAAAGCACCATCGATGTCAGTTTTTGAGCAACTTCCATACGCTGCTCGAGGCCTTTATCGATTAGATTTTCGTCAGCTTTAGGGAAGTAATCGAGGTGAACTGATTGAGCAGCATCGGGTTTGCCGTCGGTATATGTCAAGTCTCTGTAGAGACGATCGGCATAGAATGGAGCAGCAGGTGCTATCAGCTTTGAGAGGGTCAACAGACAAGTGTATAGTGTCTGATATGCAGCCAATTTATCTTCTGTCAGACCGCCGCCCCAGAAACGTTTGCGATTGAGACGTACATACCAATTCGAGAGATTGTATAGTACGAAGTCGTTGATGGCACGAGCGGCTTTTGTCGGCTCGTAATCTTCAAACGACTCATCGACTGTTATCACAAGCGAATTGAGCAACGAGATAATCCAACGGTCGATTTCGGGACGTTTCTCAATCGGCACTTCAGGTTCTTTGCCGGTAAAGCCATCGACATTGGCATAAAGAGCAAAGAACGAATACGTATTGTAGAGAGTTGAGAATAACTTACGACCGACTTCTGTCACACCTGCGGGGTCATATTTCAAATCGTCCCAAGGCGATGAGTTTGCAATCATATACCAGCGCAGCGGGTCAGAGCCATATTGGCTGATTGCCTCAAACGGATTAACGGCATTACCCAGTCGTTTCGACATTTTGTTACCGTTCTTGTCGAGCACGAGACCGTTCGAAATGACAGCTTTATATGCCACGCTATCGAAAATCATACTTGCGATAGCGTGGAGCGTGAAGAACCAACCGCGAGTCTGGTCAACGCCTTCAGCGATAAAGTCGGCAGGATAAACCTCGCGATTTTCAAAGGCGTCTTTATTCTCAAAAGGATAGTGGATTTGAGCGTAAGGCATCGAACCACTATCGAACCACACGTCGATAAGGTCGAGCTCGCGTTTCATAGGCTTGCCTGAAGGTGACACGAGAATTATGTCATCGACATACGGACGATGCAGATCGATTTTTTCGTAATTGTCTTTTGAATAGTCGCCCGGAACAAAACCTTTGTCGTGCAACGGATTTGAAGTCATCAGACCGGCGTTTACCGATTTCTCGATTTCATTATAGAGCATTTCTACAGACTCAATAATGATTTCTTCTGACGCGTCTTCCGTGCGCCAGATTGGCAGAGGCGTGCCCCAATAGCGCGAGCGCGAGAGGTTCCAGTCTTGTAGATTTTCAAGCCACTTTCCGAATCGGCCGCTACCGGTCGAAGCCGGTTTCCATTTGATTGTTTCATTTAGTGCCATCATACGCTCACGCGCAGCCGTAGTTTTGATAAACCACGAATCGAGCGGATAGTAGATGACGGGCTTATCTGTACGCCAGCAGTGCGGATAGCTGTGTGTGTGCTTTTCCGAAGAGAACAGTTTGCCTTGTTCCTTCAGCATCAAGCAAATTTCGACATCGAGCGTCATATCAGCCTCCGATTTGTCAGGGTCGTAGGCATTCTTGACGAATTTTCCTTGCCACGGAGTGTAGACTTCGACATCAACATGATTCTTGACAAATTCGGGGTCAAGATCTTCCAGCATATAGAAGCGGCCGCGCAAGTCTACCATCGGACAAATTTTGCCGGATCGGTTGATTAGTTCAAGCGGTGCGATACCGTTCTGGTTCGAAACACGAAGGTCATCAGCACCGAAAGTACCTGCAATATGAACGATACCTGTACCATCCTCAGTAGATACGTAGTCGCCCGGGATTACGCGGAACGCGTCGCCGTTCGGAGTCATCCAAGGAATGAGTTGCTTATAAGTCATACCCACAAGCTCCGAGCCCTTGAATTTACCAACAACTTCCCAAGGCACGAGTTTGTCGCCGGGTTTATAGTCGGCTAATGAGATTTCCTTAGCCTTCGAGTTGAAGACCGAGTCAAGCAACTCCTCCGCTACGATTACCGTTTCGGGGTCGCCACTATATTTGTTGTAAGTACGTACGGCGCAATATGTAAATGTCGGGCCGACGCAAAGAGCTGTATTACTTGGCAAAGTCCAGGGGGTAGTTGTCCACGCCAAAAAGTAGGGAGTGCCCCACCCTGTCATTTCCGATTTGGGGTCGCAGATTTCAAATTGTGCGATACAAGTTGTATCTTTTACGTCGCGATAGCAACCGGGCTGGTTGAGCTCATGAGAGCTGAGACCCGTACCGGCAGCAGGCGAATAGGGTTGGATGGTGTAGCCTTTGTACAAGTAACCCTTGCTATAGAGTTGTGATAGGAGCCACCACACAGATTCGATATAACGGTTATCGTACGTGATATAGGGCTCTTTCATATCAACCCAATAACCCATCGACTTGGTTAGGGTTTCCCATTCGCGAGTATATTTCATCACCTCTCGGCGACACGCATTGTTGTAGTCATCGACAGAGATTTTCTTGCCGATATCTTCTTTGGTGATACCAAGCGACTTTTCTACGCCAAGTTCAACGGGCAGGCCATGTGTATCCCATCCGGCTTTACGCTTTACATGGGAGCCCTTCATCGTTTTGTAGCGGCAGAAGATATCTTTAATCGTTCGAGCCATCACGTGGTGAATGCCGGGCATACCATTGGCCGAAGGCGGTCCTTCAAAGAAGACAAATGAAGGGCAACCTTCGCGAGTCGACATACTCTTCTCAAAGAGGTCTTCGTCGGTCCAGGCTTTCAGCATGTCATTATTGATTTCCGGTAATGACAAGCCGTTGTATTCTGTAAATTTCTTCATGAGATGAAGTAATTAATATTGCTTATATATGTTGTTAATCACTAATATTCAAAAGATTTGAATCAAAACAACTGAGTAAATGTTTCTATCTGAAAATCATCAAGGGAGTGTGTCAGCCACAAGCTGTCACACTCCCTTGTCAGACGTAGTGCGCTGAGAAAAGCGTCGGTTGCTTATTCGGCTGCTTCGGTTGTCTCTTCAGCAGCAGGAGCCTCGGCGGCTGCGGCAGCTGCTTCAGCTTCAGCCTTTGCTGCAGCGAGCTCTGCTTTTTTCTTAGCGACTGCCTCGGCCTTAGCTTTGTTCTTAGCTTCTTCAGCTTCGAAACGCTCTTTAGCCGCAGTTTGCTTGCGGTCGGCCATGTCGGCTTTCAGTGAGTCGATCTTTGCTTGCTTCTTCTGCTTCCATGCGTTGAAACGACGTTCTGCTTCTGCTTCGTCAAAAGCGCCTTTCTTTACGCCGCCCTGGAGGTGCTTCATCAGGAGTACACCTTCATTTGACAGAATCATGCGTACAGTGTCGGTGGGTTGTGCACCAACGTTCACCCAATACAAGGCCCGCTCGAAGTTAAGAGTAATTGTAGCAGGATTAGTGTTCGGATTATAGGAACCTATCCTTTCAATGAATCTACCATCTCGTGGTGCCCTGCTATCGGCGATAACAATAGGATAAAACGCGTAGTTCTTACGACCGTGGCGTTGTAATCTGATTTTTGTTGCCATTAATTGTTGTTAATTAATATATTATTTGGTCTTGCATTGTTTTGCGGTGCAAAGGTAACAATTTTTTTTCGTTAAACCAAATTTTTAATTCTATTAGACAAAAAATCAGATAAAAATCTCAAAAAATAAACAGTCCCCGAGAAGTTATGCACTTTCGGGGACTATTAGATTATTTTCTAAATTCCTTATGCCGGCTGGATGGCATCGTTAGGACATACAGCTGCGCACGAACCGCATTCGATGCAGGTGTCGGGGTCGATTTTGTAGATTTCGCCTTCTGAGATAGCCTCTACGGGGCATTCGGGCTGGCAGGTGCCACATGCTACGCATGAATCAGTGATTACGTAAGCCATTGTTGTTAAATTTTTTAGGTAATTAATACGTATTAAATTGAGTTTTATACTGCAAATTTAGTCAATTTTTCTAATTTTAGCGACTCTTTACAGATATTTTCACGCATTTGCAATTAAAAATTTTTCTGCATCAAGTGCCGCACGGCATCCCGAGCCTGCTGCGACTACGGCTTGGCGATAAATCGGGTCGGCAACATCGCCCGCCGCAAAAACGCCGGCTACGTTTGTAGCCGTAGAGGGTGAATTGACTTTTATGTACCCAGCTTCATCAAGTTCGAGTTGACCTTCGAAGATGTGTGTGTTGGGTTTGTGACCGATTGCCAGAAAGAAACCATCGATATTGATTTCGTATGTTCGTTCCTTCTCCGTACCTACAAACTCAACTACGCGTGCTTTTTCCAAAGCTTCGTCGCCAAGTAACGCTACGGTATTTGTATTAAAGAGAATTTCAATCTTCGGATTGTTCATCACACGCTCTTGCATCACCTTGGAGGCTCGCAAATAGTCTTTGCGAACTATTAAGTAGACCTTCGACGCCAGCGAAGCCAGATACATCGCTTCTTCGCAAGCAGTATCACCACCGCCTACAACAGCCACAGTGCGTTTGCGATAGAAGAAACCGTCGCATGTAGCACAGGCCGAAACACCCATACCACGGAAACGTTCTTCGTCGGCCAAGCCAAGGTAACGAGCTGTCGCACCTGTAGAAATAATCACTGTGTCAGCCTCAAAAGTATCGCCTGAGTCAAGAGCACCTTTGAATGGACGTTCTCTCAGATTAATTTTTGTCACAAGCCCCGAGCGAATATCAGCATTAAAGCGCTGAGCTTGTGAGCGAAGGTCTTCCATAAGTTTGGGGCCGGTCACGCCTTCCGGATAGCCGGGAAAGTTTTCGACTTCGGTTGTGGTCAGTAGTTGACCGCCGGGCGCGGGTCCTTCAATTACTACAGGATTTAGGCCGGCACGTGAAGCATAGATAGCAGCTGTATAGCCCGCCGGTCCGGAGCCTATAATCAGGCATTTTGTCTTGATATCTGACATATAATTATTTTTGACGTTATTATTATCGTAAATCTATTGTTTCCGCGGCTGGATACTTTGCCTTGTCGTAAGTGAACGTTGTCGCTGAGGGTCGCTTACCTTTCGTTATCGAAGTGATTACCGCAGTCATCGTACGTCCGTTGTGCAATGTCACGACAATTTTTGATGGCAAATATGTTTTTGAATTGATTGAGACGACAGCTTTTCTTATTGTAGCGTTGCTGTCTTTCGATGTCATTTCAATAGCAATACCGGCTCCGGCAAGTCGTCGGGTGTTATACACTTTGTCGTAAAAATTGAGAATGGAGAAGGGGTTGCTTTCCATTAGCTCGTCGGTCGTAGGGTCAGTAATGTTCAGTTCACGACTGCTTTTTACGTAAGTCCACTGTGTCACGCCGTTATACCATACAGCCACATCTTTACTTTCCATCATGAATTTTTCGTGAGAAATCTTCATTGTAAAGTCAGCAGTTTGGCCTCCGGCGTTAAGAGTAAAATTAACGTCGAGCAATTCTGCTTCATTTACTGTTTCTGCGCATCGATTTAGGATTTGTGTAGCTGATTCAGCTGCCTTAGCCTCAAACGAGCAAAGCAGAAAGATGAAAAGTATATTATAAAATGTGATACGCTTCATAATTCGATAACATTCGCGTTGTGCGGTTTGTTTAAAGTGAAGATAGAAGAGTCTCAAGTGCATCCGGTGTGATAAGGACAGCTCTCGGTTTCTGTCCATCGGCCGGGCCTACAACGCCTGCAGCTTCAAGTTGGTCCATAATCTTTCCGGCCTTATTGTAGCCTATAGCGAAACGTCTCTGCAAGAGCGATACCGAGGCCGTCGGATTCTGAACGATGAATCTTGCGCAGTCGTCGAAGAGCTCATCGCGTTTCGATAGGTCAACGCTACCGGGTGCGATGTTATTCTTATCGTTTTCGGGTTCGGGCAGCAAGTATGCGCAGGGATATGCGGTCTGTCGGCTGATGAATTCTACTAAGTTTTCGACTTCGGGTGTATCAATGAACGCACACTGTACACGTTCCATCATGGAATTGTGGCTGAAAAGCATATCGCCCATGCCGATAAGCTGGTTAGCGCCAACACAATCGAGAATTGTGCGTGAGTCGATGCTCGACGATGTGCGGAACGCCAATCGCGCCGGGAAGTTAGCTTTAATAATACCGGTTATGACGTCGGTCGACGGGCGCTGAGTAGCAATAATCATGTGCATACCCACCGCGCGAGCTTTCTGAGCGATTCGCGCAATATGTAGGGATATATCTTTGCCTGCAACCATAATAAGGTCAGCGAACTCGTCGACAATGATCACGATGTAAGGCATGAACTTATGACCTTTCTCCGGATTGAGGACACGGCGGCAGAACTTTTCGTTGTATTCTTTAAGATTGCGAACACCGGCTTTTCGAAGTAATTCATAGCGGTTGTCCATTTCCACACACAGTGCGCTCAAGGTCTGGAGTGCCTTGGAAGGCTCAGTGATGATTGGCTCTTCTTCATCGGGAAGTTTCGCTAAATAATGATTTTCGATGCGCGAATACAAGCTGAATTCGACCATCTTCGGGTCAATTAACACAAACTTGAGCTCGCCGGGATGCTTTTTGTATAGGAGCGATGCAATAATGCAATTCAGGCCGACAGACTTGCCTTGACCGGTAGCACCGGCTACAAGCAAGTGTGGCATCTTGGCAAGGTCAGTTATAAATACGTCGTTGCTGATTGTCGCGCCAAGTGCCATGGGCAACTCCATGTGGCATTCACGATACTTCTGCGAATTTATAATATTTCGCATAGACACAATCTGAGGTTTGCGATTGGGGACCTCTATGCCGACCGTGCTTTTGCCTCTTATAGGTGCAATGATTCGAATGCCAAGAGCTTCGAGACTGCGAGCAATATCCTCTTCGAGGCGCTTGATTTGTGCTATACGCACACCTTCGGCAGGTACTATTTCGTAGAGCGTCACGGTTGGGCCTACAGTCGCTTCGACACGGGCTATCTCTATACCATAGCTCATCAGAGTGTCGATAATCATATTTTTGTTGTCTTCCTGCTCCTGTGGATTGTATTCATTTGTCACAGGACGATCGATAAGCAAGTCTATATCCGGGAAGCGATAATGGCTAAGTTCGTCGCGGATACTATATGGCGCTTCCTGCAATTTGGGTTCGTCACCTTCGCCGTCATTCTCTTGGTTTTCACCAAGCGCATTGGCGTTTATCACGAATTGAGGTTCGTTATTGTCAGAATTATCGGACAAAGGCTTTTCATCGTCGATGGTAAAGCCAATTTCGGATATAGCTTTTCTGTCAGAGCCATCATCGGGTGTCAATGGAGCGGGAACTACATTTGTTGGCTCAACATGACGTTTTGAGGATCTATCTTCGCCCGACTCGGGTATATCGGCGACTACCGGCTCAGGCTGGCGATTGCTTGATGTATCATCAACCATCGAGGCTCGAGCTTTTGATATATTGCTGCTTATAGTCCTTATTATTGCAGTGATTTGAGTTAGATAAATCACCACAAGTATTGCGAAAAGTGCTATCGAAACTCCGTAAGTCAATAAATCGCTACCATACTTGAATAGCCATTGATTGATATACCTGCCATGATTACCTCCCCAGCTAATTGCAGAATCAACATTATATGTAAATAATCCAAAGATAACAGATAAAGAGATACACGTAAATAAGCACCTAAATGTGAATGCCCAGAATTTCAACTTAAGAATTCCGAACAATTTCAGCGCAATACAACCAAGGTATATAACGAGGATAAACGAGGCTAAGCCAAGTCCGTCGACAAGAAGTAGATGCGAAATATATGCACCTACAGCGCCTCCGGTATTTTCAATCGGCTGACCGCAGTTTGCAAGTTCACTCAACGACTGTTCCTCGACTAAACTTTGATCGGCTATGCCTGTTTTCAGATAGCTAATAGAAGCAATGAGTGTTAAAATACAGAGTACGGAAAGTATTATACCAAGTATCATCTTGGTAGTCGACGAAGTGAAGGATGCGACAATCGGATTCACCTGTTTTCGGCAACCGACAGCGTTATTTTGCCGCTCTGTATTTTGTGTCTGCCGTGGTTTTCGAGCCGATCGTTTCGCTGCTCGAGCTTCCGGATTGGGATTTTGAGTGTCGGTGTCTAACGGATTGACAGAGTTCATATTGATTGCTATAAAGGAGAGATTAGAGTTTTCAAAGTGCTGCCATTTCGGAAATGACGGCTTTTGGATTTTCTGCGGAGAAAATTGCACTACCGGCCACAAGAACGTCGGCACCGGCAGCTGCAAGTGCATGTGCATTGTGAGGCGTCACACCGCCATCAACTTCTATTAAAGCCTTTGAGCCGCTTTCTCGTATCATATTTTTAAGACGACGCACTTTGTCGAGCGAGTTTTCTATGAATTTTTGTCCGCCAAAGCCGGGGTTGACCGACATAAGGAGAACCATATCCACGTCGCAGATTACATCCTCGAGCATCACAATGGGTGTCGAGGGATTCAAAGTGACGGCAGCCTTCATGCCGGCGTTTTTTATCGCGTTGATTGTACGATTAAGATGAACACACGCTTCTTGGTGCACATTCATTATCGCTGCACCGCAATCACGGACCGCACCTATATAATCCTGGGGATTAACTATCATGAGATGCACATCGAGCGGCTTTTCTGTTAAGCGTGAAATAGCTTTTATTACCGGAAAGCCAAAAGAAATGTTTGGCACAAAAACGCCATCCATCACATCGCAATGGAGCCACTGTGCTTGCGACTCATTGCACATTTGAATATCTCGTTCGAGGTTGCCGAAATTGGCACTCAGAAGCGATGGTGATATAATCATTTAGAGTCCTCCTTATTTATTTTTGACGGAAATAGTAAGCGATAAGCTATGAAACCGACACAGATAACGCCGATTACGCCACCAATCACTGTAAGATAGCCGTTATATTCTTCAACTTTTGTATACAAGTCATTCAGCTGTACCATTGTCGAGAGCCACCAACCAAGAGCAGCCAAAACGGCATTCCATACCATTGCACCTAAACCTGTAAAAATTACAAAAATAGGCAAATTCATACGTGCCAAACCTGCCGGTATGGAAATCAGCTGACGAACTGCAGGAATCAATCGGCCGATGAAAGTCGATATTGCTCCGTGTTTTGTAAAATATTGTTCAGCCTTTTCGACTTTTTCCGAATTAATCAAACAAGCGTACCCAAAACGAGACTCGGCGAATTTATACACAAGCGGGCGCCCTATCCAAAGCGATAAATAGTAATTAATAAGTGCACCTACTATAGCACCTGCCGTCGCAACTAACACAACAATAAATATATTCATATCACCTTTCGTGCATGCAAGGTAAGCAGCCGGAGGTACAACGACCTCAGACGGAAAAGGTATAAATGAACTTTCTATAACCATGAAAATAAATACAAACCAATAGTTGGCATAATCTACAAACCATTGGAAAAACTCTGCAGCGTCGAACAGCGCGAGCGGTAATGTCAGATCTATCATTTCGTTGTTTGTCTAATTCTTTTGCAAATTTAATAAATAATTAGCTTTTGAGCGCAAAGAGCACGCAATTTCATACAAATTTCATAATTAATTAGTAACTTTGTACCGATCATCGGAGGGCCGATAGTCGCAACTATATGGCTGGATAAGATGTCGAGTGCGCTCGGTATTCTTATCCGCTTTTTTTATATACCTATTACAACAATGGAAAATAAACAAAACACCGGACTTGATTACGCCAATGGCAAAGTATCATCGCTATTTTCAAAATTGTTCTTCCCTACTCTGCTTGGACTTATATTTAATGCGCTGATTACAATTGTCGATGGTATTTTTGTTGGTCAAGGTGTCGGGGCCGATGGCATTGCAGCTGTCAATATAATTGCGCCTCTTTATATGGTAGTTACCGGCACGGGGCTCATGTTCGGCATTGGTTCATCTGTTGTTGCCGGTATTTCCATAGCTCAATCTTCAAATAGAAAAGCGTCTATATGTGTCACTCAAGCGTGTGTCTTTTGCTCGGTTCTAATGCTTATTTTGTTGTCAATCTTCGCAACATTTCCGGCATCAATAGCAAAAATGCTTGGATGCTCACAAGAGTTGATGCCCCATGCGCTTGATTATTTCATCTGGCTCATCCCGGGAATGTTTTTCCTTTGTTTCGAATGTATCGGGATGATGGTTATTCGTCTTGACGGGTCGCCCAAGTATGCTATGTTTTGCAATATTATCCCGGCAGTCACTAATATTGTTCTTGACTACTTGTTCATTTTCCCGTTAGGTATGGGCGTCAAAGGCGCTGCTATTGCCACGTCGGCAAGTATTGCGATTGGTGGGATATTGGTGCTCATATACTTCTTGAAATTTTCTTATGTCATAAAATTTGAATGGAGTACAAAAGAATTCTTCACGAACATTTGGCGCCAAGCCCGTATAGGCTCATCAGCTTTTATTACTGAAATAGCTATGTCAATAATGATGCTTACAGGTAATTATATGTTTATGAAATATTACGGTGATGCCGGCGTTGCGTCTTTTAGTATCTCATGCTATCTTTTCCCTGTAATTTTTATGATGAGTAACGCTGTGGCGCAGTCAGCACAACCCATAATCAGTTATAATTACGGGGCACATGCTCTGACGAGAGTTTCGCAGGCATTTCGTCTGAGTATAAAAGTCGCTATAGCGTGTGGCTTGATTTCATTCGTCTCAATTGCTCTTTTTTCGAAAGAAATAGTAACAATGTTTATAGCACCGGATTGCGAAGCCGGAAAACTTGCAATTGCCGGGCTCCCGATTTATTCAATATGTGCATTATTCTTTGCCGTTAATATTTCATTTATAGGATATTATCAAAGTATCGAAAACGCTATTAAGGCAATGGTGTTTACTTTGGTGCGTGGTGTCTTTGTCTTAGTCCCAATGTTTTATATCCTCCCAATTATATATGGAGTTGTAGGTCTATGGGCTGCGATTCCTGTATCCGAACTGTTTGCTCTTATTCTTATAATCGCAGATTTTTATTTATTCAGGAAAAATCATTGAAGTTTAAAAAAAACGATTACTTTTGTGACAAATATCTCTTTAATGCGTCTTATATATAGAAACATTTTTTATTTGAAAACATGAGACAAATCATCACGGTGTTACTTGCTGTTTTAAGTGTGCTTATCTGCTTTGCACAAACTGCGATTGAAGATTCTTTGCAAATAGAAGAGCTACAAGAAGTTGTTATCGAAGCACCCCGAGTGATCCGGAAATCAGATATGGATGTGTATCATCCATCAAAATCAGCCGTAGAACATTCTGCAAATGGTATGCAGTTGCTGAATAATTTGATGATACCGACATTGACGGTCAACGATGCTCTTGGTTCTGTTCAGGCTGCCGGACAAAGCGTGCAAATTCGAATAAATGGTCGTGAAGCAACAATCGAACAAGTCCGAGCTATTCTTCCGGAAACCATCAAACGCGTTGAGTGGATTGATAACCCCGGTTTGCGATATGGTGGCGCAAATTATGTACTCAATATCATTGTTGTAAATCCTACACTTGGAGGCTCGTTTCAGACTTTTGGACGACAAGCTCTTAATACTGCCTGGGGCGATTATATGGCAGATATAAAGTTGAATAATGGAAAATCACAATGGAATATTGGAGCGCAATTTAAACTAACAGATAATATTGAAGCCAGTCGACAGTACAAAGAAACGTTCACTTATGTCGATGGTAATTCTTTAACTCGAACAGAGAGCCCTAAAGGCGGTACACTTGACAATACTTATGGCAATTCGTGGATAACTTATAGTTATATTAAGCCCGATACTACTATTTTTATAGCTGAATTATCCGCAAAGCGTAGATTTGCAGATTTATACGAATATCATGGTCAGATGTCTCTTAGCGATGGCAGCGATGATATTTTACTGACTGATGCAAGCGGTGGCAATGGCACCACACCTTCCCTCTCGCTATATTGGCAGCAAAATTTCAGAAACGACCAAATGCTTATTTTCAACGTTACAGGGTCAATTTACTATGGCCGTACATGGTCGCACTATGTTGAGAGGCAATCGCCCTTGAATACTGCAATAAATGACATTCGTACAGATATTTCCGACCGCAACCAAGCCTACGCCGTTGAAGCCGACTATGTTAAGAATTGGAGCAAATCTCGACTAACTGTCGGAGCTACTTATTCTGCAAACCGCAATCGCACTTGCTACGATAATCTCGACGGCCAAATCTTCCACCAGCGGCAAGATAAAGTGTATGTATATGGTGAATATTATCACCGACTTGACAATTGGACGGCAACGGTCGGGCTGGGCGCGCAATATACCGACTTCCTTTTCCGCGAGACTAATGAAGGTAACCATTCGTGGAGTGCACGACCTCAAGCGACAATAACATACTCACTCAACTCAAATCATAATTTTCGCTTAAATTTTACGTCCTGGCAATCGACACCATCTCTCGCCGAAACAAATATTGTTCCGCAGCAACTCGACGGCTTTCAATGGCGTGTAGGCAATCAAGATCTTAAGACTTCGACTTCATATATGTTAACATTTAGATATGGATTCAATCTTCCTCGATTGTCCGGTTCGTTTGGTGTTCGCGCCTTTACGTCACCTAATGCCATAACTCCGTATTTGTATTGGGACGACGACCGTCTAATTACGTCTTATGAGAATAGTAAAGGATTACAAAATATTTCATTTTTCTTTGCGCCACAAATTGAAATTATACCTGATTGGTTCATGGCAAGCGGATATGTACAATTCCGCAGAGAGCGGATGCGCGGCAACGATTATAAATTCTATAATAGTAATTGGAGTGGATACGTATCGTTGCAACTGATGCACTGGGGCTTCAATCTATCTGGTGCATATAATCGTGCTCAGCGTGATTTATGGGGTGAAAAGCTCTCATGGGGTGAAGATGTTAGTATTATAGATTTAAGTTATAACTGGAAATCTTGGCAATTCGGTGCCGGCGTCGTCATGCCGTTCGGACGCTATGACCAGGGCCAGAAATCATTATCGAAGTGGAATAAAAACGAACAGCACATGCGGATAAACATGCGCTGGCCGTATATTTCTATTTCCTATAATTTACAGTGGGGTCGACAAAAGCGAGGAGCTCAAAAACTCTTTGATGTCGAAGCTGAAGCTGATCGCTCGAAAGCCGGCGGTCGGTAACCTAACGATTTAGATTATACCACGTAGACTATTGATGTCTTGGATATTATGACGTGTCATGTAATCGGCGATGCCGTCGATTACTTTGATCGTCGTCTGGGGGTCAACAAAGTTAGCAGTACCAATCTGGACAGCGGTTGCACCGGCCATGATAAATTGTAGTGCATCATCTGAATTCATGATTCCGCCCAGTCCGACAACAGGTATTGACACACGCTTGGCTACTTGCCAAACCATGCGAACGGCAATCGGACGAACTGCGGGTCCGGAAAGTCCGCCTGTAATGGTCGAAAGGCTTGGCCGCTGACGTTCAACGTCGATATTCATAGCAAGTAGAGTATTAATCAGTGAAACACTATCAGCTCCTGCGCCTTCAACTGCAGCAGCAATCGAAGCAATGTCCGTGACGTTAGGCGACAGTTTCACCATAAGATGCCGCGGCCATGCCTTGCGCACAGCTTCTGTCACCTCCGCCGCGCCTTTTTCGGTCGTACCGAATGCCATACCGCCGGCTTTAACGTTGGGACACGAAATATTTACTTCGATAGCGTTGATTTTGTCCAAAGCGGCGAGACGTTCGGCTGTAGCTACATAGTCGTCGATGTTCGCACCTGATACATTTACAAGTATTTGCGTATCAAGATCAGCTATCGTCGGATAAATATGTTCAATAAAGTAGTCGACACCTTTGTTTTGAAGCCCGACAGCATTAATCATTCCCGACGGGGTTTCGACCATGCGTGGCGAATCGTTGCCTTGACGAGGGTTAAGAGTCGTGCCTTTTACAATGAAGCCACCGAGTCGCTCTAAATCTATAAAAGGGGCATACTCCTTACCATATCCAAAAGTGCCGGATGCTGTTAGTACAGGGTTCTTAAGTTTGAGCCCTTTTCCGAGGTCTACTCCAAGATTCAGTTCCATAATAATTTGTCAGTTTTAAATACAGGTCCGTCGGTACAAACACAAAGATTTCCTTCTGTTGTCTTTTCTACGCAGCACAAGCAAGCGCCTATGCCGCAACCCATCATGTTCTCGAGTGAAACGAAGCAATCAATGTTGCGTTGTTTTGCTATCTTTGCTACAGCCTTCATCATAGGCGTAGGACCGCAAGTGTAAATAACATCATATTCGCACGCGAAGGCCGGATTTTGAGTTACAAGTCCATGGTGCTCCACACTTCCATCATCTGTTGAAATGTAAGTGCTTACGCCTTTAATAAATAGAGATTTAACTCCATCAACATCAACGCTCGATCGGCCGCCTATAACGACCGTAACTTCAGCACCTGCTTCATGAAGAGATCGCGAAAGCATTACCATAGGAGCTACGCCGACACCACCGCCGACAAGAAGCACGCGACGACCTGATGGTGTTGATATGTCAAAACCATTGCCGAGCGGAAGCATAATGTCAAGTTGAGAACCTATCGGCATTTCCGTCATGAAAGACGACGCTTTTCCTACCGGTTTTACAAGTAGTATGAGGCGAGTATCAAGAATGATATCGCATATCGATATCGGACGGCGAAGCAAGACTCCGGGGGCGTCAACTTTGACTTCTACAAACTGACCGGGAACTATCGTCGGTAACGATGCTCCATCAGATGTAACTAATGTCAGCAAACAATTACCACCGACATAATCTTTCTTCTCTATCGTAAAGCGTTGTAAGCGTTTGTTATCCATAAGAAATATCTTAATGTGAAGATTTATTTAAAAACTCTCTCGCCTGTTCGAGCGTCTCAGGCTTGCCAACATCGAACCATGATGCACCTTCAGGCAGCTCGAACCCGCAGATATTCAGCTCGTTGCAGCTAATGTAAAAATCTGTAATTGAGAATGGTTCGCCATCAGGTGCATAATCAAGCAGTTGATTGTAGAGATTTGGTGAGATTACGTGAACTCCGCCAAAGGCGAACCGCTCAAGCATATCCCATCTTGTGAGGTTATGAGGCCGCACTTCACCGGTGCGTAAATCTGTCCAACCTCTTAATCGAGCACTATCGAAAAGGAAATAGCGCGACGTCTGACGTTTTTGTACAAGTAAAGTCACATCACACGTGTTCTGTTGGTGATAGTCAATAATATCACTTAGCTCAAAATCCGTGACAATGTCGGCATTGTGTATGACAACAGATTCGTTGCCAATTATTGGTAAAGCTTTTCGCAGCCCACCGCCCGTATCAAGCAACCGGTCGCTTTCATCACTAATGTCAATGTGTAAATGAGGATATGCCGTGCGCAAGTATTGAATTACCTGTTCTGCAAAATGATGCACATTGACAATGATATGGTCCACACCGATAGCGGCCATCTTGTCTACTACGTGGCCGATAACGGGTTTACCACCCACTTCAACTAACGCCTTGGGATGAAAATCGGTCCACGGTTTTAGTCGGCTACCGACTCCGGCTGCAAATATCATCCCCTTCATAGCTCTGATTATTTTCGATTGAAGAGTTGTTCAATATTTTGTTCGCGGTGAATTAATTCGACCTTAACATTGAATTTCTTATTCAGATGCTCGGCCATGTGTTGAGCCGAGTACACAGAGCGATGTTGTCCTCCGGTGCATCCAAAGGAAACCATAAGGTTCGTAAAGCCACGTTCGATATAGCGCGAGACAGTTGCATCGACCAGTGCATAGCAGTGTTCAAGGAAGGTCAAAATCTCACCGTCATCTTCGAGAAATTCGATTACTTGACGGTCCAAACCGGTAAATGGTTTGTACCTTTCGTATTTGCCGGGGTTGTTGACAGCACGACAATCAAACACATAGCCACCTCCATTACCTGTCGGGTCGTTCGGTATTCCTTTCTTATAAGCAAAACTCATAACGCGCACAGTCAATAGACGCTTTTGGTCATCGGATGTGAATTGCTTTAGATTGACGAGACGCTTGAGCATTTCGTTCAGATAAGGATACTCGGCGAATGGCTGTTCTTCAATCAGCGAACGCAAGTTCGCAATCGCGAACGGCACACTCTGCATGAAGTGAGGCTTCTTTTCGAAATAGCCACGGAAACCATAAGCACCAAGCACTTGCATCACTCTGAATAAAACAAAGTGTCGGAGTATTCTGATAAAATCTTCAGCTTTTATGGGCTTGTATTTCTGAACGGAATCGATGTATTCGGCAATGAGTTCTTTGCGGAAATTATCGGTAAAGTTGGCTTTTGCTTGCCACAAAAATGAAGCCACATCGTAGTAACATGGTCCTCGTCTGCCGCCTTGAAAGTCGATAAACCACGGCTCTCCTTCCTTAATCATTACATTGCGCGACTGAAAATCGCGATACATAAACGATTCGTCGTCGAACGATTCCATCAAGACATCGGCGAGTCTGTTGAAATCATCCTCAAGTTTATCCTCATCGAATTCGAGACCCGTCGCTTTTAAGAAACAATACTTAAAGTAATTCAGGTCCCACATAATCGACCGACGATCAAAAGATGAAGCCGGATAGCATTTTTCAAAGTCCAAACCTTGTGCCCCCTTAAATTGGAAGTCGGGCAACAAGCGAATGGTCTTTACTAACAATTCGCGTTCTTCCGGAGAAAAAACACGAGTCAAGCGACCCTTCTCGATTGCATTGAAGAGAAGAGTATCTCCCAAGTCGTCCTGGAGGTACGACATACGGTCATCGGAAACTATCAAGACTTGCGGTACCGGTAACCCTGCATCGGCAAAATGTTCATCAAACGATAAAAAGGCTTCGTTTTCCTGTAGATTTGTACCGATAACGCCAATGAGAGTGCGCTTATCGCCTTTTAAGCGAAAATATCGACGATTGCTTCCCGATGATGGCAATTCGTCAATCGAAATCGGCGTCGTACCTACAAACGATTCATATAGTTTTATAAGAACATTCGATTCCATTTCAATCATTCGATATCGACTTATTAATTACCAAGTTCTGATAGGAATTTGATACGAACCAAGCGTATTTCATCTTCTGTGTAATCAGGACATAATTCGTGGTAAGCTTCTTCGAGCGAACCGGTTTCAGCCTGACGGAAATAATCGAAAATTTCCTCTTGCTCGTCATCATCAAGCATATCGTCAATGAAATACGTAAGGTTGATTTTGTTACCGGAGTTGACGATTGATTCTATCTCATCGAGTAGTTGGTCGAAGTCGAGTCCGTTGCTTGCCGCTACTTCGTGTAGGTCGATCTTGCGATCGACGGCTTTGATTATTGAAATCTTGCGTTTGCTCTTATTAGCTACAGAGCGAACTCGCAAGTCCTCGGGGCGTTCGATTTCATTTTCATCAACGTACGCTTTGATTAATTTGAGGAATTCTTCGCCGTATCGTTTCGCTTTGCCCTCACCTACCCCGGGTATGTTCTGTAACTCTTCCATTGTAATGGGATAAGTCGTAGCCATAGCTTCAAGTGACGGGTCTTGGAATATCACATACGGGGGCAGATTAAGTTCTGCGGCTATTTCTTTGCGTTGTGCATTCAGTATTGCGAACAATTCCATGTCGGCTGCACATGCCGAGCCACCTTTCATTTGCGATACATCGTCATCGTCATTAAATTCGCTATCTTCAACGATTTTAAACGACACGGGATCTTTTAAGAATTGATTGCCTTTATTGGTTAGATGCAGCGTGCCGTAATTTTCAATATCACGGCTCAGATATCCTGCAAGCACGGCTTGGCGCAGTACAGCGTTAAGAAAACGCTTCTCCGTACCTTGTTCGCATCCGAATACCTCAAGCTCGTCATGTCGATACGAACGGACATCGTTCGACACTTTACCGAGCATAACATCAATAATATATTCAGCCTTGAATTTTTCTTTTAGAGCGACAATTGTTTCCAATGTCGCCAAGAGCTCTTCTTTTGCTTCCACTTTCTTTTTTTGATTTAGACAATTGTCGCAGTTGCCGCAATTATCCTCAGTAAAATCCTCACCGAAATAATGCAACAACGTGCGTCGACGACATACCGAGGATTCGGCATACGAAGCGGTCTCCGCCAAAAGTTGTCGGCCAATTTCTTGCTCTGCAACCGGCTTGCCTTGCATGAATTTTTCCATTTTTTGCAAGTCGCGGTACGCATAGAAAGTCAAACAAATGCCTTCGCCACCATCGCGCCCGGCTCGTCCGGTCTCTTGATAGTATCCTTCCAGCGATTTTGGCATATCATAGTGTATCACATAGCGTACATCCGGCTTGTCAATACCCATTCCGAACGCTATTGTGGCTACAATTACATCTACTTTCTCAAGTAAAAACGCATCTTGGTTGAGCGAGCGTGTGGCAGCATCCATGCCGGCATGATATGCGAGCGCACGGATATTATTTACGCATAATAATTCAGCCAACTCTTCGACTTTCTTTCGGCTCAAGCAGTATATGATGCCTGATTTACCTGCGTGTTGCTTTACAAAGCGAATTATGTCGTGATCGGTATTCTTCGTCTTTGGCCGTACTTCGTAGTAAAGGTTCGGGCGATTGAACGAAGATTTGAACACGGCTGCGCCTTGTTGCATGCCCAAATTCTTTTGTATGTCGTGTTGTACCTTTTGGGTGGCCGTCGCTGTCAAAGCGATTACCGGCCGTTGTCCTATTTCATTGATGATTGGTCTGATTCGGCGATACTCAGGCCGAAAATCATGTCCCCATTCCGATATACAATGAGCCTCATCAATGGCATAGAACGAAATTGTAATATGTTTTAAAAATTCAATATTCTCATCCTTCGTGAGCGACTCCGGCGCGACATACAGCAACTTAGTACGTCCCGAAGTAACGTCGTCCTTGACTTTATCGATTTGCGATTTCGTCAACGATGAATTGAGGAAATGCGCTATGGAATCGTCTTCGCTGAAGTTTCGCATAGCGTCGACCTGATTCTTCATCAAAGCAATCAATGGCGAAACCACGATTGCTGTCCCTTCCATCAACAGCGCCGGTAGCTGATAGCACAGTGACTTACCACCACCGGTTGGCATCAACACGAAAGTGTCTACACCGGCCATCAAGCTCCGAATTATAGCCTCTTGGTTGCCTTTGAAGGTCCCGAATCCGAAGTGACGTCGAAGGGCATCTGTCAGGGTTTGAGTCGTTTCCATTTCAATTCATCAAGGGTTGTAGGGTTCTCGTGATGTATTTAAATCTTACTATTTTTTCAGGTAATTTTTTAGCAAATTAGTGGCCGAAGCCGTTAGGTTGTAATTAGATTATGCACCTACTGAAGCTGCTTCAAAATGCGCGGATTCGAATTTTTCCTTTGCGTAATCTAATGTTACTTCAAATGATTTAATTTTTTTAGAGGGTACGTCGTACATGGCATCGACCATAATTGCTTCTACTATCGAACGGAGACCACGTGCGCCAAGTTTGTACTCGATAGCTTTGTCAACAACAAATTCAAGTACGTCGTTTGCGAACGAAAGTTTCACACCATCCATTGCGAAAAGCTTTTCGTATTGGCGTGTAATAGCATTTTTAGGCTCGGTCAGCACTTTTAGCAGAGCAGCACGGTCGAGCGGCTCGAGATGCGTAAGAATAGGCAGACGGCCTATAATCTCCGGAATAAGGCCATACGAGCGAAGGTCCTGAGGCGCAACAAACCGCAAATAATCTTGTTTATCTTTTAACTTCGTACGAGCGTTATCTGTGGCGTAGCCTACAACATGGCTGTTCATACGCTGAGCAATCTTACTTTCGATGCCTTCGAATGCACCACCGCAAACGAAAAGTATATCTTTTGTGTCAACCGGAATCATCTTCTGCTCAGGGTGCTTGCGACCACCTTGTGGCGGCACATTCACGATTGAACCTTCGAGCAACTTAAGCAAACCTTGCTGAACGCCTTCTCCGGAAACATCTCGTGTTATCGACGGGTTATCGCCCTTGCGAGCAATTTTATCGATTTCGTCGATGAACACGATGCCACGCTGAGCTTTATCGACATCGTAGTCGGCCGCCTGAAGCAAACGAGTCAACAAACTTTCGATATCCTCGCCAACATAGCCGGCCTGAGTCAGAACTGTTGCATCAACTATTGTAAAAGGCACATCGAGCAGTCGAGCTATAGTGCGTGCAAGCAGCGTCTTACCCGTACCGGTAGGGCCTACAATGATAATATTACTCTTTTCAATATCAACGTCGTTATCGTCTTTGTTTTGAAGAAGACGCTTATAGTGATTGTAGACTGCTACAGATAGATACTTCTTGGCTTGTTCTTGCCCGATGACGTAAAGGTCGAGAAACTCCTTGATTTCTTGCGGCTTCGGCACAGCATTTTCCATCTTTTGCTTGAAGTCGCGATTTGAGTCAGCTTTTTGCTGAGGGAATTCTTGACGAATTAGTTCATGAATCTGCTCGACACAATCGGTGCAGATGTAGGGACCCGCCTCTGTAGCCGGAACCAGCATACGCATTTGCGACGCATTGCCTGGGCGTCCACACCATTGGCAGCATTCATCCATTGACGTCTTACGTTTGGCCATATTTGAATTAGCTCTTAGACTTAACCAGGACGTGGTCAATCATACCGTATTCATTTGCTTCTTGAGCGGTCATCCAATAGTCGCGGTCACTATCGCGCTCAACTTTCTCAAAGCTTTGACCTGAATGATCTGCAATGATGGTGTAGAGTTCTTTCTTGAGTTTTTGAATTTCGCGAGCCGTGATTTCGATGTCCGATGCCTGTCCCTGTGCACCGCCCATCGGTTGATGTATCATGACACGTGAGTGCTTCAGGGCAAAACGCTTGCCTTTCTGGCCGGCTACGAGAAGTACAGCGGCCATCGAAGCAGCCATTCCGGTGCAAATAGTAGCTACATCGCTCGTTATATATTGCATCGTGTCGTAGATGCCCAGACCGGCATAGACAGAGCCACCGGGCGAGTTAATATATATTGATACGTCTTTGCCGGGCTCAGCCGAATCAAGGTAAAGTAGCTGGGCTTGAATGACGTTTGCTGTATAGTCGTTGACATCGGTGCCTAAGAAAATGATGCGGTCCATCATCAGACGCGAGAAAACGTCCATTTGAGCCACGTTGAGCTGACGTTCCTCAATAATTGTAGGGTTGATATAGCTGGAAGTAATCGCGGCATTAGAGACGGCCGATGTGTATTGATCGAGCGCCAGTCCGTTCATGCCAAGACCCTTTACGGCAAAATTTCTAAAGTCGTTATTTTGCATATAATTTTCTGATTATTGTTTTCAAATACTTTTCAAAGTTAATAAAAAAATCTGAATTGCTCGCAATAGCAACAATCTTTTTTATCCGAATATTAGTTTTGTTGGAGAATTGTAGAAATTTAGCGTTTATCGTGTAAAATCTGTTGATTTGCAAAGAAAAAAGCCGCGTCATACTTAAATACGACACGGCTTTTTACGGAATTTTATTGTTCGTTTGAATTATTCAGCGGCAGCAAGTGCTTTAAATTCATCGAGCGATACCGTCTTTTCTTCGACAGTAAAGGCGTTGCGCAGGGCGTTGAAAGTCTTTGCTTCTTCTACCTGAGAGAAAATCTGCTGGCGGATTTTGCGGTCAGCGAGGATGCGCTTGGCCATGTCAGCAATGGTCTCGTCGTCCATATTGAACATGCCATACTGCTGGAGCTGCTGACGTGCAATCTGATTTGCCTGAGCCTGAAGGTCCTCTTCTTCAACCTTGACTTCGAGTTTTTCAGAAACGGTCGTGCTGATGAGTTCCCATTTGATGCCGGGCAGCGACTTTTCGTATTCTTCGTCAGTGATTGTTTCCTTTGAGTTGAGGTTCATCCAACGCATAAGGAGTTCTTTATCAACAACGATAGAATCACCGTATGTCTTCATCAGGTAGTTGTGGAGATCGCGGTTCGAGAGGTTCAAGCTATTGGGCACGAGCTGAGCTTGAATCATCTTCTTAATATTTTCGAAGTATTCCTCCTCGGTGTGAACTTTGTCTTTACCGAAAACTTCGTCGTAGTATTCTTGACCAAGCTCTGCGGGTTTAACGACTACGATTTCTGCGATTGAGAACTCGAAATCGGCTTTTACATCTGCAGCTTGCTCCTTGTCGATATTGAGCATCGAAGCGAGTTCGGCTACGCTGCCTTCGCAAGCTTTCGAGGGGTTGAAAACGACCTTATCGTTAACTGCTTTGTCGATAAACTTGGCTGCTTCTTCCTTATCTTTGAACATGAAAGGAGCAACAATGCCTGAAGTAACTTGAATAGCGTCGTCTTCGGCCTTTACGCTACCATCGGCATTCAATTCCATAATCGAGCCTTTGACAAGGGCTTTTTCATCGACTTTCTCGCCGGCAACTTGTGCGCCAAAACGTTCGCGCATTGCATTGTCTTGTTCGGCAACCATCTCATCGGTTACATCAATGAGGTAGAAGGGAGTTTTAACTTCCTTGTCGAGCTTGAGGTCAATTTCCGGCCACAAAGCTACATCGTAGTTAAAAGTATAATCGTCCTGTTTGAGGTCGATTTCTGTGGAGGTGGCAGGCAGCGGTTGGCCAATTACCTTAATATTGTTCTTCTCGATATAGTCGAAAGCGGCATCGATAACTACACGATTGATAGCATCGCTCTTCACTTCGCGACCAAAACGCTTGCGCAGTTCGGGTAAAGCGATGTGGCCTTTGCGGAAACCGGGAATGGTATGCGTCTTGCCGATTTCTTTAAGTTTGTTGTCGACGGTTTGGGCGTAGTCCTCCTTTACGAGCGACACGGTCATAACGGCGCGGCCCTCACCTGTCTTTTCAAATTTAATGTCCATTTTGTATTTCTACTTTATGATTGTTATTTCTTATTTTTTCAAAACTGACTGCAAAGGTAATGATTTTATTCTAAATTCTTGTCATTTTTATGAAGATAAAGCATTTAAAATTTTATTTTGTTTTTAGTTTTAATTTTTATAACTTTGCGCTGTGAAATATTGTTATATAACATATTAATTTTTTCCTCTACTTCCATGGGAATGATTAAATCCGCTATCGAACAGGTCATTAACGACGACATGGCAGAAATCTGGTCAGTCTTGAATCAGAACGAGAAACGCTTGATTGTTGAGAATTTCAATATACAAACGTTCAAAAAGAATCAGTTTATATATGCGGAAGGCGACGAGCCTGAATTCCTTTGGTGCTTACTCAAGGGTAAGGTCAAGAAATTTAAAGAAGGTGTTGGAGGTCGCGTCCAAATTTTAAGATTGATACGTCCTGTTCAGTATTTCGGTTATCGAGCTTACTTCGCAAACGAACCTTATGTATCGAATGCAGCCGCTTTTGAGCCTTCGACACTCGGAGCACTGCCACTGACACTTGTTCGTGAAATGATTGATAACAATCGCGAATTGGCGTGGTTCTTTATTCGCGAACTATCGCGCAACCTGGGCGGCTCAGATACTCGTATCGTAAATCTTACTCAAAAACATATACGCGGCCGACTGGCCGAGGCTCTTATGGTACTTCGCGACAATTACGGATACGAAGACGATGAAACGACACTGAAAATATATATGGCACGCGAAGACCTTGCCAACTTGTCAAATATGACAACGGCCAATGCAATTCGCACCTTGTCGACTTTTGTTAATGAAAAACTCATCGCGGTCGATGGCCGTCGTATTCGCATCATCAACGAATCTCAGCTGCGCAAAATCAGCAAGTTCGGTTAAGTTCGGCAATAGCGACTCGCCGTATTTTACCGTTTGCCGTTCTCGGCAAGGTGTCTACACCAACTACGATTGTCGGTTTCCAGCCTTTTGGCAAACTTAAATCAGCCAAGCGCCCTTCAATCATCTGTAAATCCGCACGACTACCTTCTACAACGAGTGCCACACACTCGCCCCACTTATCTGAAGGATGGCCAACAATATAGAAAGGATTATCGATTATAGTCGATAGCCCTTTTTCTATTTCTTCGGGATGCAATTTGATGCCACCACTGTTGATGACATTATCAAACCGGCCACGCCACACAAATGAAGTGTCGTTCAACAATTCTACAATATCATTAGTTACAATCGATTTCCACGAAAAGTCTGACGAATGAATCACAAGACACCCACGTGTGTCCGTTGAAAAACGGATGCCGGACATAGCTGTGTAAGCTTTGCTTATGTCCCCTAACCTACGCAAAGCAACGTGGCTGCAAGTTTCAGTCATTCCATAGCCTATATAGGCACTTACTCCTGCCTTAATTATTTCATGCTCAAGATTCGAATTAAGCGCTGCACCACCTATGAGCAGGTTGCTCACATTACGAAGCGAATCAGCATCTCGGATAAGAGATACAACCTGGCTGGGTACAACGCTCAGTAAATCAATATGTTCATCTACTTCGAATGTATTCGAAACAGGAAACAAGCGAAGACGACAATCGGCCAGCAACGACCTCACGACCATCATCTTGCCGGCTATATAATCGATTGATAACGGAAGACCCAAAACCGAATGCGAATCTATTCCGAAAAACGTATTCGTGTTGTGCGCCGACAACAACATATCCGTCTTCAACAGACTGATTTCCTTCGGCTTTCCTGTGGAGCCACTCGTATGAGCTCGAATCGTTGGCTCATTGCTTTGCCACTCTGCTAAAAACTCATTCAGCTGTTCCACTGTAAATCAGGTAGTTCGAAATTAATACAAGGGTTGCAGTAAAGACGATCGCCGCGCAATTCAAGACCGGAAGGAATGTTATTACTATACAACTGTCCGGTACCCAAGCCTTGCGGTATAGCGACTCCTCTACGAGCAGTCCATGCCGCGATAGCCTTCAAACCAATATTTGACTCCAAAGCAGATGTTGCCCACCAACCAATCCCTCTTTCTTCTGCAAGGTCGGCCCACAAATCTGCGCCTGAAAGACCACCGCAAAGGGCCGGCTTCAAAATTATATACTGAGGCCGAATGACATCAAGCATTGATGATGCAGACTCTCGCGTCGGTGTTCCGATCAACTCTTCGTCAAGCACAATATCAATCGGCGACTGCGCACAAATAGAAGCCATAGCCTCAATTTGGCCGGCTTTGATTGGCTGCTCTATGGAGTGTATCGTAAATCGTGATAATTGTTTAAGTTTTTCGAGAGCATTTACTGCCGACATACTACCATTTGCATCTAGACGCAACTCAAGTGTCGCCGGGGTGTAGCGCTTTCTTATATAACTAAGCAATGAAAGCTCGCTCTCGAAATCTATGCCGCCGATTTTTAATTTAAGAACGCGAAAGCCATCGTCAAGTTTGGCGTCTATCCGACGGCGCATTTCTTCTTTATCGCCCATCCAAATGAGGCCATTGATTGGAATACCTTCTTCGCCTCTTAAGAAAGGAGTAGAAGGTACTTCGACATGGCCGGCATCAATCAAAGCCGATTCAAAGCCGAAAATAATCGAACTATACGCCACCTTTGCGCCACGACAAGCCTCCGATAACACAGATTCGTAATCTGGTTTGTCATCTGCGCTCAAGCCCTTAAATAGTGCAGCTTCGCCATAGCCGAAACCTTGGCCGTCGGCTCGAGGCACACGAACGATATAAGTGTCCTTATGCGTCATCGACTGACGCGACGTACGCGCCAGAAACTTAAAATCAAGAGTGTAAGCAGCCCACTGAGTTGCCATCAGCCCGGAAATTGCGGAAACTTGTCGAAATCAGGGTCACGCTTCTCCAGGAAAGCATTCTTCCCTTCTTGGGCCTCATCCATCAGATAATACATGAGCGTCGCGTCGCCGGCAAATTCCATCAGGCCATGCTGCCCATTAAGTTCGGCATTTAATGCTCGCTTGATCATACGAATTGCGAAGGGGCTACGTTTCATGATTGTTTGGCACCACTCAACAACTTCATCTTCGAGCTGTTCGAAGGGTACTACTTTATTTATCATACCCATTTCAAGAGCTTCTTGCGCCGTGTACTGGCGACATAGATACCAAATCTCGCGAGCTTTCTTCTGACCTACGCATCTGGCAAGGTACGACGAACCGAAACCGGCGTCAAAACTGCCAACTTTTGGTCCTGTTTGGCCGAAACGCGCATTCTCTGATGCAATTGATAAGTCGCAGATAACCTGTAGAACATTGCCGCCGCCAATAGCATAACCATTGACCATGGCAATGACAGGCTTGGTAAGCGACTGAATTGTTTTATGCAACTCAAGCACATTCAGACGAGGTGTGCCATCCGAGTCGCGATAGCCACCACGGTCCTTGTAGTGTTGGTCGCCCCCCGAGCAAAAGGCCTTGTCTCCAGCTCCGGTTAACACTACTACGCGAATTTCCGAATGGTCGCGGCAGTAGTTGAACGCATCGAGCATCTCGAAATTTGTTTTTGGTCGGAATGCGTTATATACACGCGGACGGTTGATCGTAATCTTTGCTATTCCTTCGAATTGCTCGAAGAGAATATCCTCATATTGCTTTATCGTTTGCCATTCTCTATTTGCCATAATTATAGCGATTTATAGTAAGTATTCAACACTTTGTTATCTATTTCAGAATCAGTTGTTACATCAATAATCAGACGGCACCGGCCAATCTCTGAAAGTGCTTGGCGCAAGCTTTGAACCGAATCGGCTTTCATATATTGAAAGCCAAAAGTTTTTGCCATACTTTCAACCGGCACGTTGAGCGGACCGGCTATGAACTTTTCTCGTTCCTGCAAATCACGGGTTGTATCTATATATCGGAAAATGCCTCCGCCTCGATTATTCAATACGATTATTGTAAAATTGTCGGGAATAAATGGCGTGAAGAGAGCGCTTATGTCGTATTGAAAACTCATGTCGCCGGTAATCAAAACCGTCTGACGTTTGGATGCAACTGCATATCCAACTGCTGTCGACACAGAGCCATCAATACCACTAACACCTCGGTTGCATCCCACACTATATAATGCTCGTGTGTCAAATAGTTGAGTATAACGAATAGACATGCCATTGCTCACTTGAACGTTGCGCCCATCGCAGCATTGCAAAATCTCACCGACTGCTACAAACTGCGACCACTCGCCACTATTCATCAATTGATAAGAAACAGAATGAGCAGCACGAGAGAGCGAGAGCCACACAGATTTAAAATCAACAGTTCCTTCGTATCGATATGGTAATAACGATGCTAAAGACGCATCATCATTAACGTAAATAGCGTCGTCGTCATACAACTCATAATACTTCTTTGAGACCAACGAGTTCCCGACTTTTATTATACGGTCGGGCTGCGGGAGGTTGCCATGATGATACGCTGCGGTAATCGTCGCGTCTACATTTTCAATAATGCTATCGCTGATTTTTTGCACCATAGTGTAATTTTCAGCAAAAACAACGACACCAGGCAGCCACGCAGCTTCCTCCAGCAAGTGATTGCTAATATTGGAACCTGTCCCGACAAAGATAAAGGTACGTCCGGTATAGTTCGATAGTTCAATTGTTGTTATACTGGGTAGTACAATTTCATTACCACTTAACTCGTAATCGTCACACTCTGTCAAATGTCCAAGCGGCGCCGATAGTTGTACATTTATGTGGACAGGCCCTGGGGCGTCCCGAAAATTATCGTCGAGAATTTTCGACAAATTTGCAATGGTATCGCACAATAAATCATGCGTATCATACTCGCTTGCGATATCAACACAGCCTTTTATAAAACCGGAATATATGCCCGGCTGGCGTATAGTTTGTGGTGCTCGACGTTCGACAAGTTCCGCTGGTCTATCAGCCGTAATTACGATGAGCGGCACCGAACTATAGAAAGCTTCGGCCACGGCCGGCGAATAGTTCAGCGATGCTGTGCCCGAAGTACAACAAATAGCAACCGGAGCCGCCATAGCACGAGCCATACCTAAACCAATAAAAGCTGCCGAACGTTCGTCGACTACCGAATATACCTCTAATCCGGGATGGCGCGAAAATGCGACAATCAAGGGCGTGTTACGCGAACCCGGCGACACGACAACCTTACGCACACCTTTTTTATATAAGGTGTTGGCAAGCAAAATGCAGATTTTTTTATCTGTATTAGTCATTTTTAAGTAATAGGTAAACAAAGTTACAACATTTTTTTTGTTATTTTGCAATGGCAAAATTATCATGATTAGAAAATTTCTTATTCTTACAATATTATATACGGTCGCTCTATCGGGTTCAGCCACTTTGTCGGACACGACAAAGAATACTCAGCTACACGACTCATGTAGCATCGATTCGAATTCGCAGCCCGGGCTTATTCAGCGCATAATCAATTACTTTGCTGAGTCAAACAAGTCTCAACCGACGAGCAAAATGGACTTCAGTTTTATCGGTGGCCCTCACTACTCGTCAGACTCGAAATTCGGCATTGGCTTAGTCGCTTCAGGCATTTATACAACAAATCCTAACGATACGACTTTAGCTCCGTCGAACCTTTCAATAAAAGCCGATGCGACCACAGCGGCACATTTCAAACTTAGCGTCAGCGGCGAACACATCGCGCCTAAAGACAAATTCAGGCTCAACTACGAAGTCGAGATTTCGCACATTGATACTCAATTTTGGGGCATAGGATTTGACCAATGTAAGAACGACGACAACGAATCGGACTACAAATACCTTGCATCAAATGCACAATTCGTTTACGCTCTGAATCTCGGCAGCCATGTTTATCTTGGTCCGATGATGACATTCGACTATGTTTATGCTCGCGACTTCCAACACCCCGAATTATGGCAAGACTTGCCGAGACGTATGATTAGCTATGGTATAGGTGCTTCGCTTCGCTACGACACTCGCGATAATACTACGGCTCCGTCGCGAGGTCTTGTCATTCGTATGGACCAAATGTTCGATGCTCGGTGGATGGGAAACCGCTACGGCTATAGCGTCAACGAACTAACCCTTGCCGGATATACTCCCGTTTGGCAAGGTGGCGTCTTAGCAGCACAACTGCATTCGCGCATCACCTGGGGCGATACGCCTTGGGGAATGCTTTCGTACATTGGCGGTAGCCACAACATGCGCGGCTATTTTGAAGGGCGCTACCGCGACAAATCTGAAATTGATTTGTGCGCAGAACTTCGCCAGCACGTGTGGCGCCGCAACTCTGCTGTCATTTGGCTCGGTGTGGCTTCTGTGTTCCCCAAATTCTCTGACATCCGTTTCAAAAGACTCCTACCGAACGCCGGCATCGGATATCGCTGGGAATTCAAAAAAAATGTCAACGTCAGAATCGACCTCGGCTTCGGCCGCGGCCAGACTGGCATAGTATTCAATATCAATGAAGCTTTCTGACACTCGACCGGCTTTGAGGGCTTTCAATCCTGCCGTATTGGTGTTTGCACTCCCCTGTGTACTCATCATCCCTAATATTGTACTTGACATAACCGACTATAGTAATTGGCTTGAAAAGATAGCTAATGTGATGTTACCTTTCGGCCTTTACTTATGGTTGATAGGACTGTCGCGCAACACCGGCCGTTCCACTTTACTCATGTTCCCTTTTATCTTCTACGCGGCATTTCAAGTAGTTTTACTATATTTATACGGTGAGTCAATCATAGCTATCGATATGTTTCTGAATGTTGTCACAACCAACGTTGGCGAAGCCACCGAGCTTCTTGGCAACCTATCATTGGCTATCATTACAGTAATTATACTATACCTAACACCGCTAATTTGGGCTGTAGTGCTAATTTGGCGTAAGCAAAAAGCTCCGGCATCTACCACTGCCATTGCTCGTAAATATGGGGCAATATGTATGGCGTTTGGTTTTTTGACTATGATTGCCGCATACATATTTCTTCCTACTTATAGCGCCTTCCGCGATGTATTTCCGGCAAATGTTGTAAACAATACCATAACCGCTGCGATAAGAACTGAAAAGACACACAACTATCCGAAAACTTCCGCTAATTTCGATTTTAAAGCTTCATCCAATCGCGATTCCGAACTGAAAGAAGTTTACGTCTTAATCATTGGCGAAACTTCGCGAGCCGACAACTGGCAGCTGCTGGGCTACGAACGTGCGACAAATCCCCTACTCTCGCAGCGCGATTCCCTACTCATTTTCAGCAAAGCTCTCTCGCAAAGCAACACAACTCACAAAAGCGTGCCGCTACTTTTGACTTGCACCACTCCGGCGACTTTCGGCGATTCGATCTACTCTACAAAAAGTATCATTACCGCTTTTAAACAAGTAGGATATTCCACCGCCTTCTTTTCCAATCAGGCTCGAAACCACTCGTTCATCGACTTTTTCGCCGAAGAAGCTGACTCTACTATCTTTATTCGCGATGACGGACAACATCATAAAGATGCGGAACTTTTGCCGATGTTTCGAGAATTTATCACTTCGCACGACACTGAAAAATTATTCATAGTCTTACATACTTACGGCTCGCACTTCAATTATAAAGACCGCTTTGAGCCTGAACATGCGGTTTTCACCCCATACAACAAAGCTGCCGCATCGGCCGAAAACCGTGCCGAGCTTATTAATGCCTACGACAATACAATAGTCATGACCGATGCCTTGATTGACCAAGTAATATCAACACTTAAGCAACTCCACTGCCCGGCAGCCATGATGTATTTAAGCGACCATGGCGAAGACATTTTTGACGATTGCCGTGGCCGTTTCTTACACGCATCACCGGTGCCGACTTATTATCAAATACATGTACCTCTGATACTTTGGATGTCGCCCGAACTCAATGCTATTGACAATTCTTTTTACGTTAATGCAGGTCGCCATCAGAATAACAATATCGCATCAAACGACGTTGTTTTCCACTCAATAATGCAGTTAGCCGGTATTACATCAGCATATTCCGATTCGACTCGCTCAATAATTAGTCAGTACTACATAGATAGGCCTCGTGTTTACCTCAACGACTACAATGAAGCGACACCGCTGAAATATTCCGGATTGCGCAACTATGACTTCGATAAACTTTCCCAAAAACAAATATCAACAGACTGAATTATTTGCGAAAGTTTTCCAAAATAAAATATAAACACTTGACCTACAGTGTTTTAAATTTTTATTGTTTGGAAAAAGTTTTCCAAAATGAAAATTTTTATACAGAATTATTTGCAACAATCAGACAAAGTTTGTAGCTTTGCAACATAAAACAAACTGCTCATAATTCTCTGTTATAAAATGATACAAATTGTAGTGAAGCGCGATGGTCGCGTAGTCGGATACAACGAGGAAAAAATCAAGTCAGCTATCCGCAAAGCCATGCTTGCAACCGAGCTTGGCGAAGACGAAGCTCTGATTAACAGAATAACTTGCTATATCGGTTCGCGAGGCAAAGAGCGTATGACCGTGGAAGAAATCCAAGACATGGTCGAGCTCGAGCTCATGAAAAGTCCGCGAAAAGAAGTGGCTAAGCGATATATCGCATATCGCGACCAGCGAAGCATTGCGCGAAAAGCCAAAACTCGCGACATGTTCCACGAAATTATCGAAGCCAAAAACAACGATATTACTCGCGAAAATGCCAATATGAACACCGATTCTCCGGCAGGCATGATGATGAAATTTGCCTCGGAGACTACTAAGCCTTTCGTCGACGATTATCTACTGTCGGAAGAAGCTCGCGAGGCCGTGCGTCATGGCTATATACATATACACGACAAGGACTACTACCCGACAAAGAGCCTCACCTGTGTTCAACACCCGCTCGATCGCATCCTGCAATACGGCTTTATTGCCGGGCATGGCGAATCGCGCCCGGCCAAACGTATCGAGACTGCCAGTGTCATCGCTTGTATCTCGCTTGAAACAGCTCAAAACGAAATGCACGGCGGCCAGGCAATCCCGGCTTTCGACTTCTATTTGGCGCCTTTTGTTCGCTCATCATTCATCGAAGAAATTCAAAACCTTGAAAAGCTCTACGATGAAGACTTCTCCGACCTCTATAATGTAAAAGTTAAAGATTTCGAAAAGCAAAATCTTGAAGGTCTTACCGGTCGCGAGCGCATTCTTGCACACGCTATCAACCGCACAGTAGCTCGCGTTCACCAATCGATGGAAGCCTTCATTCACAATATGAACACTATTCACTCGCGTGGTGGCAACCAAGTGGTATTCAGCTCCATCAACTACGGCACAGACACATCAGCCGAAGGTCGTTGCATCATACGCGAACTACTCAATTCGACTTACGAAGGCGTTGGCAACGGAGCAACGGCAATCTTCCCAATTCAGATTTGGAAAAAGAAACGCGGTGTCAGCTACCTGCCCGAAGACCCCAACTACGACCTATATCAACTCGCTTGCAAAGTAACGGCCCGTCGCTTCTTCCCGAACTTTGTCAACCTCGACGCCACATACAACCACCACGACAAATGGCGCGCCGATGACCCCGAACGCTACAAATATGAAATAGCAACTATGGGTTGCCGTACGCGCGTGTTCGAAAATCGCTTCGGCGAAAAGACCTCAATCGGACGTGGCAACCTCAGCTTCACCACCATCAATATCGTGCGTATCGCCATCGAATGTATGAACATTCAAAATGTTGAAGAACGTATAGCTAAATTCTTCAAAGAACTTGACAACGTACTCGAAATTGCAGCTCGCCAACTTTGCGAACGATTCAACTTCCAAAAGACTGCACTCGTCAAGCAATTCCCCCTCTTGATGTCGAAACTGTGGAACGGCTCCGACGTGCTCAAACCCACCGACACCATCGAATCTGTCATCAACCAAGGCACCCTTGGTATCGGCTTCATAGGTCTCGCTGAATGTCTTGTGGCTCTCACCGGTAAGCACCACGGCGAATCTGCCGACTCTCAGAAACTTGGACTGCGCATTGTGTCGCACATGCGTTCGCGTGCTAACGAGTTCTCCGAGCGATACAACCACAACTTCTCAATCTTGGCAACGCCGGCCGAAGGCCTTTCGGGTAAGTTCACCGCAAAAGATCGCAAATCTTTCGGCATCATCCCCGGTATCACCGACAAAATCTACTACACCAACTCGAACCATGTGCCCGTTTACTACCACTGCTCACCTCGACACAAAGCCGAAATCGAGGCTCCATATCACGAACTGACACGCGGCGGACACATCTTCTATGTAGAAATCGACGGCGACGCCACTCACAACCCCGAAGCTATTGCCAACATTGTCGACTTAATGGATAAGAACAATATTGGCTACTGCTCGGTCAATCATAATCGCAACCGTTGCATGGACTGCGGATATGAAAATGCCGAAAAAGACTTGCACGAATGCCCTAAGTGCCATTCGAACAATATCGACCGACTGCAACGCATCACCGGATACCTCGTCGGCACAACCGACCGTTGGAACAATGCCAAACTGGCCGAACTCAACGACCGCGTCATCCACAAATAATGCACAACGACACTCTACGCGTAATTGACATTATTGAAGGCACGTCGGTCGACGGTCCCGGCTTACGAACATCCATCTACTTTGCAGGTTGTGAGCACCACTGTCCCGCGTGTCACAACCCGCAAACGTGGGATTTCAATGCCGGTAGCGATATGCCGATTGACGAACTCATAGAAATCGTTACCGAAGCCGACTTTAACGTCACTTTCACCGGTGGCGACCCGGTCTATCAGGCTCGGCAACTTACAAAACTCGCCAAACGGATAACCGACAGTGGCAAAACCATCTGGCTATACACCGGATTTACAATCGAACAACTCGCACTTATGGCTGACGCTCGCGAATTACTTCAAAATGTTGAAGCCGTAGTCGATGGACCTTTTGTCGAATCGCTCCGAGACACCGACCTTGCTTTCCGAGGCTCGTCAAACCAACGTATAATACGCGAACCGCTAAAATTCATCAGCGAATTAGCCAAATGATATGTAAATCAGCTTCGATTAATAACAATTCTGACTGAACAGATACTATTTGCATTGAACAATTACCAAAGAAGATATTCATCTTGAAACAAATCATTTAGAAAATTTAGTTTATTTAATAAGTGTAAGTCCAAGAAAAATTACTACCTTTGCAGTACGAAAACTAAGCAAATACTATCACAAAACAATACATCAATTCAACATGGTAAATTACAAAGAATTAGGTCTTGTAAATACTCGCGAGATGTTTGCGAAGGCCATCAAGGGTGGTTACGCTATCCCCGCTTTCAACTTCAACAACATGGAGCAGCTCCAAGCTATCATCAAAGCTGCTTCAACTGAGAAGTCGCCCGTGATCCTTCAGGTATCAAAAGGCGCTCGCAACTACGCTAACGCTACACTCCTGCGTTACATGGCTCAGGGCGCTGTAGAATATGCAAAAGAACTCGGCTGGGAAAAACCCCAGATTGTTCTTCACCTCGACCACGGTGACTCATTCGAACTCTGCAAGAGCTGCATCGACTCTGGTTTCTCGTCGGTGATGATCGATGGCTCACACCTGCCCTACGAAGAAAACGTTGCTCTCACCAAGCAGGTTGTTGACTACGCTCACCAGCACGATGTAACTGTAGAAGGCGAGCTCGGCGTCCTCGCAGGCGTTGAAGACGAAGTTTCGTCTGACCACCACACCTACACAGACCCCGAAGAAGTTATCGACTTCGCTACTCGTACCGGTTGCGACTCGCTCGCTATCTCTATCGGCACATCGCACGGTGCATACAAATTCACACCCGAACAGTGCACTCGCAACGCCGACGGCAAGCTCGTCCCCCCGCCACTGGCATTCGAAGTACTCGACGCTGTTATGGAAAAACTTCCCGGCTTCCCCATCGTTCTCCACGGCTCGTCGTCAGTTCCTCAGGACGAAGTTGATACTATCAACCAGTTCGGTGGCAAACTGCCCGACGCTATCGGTATTCCCGAAGAAGAACTCCGCAAAGCCGCTAAGAGCGCCGTTTGCAAAATCAACATCGACTCCGATAGCCGTCTCGCTATGACCGCCGCTGTTCGCCGCGTATTCGCTGAAAAGCCCGCCGAATTCGACCCCCGCAAATACCTGGGTCCGGCTCGCGACAACATGGAAAAACTCTATCGCCACAAAATCGTAAACGTACTTGGCAGCGCCGGCAAAGCCGAATAATCACTAACAAATACTTCTAATATAAGAGGTAATGCAACTTATGCATTACCTCTTACTTTTTTAAAAGCAAAACTATTAACATTCAACAAATTAAAAGCAAATTCACTTTCAAATAAAAAAATATTCGATAAAAAAATCGCATATTCATATTTGAAGTTTCGAAAATTATTTATAACTTTGCACTCGCAAACGCGCTTGGAGAGATGGCAGAGTGGTCGATTGCGGCGGTCTTGAAAACCGTTGAGGGTCACACCTCCGGGGGTTCGAATCCCTCTCTCTCCGCAAACAACAACTTAAAACGCTGACACACATTGTCAGCGTTTTCTTATTTTCGGTCAAACAAATTAAGTACATCACTTTTATATTTGATGACGCTGATTATTAAAATTCTATAATGTAATTATTATAAATAGGGTATGCGCATTGTACATCTATTGTGGGGACTATCTTATGGTGGCATTGAGACAATGGTGATCAATATCGCCAACGAGCAAAGCCGACTCGGTCATTCTGTCTCGTTGGTGGTAATTGACAATCGAATCGACGAGAGCCTTGCTGCGAACCTTGACCAATCAGTAAAGCTTTACGGTATCGGGCGGCCAAAAGGTTCGCACAATCCTTGGTATGTACTAAAACTAAATAATACAATCCGCCGAATTAAAGCTGATTTTATTCATTTTCATGGCGTCAACATTCCTCGATTAATCTGTAAAAGATACGTAAAACATTGGTGTACGACGCATCACACCGTATGGATTAAAGACTTTGCAAAGTATTTCTCCGACGACCTACATATTTTTGCAATTTCTAATAAAGCTGCCGAAAATCTTGCCAAAAATGCGAATATTCATCCTAAGGTTGTTGTAAATGGAATACCGACCGGCGAATATCAACGACGCGATGCTTTCGCTCCCGGTAAAAGTTTGCAAATCATACAGGTGGGTCGATTAACCCCTTCAATAAAAGGCCAAGATTTAACAGTAGCCGCAACAAAAATACTGAAAGACAGAGGCTTGAGCGTGCACGTTGACTTCATAGGCGAGGGAGAAGCTGCGGCTGCCCTCAAAAGAATGATAACAGACCTCGGCCTACAAAATGAAATAACACTAAAAGGGTCAATGCCTCAGGAATACCTGAAAGCGCATCTGAAAGATTACGACCTACTAGTGCAACCATCGAGAATCGAAGGTTTCGGCTTGACGGTAGCCGAAGCGATGGCCGCTTGTGTTCCGGTAGTCGTTTCCGACCTACCGCCATTGCTCGAAGTTATCAATAACGGCGAATGTGGTCTATCATTCAAAGCTAATGATGCAACAGACCTTGCACGCGCAATCGAGAAAACGATTTCGGACTATGATTTAAATCGAATAGCTCTTGCTGCTGACCGCGCAAAAAGTCTTTACGACGTGTCAACTACAGCCGCCAATTATCTCAATGAATACGAAAATTTCTAAAGTTTGTATTTAGCGCTTGCATTGAGGAAAAAATTCATTACCTTTGCGATTGTAGATAAACCTGCAACAACATGAAAGGAATAAAATTGCCTCAGAATGATACGCGGCGCCTACCCTTCTACCTCGCATTGGAAGAATGGGTCGCCGAGCATCGGCCTGACGGCGATTATTTTTTTGCTTGGCAGGTAAAACCCACTGTAATTTGCGGGCGGCATCAAGTAATGTGCCGCGAGGTAAATTTGAATTATTGCCGTGAAAACAACATTGACGTGTGGCGACGCAAAAGCGGCGGCGGATGCGTTTACTCTGATAGTAACAATGTAATGTTTTCATACATAACTCGACGTAATGGCGTCCAGCCTTCTTTCGACCGTTACACACGCGCAGTCTGCGATATGCTCAATTCTCTCGGGTTTAAAGCCCAAAAAAGCGGACGCAACGACATCGAAATCGACGGAATGAAAGTTGCCGGCAACGCATATTACGCAGTTCCGGGACATAGTATTGTTCACGGCACAATGCTTTGCGATGCCGATCCGCTGACCATGTCGAAAATCCTGACTCCTTCAAAAGCCAAATTAGATAGTAAAGGGGTTAAGTCTATTCCGGCTCGAATTTGCACACTCAAAAGCAAAGGTTTACGACTGACTTGTGCTGAATTTGTGGAATACGCAGTTGGCTACTTATGCACTGACGGCTATTACACACTGACCGACAACGACATCCGCGAAGTTGAAGAAATCGAAAAGTCATACCTGAAACCGGAATTTTACAATGACCGCACTGACGCAGTTTCGGAAGGATGCAGAATTGAAGGCGTTGGAGAGTTGGTTTGCGCAGTCTGCTTCAACGTCAATGATGAGATCGAAAGCTTTTCACTAAGCGGCGACTTTTTCGCACCCGCCGACATCAATTCAAAACTATGTGAGCGACTGATAGGGGTAAAAGCACAACGTGAGTCACTTGAACAAGCTCTACAACACATTGATTTTGATGAGATAATCGAGGGACTACATCCCGAAATATTAATAGAACTAATACTTGAAAATCATGAAAACAACATGCCTTCATGACCGGCACATCGCACTTGGCGCATTAATGTCGCCATTTGCCGGATACGACATGCCTATAAGCTATGCAGGAATCGAACAGGAGCACAACGCCGTACGCAGCAAAGTCGGTGTTTTCGATGTAAGTCACATGGGAGAAGTCCTTATCGAAGGCCCGCAAGCTGAACAATTTGTCAACTACATTTTCACCGGTGACGTTTCTGCCATAGAACCGTGCAAAATTTTATATGGCATGATACTTAACGACCGAGGCGGCACTGTCGACGACCTGTTGGTGTACAAATACAGCTCCGAGAAGTTCTTTTTGGTCATTAACGCATCAAACATTGAAAAAGACGTCGCATGGATTAAAAGTCACGTAGGTAGCTTTGATGTAAAAGTCGTTGATATGAGCGAACACTACGCCGAGCTCGCAATTCAAGGTCCCGACTCGCAGGCGACTATGAAAGATGTGTTAGGCCTTGAGGTTGATGACCTTTCGTTCTACACCTTCAAAGAAACTGACAACTTAATAGTAAGCCGTACCGGCTACACAGGCGAAGACGGCTTCGAAGTCTACACCACACCTGATCGAATCATCGCAATGTGGGATAAGCTTATGAAAGCAGGCGTTGAGCCTTGCGGTCTCGGCTGCCGCGACACCCTGCGTTTTGAAGCCGGATTGCCTCTCTACGGCGATGAACTTACCGAAGACATTACACCTCACGAAGCTGCCCTATCAATGTTCGCGAAGCTTGACAAACCATCAGAGTATATCGGGCAAAAAGCACTCGCCGAAGCAAAAGCGGCTGGTCTGACTCGCAAAATCGTTGGTTTGGAAATCGACGGCCGAGCCATAGCACGCCATGGTTATCCGGTGCTCAACGCCGAAGGCAAAGAAGTCGGAACCGTAACGACCGGATACCATTCGATTACACTCGACAAGAACCTCGCCATGGCTATCGTCGACACCGTATCTGCCGCACTTGACACACCGCTACAAGTACAAGTTCGCAAGAAAGTTTTCCCGGCAAAAGTCATAAAAAAGAGATTTTATACTCCGAAATATAAAAAATAAACAATACAACATAACCAAGCAAAAACCTTAAACAATGAGCAACGTTTATTATCTTCCATCGCACGAGTATGCCCGCATCGAGGGCAACATTGCATACATAGGCATTTCGAAATTCGCCGCACAACAACTTGGCAACGTCGTTTACGTCGATATGCCGGAAGTTGACGACGAAGTAGAAGCCGGCGAAGAATTCGGCGCCATCGAGAGCGTAAAAGCCGCCAGCGACTTGTATTCGCCCGTGACCGGTACAGTCGTTGAAATTAACGATGAATTAGAAGACAATCCGCGTCTCGTGAGCGAAGACCCTGAAACGAACTGGATTATCAAGGTGGAAATGAGCGACGAGTCAGAGCTCGACAAACTGCTCACACCCGAAGCTTACGACGAGCTTTGTGAATCCGAGAAACACTGAGGCTTATGAGCCATCGGTATTTCCCTCATACTGCCGAAGACATCAAAGAGATGCTTTCGGCATGCGGTGTTGCAAGTCTTGACGATTTGTACGCCGATGTTCCGTCCGAGCTACGGCTTGCAAGGCCCTACGACCTTCCCGACGGCCTCCCGGAGCAAAAAGTACGCGCTTACTTTGAAAAAATCGGGACTCAGAACCGCCCATTGATATGCTTCGCAGGATGTGGTGCCTACGACCACTACACACCCGCCGTCATCGACGCTATCTCTTCACGCAGTGAATTTCTAACAGCTTATACACCCTATCAGCCTGAAATTTCGCAAGGCACACTGCAATACATCTTCGAATATCAATCAATGATGACACAGCTGACCGGGCTTGACGTCAGCAATGCGTCGATGTACGATGGCGCTACCGCTACGGCAGAAGCCATGTTGATGGCCATACACTCTGTTCGCAAAAAACGACGCATACTGATTTCAGCAACAGTAGACCCCAAAACTTCGGCAGTTGTCAACACCTATGCAAAATATCACGGCATTGCAGTTGACGTAATTCCTGAATGCGAAGGCTCTACCGACAAGGTCGCATTAGAAACAATGCTCGGAGCAGGCGACGTTGCCGCCGTTATAGCCCAGACCCCCAACTACTACGGCATACTTGAAGACTTCACCGGATGGAGCGAAACAATTCACGCCGTCAAATCACTGTTCGTTATCAATTCTCCGGCAATCACCCTTGGCGTTATCAAACCGGCCGGCGAATGGGGCGCTGACATTGCAGTCGGCGAAGCACAGTCGCTCGGTATGCCTCTCAACTTTGGAGGTCCGTACCTCGGGTACATGTGCACCACTCGCGCACTAATGCGAAAAATGCCGGGACGAATTGTCGGCGCCACGACCGACGACCTGGGCAATCGCGTTTTCGTGCTTACCTTACAAGCACGCGAACAACACATACGCCGCGAAAAAGCCACGTCAAATATCTGCTCGAATCAAGGCCTTATGACTCTTCAGGCTGCCATCTATATGTCTCTGATGGGAGCAGAAGGTCTTGCGAAGGTGAACAATCTGTCATGTGCAGGCGCTCACGAATTGGCTAAACGATTAGAGGAGACGGGGAAAATGAAACTTAGCTATCCTGAAAAGTCATTCTTAAACGAGTTCACAATGAAGGTCGCCGATGGTTATACGACTACTCAAATACTTGATGCTCTTGCCTCGGTAGGCATCCTTGGCGGTGTCGCAATTGATGAGCACGAGATAATCATTGCTGTCACTGAAAAACGTACGGCCGAAGAGATAGAATTATATGTATCAACTATTCAAAACCTCTAAGCTATGAACCGCAAACTCTACGGAAAACTGATTTTCGAATTATCCAAGCCCGGACGCCGCGGTTACGACCTTCCCGAAGACGCTGATATCGACGCTCTGTCGGTAATCCCTGCGAAACTGATGCGTCAGCAGAAGCCCGAATTACCTGAGGTTGACGAACCCACTCTTGTGCGCCACTACACCAACCAATCGACCAATAATTTCGGCGTTGATACAGGATTCTATCCTCTAGGGTCATGTACAATGAAATACAATCCTAAGCTCAACGATGTCGCAATCTCCGATTGCAACATCGCACACATTCACCCTGCACAACCGGATTTCACCACACAAGGTGCGTTAAAAGTTTACCATCGATTGGAAAAAGCGCTGAGCGAGATCGGTGGGATGAGCGAGTTTACGCTAAATCCGTTTGCCGGTGCACAAGGCGAGCTCACCGGGTTGATGGTAATCAAAGCATATCACCAAAGTCGTGCAGATTTCGCACGCACACAAGTTATTGTTCCCGACTCTGCCCACGGCACCAATCCTGCGTCAGCCGCTGTAGCCGGTTTCGATATTATCGAAGTGAAAAGCCTGCACGACGGCACCGTTGATGTTGAAGACTTAAAGCAGAAGTTAAGTCCGTCAGTAGCTGCTGTCATGATGACAAATCCTAACACGACAGGCATGTTCGAGAAAAATATTCCTGTAATTGCTGAAGCTGTACACGCTGCCGGGGCTTTGCTCTACTACGATGGCGCGAATCTCAACCCGATGCTTGGCATAGCACGTCCCGGCGATATGGGCTTCGATGTGATGCACATCAATCTTCACAAGACTTTCTCGACACCTCACGGCGGCGGCGGCCCCGGCAGTGGTCCGGTTGGCGTTAGAGCCGGCCTCGAACAATTCTTGCCAAGTCCACGAGTAATGGAACGCGAAGATGGTACTTTATATATTAAAGATGCAGACGACACATCACTGGGTCGCATCTCGTCAAATCTCGGCAATTTCACCGTTCTTATCCGCGCGTTGGCTTATATCCTTTCCCTCGGAAGCAAAGGCTTGAGCGAAGTCGGTCCGTTAGCTACATTAAATGCTAACTATGTTTTGAACGAGCTGAAAGACTTGTACTGCCTACCAATACAGGGTCCTTGCAAGCACGAATTTGTATTCGACGGATTAAAGGACAAAACAACCGGCGTGACGACTCTGAACGTAGCCAAGCGACTGCTCGACAAGGGTTTCCATGCTCCCACAATTTACTTCCCTCTGCTGTTTCATGAGTCACTGATGATTGAACCGACTGAAACGGAGAGTAAAGAGACTCTTGACCAGTTCGTCTTGGCAGTGCGAGAGATCGCATTTGAGGCAAAAGAGCACCCTGAAATCACACTTGCATCGCCTCACGACACACCTGTGCGTCATCCCGACGAAACCCTTGCTGCAACCGACCCACGATTGACATTTAAAGACCTATGCGCAAAGTCGACAACATTATAATTGGCGCCGGCCCCGGCGGCTACGAGTTGGCAGCAAGTCTCTGCGCCCGAGGGGAATCGACCTGCATTATCGAACGCGACAAGTTGGGCGGGACGTGCCTCAATAGAGGTTGCATCCCCACAAAATGCCTCGCTGCATCAGCCGAAGCATATCGTAACGCTTCCGACTGTGCAAAATTAGGGGTGATAGCAAATGTCGATAGCGTAGACTATGCCGCTGTCACAAGCCGCATGCACGAAGTCGTTTCAAATTTGCGCCAAGGAATTGAATGCTTGCTCGCAAAAGCAGAATTAATCACCGGCGAGGCTCAACTTATAGCCAATCGCGGAGTGATTGTTAATGGCGAAGAAATATATGCCGAACGCCGACTCATAATCGCTACCGGCTCTCGCCCGACACAACCTCCAATTGATGGCATAGAACTTGCATTAACCAGCGACGATATCTTGAACATGACTGAATTGCCTCGTTCGGCCGTAATTATCGGCGGAGGGGTCATCGGTATGGAGTTCGCCTCTATTCTTAGTGCATTCGGAGTCGAAACCGCGATTGTTGAATATTGCAAAGAAGTGCTGCCTCCTTTCGACCCGGACATGGCTAAACGCCTGCGCACCTCCATGAGCCGCAAAGGTGTAGTATTCAAAACCGGTTGCAAAGTCGAAGGTATAACCAAAACCGACAATGGTATATCCGTAGAGTATTCAGGAAAGAAAGGCCGGGAAAGCATTGCCGCAGACATTGTAATTTGCGCAGTCGGTCGACAGCCGGTAACACCTGCCGGGCTTGAAACAGCCGGAGTCAAAACAAATTCTCGCGGATTTATCTTAGTGGATAAAAAAATGCAGACTTCTGCCGAAGGCGTTTATGCCATTGGCGACGTAAACGGCATTTCAATGCTGGCGCATAGTGCTGTGGCTCAAGGCAAAGTAGTGCTTGGATACGAAGAAGCATTTACGCCGGAGGCTATCCCCTCTGTCGTATTCACAGACCCCGAAATGGCAATGTGCGGACTTACGGAAGTTCAACTTGAGGCGCAAGGCATTGAGTATCGGACAATAAAACGTCAATTCGCAGCATTGGGCAAGGCATGCGCGATGAACCGAGCCGATGGCTTGGCAAAATTTCTTGTAGCAGCAAATAGCGACATATTACTTGGCGCTACAATTTTAGGACCGCACGCATCCGATTTAATTGCTGAAGCTACAATGCTAATTCGCGACAAACGCACGCTTACAGAAGCCACCACTCGCTACATTCACGCGCACCCGACACTCTCCGAAATCTTTGCTTAACTTCAATCGACTAAAATTAATTCAATATTAGAGACAAAAATCGTAATTTCGAAATATCAACAATCGTTGAATTGCGTAAAATAAATGTCTCAAAATTTGGTCAAAAGCAAAAAAAAACGTAACTTTGCAACCGATTTCGGAAAAGCTCCGTAATCATCTATAAATTAATAGTTAACCACTCATTTAAAAACAATGCAGTACGAAACCGTTTTCATTTTAACTCCCGTTTTGTCTGATGTTCAGATGAAGGAAGCGGTAGAAAAGTTCAGCAAAGTGCTCACCGACAATGGCGGCACTATTGTGAACACCGAGGAATGGGGCATGCGCAAGCTCGCATATCCCATCGACAAGAAGTCGACCGGCTTTTACAGCCTGATCGAATTCGAAGGCGCTCCCACCATAGTAAAGAAGCTCGAAACTGCCTATCGTCGTGACGAACGCGTGCTTCGCTTCTTGACTTTCCGTCAGGACAAGTATGCAGCTGAATACGCAGCTAAGCGTCGCAGCTTGAAGGCTACAAAAGCAGAAACCGCCGCACCGGCTCAAGAAACTAAGGAGGACTAAACCATGGCACAGGCTCAATCAGAAATCCGCTACTTGACTCCCATGTCAGTAGACGTTAAGAAGAAAAAATATTGCCGTTTCAAACGTGCAGGTATCAAATACATCGACTACAAGGATCCCGAATTCCTGAAGAAATTCCTCAACGAACAGGGCAAAATCCTTCCCCGTCGCATCACAGGCACCTCGCTGAAATTCCAGCGTCGCGTTGCACAGGCCGTTAAGCGCGCCCGTCACCTCGCCCTCCTGCCTTATGTAACTGACTTGATGAAATAATCTTAAGCTAGGAAGTCACATGAAGATTATACTGAAAGAAGACGTTCGCGGCCTTGGATACAAGGACGACGTTGTAGAAGTAAAGGATGGCTACGGCCGTAACTACCTGATTCCCCAGGGCAAAGCTATCGTAGCAACTCCCTCAGCTGTCAAGATTCTCGAAGAAAACCTGCGTCAGCGCGCTCACAAGCTCGCCAAGATTAAAGAAGACGCTATGGCTGCTGCCGCTGCCATCGAAGGCGTTGCTCTGACTATCGGCGCCAAGACCAGCGCTAACGGCACTATCTTCGGCTCGGTTAATGCAATTCAGGTTGCTGAAGCTCTCGAGAAACTCGGCCACAATATCGACCGCAAGTTGATTATCATCAAAGATAACATCAAAGAAGTTGGTAAATACAGCGCCACAATCCAATTCCACAAGGAAGTGGCTGTAGAAATCCCATTTGAAGTTGTAGCTGAATAAGCAAATCCCAAATTCACTACTATATCCCTCCAATAATGGCTACGTCGTGAAGACGCGGCCATTATTTTTTGCATAATTCAAAGATTATCGCTATTTTTGAAAATCATTTGAGATATCGCCTCTATGCGCAATTCCGCAAAGAAATCCGACCATGCAAAAATTCCTTGAGCAAGTAGCAGCCTACTACGTCAAAAAATTAAAATCGACCGACGACTTGGCCGATTTCATTTTCATACTTCCGAATAAACGCTCTGCCTTATTCCTAAAACGTTACGTGCAGCAAGCGATGCCGCAAGGCGTAAATTTCATGCCTCGCTTCACAACTTTCGGAAAATTCTTATCGCGCAGATCGCCGCTTATCGAAGCATCGCACGACGATAAGCTCTTTCAGCTTTACAACTGCTACCGCTCAGTCCTCGAGCGACACGGCCACGCCGAACAAGCTAAAGATTTCGACAAGTTCATATTTTGGGGCGATATGATTCTTTCAGACTTCGACGACATCGACTGCTCTATGGCCGACGCTCGAATGCTATACAAAAATCTGAAAGACCTCAAAAGCATCACAGCCGACTACCTCAGTGAAGAACAAAAAAAGGTAATTCGCGATATTTGGGGCGACACACCGATGACTGAATCCATCGGTACATTCTGGTATCACACCGGACATGGCGAAGACCACGAGCAACCTATCAAACGGAAATTCTTGGCGCTGTGGCAAATTCTCACGGAAATTTACGAGGACTTCGTAGCCTCAATGCGTGAACGACGATTGGGCACCAAAGGTATGATTGCGCTTGATGCTGTTAAATCTATAAAAAATGAACCAATAGAGCGCCTACGCAAACAGAAATACGTTTTTGTCGGACATTCAGAACTTAACACAGCCGAGCTATCTATCATGTCGCGACTCCGCGATGCCGGCACTGCTGACTTTTTCTGGGACATAGCATCGCCGATATTCGAAGGAAATAATCCCAGTAAGGTTGTTGTTATCATCAAAAACCTCGCAAAACAATTTCCGATGCCCGAGGACTTTACACTCGAGCAAGTAGAGACCGTACCACAAATCAACATTATCGGCTTCTCGTCGAGTGTAGGTCAGGCCAAACATGCTGCTAACATACTGAGTGAGTGGCACAATGAAAATCTCGCATCTGACATTGACAGCATAAATACAGCTGCGGTAGTGCCTCAGCAAAGCCTGCTCACCCCACTCCTCTTGGGGCTTGATGAAGACATTGACAAAATTAACGTAACGATGTCTGTTCCCTACTCTACGACGACATTTGCCACCCTCTTTCGTGTAATAGTCGCACTACAAATGCGCGCTCGAAAGCGCTCCGACGGCCTCCGAACATTTTTCTACGAAGATGTGCTCGAAGTACTACAACACCCGCACATCCAACTAATTGCCGGCGATATTGCTGAGAATATTCGCACGGGTATCAACCGCGACGGCCTCTACAACATCAACGCTGCCGAACTGGCGGAAAGTCACCCGGCTCTTAAGTATATTTTCAGAACTATCGACAATCCTAACGATATCAACGATGTATACAAGTACGTTGTTGAGTTGCTTGATGGCCTCGCAAAGGATTTACGACCTATTGCCGAGACCCGAGGAGCAATACAAACAATGGAAGTAGATGTCATCGAAGCTATCCGCGAGAGTGTCGGCGAACTTTATCTGAATATTAAGCAGTACGATATTCAAATGCACGAATCGACATTCTTGATAATGTTCGAAAAAATTCTGAATTCAGCGACGTTGAACTTGAATGGTACTCCGCTCAACGGTCTTCAGGTGATGGGCGTCCTCGAAACTCGATGCCTCGATTTCGACAACCTGCTATTTTTGTCGATGAACGAGCGAACATTCCCTCGACGCGACTATGTCAAGACTATGATTCCGAATACACTTCGCCGTGGCTACGGACTGCCGCCTATCGAACAATCGGAAAGTTACTATTCCTACTATTTCTTCCGCGCAATTACTCGAGCTAAACGCGCCATATTAATGTACGATAGTCGTCAAGGTATGAAAGGCTACGAGATGTCTCGATATCTCAACCAACTAATATATTTGTACGACAAAGGGAATATTCAACACTTAGCTATTGATTGCAACAGTGCTCAAAACGGCTCTCGTATCATAGAAGTTGCAAAGACAGAAAAAGTGATGGCCGAACTTGAAGCGTTCAAGAAATTAGGCGGCCCCAAATTGTCGGCTTCCGCTCTTAAAACTTACATAAATTGCCCGCTGCACTTTTATCTGCAATACGTTAAAGGAATTCGTGAAGAAGACCAGCCAAAAGGATTTATGACCCCCGCAATGATAGGTGACGTCTTCCATCATTCGATGCTGGAAATTTATCGACCATACGAAGGCAGCCTTATTAACGAAGATACGATTAATCAAATACTTGCAGGCAATCAAATTGAGAAAATTGTGCGACAGGAAACTATCAATGTGTTGTACAATCCGAAAAAGATTCAGAACTCGCTGCCTCAGCTGACTATGGAGGCCGAACTGACCACAGAGATTACAGCACGTCAAATCCGTCGCGTTTTCGAAGCTGAAAAGCTCGCTTATTGTAAACCAGACGGCTTTACTTATGTAAAAGGCGAATTCGACGTAAAAGAGAAGCAATGGCAAGTTACTCCCGAACTTAGGATAAATTTCCGTATGCAGATCGACCGTATCGACCAAATATGTTCAGGACATCTACGCTTTATCGATTACAAAACCGGAATCGATGACCTAACGATTGGTAAAAGCATCTCTAATCTTTTCAACAAAGACCATACCCGACAAGGCATTTTTCAACTTTTGGTCTACTCCGAAGCCTACAATGACATGGTTGAAGGCAACATTGACGTAACACCTATCATAGAAGCACCGCGAAAGATTATTCAAACCGGAGAAATCAAAAAAATCACATACAACGGAAAACCTCTTGAACGATGGTCTGAAATAAGCAGCGAATTCCGTCCGTTGGTTAACGATCTTATCACGTTAATCTTTGACGACAAAACACCTTTCAAACAAAGCGAAGGAACAGATAGTTGTAAATTTTGTAAATTCAAGCCCCTATGCGGCAAAGTAATACCCGAAAAGAAATATTGAACGGGCTTTACATACACATTCCTTTTTGTCGCAGCAAGTGCATCTATTGCGACTTCTACTCCGTGCCACGGCTTGAGACAATGCAACAAGTTGTCGATGGGCTTATTAAAGAGTACTCGCATCGCCGCAACGAGATTGACGCATCCTTTGATACTATCTATTTTGGAGGTGGCACCCCGTCGATCGTCCCAATTGACTTACTTTGGCAATTAGTCGAAAAGCTACCGCTACAATGCGCTGAAGAAATCACAATAGAAGTTAATCCCGACGACGTTACGATTGAAAACGCCCGCGAATGGCAAGCTATGGGCTTCAATCGAGTAAGCATGGGTGTACAATCGCTCGACGACGATACTTTACACTGGATGCGCCGACGTCACTCATCGGCCGAAGCGCTTCAAGCTATTGATACTCTGCATGCTGCCGGAATCGACAATATAAGTTGCGATTTGATATATGGTATTCCAGACATGTCGGAAACTGTTTGGAAAGACTCGTTGACACGCCTACTCGATTCCGGAATAACTCATCTTTCGGCCTACTGCCTCACATATAGCGAAGGGACTGCCTTAGATATCATGCTCAAAAAAGGCAAGGCCACACCGCCAACTGACGACGCTATCGAACGACAATTCAGGCTGCTTCGCACATTGAGCGCCAAAGCCGGTTTTGAGCATTATGAAATATCAAATCTATGTCGTCCCGGAAAACATTCGCGGCACAACAGTATATATTGGTCGGCCACCGGTCGTTGGCTCGGCATCGGCCCGTCGGCTCACAGCTTCGACGGACATACGCGCCGCATCGACATACCGGATATAAAAGGTTGGCTCCAACAGCTGCCTTACCCGGTAAGCATTGATGAAGAAACTCCGCTTGACCGCGTAAATGATATTATCGTCAGCTCATTACGCACAGCCGCAGGTCTCGATCTTGAAGCTCTGCCCGACAATATTGCAAATGGCATCATATCGGATGCTCAACGCTTTGTTGAAAACGGCCAAATGAAGCTTGAAAACAACCATTTGCGAATATCCGCAGAAAACTGGCTCATTTCCGACAGCTTTATCCGCGAATTAATTAGGTTATGAGCCAAATAATCGCTAACTTTGTAGCCAAATATTTCAAACATACCGATGATTACATTCTTCAAAAACGGTAGCGATACCATCTACCTTGTCCAATCAGGTCATCCCTTAACCACGGAAGGCATTGAGCGCCTCAGCTGGCTTCTTGCTTCGGCGAAGCCCTTAAGCTCGCAATCAGTTAAAGGCCGATTCGTGGGCCCTCGTAAAGAAATGATTACTCCCTGGAGTACCAATGCCGTCGAGATATGCCAAAACATGGGCCTTGACGGCATTGTGCGTATAGAGGAGTTCAAGAAAGTAGCGTCGGATGCTCAGCCGACTTACGACCCGATGCTTCAGCGTGTCTACGACGGGCTCAAGGCATCTGACTTCAAAGCCGATGCAAAACCCGCCGACATTGTCTACATAGATGATATCGAAAAATACAACGAAAGCGAAGGCCTGGCTCTTTCGGCCGATGAAATTAAATATCTCAAAGACTTGAGTGCACGCCTTGGCCGACCGATGACCGATAGTGAGGTTTTCGGTTTCTCTCAAGTTAACTCAGAGCACTGCCGCCACAAGATTTTCAACGGCACCTTTATCATTGATGGCAAAGAACAAGATAGTTCTTTGTTCAAGATGATTAAGAAAACTTCGCAAGAAAATCCCAACGGGCTCGTTTCGGCTTATAAAGATAATGTAGCCTTTGTGAAAGGACCGCGTATCGATCAGTTCTACCCTACCAACCCCGATCGCCCCGACTACTTCGCCGAACGTCGTATCGACACAGTAATCTCTCTGAAAGCCGAAACTCACAACTTCCCCACGACAGTTGAGCCGTTCAATGGTGCTGCTACAGGTACCGGTGGCGAAATCCGCGACCGTCTGGGTGGCGGACGCGCATCCTTACCTCTGGTCGGTACAGCGGTGTATATGACTTCTTATCCAAGACTTGAAGGCGCTAAGAAATGGGAATTGATGATGAATCCGCGCGTATGGCTCTACCAGACTCCGGCAGAGATTCTCATTAAAGCTTCGAATGGTGCTTCCGACTTCGGCAATAAATTCGGCCAGCCCCTGATTTGCGGTTCGTTGCTGACTTTCGAACACACCGAATCGGGTATCGACTATGGTTACGACAAGGTGATAATGCTTGCCGGCGGTGTAGGTTACGCCGACCGCAAGGACGCTATCAAAGGCACACCAAAACCCGGGCAGAAGGTCGTTGTTGCCGGTGGCGACAACTATCGTATCGGCATGGGTGGTGGCGCTGTATCTTCAGTCAACACCGGTAGCTACGACAACTCGATTGAGCTTAACGCCGTACAACGTGCCAACCCCGAAATGCAAAAACGCGTTTCGAACGTAATTCGCGCTTTGGCCGAATCTGAACACAATCCTATCGTATCAATCCACGACCACGGTGCCGGCGGTCACTTGAATGCCTTATCCGAACTCGTCGAAGAGACCGGCGGTCACATCGATATCGACAAACTTCCCGTTGGCGACCCCACGCTCAGCGACAAAGAAATTGTCGGCAACGAAAGTCAGGAACGCATGGGCTTCGTAATCAACGCTGAAGATATCCCACTGGTCGAACGCATCGCCGAACGCGAACGCGCTCCGCTCTACGTCGTAGGCGAGACCACCAGCGACCATCGTTTCACATTCAGCCGCGCCAACGGCACAAAGCCTATCGACCTCGAAATGGCCGATATGTTTGGCAACTCGCCCAAGACTGTGATGACCGATAGAATCGTCGACCGCAAATTTGAGGACGCCAAAACCGAGACAAGTCAACTTGGAAAGTATCTCAACGACGTACTATCGCTCGAAGCAGTAGCGTGCAAAGATTGGCTTACAAATAAAGTTGACCGCTCAGTGACCGGTCGCATTGCACGCCAGCAATGCCAAGGTGAGATTCAGCTACCGCTTAGCGACTGCGGCGTAGTTGCGCTCGACTACCACGGCAAGAGCGGTATCGCCACTTCGATTGGCCATGCACCTCAAGCGGCTCTTGCCGACTCTAAAGCCGGCAGCGTACTCTCTATAGCCGAAGCGCTCACAAACATTGTCGGCGCTCAACTTGCCAAAGGTCTCAAGAGTGTGTCGCTGAGTGCCAACTGGATGTGGCCTTGTCGCAACGAAGGTTTCGACGCCTCGCTTTATGCCGCTGTAAAAGCTTGCTCGGACTTCGCCATAGCCCTCGGTATCAACATTCCCACCGGCAAGGACTCGCTGTCGATGACACAGAAATACAACGATGGCACAAAAGTCCTCGCACCGGGCACTGTAATCATCTCCGCAGCCGGCGAAGTATCAAACATTCGTCGCACGGTTTCGCCCGTTGTTGCTAACACATCCAACTCAACCCTCTACTACATCGACTTCTCAAGCGACGAGCTAAGCCTCGGCGGCTCGGCTCTGTTCCAGACCATGGGTAAAGTCGGCAACCGAGTACCGACCGTCAAAGATGCTGAAAAATTCCGTACTGCATTCGAAGCCATACAGAAATTAGTTCGCGGTCGTAAATTGCTCGCCATGCACGACGTCAGTGCCGGTGGTCTGATTGTGACCTTGCTTGAAATGACATTCGCTAACACCAACGGCGGCCTGAAAGTCTACACCGATGGCTTCCACGCTTACGGCGAAAATGACCTCGTTAAGATTCTGTTCGCTGAAAATCCTGCCATCGTAATTCAAGTTGCCGACTCGGCTAAAGAATCAGTTGAGAAAACCCTCGATGAGGCCGGTCTGAAATACTTCCCCGTAGCTTGTCCGACAAAGGAACGCGTACTGCAGCTCACTCACGGCGAACAAGAGTATCTGTTCGGTATCGACACTCTGCGCGACACATGGTATCGCCCCAGCTATATGCTCGACAAGCTTCAGAGCGGCGAAGAATGCGCTGAAGCTCGCTATGCCAACTACAAAAATCAGCCCCTGCGCTATGCCATTGCTAAAGACTTCAACGGCAAGCTCGAAGGACGCCCCGAACCGACAAACGGCAAACGTGCACGCGCTGCCATTATCCGCGAAAAGGGCGTGAACGGCGACCGCGAAATGGCTTACTCGCTATATCTGGCCGGCTTCGACGTCAAAGACGTTCACCTGAGCGACCTTATGAGCGGACGTGAAACCCTCGAAGATGTCAACATGATTGTGTTCTGCGGTGGATTCTCAAACAGCGACGTGCTCGGTTCGGCTAAAGGCTGGGCTGCCGGCATCAAGTGGAACGAAAAAGCACGCACTGCTATTGACAACTTCTACAAACGACCCGACACGTTAAGTCTTGGCATCTGCAATGGTTGCCAATTGATGATCGAACTTGGCCTGATTGGTACTACCGACAGCAAAGGCAACAAGATTCGTATGGAACACAACAAATCGCACAAGTTCGAATCTTCATTCTTGGGCTTGACTATTCCGGCCAACAAGTCGGTAATGCTTCGCGACCTTGCCGGCATGAAACTCGGCATCTGGGTAGCCCACGGCGAAGGCCGATTCATGCTCCCCGGCAAGTTGACCGACCACAACATAGCCGCACGCTACAGCTACAACGCATATCCCGCCAACCCCAACGGCAGTGCCGGCGCCGTTGCCGCCGTATGCAGCAACGATGGCCGCCATTTGGCTATGATGCCACACTTGGAACGCGCTATCTTCCCATGGCAATGCGCCTACTATCCGCGTAGCCGTCGCAACGACGACGTGACGCCATGGTATGCTGCATTCGTCAATGCCCGCAAATGGGTTGAAGCGCACACCAATTAAGCGATATAGACCGAACGACTATGAGACCATCCTTGTGATGAATTTCTGATATTAAGCGTGACCATGCCTGCCGACAACGTAGCATGGTCACGCATTTTAATAATCAGGTCCGACACGGACGAAATGCCCGAACCGGCGAAGCGAAAAACTTCGGTGCCGCGATAGTAAGCGGTTGCGAAAAGATTATCAGAGGAAAGAATCTGTGCCATAATTTTTTGAGTTTTTATTTGTTGATGCAAAGTTACTATGGGTGGTGTGCAACATTGACGCACACAAATGTTAACGTGTGTAAATATTTCAAATTAAATCACTGCATTTCAATGACCATAGGGCCACAACTTGCACAGATAATAAAAAAATCGTAATTTTGCAGTCGATTTTATAAAATTGAAAATGGAAACCATTTCAACCGTAGCCGAGCTGCGTGCAGCGGTGGCTAAAGCCAAAGAGAACGGCGCAAAAGTAGGATTGGTGCCTACGATGGGCGCCTTGCACGCCGGCCATAAATCTTTAATTGACCGCGCGCGCCGCGAATGCAATTTTGTAGTGGTAAGCGTATTTGTAAACCCTACACAATTTAATAACGCCAACGACCTCCAAACATATCCCCGTACCGTTGAAGCCGACTGTCGTTTACTCGAAGCGGCCGGCGTCGACGTGGCGTTCGTACCTTCAGTAGAAGAGGTTTATCCTGAACCCGACACTCGCCAATTTGAGCTCGGTTCGGTAGCCGAAGTGATGGAAGGCGCCATGCGTCCCGGGCACTTCAACGGCGTATGCCAAGTTGTGAGCAAATTATTCGACTTTGCCACTCCCGACAAGGCATATTTCGGCGAAAAAGACTTTCAGCAGATTGCTGTAATACGCAAGATGGTCGAGCTGATTAACTCACCGGTCGAAATTATTGCTTGCCCGATTATGCGCGAGCCCGACGGCCTTGCCCTCAGTTCGCGCAACGTTCGCTTATCCAACGAACAACGTGCAGCCGCTCCGCAGATTCACGAAATTCTGTCGGAAAACGCCGAACTCGCAGGTGAAGGTGTGACCGACGTCGAAGCCCTTAAAGAAATGGTTGTCACCGAGTTGAATGCTATCGACGGAATGGAAGTCGAATACTACGAAATAGTTGACCCTATCACGCTGCAACAGACCGACAACATCAGCGAAGCTGTCGGATGCGTGACCGTCTGGATGGGCGACGTTCGACTAATTGACAACATCAAATACCCCAAAGTGGACTGACGATGAATGTTGAAGTTCTGAAATCCAAAATCCACCGCGTGACGGTGACCGAGGCCCGACTCGACTACATCGGAAGCATTACTATTGACGAAGACTTGCTCGACGCTGCCGGCATTCTTGTCGGCGAGCGTGTCTACATAGTCAATAATAACAATGGCGCACGGCTCGACACTTACACCATAGCCGGCGAACGCGGTAGCGGCGTAGTATGTCTCAACGGCGCTGCAGCTCGCCTGGTGCAACCCGGCGACGTCGTTATCATAATGTCGTACGCCTCAATGCCTATCGAAGAAGCTCGCACGTTCAAGCCAAGTGTGATTTTCCCCGACACGGCCACCAACAAACTTGTAAAATAATAGTCATTAATCAACTCCATATACACATCACAGCTCATGTTTGAAAACCTAAGCGACAGACTTGAACGCAGCTTTAAGATACTCAAAGGTCAAGGTAAAATCACCGAGATCAACGTAGCCGAAACACTGAAAGACGTGCGCCGAGCGCTCATTGATGCCGACGTCAACTACAAAGTAGCTAAGACATTTACCGACACCGTAAAAGCCAAAGCACTCGGACAAAATGTGCTGACGGCCATCAAACCGAGCGAGTTGATGGTAAAAATCGTACACGACGAACTCGCAACCCTCATGGGTGGCGATGCAGCACCGCTCAACCTGAAGGACAAGCCGACCGTAATTCTCATGTCCGGTCTACAAGGCTCCGGTAAAACCACTTTCAGCGGTAAACTTGCTAAGCGCCTCAAAAGCGAAAAAGCTATGCGTCCGCTACTCGTTGCTTGCGACGTCTATCGTCCGGCAGCTATCGACCAGCTGAAAGTGCTCGGCGAGTCAATCGATGTGCCTGTGTTTACAATTGAAGGCAGCAAAGAGCCGGTCGACATCGCCAAGAAAGCTATCGAATTCGGCAAAGCTAATCATCACGATCTCATTATCATCGATACCGCCGGTCGCTTAGCCGTCGACGAGCAGATGATGGACGAGATTGAGGCCATCAAAAAAGCCGTCAAGCCTTCTGAAATTCTTTTCGTGGTTGACGCCATGACCGGCCAAGATGCTGTAAATACAGCCAAAGCCTTCAACGACCGCTTAGACTTCGACGGTGTCGTTCTGACAAAGCTCGATGGCGATACCCGCGGTGGTGCTGCACTCTCGATACGCACGGTTGTGACCAAGCCTATCAAATTCGTAGGTACGGGCGAGACGCTCGACGGTATCGACGTTTTCCACCCTGCACGTATGGCTGACCGTATCCTCGGCATGGGCGACATCGTATCTCTCGTCGAAAAAGCTCAAAAGCAATTCGATGAAAAAGAGGCCGAAGAACTTGCTCGCAAGCTTCGCAAAAACCAGTACACCTTCGTCGACTTCTACAAGCAAATTCAGCAGATCAAAAAGATGGGCAACATCAAAGATCTGGCTTCTATGATACCCGGCATCGGCAAAGCTATCAAAGATATCGATATCGACAATAGCGCATTCAAAGGCATTGAAGCTATCATCAATTCTATGACCCCGCGCGAGCGTGAAAACCCGGAAATTATCAAGGGCACTCGCGTGAAACGAATTGCCGAAGGTTCGGGTACTACCATTCAGGAAGTAAATCGCTTATTGAAGCAGTTCGAGCAAACGCGTCAGATGATGCGCCAAGTGGGCTCGATCAAGAATCCTATGGCCGCAATGCGAGGCATGAAAGCTATGAAAGGTATGAAAGGCATGCGCCGATAATAAAAGGACACTGATATGCAACTTATCGACGGAAAAGCAACTGCAAGTGCAATCAAAGGCGAAATTGCCGCAAAAGTAGCTGAACGCCTGTCCAAAGGACTTCGCGCGCCGCATCTCGTAGCCATACTCGTTGGTCACGACGGCGGTAGCGAAACATACGTAGCCAACAAAGTCAAGGCTTGCGAAGCCTGCGGGTTCCAATCTACTGTCATTCGCCGCGAAGACACTATCACAGAAGATGAACTTTTAGCTCTGATTCAGACACTTAACGACGATGCGAATGTCGATGGTTTCATAGTGCAGCTTCCGCTTCCACGCCACATCGACGAGCAAAAAGTTATCGAAGCCGTCAAGCCGGAAAAGGACGTCGACGGGTTCAACCCAATAAACGTGGGCCGCATGTCGCTCGGTATGCCTTGCTTTAAATCAGCTACCCCGGCCGGCATCGTCGAACTACTGAAACGCTACAACATCCCTACACGCGGCAAGAATTGTGTCATTATCGGCCGCAGCAACATTGTAGGCAAGCCACTTGCTACCCTTATGATGCAAAAAGGCATTGATGCCACCGTGACCGTATGCCACAGCGCAACAGAAAACCTTGCTGAAATCACTCGCAACGCTGACATATTGGTTGCCGCACTCGGCAAGCCCGCATTCGTAACTGCCGATATGGTAAAGGAAGGCGCTACCGTCATCGATGTGGGCACCACACGCGTTCCCGACCCCACTCGCAAAAGCGGCTTCAGACTTAGCGGCGATGTTGACTTCGAAAACGTTGCGCCCAAGTGCTCGTTCATCACCCCGGTACCCGGCGGTGTCGGTCCGATGACAATAGCAATGTTGATGATTAATACTCTCGCTGCTGTGGAATGATGAAATTTCTGCTTCTATTTGTATCACTCTATTCGCTGATTTTCGGCTACGACGAAGCAAACATTGTGTTTGCCGGTGATGCGATGATGCACCAAAAGCAGATTGATTGCGCTAAACAAAGCGACGGGACTTACGACTACAGCAACTATTTCACAGAAATAGCACCATACGTCGGCAACGCCGACTACGCTGTTGTCAATCTCGAAACGGCGGTAAGCAAACCTCCCTACTCCGGTTATCCCTGCTTCAACGCACCGGCAAGCTATGTCGATGCGTTGAAGGACGCAGGCTTCGACCTTTTTCTCACTGCCAACAATCACACACTCGACCGCAACGACCGCGGGCTAAGAGCCACAATTGATAATCTCAACGAACGAGAACTCGACCATATAGGGACATATAAGTCAACCTCCGAGCGCGACTCCGTACTGCCCTTTATCCGCAACATCAACAACATAAAAGTCGGTTTTCTAAACTACACCTACGGCACCAATGGTATTAAACCCGGCAAAGAAGTTGTCGTTGATTATATCGACCGCGACATAATCCGGAGCGATGTAAAAGCCACACGCGATGCCGGAGCTGAAATCGTTATCGTTTGTATGCACTGGGGCGATGAATATCGTCTTTTACCCAATCAATCACAAAAGGCCCTTGCTGAGTTTCTCAAATCACTCGACGTGGATGTAATCATCGGTGGGCATCCGCATGTGATTCAACCTGCTGAACTTACAATTCGAAAAGACGGACGTCCTCAGCTACTATACTACTCGCTGGGTAATTTTATATCAAATATGACCAAGCGCGACTGCCGCGGAGGCATGGTAGCCTCGATACAACTCCGACGAGGCGACAACGGACGAGTCACAGTCACTGATGCCGGCTACCGCCTTGTTTACACCGAGCACCCGAAAGATGGCGGCGAATTTCGACTTCAATGGGCCGACTCATCGAAATGGCCTGCAGCGCAAGCTTTCCTAAAAGCTGCTCGCGATATTTTCAGCAAACACAACATTGACGTTAGCGAAGACATCCCGTCTGATGAAAATAAATGACCTATAGCAAAGGCTATGTCGAAGTTTTTTGCTAATTTTGCACATAGAAACAAATAAAAACCCTATAATCATAACAAAATGAGAAAGAATATTGTAGCAGGCAACTGGAAAATGAACACCACCCTCGCTGAAGGTGTTAAACTTGCTGAAGAAGTAAACGCAGCCCTGGCCGAAACGAAGGCCAACTGCGATGTAGTCATCTGTGTACCGTTCACCCACCTTGCTCCTGTCGCTGCCGTAATCGATAAGAACAAACTCGGTCTGGGCGCTGAAAACTGCGCTGACCACGCCAAAGGCGCTTACACCGGCGAAGTTTCTGCCGAAATGGTAGCCTCGACCGGCGCTAACTACGTAATACTCGGCCACTCGGAACGTCGCCAATACTATGGCGAAACTTCGGAAATCCTTCGCGACAAACTCGCTCTCGCGATGGCCAACGGCCTGACTCCGATTTTCTGCATCGGCGAAGTGCTCGAAGAACGCGAAAACGGCACCTACAACGACGTCGTTAAAAAGCAAATCGAAGACGCCCTCTTCAACCTGTCGGCTGAAGACTTCTCGAAAATCATCCTCGCATACGAACCCGTTTGGGCTATCGGCACCGGCAAAACAGCTACCGCTGACCAAGCCGAAGATATGCACGCTCACATCCGTGCTACTATCGCAGCCAAATATGGCAACGAAGTTGCAGACAACACATCGATTCTCTACGGCGGTTCTTGCAAGCCTTCAAACGCTGCCGAGCTTTTCGCTAAGCCCGACGTTGATGGTGGCCTCATTGGTGGCGCTTCGCTCAAGTGCGCCGACTTCATGGGCATCGTTAGCGCATTCTAATTACGAAACTAACCTAATCTGTGCGGCTGCCTAAACAGCAGCCGCACTATTTTAAAAATCCATGCAAATCAAGCACTTTATCTGTACTGCAATTTGTATTTCCACCTTTGCAGTTAATGCACGAGCTGCTGCGCCGACTTCCGATTCGACCATTGTGTCGCATATCGAAGAAGGTGGCCGTATCGCAATATCTTGCCCCGACAATCTGCTTCAACGTCTTGCACCTGTAGCACCAACTACCGAACAGTCAGGCACCGACGACGAAGCAACATCTTCGGCCGCCTCGCAATCGGCTACACGTGTCGGATATCGTGTGCTTGTATTTGATGACAACGACGTGCGCACAGCCAAACAGAACGCACAGGCTCGGCGCAATCAGATTGTCAGTCGCTTCCCGGAGATGAACGCATACATTCAGTTCAACTCTCCTTATTGGCGCGTAAAAGTTGGCGATTTCAAGACTCGCTCTGAAGCTGAAGCCGCTATGCAAGCTATTCGCGCCGCTTTTCCAAGCTACGGCTCACAGTTACGCGTAGTTCGCGACCGAATCAATCATAACTAAAGAGGCTGTTTAATTTTCAAACGTCAACAAATTGAATATCAAAGAAGTCGAACAACTCACAGACGAGCAGCGCATCAGCATGATTGCTGAGCGAATGCAAGAAATCATCACTCTGCTTGGCGATGACACCGACCGCGAAGGCCTCATTAAGACACCTATTCGCTCGGCCAAAGCTTTGTATTATCTCACCTCCGGTTATCGCGCTAATGCCGACGAGGTGATGAAATCTGCTATTTTCAAACACGAAGGCTCGCAGGTTGTGATGGTGCGCGATATTGAGTTCTATTCGCTCTGCGAACATCACGTCCTGCCGTTCTTCGGCAAAGTATCTGTCGCATACATCCCCAACGGATCTATCGTCGGGCTAAGCAAATTAGCTCGCGTAGTCAACATTTGCGCTCGCAAATTGCAAGTACAAGAACGCCTCACACGCGAAGTTTGCGACATCGTAAAGAACGCACTTAATGCACATGGCGTTATCGTGAAATGCGAAGCCGAACACCTGTGCATGAAAATGCGCGGAGTCGAAAAGCAAGACTCCTCGACAATAACCATCGACTATAATGGCGTCTTCTGCGAAGATGCCGAGTTGCGCCGCGAGATACTTTCTCAACTTTAATCACACAAAATCACAAACGAATTTAGCAGGCTTTCGACCTGCTTTTTTTGTCTAACATCGCAATTTTTGAATCAACACTTTGCCAATTGCTCAATATTTAATACTTTTGCAAAAACTAATTCAGTTATCTAATCATGAAAATAAGTAGATTTTTGACAATGGCAATTGCGTTGCTCAGCGCCGGAACTGTTTGCTCCGCCGCAAAATCGATGGTCGACCGCGTAGACCCGCCTCATTGGTGGGCCGGCATGGAAAACCCGTCGGTACAACTTATGTTTTACGGCGCGGATATAAACTCTGCCGAGGTAGTCCTTGACTATCCCGGAGTGAAAATTGATAGTATCGCTCGGCTCGATAGTCCTAATTATCTCTTTGTGTATCTAACTGTTGATAAAGATGCTAAGCCTGGCAACTTAGAGTTTCGCTTCAAAAATGGTAAAAAGAAAAGTTCATACAACTATGAACTGAAACAACGCGACAAAGCCGGCAGCGAATATATGGGCTTCGATGCTTCCGACGTGCTATACCTCATCATGCCCGACCGATTTTCGAAGGGCAGCAACTCGTCGGTCGCCGGCGTAGCTTCGCTGAACAACAAGACGACCGACGACCGCACAAATCCGTCAGGCCGACATGGCGGCGACATCGCCGGTATGCGTAAGCATCTCGACTATGTCGACTCGCTCGGTGTTACTGCCGTATGGGTTAACCCGGTTCTTGAAAACGATATGCCCGGTGGCTCATATCATGGCTATGCCACAACCGATTATTATAGAATCGACCCGCGTTTCGGCTCGAACAATGAATGGTCGGAATTCATTGCCGATGCACATAGCCGTGGCATCAAGGTGGTGATGGATATGATATTCAACCACTGCGGTTCATCTCACCCATGGATGGCCGACAAACCGTCGAACGATTGGATTAACTTCCCCGACGAATACGTGCAGACCAATCACCGACTCTCCACCGTCTACGACCCATACGCCAGCGATTACGACTATAAGCGTACGGTCGACGGCTGGTTCGTGCCGACTATGCCCGACCTCAATCAGCACAATCCGCACCTGATGACATATCTGATTCAGAACTCAATCTGGTGGATTGAAGAGTCGAAAATCGACGGCATTCGCATGGATACACATCCATACGCCGATCTTAAGAGCATGGCCGAATGGCTCAAGGCTGTAAAACGTGAATACCCCAACTATAATATCGTAGGCGAATGTTGGTACAACAACGAAGGCGCCGAAGCATTCTGGCAGAAAAACTCGTATGTAAATAAAGTGGCCGACTCGGAGCTCCCGACTGTGATGGACTTCGTCTTCTGTCTCGGCTCGCGCGAAGCTTTCTCAAAACCGACAGTCAACCGCGATGGCCTCAATAAGATCTACGACCACTTGGCACTGGATTTCTTATTCCCCGACCCGATGCACATCATGACATTCCTCGACAACCACGACACGGATCGTTTCTTGCTTGAGTTGCCCGAGGATTTAGGTTGGTGGAAACAGGCTGTAGCGTTCTTGCTTACTTCGCGCGGCATTCCGCAAATCTACTACGGCACCGAAATATTGATGCACGGCACAAAAGCAAAAAGCGATGGCTATATCCGCCTCGACATGCCCGGTGGCTTCCCCGGCGACACTACGTCAGTGTTCTCTCGCGCCGGCCGCAGCGAACTGCAAAACGAAGCTTTCGACTTCATGTCGAAGTTGCTCCACTACCGCCGTGGCAACGATGCTATCTGCAAAGGCAGCTTGAAACACTTCATTCCCGACAACGGACTCTACACGTACGAACGCAAATACGGCAACCGCCGTGTTGTCGTGATGATGAACGGCCGCGACGAAGAAATCACAATCCCGATGGAGCAAACAGCTGAAGTACTGCCTTTTGGCACGACCATGCACGACGTGATTTCAGGAAAGGACATTGTTATCGAGTCCGACATGACATTCGCTCCTCGAGCGCTTTACATTCTCGAAGATAAATAAGCAAAAGAAATTTGAAAAAAATATTGGAATTTTTATTGCAACGCGCTACAAAATTTGTAACTTTGCAGCGATAAATTCCAATGGAAAAGAGATTGCTTTACACAATACGCGTCACACGCCTCAGAGGCCGACAAACATCGGCGAAAGGGCTGTGACGCGTTTTTCTTTTATTCACATGAATACACGACAGACAAGCAGACTTCGCTATGACAGCCGCACTGCGGTTGCCGCACAGGCGAGGCCGCATACGCTTATTTACGAGAATTAGATAAAACCAACTGTACTTAGATAACCACTATGTCAACATCTTTGAGATTTAAGGTAGTAGAAGAAGCATTCGACCGCAAGGCCGTCAACGTCGCTATTCCCGACGAACGTCCGCAATCCTACTACGCCAAAGCAGTATTCAATCGCAAGACCATGTTTGAATACTTGCCTAAGGCCACCTACGACAAACTTATCACAGCGATTGAAGAAAAGAAGCCTATCAGCCGCGAACTGGCCGACAGCGTTGCCGATGGCATGAAACGCTGGGCCATTGACAATGGGGCTCGACACTACACTCACTGGTTTCACCCACTGACCGATGGCACGGCCGAGAAGCATGATGCCTTCGTGGAGCACGACGGCAAAGGCGGCATTGTCGAAGAATTCTCCGGCAAGCTTCTCGTCCAGCAAGAGCCCGACGCTTCGTCGTTCCCTAACGGTGGCATTCGCAACACCTTCGAAGCCCGTGGATACTCCGCTTGGGATATATCATCGCCGGCTTTCATTCTCGACGGCACCCTCTGTATCCCCACCATTTTCATATCGTACACCGGCGAGAGCCTCGACTACAAGACTCCGCTACTGCGCGCGCTCAACGCCGTAGACTTAGCTGCAACAAAAGTCGCTCGATTCTTCGACCCGGAAGTCAAACACGTCACATCATACCTCGGCTGGGAACAAGAATACTTTCTGGTCGACGAAGCTCTGTTCTCGGCTCGCCCCGACTTAGTACTCACCGGACGAACACTCATGGGCCACGAAAGTGCAAAAAATCAGCAGCTCGAAGACCACTATTTCGGTTCGATTCCGTCGCGAGTCGAAGCGTTCATGCTCGACCTCGAAATTGAAGCACACAAACTCGGCATTCCGGTTAAGACACGCCACAACGAAGTTGCGCCAAACCAGTTCGAACTTGCCCCAATCTATGAAGAGACCAACCTGGCCAACGACCACAACCAGCTGCTGATGACCCTTATGGGCGAAGTAGCTCGCCGTCACCACTTCCGCGTGCTTCTTCATGAAAAGCCTTTCGCCGGCGTAAACGGCTCGGGCAAGCACAACAACTGGAGCCTCGGCACCGACCGCGGAGCCATGCTCTTCTCTCCCGGCAAAAACGACCGCGACAATCTACAGTTCCTTACTTTCCTCATTAATGTGATGACTGCGGTACACGAGCACAATGGCCTGCTGAAAGCATCCATAATGTCAGCTACCAACAGCCATCGTTTGGGCGCAAACGAAGCTCCGCCCGCCATCATTTCTATCTTCACAGGTAAAGCAATTGCTGACATTCTCGATAAACTCGAAAATGCAACTCAGGCTCAGCTAAGCGCCATGGCTAAAAAAGAAGGCGTATCGCTCGGCCTTGCTCAAATCCCGGAAATACTAGTCGACAATACCGACCGCAACCGCACATCGCCATTTGCATTCACCGGCAACCGCTTCGAATTCCGAGCCGTCGGCTCATCGGCCAACTGTGCTTGCTCCATGATTGTGCTTAACGCTGCCGTAGCCGACCAGCTCAATAAATTCTACGACACTATCACGGCCCAAACGGCCAAAGGCAAGAGCCTCGACGACGCAATCCTCGAGGAACTCCGTCGCATGATTAAAGCCTCTAAAGCTATTCACTTCGACGGCAACGGGTATTCCGACGAATGGAAAGCCGAAGCTGCAGCCCGCGGACTCGACTGCGAGACGTCGGCGCCCAAAATCTTCGACGCTTATCTGAAACCGTCATCAATCGAAATGTTCCGTCGCACCGGCGTATTCTCAGAAGTCGAACTTCAAGCTCGCAACGAAGTGAAATGGGATATGTACGCCAAGAAAGTGCAGATTGAAGCTCGCGTACTGGGCGACCTGGCCATCAACCACATCATTCCCGTGGCAACGCGCTACCAGTCGATGCTCGTCGACAACGTTGTGAAAGTGAAGTCACTTTTCCCCGGCACGAAAGGCGCTAAGATCGTGGCTCACGACCTTGAGACAATCGAAAAAATCAGCGACCACATGGATATCATCAAAAATGAAACCGACCGCATGATCGAAGCTCGTAAAAAAGCTAACGCTCTGACCAACGAGCGCGAAAAAGCTGTCGCTTACCACGACAATGTCGTGCCGCCGATGGCTATCATACGCCGACATATCGACAAGCTCGAGTTGATGGTAGACAATGAAATGTGGCCTCTGCCAAAATATCGTGAATTATTATTTATCCGCTAAATGGAACCACTCAAACATGAATGCGGCGTAGCCATGATCAGACTGCGCAAGCCGCTTGAATTTTACCGAGAGAAATACGGCTCATACACCTATGGCCTTGATAAACTCTATCTGATGATGGAGAAACAGCACAATCGCGGGCAAGAAGCTGCCGGCGTCGGCGTCATCAAATTGGATGCCCCGGCCGGATACGAAAACATATACCGCGACCGCGCACTGGGCAAAGACGCCATCCCGACTCTTTTCGGCCGAATCTTCAACGAAATTCCCGCCGATGTCAACTCAACCAATGCCGACGAAGTCAGCGCTTACACGCCTCATATCGGCAACATATATATGGGCCACCTGCGCTACGGCACGACCGGCAAGAAAGGTATCTGCTACGCCCATCCCGTACTTCGACGCAACAACTGGCGTTCGCGCTCTGTCATGATGTGCGGCAACTTCACCATGACTAACGTCGATCAAATGTTCGAAAGCATCGCAGGCACAGGACAACATCCGCGCATCTACAACGACACTCACATCTTGCTCGAACAAATCGGCTTTGCTCTCGACAAAGAAAATCACCGATTGTATCGCGAATATCGCGACGAACTCAAAGACAACGTTCTTGCAAAGAAAATTGAAGACAATATCGACTTAGCCAATGTACTCAAATCGGTAGTTCCCGATTGGGATGGCGGCTATGTTATGTGCGGCGCCACCGGCTCGGGCGATGTTTTCGCTCTGCGCGACCCGAATGGAATTCGCCCGGCTTTCTACTATGTCGACGACGAAGTCATCGTTGTTGCTTCCGAGCGCCCCGTAATCCAAACTTGCTTCGACGTACATATCAGCAAAGTCAATCCGCTGAGCCCCGGTGAAGCTCTCGTGGTTAATAAAGCCGGCGAAGTAAGCAAGAAACGCATTCTCGACGAAGGCAAAAACGAACAATGCTCGTTCGAACGCATCTACTTCTCACGCGGTAGCGACGCCGACATATATAAAGAACGTAAAGCTCTGGGTGCCAACCTTGTCGACGACTTGTTGAAGATGATCGACTACGATGTCGAGCACACCGTATTCTCGTTCATCCCCAATACTGCCGAATCGGCATTCTTCGGCATGATCGAACAACTGGAGAAGAAGCTCGAGAAATGCAAACTTGATGCAATCCGCAAAAATATTGAGCAAGGCACACTGACCGACGAAAAGCTGTCGCAGATACTTAAGCGTCGTATTCGCTCGGAAAAAGTAGCTGTAAAAGATGTGAAGATGCGCACCTTCATCACCGAAGGCGACTCGCGCAACGACATGGTCGCTCACGTCTACGACGTCACTTACGGCATCATTGAGTCGAACGTCGACACACTGGTTGTCATTGACGATAGCATCGTACGCGGCACCACTCTGCGCGAATCTATTCTCCGACAGCTCGACCGCCTGAAGCCGAAACGCATCATTATCGTCAGCTCATCGCCCCAAGTACGTTATCCCGACTACTACGGCATCGATATGTCGAGCCTCAGCCAGTTCATCGCATTCCACGCTGCAATCCACATGCTGCGTGAGACGGGTCGCGATTGGGTCATCGAACAAACTTACATCGACTGCCTGAAACAGCGCGAGCTACCCGAAGACAAGCGCACCAACTGCGTGAAAGCTATCTACGCGCCATTCACCGATGAAGAAATCTCCGACCGCATCGCCAAGCTCCTCATCGAAGAAAGCAAAAACCCGCCGCGAGCTCAAGTCGACATCCTGTACCAAAGCTTGGAAGGCATGCACAAAGCAATCCCGAATCATCCCGGCGACTGGTACTTCTCAGGCGACTACCCCACCCCCGGCGGCCATCGACACGTCAACGAAGCTTACATCTCGTTCTACGAAAAATATCTTAAGTAAGTCAAATTTTATTTGTAAATTTGTAAGATAAATTTTTACAATATTATGAATAAGAACATTATGGCCGTTTTAGCCATCTCAATGGCTTTCCCTTTAGGTGCATCGGCAGCGTCACCGAAAGGTATCAATCAAACCCACCTCGACCCGACCGTCAATCCAGGCGTTGATTTCTATCAATACGCATGCGGCGGCTGGATGAGCACTCATCCCCTATCCGATGAATTTTCTCGCTATGGCACATTCGATGAACTTGGCGAACTGAACCGCGCTCAAGTTCGCGACCTCGTGCTTGGCTTGGACGCTGCAAACGAAGCTGAAGGCTCTAACGCTCGCAAAATTGCTGACCTCTACGCGCTGGGCATGGACTCCGTGCGCCTCAACCGCGAAGGTGTCGCTCCGGTAATGGCCGACCTGCAAGTTATTGCCAACACTCCGCGCAACCAAGTTGTCGACATTCTCGCTACAATGCCCGGACTGAATGGCTTCTTCGCCACATACGTCGAAGCCGACATGATGAATGTCGACCGCAACGTGATGTATTGGTCGCAAGGCGGCCTTGGGCTCGGCGACCGCGATTACTATCTTGAAAATTCCGAAAGCACCGTCAAAGTGTTGATGGCATATCGCAACTACCTCCACACTCTGGCCAACCTTATCGGTATGGACCACGCCGCAGCATACGACTTTGTTGCTAACGTAATTGATATCGAGACTAAACTTGCTAAGGCTGCAATGTCGCGCGAGGAACTCCGCGACCCGGCTGCCAGCTACAATCCAATGTCAATTGCTGACCTCTCGAAAAAGTACCCCAACGTCGACCTTAAACGCTACTTTGCCAAAATAGGTATCAACGACATTGATACCGTGATTATCGGACAACCGAAATCGCTCGAAGCCGTTAACGACATTTTGGGAACATTCTCCGACAAGGCAATCCACGACTACCTCACTGCCGGATACCTGCAGTCGGCTGCATCGTATCTGAGCGACGATTTTGTAGAAGCCGAATTCGCTCTTGCTCAAGTAATGTCGGGCGTCAAGCAGATGTCGCCTCGCTGGAAGCGAGCATTGTCAATACCTAACGGCATGATGGGCGAAGCTCTCGGCGAATTGTACGTAGCAAAGTACTTTCCACCCGAAGCTAAGGAACAAATGCTCCGCCTGGTTAAAAACCTACAAACCGCACTCGGACAGCACATTCAGAACTTGACTTGGATGAGCGACGCTACCAAAGCTCGTGCTCTTGAAAAGCTCTCGACATTTACCGTGAAGATTGGCTACCCCGATAAGTGGCGCGATTACAGTGCTCTGAAAATCGACGCTTCGAAACCTTATTGGAATAACGTGCAAGCCGCTATCAAATTCAACGCCGACTTGAACACCGCCGACTATGGCAAACCGGTCGACAGAGAGCGCTGGTACATGCCGCCGCAGACAGTCAACGCTTATTACAACCCGACGACCAACGAAATCTGCTTCCCGGCAGGTATCCTCCAGGAGCCGTTCTTCAACCCGCAGGCCGACGATGCTGCCAACTATGGTGCTATCGGCGTTGTCATTGGTCACGAAATGACTCACGGCTTCGACGATCAAGGTCGTCAGTTCGACAAAAACGGCAACTTCGCCAACTGGTGGACTGAAGCCGACGCCGAAGCATTCACTAAACTTGCCGACGGACTCGTAGCACAATTCGATGAAATCGAAGTCGCACCCGGCGTGAACGCAAACGGTCGCTTCACCCTCGGCGAAAATATTGCCGACCAAGGCGGTCTGCGCGTAGCTTACACTGCTTACCACAACTCGCTCGGCGAAGGCAACGAAGGCGAAGTTATCGACGGATTTACCCCCGACCAGCGCTTCTACCTGGCCTACGCCAACGTTTGGGCCGGCAACATCCGCGAAGCTGAGATTTTGAAACGCACCAAGACCGATCCCCACTCACTTGGTCGCTGGCGCGTCAACGCCTCGCTACGCAACCTCGACACCTTCTTCAAAGCATTCGGAATCAAGGTCGGCGACCCGATGTTCCGCCCCGCTGAAGAGCGCGTAGTCATCTGGTAAACAGACAACATCTATCAACAAAGCCTCCGGTTGGATTTTCCCAATCGGAGGCTTTGTTTATTATGCTATTTTCGTCAAGCTAAGACTGTCGATTTTATCTTGTCGGTGTCTTTGTCGTAATCGACTACAACCTTGTTGCCCGGAAGCAACGTAGCCGAAAGTATCAACTCGGCCAATTCATCTTCGAGATACTTTTGGATAGCTCGCTTGAGCGGACGAGCGCCATACTGCGGGTCATAACCTTTACCCGCAATAAAGTCCTTCGCCGCATCGGTGAGTTCGAGCGCATAGCCGAGGTCGTTCAGTCGCTTGCGGAATCCGTCAATTTCGATATCTATGATTTGGAAGATTGCTTCGCGCGATAGCTGGTCGAACATTACTATATCGTCGACACGATTGAGGAATTCGGGCGAGAAGGCCTTATTGAGCGCCTTGCGAATTACAGCATGACGCGCATCGGCATCTGCCTCGGTGCTATTGGTGCTAAAGCCGACTCCGGTACCGAAATCCTTCAGCTGACGCGTGCCGATATTCGACGTCATAATGATAATCGTATTTTTGAAGTCGATTCGGCGGCCCATCGAATCGGTCAGGCGACCTTCGTCAAGGACTTGCAAGAGCAAGTTGAACACATCGGGATGTGCCTTTTCGATCTCGTCAAGCAACACGACCGAATACGGATGACGGCGCACGGCTTCGGTGAGTTGGCCGCCTTCGTCGTATCCTACGTAGCCGGGAGGCGCGCCGACAAGTCGCGACACGGTGAATTTCTCCATATATTCGCTCATGTCGATGCGAATCAACGTTTCCGATGAATCAAACAGAAATTCTGCAAGCTTCTTGGCAAGATGAGTTTTGCCGACACCGGTCGGGCCAAGGAACATAAACGAGCCAATCGGCTTGTTAGGATCCTTAAGTCCAATGCGATTGCGGCGGATAGCTTTGGCAATCTTATCGATAGCATCGTCCTGGCCGATAATAGCTTTGTGCAAAGTCGGAGCCATCTCGAGCAGTCGAAGGCCCTCGGCCTGAGCTACACGCTGAACGGGCACTCCGGTCATCATCGCAACGACCTCGGCGACTTTATCTTCATCAACCGTCACACGATTTTCTTCAAGCGTTTTTTCCCAATCGGCCTTAGCCGCTTCAAGCTCGTCATTGAGCGCCTGAGCTCGGTCGCGCCACATGGCTGCCAACTCGAAGTTCTGAGCATGAGCAGCCTCTAACTTAGTCTTGGTAGCATCTGCGACTTTTTGCTCCAACTCCTCGATATTCTCCGGAACAGCGACATTAATAATATGTGCACGGGCTCCGGCTTCATCGAGAGCATCAATAGCTTTGTCGGGAAAGTTGCGGTCTGAAACATAGCGGTCGGTCAGCTTCACACATGCCTCGATGGCTCCTTCGGTGTAGTTGACATTGTGATGCTCCTCGTATTTCGACTTTATATTATTCAGAATCGTGATAGTCTCCTCTGCAGTCGTCGGCTCGACCATCACCTTCTGAAAGCGACGTTCGAGCGCACCATCCTTCTCAATATTTACACGATATTCGTCGAGGGTTGTTGCGCCTATGCACTGGAGTTCGCCACGCGCAAGAGCCGGCTTCAGCATATTTGCAGCGTCCATTTGGCCTTGAGCGTTACCGGCACCGACTATCGTATGGATTTCATCGATAAAGAGGATAATATCCTTATTTTTAGAAAGCTCGGTAAGAATAGCTTTGACTCGCTCTTCAAATTCGCCACGATACTTGGTACCAGCCACGAGCGAAGCCATGTCGAGCGCTACGACTCGCTTATTGAACAGCACACGAGGCACTTGGCGATTGATTATACGCAAGGCCAGACCTTCTACGATAGCCGATTTGCCGACTCCGGGCTCTCCGATAAGGACCGGATTGTTCTTCTTGCGACGGCTCAAAATTTGAGCAAGACGTTCGATTTCGGTCTGACGACCCACTACCGGGTCAAGGTCGCCGGCAGATGCCGCTTTTGTCATATCATGTCCGAATTTGTCGAGCATCGGAGTGTCAGAAGACGACTGCTTGCGGGCCGATGTTGCCGATTTTCCACGACCGCCACCCGAAACCGGGTTATCGGATTTGGACATGTCATCGACTTCATCATCTTCATCAGCGAAACCCGCACCACCGACCGGTGTACCCCTACGATGTGATATGGCCTTAACCAACGACGGGTATGTAACCCCGATATTTATAAAGGGTTTGAAACAATCCATAGATTGCACTTCATAATTATGAAAAATGGCAAGCAGCAAATGTAGCTCATCGATAACTTCGTCTTTAAGCTTGCGAGCTTCAAGAAATGAAAGTTTTGAAATACGCGCAGCCAAGTCGCTGAGCGTGACATCGCGATTGCGAACACCGGAAATTTCAAACATCGATTCGTCGAGTGTATTGACAAGTTCCGAAAGTCGACCGACTTCAACTATAGAATCGACAATGGCATAAGCCTCACCATCTGTATCTGACAAAATGGCAAGCAGCATGTGCTCCGGACCAATGACAGGGTTATTGTGCCGTAGAGCCTGCTGACGAGCCTCTATCATAGCTTGCTTGAATTTATCTGAAAACTTATTATCCATTTAACTGAAATAGTTCTTTTAAAAGTAGTTTAGCAAAATTCATGCCATAGAATCTGCGTAGAATATAAAACCGGATTAAGTCAGCTTCGTCGCACAGGCTATCGGTTCAAAAGAACGATTTAAAATATAAACACTTCGGAATAAAAAAAGGTGGACCAAGCGGCGGCCCACCAATATTTATTTACACAGGTAATCACTTCTTAATACCGCCCTTCACGCCGCCACCCATGGCGAAAATATTCTGCGAAAAGCTTGTCGTCTTGCCCTGTTCGTCGCGACGACGCTTGAGTGCCAGCTTAACAAGGCGATCCATAAGCTGATCGAACCGCAGACCGGCGGCTTCCCAAAGGTAATACGACAGCGAACCGGGTATGGTGTTGATTTCGTTGACATACACTTTGCCAAGGTCATCGTCAATAATCAGGTCAACGCGACTGACACCATGACACGACAACACGCGGAAAGTCTCGCCGGCCAAGCGACGACATTCGGCGGCCATATCTTCCGGCAATTCGGCAGGTATGCGTTTCTGTGCTGCATGCATTCCGCCGCCCATATACTTGTCGCCATACGACAGGATTTCTTCTGCCTTGATAGGCTCTTCAAGTACCGATGTCTGGTATTCATCAACATCGCCAAGTACCGAGCAGTTGATTTCGCGCAGAGCCGTGACCATGTGTTCAACAATAAGACGACGCGAGAAGCGAGCAGCGTCGTCAAGACGTGAAATCAATTGTTCGCGATCGTGGGCGACTCCGATACCGATACTTGAGCCAAGGTCGGCCGGCTTCACAATGACGGGGTATCCGAGAGTTTCTTCAACCTTGCGAAGCATATTATCGCGGTCTGATGTCCACTGATGGTCGGTCATCCACACATAGTCTACGACAGGAATGTTGTCGGCTCGCAAAATCATCTTCATCGTGATTTTATCCATACCGTTAGCCGACGCAAGCGTATTACAGCCGGCATAAGGAATACCGATAGTTTCGAGCACGCCTTCGAACTTGCCGTCCTCTACATTGGTGCCGTGCAAGACAGGAATTGCTACATCAAGGGTTGTAAAAACATCCTTGCCAAAAAGAGTCTTCTTGGTATTATAGAGATTAAAATCGCCATAGGTCGGACGCATATACACCTCGGTACACTTTTGGAGCAACTGCTCGGGGTTGCGATAGTTGGAGAGTGTCAGCAAATCGCGACCCGTAAACCAACGACCTTCTTTTGAAATATATATGGGTACAATTTCGTACTTATCAGGATTCATAGCGGCCATAGCTTGATTGGCCGAGATTACAGAAATCTCGTGCTCAGTGGAGCGGCCGCCGAAAAAAACACCTACTACGGTTTTCATATCAACGTTTGTTAATTATTTAAATGTATCAGGTAAATCGTTTTCGTAAAGTATCACATCGCCATTTGCGACGAATGATGCCAAAAGTTTCTGGGCGTCAGCAAAAGAATCGACAACGTGTACAGCATCTTTAGCCAAGCTGCCTTCGTCCTCGATACCTTCGATTATAGCTTCCCTATTGTATTGACCGACGACGATAGCAATGTCGACGTTGCGAGCCACATTGCGTCCAAAGTCTTTGTTGAGTTCGAATTGCTTTTCGCCAAGCTCAATCATACCGGGAGTGATGACTATGCGACGGCCGCCGGTCATGCTACCCAGCACTTCAAGAGCCATACGCGACCCGACAGGGTTGCTATTGAAGGCGTCATCGAGAATTGTGATGCCTCCGGACGTCTTTTTCACCGACAGACGATGTTCGACCGGCTCGATTGAAGCGACAGCCGATGCGATATTTGCATCAGTTACGCCCAATTTATGAGCAACAATTGCAGCTGCCAATATGTCGCTAACATTAACTTCGCCTAAAAGACGCGTACTTAGCGGGAGTTTATAGCCATCAGGACCAACGATAGTAAATGTTGTACCCGACGAAGAGTATTTCACATCTATTGCCTTATAATCGGCATCGTTTGAAGCAACGGCATAGCGCAGACACTGCGTATTGAGAACCTTGCGGTCGGCAATCTTTTCAAAATCGTTGTTGACGACCGCCAAGCCATCGGCCGGCAGAGCATCGACAAGCTCGAATTTTGTTGCCTGCACTCGTTCAATTGTTTTGAACGATTCGAGATGCTGCGGACCGACAGACGTCACCACACCTACCGATGGATGTACAAGATCGCATATTTCCTTTATATCGCCGGGTTGCTTGGCGCCCATCTCTACTATAAACACTTCATTGTAGGGTTTAAGCATCTCGCGCACCGTGCGGATAACGCCCAATGTGGTGTTATAGCTACCGGGAGTCATCAACGTATCGAACTGCTGCGACAAAATTTTATAAAGGTAATGCTTGGTACTGGTCTTGCCGTAGCTGCCTGTAATGCCGACAATCTTCAAGTCGGGCATAGCTGCAAGGCGATTTGCAGCGTCAACGTAATAACGATGATTGATAGCCTTCTCGACAGGCACAAGGATATACCCGCTAATCATAATCAACAAGTGCGAAGCACAATAGCACCCGATAAAAGCTACGGCTATAGAAAACGGGATTATAGCAGCATCTTCCTTAGCAAACAGAAAGGCCGAAGCTAAGGCGATACCGATAGTCAGTATAGCAGCAGTGGTGTAAATACGGCGCGCACGCGCTGTCCATGCCAGCGGCTTCTTGTATTTCTTCGTCCACAGATTTCGCGATACGATCAAACCGAAAAGTCCAATCAGAGCAGCCGAAACCACCGGATGCGAAAGCGAGGATATAGAAATAAAAAAGACTACAAGCGCACACAGACGCGACATCGAAGTCGTATCTCCGGACTCGCCGAGCCAGCGACGATAGCGTTCGGGGCGATATGAATTCTGCTGATACATCATCAAATCGCGCTTGAGCTCCAAGCACAGACATATCAAAATCAGCACGAGGGCTATACTGAATAAAACGATTTCCATAAACAAAAGTAATCGTGAATTTTACAACAAAAACCGACGCACTGCGGCAGCTGACTGAAAAGGATTGTCAACGAACGAGAAGTGGCCTGCTCCCGGGAATGAAATCAGTCCGGAGTCAGGTATTCGCTTAAGCATGATACGAGCATCGCGGATAGGTGTGGCTGTGTCATTCTCGCCCCAAAGCAATAGCGTCGGTGCCTGAATATTCTTCATACAACTACGCAAATCGGCATTAACGACCTTGACCATCACACGACGCATCATCGGCGAACTATTGCGATAGTCGTACGAGCCACGGCGCGAGCGCATTTCCTCAATCTTATTCTTGGCTTTTTCCTTATCATACCAAAAAAGGATGGGGAAAAAGAGCTTGCAAAACTTATATGAATATACTTGCAAATAATACTTAAACTTGCGACGAGGCTTCACGCCGGCAGCGTCCACAAGTATTAGTTTCTTCACTTTGTTGCGTGAGGCAAACAGTATAGCAATTCGACCGCCAAAAGAATGGCCGAGCACCACGGGATTTTCGATACCCAGTTCCTTACAGAAGGTCTCGAGCATACGCGTGTATTCCTCAATACCCCAAGGGGTCAGAGGCTCCTCCGACTTGCCGAAACCCGGAAGGTCAATATTGTAAACTGTATTGTTTTCGAGACCGACGCGTTCGAATAGCTTGAGCGCATTGCTATCGCAGCCCCATCCGTGCATTAAAATAATCGGATCGCCGCTACCACCATGGCGATAACTAACCTTTACACCGTCAATAGTCAAAGACTTTTCCATAACTTTAAATATTGTAGTACAAAGGTACGAATAATTTTATATTAGTCAATAATCAAAGCGATGCTGTAACTGAATACTAACAAAAAGCTGCATTAATAGTCGTAAACCAATTCAAGGTCATCGACATATAAGACAGAGCCGGCGCCGCCGGTGAAATAATCGCCATACTTGCTGGCCGAAGCTGTGATAAGGATATACTTCGGCACTCGCGATGTCGATTTATAGTCGAGCTCGAACTCAAACGGTATGTAATTATCGACATTGTGTCCATATTCCACTTTCCCGTAAGCGACTACATACGAACCGTTCGAATCGAAAAGTTGTCGGTTGCGAGGGTTCGTGCGAATCTCGAACGGCTCATTCTGATCAATCAACGCACACCATACAATGCACGTATCGGGTTGGCCTTTCAGATTAGCCCATTCATCCGTCACATTGTCAATGGCACACGATTTATATTTCAGATAGCCACGTAGTTTCGTCGGGCGTTCACTGAACGGCCGGCCGAAATGCAAAATACCATTAGTACCATCGGTCTTGTAATATAGACCAACAAAAAGGTTGCCGGCAGCCAATTTGCCAAGTGCACCGATACCCACAAATCGAGTTTCGAGTCGGGCGGCTTGTCCGCGACCGGTGTAAGTATCATCGGTGGGCATACTATTAGAAGCGCCGAGAGTCGTTGCACCCTTGTTGCCGGTATCCCAATACTGCGTATCACCTTCGGCCCAAGGATTCCAAACTTTACCATTGAGCCACCATTCATCGAGACCTGTATTCGGAATTTGCAGCACCGAACCGGTAGTAAACTCTACGACAGCGCCAAAGTCCTCGTCTGAGAAAGCACGAGCCTCGTACGATGTCTCGGCTGCGAGATGGCAAATGCGAGCATGGAAGCTGCCACCATCGTGAGTCACTTCACTATCGGCCACGGTTATCCATTCAGTATCACCTTTGCAACGATACTGTATGCCATTTTTCTTACCTGCCTGGGCCTCGCCATATACCCACGCGACATTTGTCCAAGCATCGGCTCGCGATGTAGTCACCATCGCTTCGGTATGTTCGGCAAATATCGTCCAAGTCGTTATGCGACCATAGGCTTGCAGCTTCACTTCGAGCGGCTGCGAAAGGTCGATACGCTCGCCTTCAAGTGCGGGTGTGAGCGACGAGCCGACCGGACCGAGTTTTACCGACTCTACTAAAACGTTCTCTAATGGTTGTTTTGAATTGATATACACCACGACGCGACGTCCGGGGACATCAATAAACGAGGCTCCGACCTGACCGGCAACGGTGAAATAACGTTCGATATTCTGAACTGCGGTAATAGTCCACATCCAGTCTTGATAATACCGCAGCGTGACATACTGTTTTTTCGACAAATCAAGCGGCTCGCTAAGAGCAGAACCGACTACCGAGGCTCCGGGAGTCAAAGTATAATTCTCAACGTTAACGTTCTGTATATCTGTCTCCTCGCCAAAATAAAGCGTGAGTGTGCGATTGATAGAGTCTATTGCTGCAGCGCGTTCCTGACCGGTCGCATTGAATGTCAAAAAATTGGCTTGAATTCGCGGATATGGTATATCATTCTTGATACATGCCGTAGCAAGTGCGAACACAAAAAGCGGAATTAAGTATTTGAAGATTCTGCCTGACATATTTTATATGACAACCATCAATCCGAAATTGATGTTGAAGATATTAAACTTAAAATTGGCTCCGGATGTGAAGCGTGTGCCCTCGTCAACACCATCGGTGAGCTGGTGTTCGCGTCGGAAATTAACGCCGAACACGCCAAACGAGACATTAAAAGCCATAAACTCTTGAATAAACACGGCTACACCAGGGCTAAAGTTGATGCTACCCTGGGTTATCGTGGTCTTGGTGTCGCGCGGATTGCCATCGTAAATACGCTTGAAACGCGTCGTACCACTGCCGACACTGACATCAACCTCGTTGAACACGCCAAAGCGATTACTGCGATTCAGTCCGATATAGTTTCGATAGAACACCGAAGTCGAATAACTCATCGTGTAGTAGCTGACATCGCGAAGGTCGAAATTCAAATCATCATCGAAATCGACCGAGAGGTTGTTGAGGTCGCCAATGCCTCGCGAATAGTTAAAACGAATACCAATCGACTGGTTGCTCCGAATGAAATACGAAATAAATGGCTTAATAGAGTAGATTTTGCCGCTAAAATCGACATTCTCCACCAATGATAGTATCTGCGAGTCCTCTGTATTAAGCGAGCCGTATGAGGCCGTCATGCCGAAGGCCCATTTACCTTTCGGAATAAAGAGATAGTTGTACAGGCCACGATCGTAACGTCCGAAATTGCGTTCCGGAATAATTAAATCGACCGTGTCGCGCCCTACGAGAACCTTCTCGAAGCGTACGGAATCGACCGGAGCTTCACCCTTGCGCACGACGCGCTGAGCCTGACTTGTAGCCATACCCAACACTAAAGCCGTCGCTAAAATAATCAATCTGCCCGTTGTCATATATAGAATGTCACACCGAATGTGATTGAAAACAGGTTAATACGAAAGTTAGCGCTCGACATATTGCGGTTGGCGATATAAATCTGGTCGGTAGTCGACCGTGTTTTGTTATAGTTAAATCCAAGCACACCGACATTAACCTCGAGCGCCGAGTAATTGTTGAGGAAGACAATCAGACCGGGAGCGACGCCTATGTTCATCGAGAAATTTCGCTCGTATGTTCCGGTCAAATCATCGCCCGAGCCGCTTACGAGTTTCGACTGTCCACCGCCCAACTCGAGTTGCACTTCGTTGAAGATACCGAAGCGTGTGGTATTGCCAAGCGATAAATACTGACGAAAGACCCCTACTCCGTGATAGCTATGCGAAATCGAATACAAATGGTCGAGGTTGTATTCGGTATCCGAACCTAAAACGACGTCGGCTGTTGAAAGACGCACACGCTGACGCTGATACGAAAAGCGACCACCGGCTGCGAGATTATCCTTAAACGTAAATAACAACATCGGACTTACCTTAAACGAATAAGTATCGCCCGAAATATTCTCAAAGACCAAAAACTGATAATGGTCTTGATTCGACTGAGAATAGCTGACGCTAACACCTGAAATCCATTGACCTTTAGGCACAAATGAGATCTGCTCGATGCCGCGTGTAAACTGTTCCTGCGCCCGTACGCAAGGCATAGCCATTGCAAACAGCAACAACAGAACCGATTTAAGTAGTTTTGACTTAGATATCTTGGACATAATATGTCTGCAAAGTTACGAATTTCTGCTCAGAAATCGATAATTTATGCAGTTTTTTGTGTATTATTGAGCGAGAAAAGGTTCAGGAAAGGGTTAATCGAACCGTATCAGCAAAGGCTCACGAGCACCTTATCAATGCGAACGGCATCCATGTCGACTACCTCGAAGCGGAAGCCATGCCACTCCACACCTTCTCCGGCCGTCGGTATGTGCTGCAATTCTTCAATAATCAGACCGGAGATAGTGTTGTAACGCAAACCATCATCAAAGAGATCTTCTCTATCAAAATAGGACAATAACTCGTGGAACGAGCACTGCCCGTCGACTAACCAACTCTTACCGTCAGCACGAGCCACAATATCAGGCTCCCCACTCTGCTCGGCAATTGTCCCGACCAAACCTTCAAGTATATCACGCAACGATATAACACCCTGAAACTCGCCGAACTCATCGCAAACAAACGCCTGCGACAGCTTGCCCCGCTTCATTTGCTCAAGAGCGGAATAAACCGTCATGTTTTCGTACAGGAAATCAGCCTCCTTCACCAGGTCGGTAATGGAGAAATCACTTTCATTCAAAGACAATGCTATATCCTTCAGATATGCAACGCCAAGCACCTTATCAGTCGCCGCATCCAGGACCGGATAAGCCACATGGGTCGACTCGGCAATTGCCTCGCGGACCTCATCGCGTCCCATAGTGTTTTCAAGCATCGTGATGTCAGAGCGATGAGTCATCACCTGGCTGACTATAAGGTCGCCAAGCATAAAGACACGTTCGACAATGTCTTGCTCGACTTCCCTCACTTCGCCATCTTCCATTGCTTCTTGAACGGTCGACTTAATGTCGTCTTCCGTCACCTTTGAGCGCACACTGTCAACGCCCAACAGCCCTACAATAAGCTCGGTACTCTTCGAGAGTAGCCATACAAACGGAGCTGCAAGGCGACTTAAAAGCAGCATCGGACGCGACATTTTCACCGCTGCACCCTCGGCTATACTCATACCGATGCGTTTCGGCACAAGTTCGCCAACGACAATCGACAAATAGGTGACAATAAGAACGATCACCACCTGCGCAATGCCATGCGCAATGCCATGCGACAGACCGACAGCCGTAAGCAGTACAGCAAATTTATCAGCCAAAGCAGCACCGGAATAAATACCTGTCAAGATGCCTATCAAGGTAATACCGATTTGAACCGTTGATAAAAAGCGGTCAGGATCGTTAGCCAGCTGCAAAGCGACTTTTGCCCCCTTGTCGCCCTGTTTTTCGCGATTACCGAGAGTTGACTTTCGTGCCGAAATAATCGCAATTTCCGACATCGAAAACAGGCCGTTAAGGAGTATGAGAAGAAGTATAACGATGATTTCAGTCATAAGAACAGTAGCGATGATGTGCGTTGCAAATTTACGAATAAAAATCAATTATAGCAATTGACAGATATTTATTATACTTGCAACGACACCACCCCCGGCGACACCACCCCCGGCGACTGATGGCCTATTTACCTCAACCGACGGGCAGCCGCTTTAGCCTCCTTAGCCGTTTGCCGAGCAAGACGGCGCCGAGCCGCTCGATTGAGGATTGGCATTGCCGGAACTTGAGGAGGCATTGTCGCCGACTGAGTTTGCGAGGTCTGCACAATCGGGACGTCCTGTGTAGCCCGGCGAGCCGAAACCATAGACATCGTTTTAGTGGCCGGTGTTTCGGCTTTAGGACACGACTCGGCTTGTTCGTCATCAGTTGCCATTGAACAAAAAGAGATAATGGCGAAACCTTTATGACGAGTGATGGTAGCGCGACCCGATTCGACGAGTTGGGCAACGCATTTTTTAACTCTGTAGTACGATAGGCCGGTTGCTGTTGCGATGGTTTTCAGACAGGTCACAGTCGTGCCGGACTCGATTTTGACGCCGTCGAATATATATCCGGTGTGCGCGGCAGCTTCTGTAAGGTACTCAATAATTTGATTATTAGACACTTCCGTAGTGTTTTTTCTTTTCATAGTTTATAGTATTAAGATTTTTCCGTTGCAAAGATACAATAGTGATTTAAATTACGCAATGTTTTATTCAATTATTTTTTAAATTCACGCAAAAAAGATTTCTAAGAAAAACGTCCAACGCCATTGGACGAAATACTGTAAAACAATATCTCAAAGAGGAGACTTTTAAGGTCAAATAAGACGAAAACAAACCTCGAAAGCACTCAAAAGCACAAAAATTGCAGAATATTTGAAAAAAACATCGAAAAAAATTTGCCAATTTAAAAAAAGTCCCTACCTTTGCAGCGCAAAAGCGAAACAACGCTTTACGAACTTTGCCTTGTGGTGTAATGGTAGCACGTCGGATTCTGGTTCCGCCTGTGAGGGTTCGAATCCTTCCAAGGCAACTAAAGAGCTAAGTCACTTTGACTCAGCTCTTTTTTTATTACAAAACGCCCTAAATCTCATACCCCTCAAACGCCAAGACAGCAATACCCTATGCTATTTTCCAACAGAACAATAATAGAAGCGGCAATAGATTTGTATGAAATGAATGTCGAAATCGGATTCGACGATAACTTCAACCTACTGATTGCCCTACAACGTATCCACTACGACGATGCGGCGCTCTACAGCAACGAGACTATCGTTATTGATAAGAACGAAGCATACAATCTGGCTCGTCGCCTCAAAACGACACTTGCCGAACTACCACAGACCATCGACAACCACTTTTCGGCATCGCCCAACTATTCCGACTATGGCGACTATTCGGATGTAAAAACTTGTTTCGAGGAAATCAAAGCCTGCCTTGCTTACGACAAATGTCGCTATCGCATTGTCAAAAACCACCCCGAATTCACCCACCCTGCCGACGCAGAATAAGACGGCGCAATAACGAACAGCGGCTCCACTCTTTTCCGATCAAGAGTAGAGCCGCGATTTTTATATACCTCATTTATAATGGCACCGCGTCGGTGAGGCCGGAGCGAATCATAGCATTAACTGCTGCTGTATCGTTGCGAGCTACTGAAGCCGGCATATTCAGCCTCAATGCCATCGTAACTTTTGCATCAGGAACAACGGCTGCCAGCAACTCCTCAATACTCGGCACTTCGCCTAACGATGAATACTCATCATAAGTATATTTCAAGAAAACCGTACCACGGCCAATCGAACCGCGACGGTCGAGTAGCCAGCCGCCCACGAGTGCTAAAGGTGCTTGCCGCGGATTTATATCAGACGGATCAGGGAAAGACCTAAGACTGCCGTCGGCATTAAGCACAATCGGCACCTTATCAGCCACATCAACGTTTGTTTGATAAATGATGGCCTGCGGCTCGGTTGCTTGCACTATACCGACAGGCCGAGGAGGTAGCGTTGTCGCTCCGTAAGGCACGCCACTCTCCATTTCAGCGCTTTTGCGATTTGAGCGACAACCGGCTACGACAAAGCCCATTATAGTAATAATCAATAAAAATTTCAGTTTCATTTCACTAAAACGCGTTCTATATTAGTAGTTCCGTCGCTATAGACGGTGCGGATAATGTAGCAGCCGGGAGCAAGGTCGGCAGTCGACGAAGCCACATACACGCCCATAAAGTCGTAAACCTCGACGGTCGCCACTTCTGCAATGGCTGTAGCATCTACAACACCATCAACGACATCGAGCGTAAAAAAGACACGACCTTCAAGCTTCTCGTTATCATAATAGACATTTGCGAAATAGCTTCTGCCAAGATTACCATCGGCGAAATCACAGTAAAAATCAACTTTTGAAGTAATGCCTGGCGCTATAGTGAGCCATTGCGATTTGCAGCTGATAACCGACGAGACTGTTTGGTTAATAGCCATCGGATATATGTACAGGGTCAGTTTGTCCACGAAATATCCTTCCGTGCAAGCAAGGTCGGCCGTAAAGTGCAAATTATGACGATCCGCTTTCGACGCATCTCCTTCAATTTTAAAGTTCGAAAACGCTATTTTTGCATTGGGTTTCTCCTTAAATTCAATTAAATGAGCGCTAGAAATGACATCATCTTCATCATCAGTAAATACCAGCTGATATTTACCCGGTGCAATGACTTCACCGTCCTCCGTCACGAATTTGGAAACATACGAAACAGTCGATGTCACGCCCGGCTGCACGAGCACCTTAAGCATATCACCATGACCAATCAGCGAATCCCCATTTTCCGAGAAGATGTAACCTCTGATATAACTATTGTATTCGACATTTCCGGGATTATTAACCGTCACTTCACCAAACATCGGATCGTTAGTAAATCCGGGTGTGAGCTGATTGAAATCAGTGACCGACACTTCCGCTTTATCTCCCCAAGTGAAAGTTGCGACATTATCCGAAATCGTCATCACGGCATATTGCGGCTCTGAGTATTTAACTTTCATATTATGCCACTCGCCACCAGTCTGACGCCAAACCGGTGTAATTATATATCGACCGGGAGAATACGAGTTTGACACAGTAAAGTAAAAAGAACGATACCCCCAACCCGGCTTTAATTCTGTTGGCTTTGCACAAACCAAGTATTTTTCATTTCCGGATTCATCGACAAGCTTAAAGCCAAGTTCTCCGGCAAAAATGGCGCTATAGATACTATAAAAACCTTGAGCAAAAGTAACTCTTTCGCCAAAATTATAACTTACTCTATCCGGCGTCATACCACCACACGTAAAATCATAATAGATAGATGTGGAGCCATCATCAGGAGCTAAGTTTACGATAACCGTATGATCAAAGTTATAGCCATTTGAAAAGCGATCAGCGTCAGAACCGTCAGGCGACATAGCAGATAACAAGAAATAGCCGTCGCCATATCCGCCCCAGCCCCAATTAATATGGAAATAACCTCCCGTGCGATAGCCGTCGCACACGAACGCGTGGCCACTGGAATTGTTATTTGCCGAGAAATAGACGGGGCCGTACGTTTTTAATTGGTTATGAATAAGTTTCTCCCAATCTGACGAAGAATAATAGCTCGAATGTTCAAAATGGACATCCTTACGAAATCCAAAAAAATCTCTGAACGCAATCGCAGCATCTCGGCTGAAAGCCGACGACGCATTAAGGCCATAGGCCATATCAACGCTCATTCCGCAAACATACATCAGATTAGCGACAGCATCGGCCTGAGCCGACGTGTATTCGCCATCGTAGCGGTTGAGCATATTGTTCCAATCAAATGAATAATTCGAGAAATCAATGGTCATAGTCTGCTCGTTCCACTCATAAGAATGAGTGCCCGAGCCAACTGCCGGATAACGATGGTATTTCATAATCTGCGCCATAGCCGTAGCTACGCAACCTGTCACGCAATGTTCACCATCAATCATCGGAGTTTTATTGTTGTATGGTTCTCCTTGATTCCAGAGAGTTGCCAGCATGGGCTGAATGTTGGCAAGCGAAGCGCGGTGCACATCAACCTTAGACTCGACCGGCTCGACACCGGCAGCGCGAGCGGCAGCTATCTGCCGCCCATAACCTTCGAGCCACTCGACCAAAGCCGGCGGCATATCAGCTTCGTTATCAGCCCAGCGATCAATATATCCAAGAATTGGTTCAGCCACATTATCAGCCGGGAGCAGCACACATTGCTTGTCGGAATTTTCAAATACATATACGGTCGGCAAGCCTTCGACAGTGCGTGTATCGACCAGACGCAAGCCTGTCAGTGAAGATGATTTACCAGGTGCATGGTGCAGATTGCGATTGGCACGCAACAAAGCTTCTTCGGGACTAATCAACTCGCCAAAAGCCGAGCTACCACAAAGCAAAAAAATCAGGAAACTAAGAAATACCTTTTTCATCAAAGACACATATTTAAATGATTGAGGTGCAAAGGTAAAAAAAATAATCAAACTATCAAAATGTAAATTCACATTTTGAAACATTTTGAAACTACCTGTGCGAGACCGTTGGAACTGATAAAAAAGTCAAGCGCTGCGCCAAGCGCGCTATTCGGCAAACTCTGAAAGCGCTGCCAAAATGCGGCGTGTGTACGACAAGTCTTTCAGCAACCTGCTTACACCTAAAATCAGACCCACTACAAGACCAACTATAGCCCCAATCATTATAGAGACCTCGCCCATGTCATAGAACAAGACCATAAGCATAACAATTATAGGCAAGCCAAGCAGCAAGCACAATATTCTGACTCTTATATAATAAATACGAATCTTCGCTGCCCGAGTAACGGCCTGGATGACCGGCATAGTAGCAAGTGAACAAGTGTTGATATACCTATACAGCATATAACCTATTACAAAACAAACAATGCCATAAAGTGAATAGATTATCGGCACCCAAAGGTGAAACGACATCATATAATATAATAACGGGGACATAACAGGCAACAAAAGACCGAGGAAACTGATATTACGAATTCGACGAGCGAAAGTATCTTGCAACGAGCCAGCTTTAGCCGTAGCCAATTTTTCAGAGAGTTCACGGTTGGTCTGCTGCAGAAGATCGTTATCAATCTTCGCTTTATTCCATATATCTTTTAGTTTTTCGAGATTCTCCTCCATAATCATTCAAGTTGTGAGGCCATTTTTGACAATTTTTGCTTCGCACGGGCTAATCGAGTTGCGACATTCGTCTTCGACATACCCATGATAGCAGATATTTCATCATACGACTTTTCGTCAAGCCAAAGGGTGACAAGTGCTTTGTCAATCTGATCCAGCCGAGCTATCAGTCGGTACAGGAAAGCGACTTCTTCGCTGTGATTATCAGACACTTCGGGGACATCGAAATCAGGAGCAATCGGCACGACATTAAATTCATAGCTGTGATTCTTCCGATGAAGACTAATGCACGTATTCAGTGCGAGACGGTATATCCATGTCGATGGCTTCGCTTCGCCGCGAAAAGTGTCGAGACCTTTCCAAAGATTTATCATCACCTCTTGGTACAGATCGGCAAAAGGCATCTGAGCATTTGCGTAAATCGAGCACACTTTGGCAATGACGCCACGGAACTCGTCGGCAAGTGCAAGGAATCTTTGTTTCTTTTCGGCCTGATTATTTGTCATACATTCTATATGACGCAGCGATGACTAAAAAATCACACGCAACAAAAAAAATTAGGCAATAATATACCAGTTGACCCAGTATTAATTTACTAATAAGTATCGAGGTTATCAACTTTTTGATTGCTAGCGTTTTCTAGAAATTATTAATTGTTGCTAGAAAATTTCAGATTATAAGTTCTTTATCGTACGTTGATGAATCTGTCTTTCGATACACACCTGCAAGCAGAAATCATCATACCGATTTAAGATAATGTTTCTCAGGTCAATAGGTGTGATTAGGTATCAAGATATACTTAATATCGCTTGAGAAGTTTATAGAGAGGTTTTGATGTGATATTAACACAATTACCTCAATATTTTGAAAGAAATGTCTCCATCCGTAAACATTGCCCCTATTTCATCAATAATCTCTTGTTTTTTTATATCTATATTATAAAACCAAAGATAATCAAATTCAAATTTATTACTTTTGAGTTCAACCCAACCATTTATGTAATGTTCGGCTTCATCAAGTAAAGCAATCCTTAAAGCGACATTATCAACATTACATCCATTCGTAGTTATTGGTTCGACATATATCTCCAAAATTCTGCATCCAACCATATTGTTTTCTATAGAAGGGATAGAAAACGGGATTGATTCGTTCGATAATGCAATATAAGCAATTAGCCTATCTCCTTCTTTTGTCCTATACTGAAACGACATAATCTTATTGGAATTAATGTATGTCTCAGACCCAAGGATTTCTGTTGGTGGGTATTCACTAAAAAAATATAGATTATAGTTCTTTGCCATAGTACAAAGATAATACTTTTTATCGTAAATCACATATTTATATATAAAAAAGTTTGTGATTTTTATGATTGAATTTAGTACAGCTATTAATCTTGTAAGACAAAATGGTGGATTTAAAAGCAATGATTATGAAAGTTCATTTTATCGGACCTATACCATACAAGGGAGCAAACCTATTCAAGTAAGAGTATCTAATCACGGCACACATTTATGGACGTGGTATGATAAAAATTATGACCCCTCTAATGCAATAAACATATGCATAGTCTATTCAGCTGACGGCTCTCAAAATTCAAATGTTAAAGTAAATATGAATATTACAGATAATAACAAGAATGTTATTGGCCAACGAAAGCCATTTGAGGTTATTCAATATGTTTATAATTGCCAATTATTAGATAACAATGATTCTGCATTAATAAACCAAGCTATTCAATCTATCTGTCAAAATAAAGGCTACAGAGACCCATTAGCAAATACAGAAAAACACGCTAAAGTATATAGACTGAAACCAAATCAACAAATCGAAACTATAACAGAAAATAAAGAATATAACAAAATAAATATGAAAAGAACAATAAGATTAACAGAGTCGGATTTACGGCACATAATTTCGGAATCTGTAAGGGATTACTTAACAGAACTTGATTGGAAAACTTATGATAGTGCTGCAAATAAAGCACATCAACGTGGGGAGATGTATTATTGGAGAGATAAAGGTGAAGATGATTTAAATTCATTCAAGAAAGCAGTTAACAATAGAATAAGAGCAGAGTACTTTGCAAAAGCAAGAAACAAAGCTTTTAACCGTGATTATGGATATGAAAATGGACATTATAGCGATGATGATTACAAATCTGTTGAAATGAGAGGAAAATTCTACCCACATGCCAATGGATATAATAAGAAACGCAAATACGGAGGTGAAATCAACCCATTAAGAGGCCAAGGTATAATTTCACATGATGGTCGTGACTTAGACATAACACCTGAAGAATATTTTGATGGAGACGAAGAAGCAGCACAATCATACAGAAATGCACGAAGTGAATTTGACAAATATCGCCGTAATGATTATAAATACATCAAAGGAAAAAGTTGGCAATAATGCATAATTCATATTACAATAAAAACAAAAAGAGATAGAACCGCAATTGGACTATCTCTTTTATTTATAAAGTTGCTGGGTCAACTGGTATATTATTGCCAAAAATTATTTAAATCGTCTTATACAATCGCGAATCTTATCCAAATCGAGATAATTCGAGCCGCTACCTCCGGCAAAAGGCCGAGCAGCATCGCGCAAGCGTATCGACTCATCGCAAGCTTCGGAACGATAGCCGGCGCCGGATGGCGCAAGCTTTGCCGGAATCGCACAGCCTTCCACCTTATACAAAGGAGCACACGGCGGATAGCCAAGAGCGACCCACATAGTCATCGAACCAGCATCGGCCTGTGAATTGACACCCTCGATAGCTATCGACGCTGTAGTAATGTCGCGTGGTATAAAATCTCGGTCGGCCACATAACGCTCGCCCTCAGCTAAATAATCATGTCCGGTAAGTCCATGATAATACGAACACGAGAGGCCGTCGACAAAGAGCTGCGGAACGATTTCCGTAGCCTGCTCTATGAGATGCTCGGCAGCATTGTAACGAATATAGCCAAAGCCTTCGCCTGCACGGCCCGTAACTGAAAAGTTAGTCCTCACGATGTAGCCTCGCGAGTCATCGGCCACATCGAAACGTGTCCAATCGTAGTCGTCGGTTTCGAAATATGCAGCGCCACCGCAGGCATCAATAACGCCGAAATTAGCCTGAACACCCATCGGACGAGGCCACTCGGCAAGTAGTTGCTCAAAATCAGCAACCGTGCGGCAGCGAGCCAGAGCAGCCGCCATCACCACACCTTCGCGGTCTTTAAACGTGGCCGTATCGGGTGCGAGATTATACGATGCTGTATTCATTATCGCAAATCCTACATCGTTCATACCCATCCACGCTTCCGAGAGAGTCGAATCGCCGGCATTGAACAAGCCAATGAAGCCGAAAGTAGAATCAGTCGGTTCGACACGAGCCAAAAAATTGTTATCGGCTCCGGTGTCGCGATTTTTCCATAAAATAGGTCGTCCGGTGGCCGAACGCGAAGCAGCCACGATGGCCGACGTGCAGGCGTCGCTTATTAAACTCGCAACGCTCAATGCTATAACTGAGAGAAATAGTCTTTTCATACCTTGCAAAGGTAACGATTTTTGCAATGTCTATCACATATTTGATACAAAAATATTCACACAAACTCGTTCGAATGTCTCAACGAATAAATCACTTTTCATATTATTTATACAAGTATTCAATAAATGTGCAATATATTCAGACTTAATTTGCAAAAAGATAAGTTTGCATACTATGACAACAGGACTATTACCTAAAACAAATCGAAAGCTAATAAAAAACAATAAAATCGATAGCCATAATAATCAAGATAGTATAGATACTCTGACACAATGTCTATCGATTATAAACGAATCGTTATTGCACGTCATAAATAATGATTCGATCGGGGCATGTCGCAATTGCAGAGCTACATACGCCTTTATCCGAAAGATTCATGAAAAAGCAATCAATGAAGGTGCAATACTGTTCTACTATGAGTCTCTACTCGACTCGATATCGGCGATTTCTGATATCTGCAAGAACTTAGCCACGACTACTTGCTTACCTTTATGGAAAGAACTGGAACTCGACTTGCTACGACTAAAAATAAACTCGCTCAACGAGCTTAACACTAATGAGCGCAACGATATAAAAATCGTAGTGACAGATACTATAACCGAACATTACAACGACATCATCGAAGATTGCTGGGATGATAATAGCACATCATACCAATACTTGAGACTATTACAAAACTTACGCATAGCCATAATTTGTAGCGATGTAATAGCGTCAGCAAAAATTTCTTTATAATAAAAATCGAGCCGGTCTTTTTTCTTAGCAAAAAATGTAGTACTTTTGTTCTGCAATGCCAAGAATAGACCGCATCACAGTTGACAAGATAATGGACGCGACGGATATCGTCGACGTCGTGGGTGACTTTGTATCATTAAAGAAACGCGGAGCCAACCACTGGGGATTGTGCCCGTTTCATAACGACCGTTCGCCCTCGTTCTCAGTCAACGCAGCTAAGGGTATTTTCAAATGCTTCAGCTGCGGCAAAGCCGGCTCGGCCGTAAGCTTCTTGATGGACCTCGAAGGGATGTCGTATGTAGAAGCTCTCCGTTGGCTCGCAAAGAAATACAACATCGAGATTCAAGAAAAAGAAATGACGAGCGCCGAGCGACAAGCCGAAGCGGAGCGTGAATCGATGTATGCAGTCAACGATTTTGCCATAGCTCATTTCGAGAAAAATCTGACAGACACAGCCGATGGCCGCGACATAGGTCTGGCCTACTTCCGCGAACGCGGTGTGTCTGATGCAATGATTAAAAAATTTCATCTTGGCTATGCCATCGACCGCAACGACGACCTCTTCAACGCAGCCGTGCGCGCCGGATTCAACGAGAAATTCCTTGTCGACACAGGTTTGTGCATAAAGACAGATTCGGGCCGGTGCTACGATCGTTTCAAAGGCCGCGTTATCTACCCGGTACACTCTCTGTCGGGGCGTGTTGTCGCTTTCGGAGGCCGCACACTGCGCAAAGAAAAGACACTGGCTAAGTATCTCAACTCGCCCGAAAGCTCCATCTACTCCAAGAGTCGCGAACTTTACGGCATGTATCAGGCGCGCTCAGCCATAGCCCGCAAGAAAAATTGCATACTTGTCGAAGGCTACATGGATGTGATATCACTCCACCAAGCCGGAGTCGAAAACGTGGTAGCGTCGTCGGGTACGGCCCTTACGGAAGGCCAGGTAGCGATGATCAAGCGATTTGCCGACAAAGTCACGCTGATGTACGACTCCGACGCCGCCGGCATTAAAGCCGCCTTGCGCGGCATCAATATGTTTGTAGCGGCCGGTATCGCCCTCAAACTCGTTTTGCTGCCTGAAGGCGACGACCCCGACTCGTTTGCACAGTCGCACACCTCCGACGAAGTCGAGCAGTACCTCGCCGAACACGAGCAAGATTTGATTGGCTTCAAGGCCGACATTCTGATGAAAGACTGCGGTAACGACCCGCATAAGCGCACCGAAGCTATCAACGATATTCTGCAGACTATAGCTCTGATTCCCGACGTCATCGAGCAGACACTTTACATCGAAGAGTGTGCACGCAAAGTCGGCGTCAACTCATCAACATTGGCGGCTCAAGTGAAGGTTATCATAAGCCGCCAACGCGAAGCTGAATACAAAAAAAGACAACAACAGGAGTCGGCTCAGTCAATCGCCGACGTCGTGACTCGTACCACACCCGGCAACTCCCATTCTACACCACCGGCTTCGGAAGCACCTTCAGCACCACAACAGCCGGCGGCGCCCGTGTCGCCCGGTGTCCTCATGGCCGAAGAAGAAATCATCAGATATGCCATCAAATACGGCACATTCTATATGTGCGAAGTCTACACTGATGAAAAGCCCGACGAGCCTATCCCCATGAACGTTATCGACTATATCGATAACGAACTTAGGTTGGACAACGTGAGCTTTGCAAATCCGCTATATGCTCGCGCATGGACAATGGCTCGCGAACTCCGGCACGCCGAATGGCCGGCTAAGCATCAGGCCAAAGTAACCGAGCTCGAAGAAGTACGGTGCCAAGAACTTGAAACAGGCCGCGAGTCAATACGCAACAAGGCCTTCGATATGGAGACAATCCAGAAAGCCGAAGAAAAGCTGATACAAGAAGCAGACGAACACTACGCTACGGCAATTGACGACTTCGATATGTCGTTTATTCGAGATATGTTTGTTCGCACCGACGACCGCACGCTCAGCGACTTGGCAGTCAAGCTCTGCGCCAACCCCGTAGTCCTCAGCAAAATGCACCCGAAAGTGAATCGTCGCGACGAAATATGCAACAAGCTACCAATGGCTATTTATTCGCTCAAAGGCGCACTACTCAAGGACCGCATCAACCGACTCACCGCACGCCTGACCGGGGCCTCTGCCGATGAAGCCGAAAGCCTGCTTAAGGAGATTATGGAACTCAAGGAAGCAAGCATGGAATTCGACCGCTACAACGGCGAAATCGTCATAACACCTTCAACAAGACGTTAAAATCATGGCTCAGCTATACGCACAGGTCATTGTACCACGGCCGCTTGATGCGTCGTTCACATACCACGTACCCGAAGAGCTTGTCGCGAAAATAGGTATCGGCTTCCGTGTGATCGTTCCTTTCGGCAATAAACGTTTCGTCACCGGCATCGTCGAAGGCCTCTCACCCGTGAAGCCTACCGACGTTGCCGCCATAAAAGACATCGACAGCATACTCGACGACAATCCTATAGTGGTACATCCGCAGTTGAAACTCTGGCACTGGATATCCGACTACTATATGTGCGCCCCCGGCGATGTGATGAAAGCCGCCATGCCGGGGGGCCTGAAAGTCGAAAGCGAGACTATTGTCGAACTGACCGAAGATGTAGACCCCGACATACTTACAACGCTGACGCGCTCGCAGCTCGATATCATCGGGCAGCTGAAGCAAATCCCCAAGCTGTCGATTCACGACCTCACTAAGCGCACCGGACTCACAAATGTAGAGCAACACGTATCGCGACTGGTCGACAAAGGCGTAGTAGCGGTGCACGAGAAACTTGTCAACCGCTATCGCCGCATTAAGATCAAGATGGTCGACATCACCGTGCCTCGCGGCGACCACCAAGCACTCGACGACGCATTCGCCAAGGTGCGTCGCAGCAAAGGCCAGCAGACAGCGTTGCTAAATCTAATCGCCCTGTCGGGCTTCAATATATCGACTCAGAAACTGAAATCAGTGTCGCGCGACGAGTTGCTCGACGCTTCGCCCGACATTACATGGGCCAACGTACAAGCTCTGCAAGAAAAAGGCTTGGCCAACATCTATAGCAAAGAAGTGTCGCGCTTTTCAGCACCAGAAGACTGCACCGGGCTGTACTCGTTTCCGCTCCCTACTCTTTCGGAAGCGCAACAACGCGCGCTCGGCGAAATTCACACATCCATGCTCGAGAAGCCGGTGACGCTGCTCCACGGTGTGACATCGTCGGGAAAGACCGAAATATACATCCACCTGATTGACTACGTACTGCAACAACGTCGCCAAGTGCTGATGCTTGTGCCCGAGATTGCACTCACAACTCAGCTGACACGCCGATTGCAACGCGTATTCGGCAATAGAGTCAGAATTTACCATTCGAAATTCAGCGACAACGAGCGAGTCGACATCTGGCGCGATATGCTCACCGACCACGAACCATGCGTGGTGATTGGTGCTCGGTCAGCCTTGTTTCTACCTTTTTCATCGCTCGGACTGGTAATCGTCGACGAAGAGCACGACCCCAGCTACAAACAAGCCGACCCTGCGCCGCGCTACAATGGCCGCGACACTGCCATAGTACTTGCGTCGCTGCATGGCGCCAAAACGCTACTGGGCAGCGCCACTCCTTCAGTTGAGACTTATTATAAAGCAACCGAAGGCCTCAAATACGGCCTCGTGTCGCTCACCGAACGCTTCGGCAATGCCAAGCTGCCCGCAATCGAGATTAAAGACCTCCGAAAAGAGCGACTACAAGGCAATGTCGACACAGTGCTGGCCAATTCGCTAATTGCACAGGTGCGCAATCAAATAGCAGCCGGCAAGCAAGCCATACTATTCCACAATCGCCGAGGTTTTTCGCCGCGTGCACGGTGTAAAATGTGCCAATTCACACCGAAATGCGAATTTTGCGACGTGTCGCTTACATTCCACAAACGCACGAACACGCTCGAATGCCACTATTGCGGCGCCGTCTACCCTGTCCCGAAAGTTTGCCCCGTATGCCACGAACCGACTATCGAAATCGAAGGCTACGGCACCGAACGCATCGAGGACAACGTAGCCGAAATCTTTCCGGAAGCAAAAGTACTGCGCATGGACCTCGACACCACACGCAATAAAGACGCCTACGCCAACATAATCGACGATTTCTCACAGCAAAAGGCCAACATTCTCGTTGGCACTCAAATGGTGACAAAGGGGCTTGACTTCGCCAACGTAGGCATTGTTGGCGTAATCAACGCCGACAACATACTGAACTTCCCGGATTTCCGCTCGGCCGAGCGCGCATTCAATATGCTCGAACAGGTGGCCGGACGCGCCGGACGCAGCGACGACACCCACGGAACTGTAGTCATACAAACTTATACGCCAAAGCACCCGGTCATCTCATTTGTCGAAGCTCACGACTATCTCGGTTTTTATAATTGGGAAATCGAGCAGCGTAAACAATTGTTGTATCCGCCGGCTACACGCATCGTCAATATCTACCTCAAACATCGCGACCGCGCTGTCGTTGACAGATTTGCTCGCGAATACGCCACGAAACTGAAGACATTGCTCGGCTCGCGCGTCAATGGTCCGGTCGAACCGGCGGTAGAGCGCATTTCGTCGCTTTACATCCGCCAAGTGATGCTTCGCATCGAGACCGGTGCGTCAATTATGAAAGTCAAGCAAGTGCTGCGCGACGTGTATTTGGAATTCAATTCGGCTCCGGTAAAGAGCGGGGTTGCCATCCACTACGATGTTGACCCCTGCTGAGCCGACTTACTCTCCGCTAAAGGCTGATTCAATCAAGACCTCCGGATTATTGTAAAAATCCGGCGAGAGAAGTGCTGACAATGGCACATCGCCTTTCTGTTCAAGATAGGCGCACACGATGCTATAGCCGATAAAGCGGCCGGCGCGACCCGGCACCTCACCTCCTATGGGCGATGTCGATGGAGCCGGCTCGACCAATCGCTCGATAGTTATAGCCGACGTTGTGTAGAGCAACTTGTTTTGAACAAGTCGGCGCCACACACTTTGCTTATTAGCTTGAAGCCACTCCATCTGCTGACTACTATAACCCAAAGCGCGGCCAAGCGTCGACTGCGGTACAAGCTTCAATTTGGCATAAATAATCGCTCCCTCGTAAAGCATTCTTGACAACGCCGTCGGCTCATCGCCCGGCTCGTATGGATACGACATAGCTATCAGAGCTTCAGCAAGGTCGTAGGGCAACGCCTCGGGGGTCTTTTCCACTCGTTGATATTCCGGCCATGCCGAATAACCGGGATAATCAGCGCCAAGATAATGATTAAGACCAATCAACAACACCGAATCGACAAATATCATACTCTTGCGATTGCCCCACACAACTGCTGCATATCGTAGATGCGGAAAAGCCAAGCCATTAGCTGCGGCGTTATGTATGATACCACCAAGTGACTGTTCCAACTGCGAAATACTGCTATAAACACTGTCAACCGCCGGTGTGAAAATCCGTACGGCAGGGCTTTCGCACCAATCCGTCAACACATTATCGGTAATAGCATTATAGCCATAAACTTGCAGCAATGCTTTAATACAAATACTGTCGCTATCGACAAACTCACGACGCTCTAAGTCGGTCATCGAACGATAGCGCGACATAGGTTCATAAAGATTTACAATCGGCATCGGGTCTACTTTCTCACGGTTACATCCAATTCCGACCGACAACAAAAGGGCGGCAATCCCTGCTATGCAAAATCTCTTGACCATATAATTCATTTTTGATAACAAAGTTAAGCATCTTGACTAAAACATAATAATCATTTAAGAAAAAGTAGCAATTTATTCACGATTTTTGGCAAATAGTGCAGATTTACCCTACTTAATCAATGCGTAATTGCTTTTTTATGATTAATTTTGCAGAGAAATGGGTCGATTGTTTAAATACGTCATTGTTCTACTTCTCACCGTATGTCTGTACGCACCGGCATACGCTGAGGAGAATGCGCCTTTTACCATAGCTATCGACGCAGGCCACGGCGGAAAAGACTACGGATGCGAAGGCGATGATACCAACGAAAAGACTATCGTGCTCGACGTGGCTCGTCGCCTTGGCAGTATGATTGCCAAAGAGCATCCGGAAGTCAACATTATTTACACACGCGATAAGGACGTATTCGTCACCCTCAGCGAACGCGCCGCAATAGCCAACCGCGCCCATGCCGACTTGTTCATCTCGATTCACGTCAACTCAATCGACCGTCGCACAAAAGGCCGCCAAAAGGTACATGGCGCATCAGTCTACACACTGGGTCTACACCGCACCGACGACAACCTGGCCGTAGCCATGCGCGAGAATAGTGTGATTGAGCTCGAAAAAGACTACACCGAAGTGTACCAAGGGTTTGACCCTAATTCTTCCGAGTCGTACATTATCTTCGAGCTGACACAAAATAGTCACCAACGCAGCTCGATAGAACTGGCCGATGCCATACGCGAACAACTCACCACGACAGCCAAGCGCGCCGACAAGGGCGTCCTGCAATCCGGTTTTCTGGTTTTGCGTGCCACATCAATGCCTTCGGTACTCGTAGAGCTTGATTTCATTTGCAACAAAGAGGCCGAGCGCTTCTTGGCGTCGGACAACGGGCGCGAACTGTGCGCTCGATCTATCGCCAACGCTTTCACCTCATACTACAACAACCATCGCCACGCGGCAGCACAACCGGCTGCTACGGCACAAGCGCCCGGCCCTACTCCGACAAATCGCCACGACAACACTCAAGCGGCCGATATCGTCACCTACTCCGTGCAATTCCTCACCTCGGCCGACGCTCTGTCCGCCGACGATGCACGCCTGAGCGATATCGACGACGTCAACTACTATTTTCACGACAACCTATACAAATATATAAGCGGCTCATTCGACACACTATCGAAAGCTCGCAAGCGACTTAAACAAATTAAAAAAAGATACCCCGAAGCGTTTATCATAAAGATGTGCAATGGTCAGCGCGTCAACTAACGATCAATCACTATGAACAAATTATTCAAAAAAGAAATTCTTATCGGATTAATAGTAATCATTGCGATGGCAGTGCTTTTCATCGGCATTGACTTCCTGAAAGGCGTCAACGTGTTCAAAGCAGCCAACTATTATTATGCTACATACGACAACGTAGCAGGCCTTGCCAAGAGCGCACCTGTCACTATCAACGGCTTTCAAGTAGGCCTCGTTCGCGACATCCGCTACGAATATCACAACCCCGGCCACATGCTCGTAGAGCTTTCGCTCGACCAAGAGCTCAAAATTCCGGCCGGCACTAAGGCCGTCCTCGCCACCGACCTGCTGGGCACGGCAAGCATCGCCCTCGAACTCGCCGCTGAAGGCAACTACCACGAAGTAGGCGACACACTGATTGCCGTAGTACCCAAAGGCTTGATGGACAACGTCACTAAAGAGCTCTTACCGCAAGTCGGCGCAATTATGCCCAAAGTCGACACATTGCTCACATCCATCAACACACTCGTAGGCGACCCCGCTCTGCTCAACTCAGTGCAGCGCCTCAACGACATCACTGCAAATCTCGAAAAGGCAACAGTCCAACTCAACTCACTGCTTGCTACGCTGCCTCCGATTTCGTCGAACATCAACGGCATTACCGGCAACTTGAATACAGCCACAGCCAACATCGCAGACATCACAACCGACATCAACAATGCGTCAGTTGACTCTATCGCCAACAATATCAAAATGCTTACCAACAATCTGCGCCAACTTACCGAAGAGCTCAACAACCCCGACTCATCGCTCGGCTTACTCACTCGCGACCCTCAACTTTACAACAACCTAAACTCGGCTGTATCAAACCTCGACTCACTCTTTGTCGATATCAAACGTAACCCCAAACGATATATCAGCATCAAGCTTCTATGATGCTATAGCACATACATCCAACGCAAGCGCCGAAGTAGTAGTTTTTACAAATGCAACTTCGGCGCTTATTTTAACTTAATTAAAATAGCCCACATCTACATAAACAACTTTGCTCGATATATCAACACGCATTACAACAATTCATTTTGTCGAAAAGCAACGAAAAAATCAGCTTCTACAATATATACACTCAATAGTTTATTTTGTTATATTTCTGATATTTAGACACACTTATTTAAAGCATCAATTTAACCACATAAAAACGTTTAAGCCTAATTAACTGATACATAAATCATTGCAGCTAAGCTAAGAAAACCAAATAAAAAATGAGTTGTTTTTTTATTTTTTTATTCAGAAATTTGTAAAGCCAAAATAACCAATTTTAATGTCAAACTCCAACAATCACATCGAGCTATGGGATCAGTGCCGCGCCTTCTTGCGCGACATTTTGCCGCCTCAGCAGTACACTGCTTGGTTCGGCTCTATCACCTCATATAGTTTCGAGAACAACGAATTGCGTATCGTAGTACCGTCGCCATTCGTTGCCGAACAGTTGGAGCAGAGATTTAAAGTTCAGCTCAATGCCGCCATCCGAAAAATCTATGGCGACAATGTCGTGTTGTTCTATCGCTACAATACGATTAATAACATACCGGATACGACGGTCAGCGAACGCTCGGCAGAAATGTCGCCCACAATTATCCGCAACAGCGCCGAAGCGGCAGCCAATCCGTTTATCAACGAAGCTCCGAAAGCGTTCGATTCGCAACTCAACCCTCGATACAATTTCGAGAACTATTGCACCGGAGAGAGCAACTTGCTGGCACGCACACTTTCAGAGACAATAGCCAACGACCCTACGAATAAAACGTTCAACCCGCTGTTCATTTTCGGCCCCACAGGTGTCGGAAAGACCCACCTTATACAGGCCGTTGGTATTCGCATCAAAGAACGTAATCCGCAAGCGAAGGTACTATACGTGACCGCTCGCCTTTTCCAAAGCCAGTACACGGCAGCCAATAGCAAGGGACAGATCAACAACTTCTTCCACTTCTACCACGGCATTGACACACTCATCATCGACGATGTGCAAGACTTGGCCGGAAAGCCCGAAACGCAAAACACATTCTTCCACATATTCAACCAGCTACATCAAAACAATCGGCAGATAATCATGTCGAGCGACTGCCCGCCATCGGAAATGGATGGTTTTGAGGCCCGACTACTATCACGATTCAAATGGGGCGTATCGGCCGAGCTTTACAAGCCCGAATACGAGTTGCGCCGCAACATTCTAATTAAGAAAGCCGAACAAGACGGCCTCGACTTACCCTCTGATGTTATTGACTATGTCGCAGAGAATGTCACAGACTCTATCCGCGAGCTTGAAGGCGTTGTCGCATCGCTTGTAGCGAATGCTACAGTGCTCAACTGCCCTATCACCTTGCAGCTTGCTCGCAACGTTGTAGCAAACGCCATACGCATCCGACGCCGACAGGTCAATTTCGAAATGGTAACTCAAGCTGTTGCCACATTCTTCAAGATTGAAGCCGACACACTCTTCACCAAGAGTCGTAAACGTGAGATTTCAGATGCTCGCCAAGTTGTGATGTACTTGGCTAAGAAACTCGCAAACATGTCGCTCAAGAACATTGGCACAAAGCTTGGTCGCACACACGCAACCGTCATCTACGCTTGCCGTAACATCGAAGAGCGTATGCCCATCGACAAAGAGTTGCGCACTGCTATCGAGTCTATAAAAGAACTTATCGAAAAAAACTAAGCAAAAAGTAACGATTTTTAGGCAAAAAAACCAAAAACTTGTTTTATAACATAAAAAAAAATTTGGTCAGGTGCTTAAAAATGCGGAACTTTGTATCGCAAACCTAAAAACAATCTTTTTTACCTTAGAAATTGTACCTATTGGAAACCCTTAAAAAGGAACTGCGTGATGCAGTTCCTTTTTATTTTTACTTTCAGGGCGACGACGACGTCACATACCCATAAAATCAAAGCAGCCGGCCCGGTTGAAGGGTCGGCTGCTTTATATTGATAGTGTGAATTAGTGAACGAGATAGCTGTCGAGCTGAGCGATATCAAAGGTGTTGATAAAATCAGCGTGACGGGTAACTTCGGCAGCTGCCATATTGACGTAAACCTGAAGCGACTTAGTGAAGGACGCATTACGGTTGGCATCATCAAGAAGAAGATACGACATCACGAGGTTGCCGGCCATTTCTACAAGGCGGCGAGCCATAAGGTCGGCATACTGAGCGTTGTCGGCAGCACTTACAGCAGCCACAGCAGCTTCGTATTTCTCCACAAGAGTCGCGAGGCGGTCTTTGACAGCTTGCAATTCGGGTTTCACTTCGCGAGCGGCATACGACTCGATGAGCGAGCGATAGGTGCCGGTAGTGACGTGGCGTATAGCAGCGACAACTTGGAGCTGAGTTGTTCCTTCATAGATTGAGGTGATGCGAGCATCGCGATAGAGGCGCTCGCAAGCGTAATCTTTCATGAAACCGGAGCCACCATGTACCTGGATGCAATCGTAAGCGTTCTGGTTGCAGTATTCGCTGCTCATGCCCTTTGCCAGCGGTGTCAGAGCGTCGGCAAGTTTGTTGTAAGCCTTGCATTCCTGACGTTCTTCGGGAGTAAGTTTGCGTTCGCGAGCGATATCATCGTAAGCCTTATAGAGGTCGACGTAGCGAGCGCACTCGTAGAGGAGCGAACGCGAAGCATCGAGCTTAGCCTTAATGACAGCAATCATTTCAGCCACAGCGGGGAATTCGATGATTGCTTTACCGAACTGCTTGCGATCGCGAGCGTATGCAAGAGCTTCGCGATAAGCCAATTCGCTCACGCCAACGCTCTGAGCGGCAATACCCAGGCGTGCGCCGTTCATAAGAGCCATCACATATTTAATCAGACCCATACGGCGCGAGCCACAAAGCTCGGCAGGTGCGTTCTTGTAGACGAGTTCGCAAGTGGGCGAGCCCTTGATACCCATCTTATTTTCGATGCGACGAACGGTGACGCCGCCGTTACGCTTGTCGTAGATGAACATTGACAGACCGCGACCGTCCTTTGTACCCTCTTCCGAACGAGCGAGCACCAGGTGGATGTCAGCATCGCCGTTGGTAATAAAGCGCTTAACGCCATTGAGTACCCAAGTGCCATCTTCTTTCTGAGTAGCCTTGAGCATTACCGACTGAAGGTCGGAACCGGCATCGGGCTCGGTAAGGTCCATCGACATAGTTTCACCGGCGCAAACACGCGGGATAAAACGAGCGCGCTGGTCATCATCGCCAAATTCATAGAGAGTCTCGGCGCAGTCCTGAAGCCCCCAAAGGTTTTCGAAGCCTGTATCAGCGCGGCTGACAATGTCGGCTGCCATAATGTAGGGGGTAATCGGGAAGTTCAAGCCACCGAAACGACGAGGCATAGCCATGCCCATCAGACCTGCTTGACGGCAAACCTCAAGGTTGCGATGAGTTGCATCAGCATAGTAGGCGTGGCCATTGGCACACGACGCGCCCTGATGGTCAACAGATTCAGCATTTTCGGCGATAACATTGCCGCAGAGGTCGCCTACGACGTCGAGCACACGTTCGTAGTTGTCCATTGCATCCTCATAGTCGAGAGGTGCATAGTCAAATTTTTCTGCTTCTGTATAGTTGCGCTCTTTGAGCTCAACAATCTTGCGCATCACCGGGTGGTTGAGATGGTGGCGCAGATCGGGATTGTCATTATAGAAATTAGCCATGGCTATTACTTGGAGTTCTTCTTGTAATACTTGATGAGTTTGGGCACGACATCCTCGATGTTGCCTGTAATTACATAGTCGGCGATAGCGTTAATCGGAGCATTGGGGTCATTATTAATCGAAATAATGATAGAGCTCTCCTGCATGCCGGCGATGTGCTGAATTTGACCGGAGATACCGCAAGCGATATAGAGCTTCGGGCGCACGGTGACGCCGGTTTGGCCAATCTGACGTTCATGTTCGATAAAACCGGCATCTACGGCAGCACGCGAGGCGCCAACTTCGGCACCAAGAGTGTTGGCGAGGTCGAAAAGCAACTGGAAGTTTTCCTTCGAGCCGACGCCATAACCACCGGCCACGATGATCGACGAGTTTTTGATATTAATCTTCGACTTTGCAATCTGACGGTCGATAATTTCGACTACGAAATCTTCGTCTTTGACATACTTTGAAGGTTCGAGGTCAACAACGACACCGGTGTGAGCTTCGTTGTAGATTTCTTTCTTCATGACGCCTTCGCGCACGGTAGCCATTTGAGGACGGCACTCGGGATTGACAATGGTTGCAACAATGTTGCCGCCGAAAGCCGGACGAATCTGATAAAGCAAGTCGGTGTATTCCTTCTTGGTCTTTGCGTCGGTATGGTCGCCGATTTCGAGCGAGGTACAGTCAGCGGTAAGGCCCGAGTGAAGAGCCGAAGATACGCGCGGACCGAGGTCGCGGCCGATGCAAGTAGCGCCCATAAGTGCAATCTGGGGCTTGATTTCCTTGAAAAGGTTAATCAGGACAGCTGCATGAGGGTTGGAGGTATAGGGATAAAGGCGCTTGTCGTCGACCTTGTAAACAGTGTCAGCGCCATAGGGGAAGACCTGCTTTTCGACATCTTTGAGATCCGAGCCGATGACAAGGGCTTCAAGCTTCACGCCAAGGCGGTCGGCGAGCTTGCGGCCTTTGGTAAGCAGTTCGAGCGAAACGTCAGCCACACGGCCATCTTCGATCTCGCAGTAAACTATAAGATTATTGATATCTGCCATAGTTAAAAAATTTGTTCGGCGTGATGCGATGATTAGCCGATGGTGTGGTTTTCGATGAGTTCTTTGATAAGTTCTTCGATTTGAGCGTCATTATCATCTAAGTGACGGGCATCTTTAGCTGTAAAGACGACGCTTTCGACAGTCTTAACTTTTGTAGGAGAGCCGGGGAAGCCGATTTGTTCGGGGTCGGCCTCAACGAAAGCAGCGCCCCACTCTTTCAGCTGAAGGTATTCGCGAGCATCAACAAAGGCTTGCTGTTCTTCGGTCAAAGCGGCCTTTTCGCTGGGCGATACGGCACGTTTGTACTTCATCAGACGCACGGCGTTGCGCGGGCGGCAATCGGCAGCCGAGCCGTTAACAGTAACGACACAGGGCAGCGGAGCCACAACGGTCTCGATGCCATGTTCAAGACGACGAACGACGGTCACCTTACCATCTTTGAGATCGAGGATTTCTTCAGCATAAGTCACTTGCGGGATGCCAAGTTTTTCGGCAATTTGGGGACCGACCTGAGCGGTATCGCCGTCAATAGCTTGGCGGCCACCGAGGATGATGTCGTAATTACCAATCTTTTTGACAGCCTGAGCCAGCGAATAGGAAGTAGCCAGAGTATCGGCACCGCCAAGGGCACGGTCAGTCAAAACGATGCCGCCGTCAGCGCCACGATACATAGCTTCGCGGATGACTTCGGCGGCTTTGGGAAGACCCATAGTCAGCATAGTGACGGTGGATCCGGGGTTAGCGTCCTTCAGACGAAGAGCCTGTTCGAGCGCATTTAAGTCTTCAGGGTTAAAGATTGCAGGCAAGGCGGCACGGTTGATAGTACCATCGGCCTTCATAGCATCTTTGCCTACATTGCGGGTGTCGGGCACCTGCTTAGCAAGCACAATGATGTTTAAACTCATAATTATCAGATTATTAGTTATAATTATTTTCTTCTGCAAGGATGCGCCGTTACGAAAAGTGCGCATTTTTTCTATTGCAAAGTTAACAATTTATTGCAAACCGCGCAATTTATCTAACAAAAACTAATATTAAATAAAGTAAAAGAGGCTATTACGTAAGAAAACTGGCTGAACAGAAGCAAACAACCCGCTGCCGGGCAAACCGAAGCAGCGGGTTATTTCATAAGGTCGAAAACCGAAATTCTCAGGCCTTCACCTTGTCAACGATAGCTTTGAAAGCTTCGGGGTTGTTGAGGGCGAGGTCAGCGAGGACTTTGCGGTTGATTTCGATGCCGGCCTTGTGGAGCAGGCCCATGAGCTTCGAATAGCTCAGGTCGTGCTGACGAGCAGCAGCGTTGATACGCTGAATCCAGAGGGCACGGAAGTTGCCTTTTTTGTCCTTACGGTCACGGTAAGCGTAGGTAAGACCTTTTTCCCAAGTATTCTTGGCAACGGTCCACACATTACGGCGGCAGCCAAAGTAGCCGCGGGTAAGTTTGAGAATTTTTTTACGACGTGCACGTGAGGCAACGTGGTTGACTGATCTAGGCATTTTATTGTTGCGTTGTGAATGTCAGCGGCCTTTGCTTGCGCAGGGGCTCTTAGTGGCTGCACATTCGGTTAATAAAAGTGATTATAAACTCGCGATTAAAAATCTACGGAAACGTGGCTTGTAGAGCTTTCGTTCTGATTATTTCAGAGCCAAGAGGGCTTTAACGTTCTTTTCGTCCACACGTGCGATGAGAGCGAAGTGGTCGAGGTTGCGCTTCTGCTTTTTGGTCTTCTTAGTCAGAATGTGGCTGTGGTAAGCGTGTTTTCTTTTGATTTTTCCTGATCCGGTAAGAGCGAATCTTTTTTTGGCACCGGAATTAGTTTTAATCTTCGGCATTTTGTTTGTTATTAATTGGAGTTATATAATATGTGTCAACTCGTGACACCTTTTTTTACTTTTTCTTGGGCGAAATCATGATAATCATTCGCTTGCCTTCAAGCACGGGCATCTGTTCGACTTTGCCATATTCCTCGAGGTCGTTGGCAAAACGAAGCAAGAGCACTTCGCCTTGTTCTTTGAAAAGAATCGAACGGCCTTTGAAGAACACATAAGCTTTGACCTTGGCGCCTTCCTGAAGGAAGCCGATAGCATGCTTTAGCTTGAAGTTATAGTCGTGATCATCGGTCTGAGGCCCGAAACGGATTTCCTTGACGACCACCTTCGTAGCCTTAGCTTTGATTTCCTTGGCTTTTTTCTTCTGTTGATATAAGAATTTCTGATAGTCAAGAATCTTACAAACCGGGGGATCGGCTTGTGCTGAAATCTCCACGAGGTCGAGTTCAAGCTCATCGGCAAGCCGGCGAGCTTCCTGAATAGAGTAGATACCCGGAGTCACATTGTCGCCTACAAGACGCACCTCACGCGCACGTATGTGTTCGTTAATATTATTGGGGTCTTTAGCGTTGCGGTCCGGCAGCCTGCGGTCTCGCTGCTGGGGGCGCGGTCCTTGAGGACGCGGTCCCGGAGTAAAGTTGGGCTTTTTATCCATTCAGTGTATTATTGGTTAATCGAGTCTTTCACCTCTTGTGCGAGCTTCTCGGCAAAGGTAGCAATTTTCATCGAACCCTGATCGCCTTCGCCTTGTTTTCTGACAGAAACTTCGCCGGCAGCCTGTTCTTTTTCGCCGACAATTACAAGATAAGGGATACGCTTGAGTTCGTTGTCGCGAATCTTGCGACCAATCTTCTCGTTGCGGTCATCGACTTCTACACGGAAATCGGCTTCGTCGAGCTGACGAGCTACTTCGTGAGCATAGTCGTTGTACTTCTCCGAGATAGGTAGGATGACTACCTGCTCGGGAGTAAGCCACAGCGGGAAACGGCCTGCAGTGTGCTCCAAAAGGACTGCCACGAAGCGTTCCATCGAGCCAAAGGGGGCACGGTGAATCATCACGGGGCGATGCTTTTGATTGTCGGCTCCGGTGTATTCCAGTTGGAAGCGTTCGGGCAGGTTGTAGTCGACCTGAATGGTGCCAAGCTGCCAGCGGCGGCCGATAGCATCCTTCACCATGAAGTCGAGTTTCGGACCATAGAATGCAGCTTCGCCGAGTTCGGTGCGAGCATTCAAGCCCTTTTCTTGACAAGCTTCGATGATGGCTTGCTCGGCAAGATGCCAATTTTCGTCGGAACCGATGTATTTTTCTTTGTTATTGGGGTCGCGCAGCGAAATCTGAGCTTCAAAGTTTTCAAATTTGAGGGCTTTGAAGATGTAGAAGATGATGTCCATAACTTTGAGGAACTCATCTTTAATCTGATCGGGTGCGCAGTAGATATGGGCATCGTCCTGCGTAAAGCCACGCACACGAGTCAGGCCATGAAGTTCACCACTCTGTTCGTAGCGATATACGGTACCGAACTCAGCCAAGCGCAGAGGCAGGTCGCGATAGCTGCGCGGCAAAGCACGGAAAATTTCGCAGTGATGAGGGCAGTTCATGGGTTTAAGCAGATATTCCTCACCCTCTTGCGGAGTATGGATAGGCTGGAACGAGTCTTTACCGTACTTAGCATAGTGACCCGAAGTCACATAGAGTGCCTTATTGCCGATATGCGGAGTGATTACCTGCAGATAACCATAGCGCTTCTGAATCTTGCGAAGGAACTGTTCGAGACGATCGCGCAATGCAGCGCCTTTCGGAAGCCACAGAGGCAGGCCGGCGCCCACATTCTGCGAGAACGCGAATAATTCCATTTCTTTGCCGAGCTTGCGATGGTCGCGCTTCTTGGCTTCTTCGAGTAGCGTCAAATACTCGTCGAGCATCTTCTTCTTAGGGAAGGTGATGCCATAAACACGCACGAGCTGGTCGCGCTTCTCGTCACCGCGCCAGTAAGCGCCGGCGAGCGAAGTAATCTTCACAGCCTTGATAGGTGCTGTGTTGGGAATATGCGGGCCACGGCAGAGGTCGGTAAAGTTACCTTGAGTATAGGTGGTAATAAAGCCGTCCTCGAGTTCGGAAATAAGTTCACATTTATAAGTCTCGTTGCGGTCGCCAAAAAGCTTCAAAGCGTCGGCCTTCGAGATATTTGCGCGAACGATATCTTCTTTGCGGCGAGCCAACTCGAGCATCTTTTCCTCGATTTTAGGAAAGTCGTCGGAGGTAAGTTGATTCTGTCCGGGATCGATATCGTAATAGAAACCATTCTCAATAGCCGGGCCGATACCAAACTTCACACCGGGATAGAGTTCCTGGAGTGCTTCGGCAAGCAAGTGAGCCGATGAATGCCAGAAAGCATGCTTACCCTCGGCATCATCCCACTTGAAAAGTTTCAAAGTTGAATCAGATTCAATCGGACGGGTGAGATCCCACTCCTGATCGTTGACACTTGCAGCAAGCACATCCTCAGCAAGACGAGAGCTGATCGAACGAGCGATATCGAGCGGAGTTACACCCTGCTCGTACTGCTTGACGCTATTATCGGGAAATGTAATATTTATCATCTCTAATTCATTAATTAACAACCCATTAACTATAAAAACGAGTTAACAGGCCAAAAGTCACGCGCAAAGTTAAGAATTTTATTTGGTTTTTCAATCAATTAATCATCTAATTTTTGAGTAGTTCGGTCATTTTTGTCGTTTTT
>CAYSQI010000001.1:139171-153843 GCA_964433215.1 uncultured Bacteroides sp.
AATTGAGACCACCAAAACAAAAACATAAAAAAACGCGCCACAAAAATTTCGGCAAAGAGTTGAAAAATGAAGAAATTTGCTTAAATTTGCGACAACTTTAATAAAACAAAACTCTGCCTCGTCGCAATTGCTAAAATGACTATAAGTAAGCAAAAAATCTGGCGCAGTGCCAAGGATTATATTTTTATCACGCTCGGTGTATCAATCTATGCCTTTGGCTTCGCGTCCTTCATTCTTCCACATAACGTCGTAATCGGAGGCTTGGCCGGTTTGAGTACCATTCTGTACTTCACCCTCGGCATCCCCATCGCAGTCGGCAACTACGCTTGCAATCTCATCCTCTTGGCAATAGCCTACAAAGTAGTCGGCAAGCAGTTTGTGTTCGGAACAATATTCGGAGCGACGATGATTTCGGTAATGATGGGTATCGCGATACCGATATGCGACGGTTTGTTCACACTTGACCCATTCCCCTCAACAGTTATCGGCGGCATCTTGGCCGGTACCGGCATCGGTATGGCCTTCGTGCACAATGGCTCGACAGGTGGCACAGACATCGTGGCCGCAATGGTTGCCAAATATACTAATGTGACAATAGGCCGAACGATGATTTACGTCGATATGTGCATCATCTCGTCGTCGTATTTCCTATTCCACGAAATCGACAACGTAGTCTACGGCTTTGTCGTACTATTCATGAGCTCCTACATGGCCGACTTGATGATTAACTCCAACCGCCAGGCCGTGCAATTTACAATCTTCTCGAAGCATTGGCGCGAAATCGCCACAGCGGTCAACAACGAAGCACGCCGCGGGTGCACCGTCATCAACGGCATGGGGTGGTACAGCAAACAAGAGGTCAAAATCTTGTTGGTGATGTGCCGCAAGATAGAGTCGGTCACCATCTCGCGTATCATCAAATCAATCGACAAGGACGCATTTATCACCAAAGCCAACGTCAACGGCGTCTACGGACAGGGGTTCGACCAAATGAAGGTGCGTATGAAAGCCCCCGACCCCGGCTTGATAAAAGAAACCAAAAACACAGATACAACCGCAAATAGCACACCTCCTATTGCAGAAACAGACACCATCACCACACAAGAACAACCAAGTAATGAATAATATGCTTCTGAGAGCCCTATCCGGCTCGGTCTACGTTGCCATCATAGTCCTCTCTCTCCTCTTCGGCGAAAACTACAATCTGTTCACATTTCTAATGGGAATCTTCGCCGTAGTCGGCATACTCGAACTGGAAAAACTCCTCTCCACAAAATCACCTATAAGCGATATCGAGCGTTTCGCCGATATTTTCGTAACACTCATAGCTTTCACCGCAGTATATAGCCTAAAAAACATCTGGATAGCCCCGGCAGCGCTTTTACTGTACATCCCCACACGCATGATCTTAGCAACGAACGTACGTCACGAAAACGCCGTACACTCGTTCCTTTACTCAATTCTCGCGATTGTATATATTGCCATTCCATTAATGGTTCTCAGCTATGCGGCCATGCTTTCCTACCACTTTATCCTAATAACGTTTGTACTCATTTGGGTCAACGACACAGGTGCTTACCTAAGCGGTCGCACATTCGGTCGCACCAAATTGTGCGAACGTCTATCGCCCAAAAAGACTTGGGAAGGCTTCATCGGCGGACTCGTCCTATCGGTAGTCGCCGGTTATTTCTCGCATATATACCTGAACAACCCGCACATGACAGGCGTCGCAATGGCAATTTATGCCGCAATAGTCAGCATTGCAAGCACATTCGGCGACCTGTTCGAATCCATGATTAAGCGCACAGTCGGCGTAAAAGATTCGGGCAATATCATTCCCGGCCACGGCGGCATCCTCGACCGCATAGATTCGCTGCTGGCCGTAGCACCCATTGCTTTATTCGCGATGCTATTCATGATGTCGCTCTAACACAGACACTTCAACACATTTACCTTATAAAACTATGAAAACGACTATTATTGCTATGTGTGCCCTATTGGCTCTACCTGCCACGGCACAAACGCTGAGAGTCAACCAAGTTGGCTACCTCACCGACGATCTCAAGACAGCCGTCTACTTCGGCAACGTCGACCCGGCACAAATGACATTCCAAATCGCTTCGCCCGACCATGGCACCCGCCAAGCCGATAGCGTCGTCGTCACCGAGCCGTGGGAGCCGATGAAATACTCCGCTCGCATCTACTTCTCATCAGTCACCGAACCGGGCCAATACACCCTGTCGGCCGTCATCGACGGAAAAGTTGCGGAAGTAGCCCCGCTATATATCGGCAACGACGCATACAGCCGATTGAGCATCCACGAGCTGCCGCTTATCTACCTGCGCCAGCAACGCTGCGGCTTCAACCCCACACACAACGAACATTGCCACACCAAAGACGGCTACCTCGTACTTGCCGATGAACTGGACGGCACACACATCGACGTCACCGGCGGCTGGCACGATGCCAGCGACTATCTCCAGTATCTGACGACGTCGGCAAACACCGTGTATCAGATGCTCTTCGCATACCGCGAAAACCCCGACATCTGGGGCGACTCATACGACGCCAAAGGCCTCCCCGGCTCTAATGGGGTGCCAGACATCCTCGATGAAGCTCGCTGGGGCCTCGAATGGATGGTCAAGATGAATCCTCAGGACAGCTTGTTCCTCAACCAGATTGCAGACGACCGCGACCATCGCTACGTAGGCACACCCAAAGGCGACAATGTCGATTACGGCTGGGGTCCCGGCGCCGACCGTCCGGTCTACCGCTGCAACGGATACCCCTCGGGCTTGAGCAAATACAAAAACGAAAGCTGGGGCTTGGCTTCTTCAGTCGGTAAATTCGCATCTTCTTTCGGACTTGGTAGCGAAGTTTTCGCCGCCACTGACCCCGAATTTGCTGCCGAACTCGCACGCCGCTCGGCCATAGCCTTCGAAGTCGGTGCAGCCAACCCCGGCGCTTGCCAGACCAATTCCACCGTCTCGCCCTACTACTATGAAGAAGATAACTGGTCGGACGACATGGAGCTTGCCGCCATGGCTCGCTGGCGTCAGTCGCGCGACAATCGCTATCTGACCGAAGCCGTCAGCTACGGCCGACTCGAGCCCGTGACCCCCTGGATGGGTGCCGACTCAGCTCGCCACTACCAATGGTATCCCTTCGTGAACCTCGGCCACGCCGAACTTGCTCGCCTCGACGGCCGCATCGGCAAAGAATTCAAGCGCAACATGCGTAGCGGCCTCGACCGCGTAGCCGAACGCGCTGCCGGCAATGCGTTCATGGTAGGCATCCCCTTCATTTGGTGCTCCAACAACCTTGCCGTGGCGCTCGTCACTCAAGCAATGCTTTACCGCGAAATCACAGGCGACCAGACATATCGCGAACTCGAAACCTCGGCACGCGACTGGCTCTTCGGCGTAAACCCCTGGGGACAGACAATGATAATCATGCCCGAAGGTATGGTCAAATCATCACCGCTCGACCCCCACTCGGCCATGACTGATATGTCGATTGGCAACCGTCCCGGACGCGACTTCCTCGTAGGCGGCCTTGTCGACGGACCCGTCTATGCCACTATCTTCGATTCACTTTGGGGCGTCAACCTGCGCAACGAAGACCGCTTCGAAGAAATCCAAAACGAATACGTCGTTTACCACGACGACTTCAGCGACTACTCTACCAACGAACCGACTATGGACGGCACGGCATCGCTGACATTCATGCTCGGCCGACTTGTATCAGCCGGCAAGAAATAAGCAAGCCAGATTACAACAACTCATACTTTTACGCTCCGAATCCAACTTTTTGCGGATTCGGAGCGTATTGTTTTTAAAAATAATTTAAAGTTTTGTTATTGTCAGAAAAACAACTTACCTTTGCATAAAGGAAAAAATCACAACAAAAACACCTAATAATAACATGGAAGAACGTTTTCAGCTTCTCAATGAAGTAACCGAGAAGGCCAAACAATGGCTCTCCGATACCTACGACGCAGAGACTCGCGCTGCCGTACAAGCTATGCTCGACGATGAGGACAAGAATCTGCTCATCGAATCATTCTATAAAGACCTCGAATTCGGCACAGGCGGCTTGCGCGGCATCATGGGCGCCGGCTCCAACCGAATGAACATCTACACCGTAGGCGGTGCTACACAAGGCCTTGCAAACTATCTTCACGAGGCATTCCCGGATAAGGATAAAATCCGCGTAGCAGTAGGCCACGATGTTCGCAACAACTCGCGCAAATTTGCAGAAGTCGTTGCCAACGTTTTCTCGGCTAACGGCATCAAAGTTTTCCTCTTCGACAGCTTCCGCCCCACCCCCGAACTCTCGTTCGCCATTCGCGAACTCGGCTGTCAAAGTGGCGTAAACATCACGGCATCACACAATCCCAAAGAATACAACGGCTATAAAGCCTATTGGGAAGACGGCGCTCAGATTATCGCTCCGCACGACGTCAACATCATCAACCACGTCAGCCGCATCAAACCCGAAGAAATCAAATTCAACGGCAATCCCGACCTGATTCAAATCATCGGCGACGATATTGATGCTGCTTTCCTTGCCAACGTTAAGTCGCTGTCGCTCGACCCCGAAGTCATCAAGCGTCAAGCCGACCTCAAGATTGTATACACCCCCATCCACGGCACTGGTGTGAAGCTCATTCCCGAATCGCTCCGCAACTACGGCTTCACCAACATCATCCACGTGCCCGAGCAAGACATTCCGTCAGGCGACTTCCCAACAGTCGACTCCCCCAACCCCGAAAACGCTTCGGCTATGGCTATGGCTATCGCCAAGGGCAAGGAAGTCGCTGCCGACATCATCCTCGCCTCTGACCCCGACGCCGACCGCATCGGCTGCGTGATCCGCGATAGCAAGGGCGAATACCAGCTCATCAACGGCAACCAGATCGTCATGATTCTGCTCAACTACATCATGCGCCGCAACCGCGAGCTCGGCCGCCTCAAAGGCAACGAATACATCGTCAAAACTATCGTTACCACCGAGACTATCAAAGCCATCGCCGAAAATCAAGGCATCAAGATGTACGACTGCTACACCGGCTTCAAGTGGATTGCGAGCGTCATTCGCGACCTCGAAGGCAAAGATCAGTACATCGGCGGCGGCGAAGAGTCGTACGGCTTCCTGGCCGAAACTTTCGCTCGCGACAAAGACTCCGTATCGGCTATATCGCTGATGTGCGAAGTCTGCGCATGGGCTAAAGACCGCGGCATCGACTTCAACCAAATGCTTCAGGAGATTTACCTACTGAACGGATATAGCCACGAAGTGGGAGTCTCGGTAGTCCGCCCCGGCAAGACCGGCGCCGAAGAAATCCAAAAGATGATGAGCGACTTCCGTCAGAACCCGCCCAAGCAACTCGGCGGCAGCAAACTCGCCATCATCAAGGACTATCAGACACTGAAAGCCACCGACGTACTCTCGGGCAACATCAGCGAACTCGACTTCCCGACGACTTCGAACGTACTCCAGTACTTCACCGAAGACGGTTCGAAAATTTCGATTCGCCCCTCGGGTACCGAGCCAAAAATCAAATTCTACATCGAAGTTCACGACAAGATGACATCGAAAGACGACTACGACCGCTGCAACGCCGACGCTGCCGCCAAAATCGACGTCATCAAGAAAGACCTCGGTATCTAAACAATTCACAGACTCTACACCCGGTGCATCTCGGCCTTACGGCCCGGGTGCACCGGATTTCTGAAAATGAGCGAGATACTTTACGAAGACAACCATATTATAATTGTCAACAAACGCCCCGGTGAAATCGTGCAGGGCGACAAGACCGGCGACACCCCGTTAGTCGAGACTCTGAAGGCTTTCATCAAGGAACGCGATGCCAAACCCGGCAACGTTTTTCTTGGCGTAGTTCACCGCCTTGATCGGCCCGTCGGCGGCGCTGTTATATTTGCCAAGACCTCTAAGGCCTTGTCACGACTCAACGAAATGCTGCGCGAAGGCAAAATACACAAAACCTACTGGGCTCTTACGCGCAACCTGCCCGTTCCACCCGAAGCCGAGCTTACTCACTACATTACGACCACTGAACGCAACAACAAATCGTACGCCTCGGCAAAGCCCTCGGCTTCAGCCAAAGAAGCTCGCCTCAGATATCGCGTTTTGGCCTCCGGCAATCATTACAATCTGCTTGAAATAAACCTGCTCACAGGTCGGAAGCACCAAATACGCGTACAACTCAGCGCTATAGGCTGCCCTATCAAGGGCGACCTAAAATATGGCGACCGCCGTTCGAACCCCGATGGCAGCATCTCGCTCCTGGCTCGCCACATCAGTTTTGTCCATCCGGTGTCGGGCAACACAATCGATGTTGACGCACCCGTGCCCGACCAACAACCGTGGACCGACCTGGTCGCAAATATTCAAAACAACGACTAAATAGCCATCAATGGATAAGAAAGACCTCCGAATCGTATTTCTCGGCACGCCCGACTTTGCAGTCGAAAGTCTCGACCGCCTCGTCAAGGGTGGATACAACATAGTTGGCGTAGTGACTATGCCCGACAAAATCGCCGGGCGTGGCCACAAGCTCATACAATCGCCCGTCAAGCAGTATGCCGTAGAACACGGATTGACGCTCATGCAGCCCGAAAAGCTCAAGGATTCGGCATTCGTCGACCAACTGCAGCAGCTGCAAGCCCATCTCTTCATCGTCATCGCCTTCCGTATGCTGCCCGAAATAGTGTGGTCGATGCCCCCGCTTGGCACATTCAACCTACACGCCTCCTTGCTGCCTCGCTACCGTGGCGCTGCTCCCATCAACCGTGCTATCATGAACGGCGACACCACCACCGGTGTCACGACCTTCATGCTCAAGCACGAAATCGACACAGGCGACATCCTGCAGCAAACCGCCATTGAAATCGGTCCGGACGAAAACGTCGGCTCGGTTCACGACCGACTAATGACCCTCGGAGCCGACCTCACCATCGAGACCGTCGAGCACATCCTCGAAGGCACTCTCAAACCAATACCGCAAGACGATCTCATCAACGATATCGAACCTACTCCCGCACCGAAAATCTTTGCCGAAGACCTCGTCGTCGATTGGAACCGCTCAGCGCGAGAAATTCACAACCTCATCCGCGGACTCTCGCCCTACCCCGCAGCTCGCTCCGCTATTGTGCTCGATGACAAAGCCCCCGAACAAATCAAGATACTCAAAGTGCGCCCCACCGATGAGACCACTTCGCTACAACCCGGCGACGTGAAAGTCGACGGCAACCGCCTGCTGGCTGCCGATGGCACCGGCCACCTTGTAGAAATTCTTGAAGTGCATCCCGCCGGAAAAAAACGGATGTCGGCTGCCGATTACCTTCGCGGAGCTCGCTTTTCCGAGGCGCGTTTTGTATAAAATTTCTCATTTTAAGTATTTTTTTCATTTTTCTTAGCGTTATTAATTTGGAAAACCGTACCTTTACAACACGAATTAAAGATTGATCAACTTCCAAAACCAAACTAACGCTTGATTGTTAAATCTTAAAGTAGCTTCTCATACTATCTATCAGAGATTTATCAAATTTAAAAAAATAAGTGAATGAGCGAATTAAACGACAATAACTCCTCGCGCCGCCAATCTGCACGCATCAATATGCCGTCGACCAAGACAATTCTTGGCATTGCCTTCGGCATCTTCATGGTTTTCATCTACGTTGGCATGGGGGTGCTGCTCTTGATCAACTTCTTTAACTGGCCCGCATCGTGGAATATCGCCCGTTGGGTCGTTGGTCCCGTACTTATCATCTACGGCTTCTTCCGTGGCTGGCGACAATACAAAATGTTCACTCAAAGCGACGACGAAATATGAGACCGTGCCTCACTACTCTGCTCACTTGCTCGTTGCTTCTGTGCTCGACCGGCTGTCTGAAATACGAGAAGAGTGCCAACTCGCACACCACTGGCACCACCACCATGATGTGCGACAACACGTTCGAAAACATCATGGAACAAGAAGTCGATGTTTTCGAATACCAGTATCCCGATGCGCATATTCTGACTCGATACGTCACCCAGCGCGAAGCGCTCGACTCGCTGATGTCGTTCAACACCAAGACTATCGTCATCCCTCGCGACTTGACTCAACAAGAAAGAGACTACATCAAGTCAAAGAACCATGTTGTGCGCTCCACCAAGATTGCCGTTGACGCAATTGCTCTGATTGTAAATCCCGCCAATCCCGTCTACAAGCTCACCAAAAAGGAAATAGCCCAAATACTCTCCGGCGAGACACGCAACTGGAACGATATCGAGCCTAACGACCTCGGCGAGATTTCAATAGTTTTCGACGACAAATCTTCGTCGCTCGCCACATATATGCGCGACTCACTGCTCAACGGCCGCCCGTTTGGCCCTAACGTTTACGCACAAGGCTCAATTCCCGATGTTTTCAAGGCCGTTAAAGCCAACAAAAACGCCATCGGCGTACTCGGAGTCACATGGATTACTTCCGACATGAGCTCGGCCGACCTGTCGCCCGAACAACTCACCGAGCAAGTAATGCGCACCGACACAGTCATTGGCGCCACTCTCAACGAAAGCGTAAAAGTACTCAGCATATACAACGATGCCGAAGCTCGCGCTTACAAGCCGTATCAGCAACACATTTTCAACGGCACATATCCTCTGTTCCGCCAAATGTACATGATTACTACCGGCCCTTCAGGCTCACTCGCCAGCGGCTTCTATGCTTTCGTCACCGGCGAACTCGGCCAGAAAATCATTATGAAGACTGGCATCCTTCCCGCTCGTGCCTCGCGTATTCAAGTCGTTGAACTTAAATAAGTATATAAATCCAATCAAAAATAGCTATGAAATTTAAACTTTTCTTTTCCATGCTTTTGGCCGGTTCACTTCTGGCCGGCGCACAAAGTCAAGGCTACAAGGACGGTATTGAATATTACAAAGCCGGCCAATATGAAAACGCCAAGACCATTCTGACCAACACCCTCGGACAGGCTGGCACGGATCAGGCTTTGGCCAACTACTACCTCGGCCAAACTTACCTTGCCCTCAAAGACAAAGATGCTGCTAAGAAATACTTCGACGCCGGCATCGCAGCCGATGCTGATTGCGCCTACAACTACGTAGGCCTCGGCGCTCTCGCTCTTCTCAACGGCGACGCTGACTCGGCTTCCGACCTCTTCAAAAGCGCTCAGAAACTCGCAAAGAAGAACCACGAAATCACGGTAGCTATCGCTCGCGCTTACTACAACGCCGACCCCGTAGCTTATAAAAAGGAAATCGACAAGTACCTCGCAAAAGCTCACAAAGATTCGAAAAACACCGAACCTTCAATCTACATTCTCGAAGGTGACATGGCTTTCGATGCCGGTAACATCGGCGACGCCGCTGCTATGTACGAAATGGCTATCAGCTACGACAACGCTAACCCCGAAGGCTATGTCAAGTATGCCAACAATTACTTCAAGGTAAATCCTCAGTTCTCGATTGCCAAGCTCGAAGAATTCCTCGCCGTTGCTCCTAATTCAGCTCTCGGACAACGCGAACTCGCTGAAAAATACTACGAAGGCAACTACTGGAACAAAGCAGCCGAACAGTACGGTCGCTACATCCAGAACCCCAACCACTTCCCCGAAGACAAGGCTCGCTACTCCGTACTCCTCTATTATGGCGAAAAATACGCTGAAAGCCTTCGCGTTGCCAACGAAATCCTCGCTCAGGATCCTTCACACTTCCTGATGCAGCGTCTCCGCTTCCTCAACGAAGTGCAGATGGGCGACTATCAGAAAGGCGTAGACGACGCAGCCGCTTTCTTCGCAAACAACCCCAACGGCTACTTCACCACCAACGACTTCACCACCTATGCCGACGCTCTGTCGAACCTCGGTCAAGATTCTCTCGCTGTAATCCAATACGAAATCGCTGCTGAGAAATTCCCCGAAAACGCTGAAGTGCAACTCGCTCTTAGCGCTGCTTACACCAAGGCAAAAAACTACCACAAGGCTGCTCTGGCATTCGACAAATATCTCGAAAACACCCCCGAACCCAGCCTCAACGACATCTACACCGGCTCTGCTCGCTGGCTTAACGTAGCTGCTACCGCAGGCGACAACATGGAGCTCCGCGCCGAAGCTGCTAATAAAGGCATCGAATACGTCAATCGCGTTATGGAACGCGCTCAGCCCGACCCCACATTCCTGCAACGCAAAGCTCGCCTCATGATTGCAGGCAACGGCAACAAGCCCAACGCTGAAGCTATCGCCACCTATGGTGAAATGGTAGCCATGCTCGATGCTGACCCCGCCAACGCCGATGCGGCCAACGCCAACAACGGCCTTCAGCTCTACAAAGAAGCCTACATGTTCTCTATCGCTTATTATAGCACCCTGAGCCAAGAATCCGAAAGCGCCGAAGATAAAGAAGCTAACGACACTCTGGCCAAGGATTTCAGCGCAAAACTCAAAGAAGTTAACGAGAAACTCGGCAACTAATTAAACACCAATCATACGAAAAAGCCCGGGCAGCGCAATCTCCCGGGCTTTTTCAGAATTTAACGACTCTCAAAAACCTCTCGACCGACCATGGCATTCCAACCCTTAGCCGAACGCTTACGCCCTCATACTCTCGACGAATACGTCGGCCAACGACATCTCGTAGGACCCGGCGGCATCATCCGTCGCATGATTGAAAGCGGCAACGTCGCATCATTCATCTTGTGGGGCCCTCCCGGCGTCGGAAAGACCACATTGGCTCGCATCATCGCCAACGCCACCAAATGCTCGTTTCACACCCTATCAGCCGTTAATTCGGGCGTCAAAGAAGTGCGCGAAGTCATCGAACAATGCCGTCGCGAGAGCGCGAGCATGTTCTCTGTGGGCCGGCCGATACTTTTCATCGACGAAATCCACCGATTCTCGAAAAGCCAGCAGGATAGCTTGCTCGGCGCTGTCGAGGAAGGCACGGTCACACTCATCGGTGCTACTACCGAAAACCCATCGTTCGAAGTCATTCGTCCGCTCCTCTCGCGTGCGCAAGTCTACGTTCTGAACCCGCTTGACGAAAACGACCTCAACCAACTCCTCACGCAAGCTCTCGCTGCTGATAAGACCCTCGCGCAACTCGAGGTTAAGGTCGAGCAAACCGACGCACTCTTCCGCTATTCAGGCGGCGACGCTCGCAAACTTCTCAACATCATTGACCTAATCCAACAAGCTACGCCCGCCGGCCAGCCCGTTGTCATCAACGACAAAGTCGTCACCGACAGCCTTCAGAGCAATCCTCAAGCCTACGACAAAGGCGGCGAGATGCACTACGACATCATCTCGGCATTCATCAAAAGCGTACGCGGCAGCGACCCCGACGCTGCCATCTACTGGCTCGCTCGTATGATTGAAGGCGGCGAAGACCCCGAATTCATTGCACGTCGCCTAATAATCTCTGCTGCCGAAGACATAGGCCTGGCTAATCCAAACGCGCTACTCCTGGCTAACGCCACCTTCGACGCTATACACAAAATCGGAATGCCCGAAGGCCGTATTCCTCTCGCCGAATGCACCATTTACCTCGCCACAAGCGCCAAAAGCAATTCGGCGTACATGGCCATCAACAACGCCCTCAACGAGGTTCGCAACTCCGGCAATCAACCGGTGCCTCTTCACCTGCGAAACGCCCCTACAGGACTTATGAAATCGCTCGACTATGGCAAGAACTATCTCTACTCGCACGACTATCCCGGACATTTCGTCAAGCAGCAATTCTTGCCCGAGCGCTTACAAGGCCTAAAGCTGTGGCATCCGGCCGACAACCCCGCTGAAGCCACACTCGACGCTCGGCAGAAATCGCGTTGGTCATAGTCGCTCTCAATCCTCCCGGACAAGTACTAAAACGCACACATTCTAATAAATTCACTTTTATTAACACAGTAGCACCACGTTCTTACACAAGCGTGGTGCTACTTTTGCATTGTAATCAAACGAAACTCTCTTCCAAGCGATTAATAAATGCTTAACCTCGACGACATAACAACAACAACAGAAACTATGAACCACAACATCGTCCTGACTCCCCACGTGATTAACACGCTGCGAGCTCTCCCCGAAAACGAACGTCTCAACGTTGCCTCAGCATTAGCCGGAGAAATCCTGCTCGGCGCCGAAATCAACGACCTTGAGCCAATCGAAAACATGATTTACTCAATCTTGCGATTCTACATCAAACAGGACAGCTGCCGCCTGGGCGGAGCCACCGAATAATCATCATTATTTTAATCACCACACCAAGAACTAACGAATTATGGAAACTATCATTAATAAAGAAACAATCACAAATAGTCTTGACACCTACTTCTCGCAAGGCATCAATGATATTCAGAACAAAACCACACGCAACATCATCGCTGCAATTTGCCTGATTTCGGCATTGACAGTCATCATTTCATTGTTAGCGATCCCTTGCATCATCGCCATCTGCACAATATCTTATTGGGCTATTCCCGTTGGTTTGTTAGTTGCCTGTGCCATCCCTTGGCAAAAAAGCGCCTTTAAACAAAAAATAAGCAGCCTCCTGGCCACAGTCGCCGGCAAATTAGAAACCATATAATCCAAATACTACAAACGCATACAGCGGCCTTAAAATGATTATACGCAAAATGACTCCGGCCTAAGGGAATAAGACTACGAAAACATACCGTATTTCGCGATAAACGATATGAAAGATCCGGCATAATTTTCATAGCATTAGGGCAGCACACAGTTGAAAAAAAGAGAAATCTACCCACTTCGGAACGCTTCGAAGTGGGTATGCTTTTTTATGAGTGGGGTATAAGGCGGACGCTGCAACAAAGTAAGATTACATACATATATACGCAGCTTCCGAGAAATAATCAGGAATAGTAAACAAACATAGCAATCGAAATTCGCTCGGATTTCCAGATTGCCGAAAAATTAGGACTGAATTTTCGATTTTTTAAATCGCTAATTTATAGCGTTTAAAGAAATTTTTTCAGCAAGTTACGCTATCATTTAACCCCTGAAAACTGTAGTATTTACAAGCGCACACTCATTTACACGAGAATTTTTCAGATTTGCTAATTTTAGTAATCTGAGTTTGCAATTCTAAACAAATTTACACTATTTGCAAATCAAAATTGATTAAAATCGTAAATTTGCATTTTTTAATTTGCAAATTCAGCAAATTTATAGGTGCAAATGCACTCTGAAATTAGGTATTGTTAATAGCGAAATTTACATATCCGAGTCGTTTTGTAAATCCACCACGGGAGTTTTCAAATCCAAAATTTAGCCAAAAACATTCTTTAACAACTACTACACTTTGCTGATTTTCATATATATTACGAATAATTTTTAAATCTTTAGTGCATAAAATCCGCTAAATATGGCAAAATCTTTAAGTTGTTAAAACTTACAACATCTAATATACTGCATAATAGTGCATTAACTATCTCTATTTACAACTTTAATTTAACCCGTTTACAATCGTGAATTTACAACATCATTTTGCAATTTACTTTTGAACCTCACACAATTTACAAATCGTAATTTCATTTTTATAATTATAAATTTGCATATTTGAATTTTTGTTTTTACATTTGCATCGTCAATTTTTTCGTGTTTTTACCCTTTTTTAGCCATGGATATCGTCGAGCGCCTCATCACTTTCCGCGATTTTACAAATCTGACAAATTCTCAGTTTGCCGATCGGGCCGGTATTCCTCGCCCTACACTTTCGCAATTTCTCAACGGGCGCAACAAACGACTGAGCGATGACCTCACCACCAAGCTACACGAAGCCTACCCTAACCTAAACATCATGTGGCTCCTTTTTGGCGAAGGGAATATGACGACAGACAGTGAAACGCCCGCATTATCAAGCCAAATTGGTCAAAATTCAACTCAAACTCAACCTCAAGAAGTTGTAAAAGAACACGATACCGAAAATCAATTCTCCCAAAACTCCACAAATCAGCCAAGACAATCTACGCAAAATCCCCAAAATGAGCTGATTTTTGACCGCAACGACGAGTCCGGCGTTTTGAGCTCGGCTATTTCGCAACACATTCCGCTGACAAACACGCAGGCTCCTCATCCCGTCATACCGACAGACCCGGCCAAGCGCATCCAGTCAATAATGGTTTTCTATAGCGACAACAGCTACGAGATCTTCTCTCCCGCCCCATCCGACAAATCCAAGTCTTGACCCCCACTCCTTTTTTCTCTTGACTCCACACTTTCGACGCCACCATCATCGAAAGTCATGTGCGCACCCGCTTGTGCGCAACATTGCCAGGCAACCGCCTACGCTACGCAGCGCAGCCTGGGGAGCAGGCGTCCTCGCCTGCGAAACGCCAGAAAGGGTGAACGCAGCGCAGCCTGGCAACCGCCGAAGGCGCTTTGCTTTGCAAAGAGCGCAGGCGTCCTCGCCTGCGAAACGCTCGGCGGTGGTAACTTCCTCGGCACGCAAGAAACCAACGCCTACACAACCGACGCAGGCGAGGACGCCTGCTTTCCTGGCATTCGCCGCGTTCACCCTTCCTCTGGCTCGCCTGCGAAACGCTCAGCGGTAGTGACTTTTGCGATTGGCTTCGCCTGCGGTGTGAAACACAGCATCACCCGCTCCGCGGGCTCTGTACTTTCGGCACCACC
>CAYSQI010000002.1:0-7683 GCA_964433215.1 uncultured Bacteroides sp.
TCCGCGCCCCGGAGACTCCACAAGTCCCCGGGGCGCTTTCATTATACCCCACCGCGTAACCGCCCCGCGAACAACCGCCGCTGCGAACAACCGCCGCAACTGCCGCCGCCCGAAGCACCCTTCGGCACATTGCTGAAGGGGTAACTATCCATCTTGAACCCGAGGATGGCGCGCTGCGCAGCCTGGCAATCGCCGAAGGGTACGCTGCGCAGCCTGGAGAGCAGGCGTCCTCGCCTGCGACGCGGAGGACACGCGCCAGCAGCTACGTGGAAGCGACGGGGCAAAGTGGGTCAGGAAAAACGGTGAAAGTGGGTCACTTTTGGTTGTGTTTTTCAACAGAAGTAAGCTGAGAAAGTTACCACCGCCGAGCGTTTCGCAGGCGAGACGCCTGCGCTCTTTGCAAAGCAAAGCGCCTTCGGCGGTTGCCAGGCTGCGCAACGTACGCCTTCGGCGGATAGCCATGCTGCGCCGCGTCCCACCTTCCTACGAGAAAATTACCGACGCCTGCGCTCTTTGCAAAGCAAAGCGCCTTCGGCGGTTGCCAGGCTTCGCCGCGTTCACCCTTCCTCTGAGTCGCAGGCGAGACGCCTGCGCTCTTTGCGTTGCAAAGCGCCTTCGGCGGTTGCCAGGCTTCGCAGCGTACGCCTTCGGCGATTGCCTGGCTGCGTGCCGTTTTTTACTATGCGCTTTCGCCTGCGCTGACAATGGGTGGCGCCGGGGCGAAGTGGTGGTCGAAAAAAAGAAAAGCAGACTTGGAAACATCCAAATCTGCTTTCGTGGAGTATAGCGGACTCGAACCGCTCACCTCGACACTGCCAGTGTCGCGCTCTAGCCAGATGAGCTAATACCCCGTTCTGGTTGCAAAGGTATAAAGAAGTTTTTATTCTGCAAAACATTATTTGCGGTTTAATATTCGTTAAGACCTATTAAATGAATTTAAGTTTGCGTGTTCGCCTCTTTTCTCTATCTTTGCAAAGCGCGCTATGGTGCGCAATGATAAGAAATTTCTAAATCTAAGACCATGAATATCAAACATTTCTTCGTATTTGTGATGTTGATGATGCTCGGCTCTGCCGCTTCGGTAAATGCAGAAGTGACGGTCGGAGCAGCTCGTGTTGGCGAATATGTGCCGCAACTGATAGGCAAGCGCGTAGCTTTGCTATCGAACCACACCGGCATGGTGGGTGAGAAGCATACGCTCGACTTGATGCTTGAATATGGCGTGAACGTAGTGACTATCTTCTCGCCCGAACATGGATTTCGCGGCAGCGCTGATGCCGGCGAGCATGTAAGCAGCAGTGTTGACCCGCAGACCGGTATTCCAATTGCATCGCTCTACGATGGCAAGCGCCGCGGACCCGCTGAAGAGGTGATGAACGGCCTCGACGTGATTGTGTGCGATATTCAGGATGTAGGTCTTCGTTTCTACACGTATTATTGCACGATGTACGCGCTGATGAATGCTGCGGCGGATGCCGGCAAAGAATTCATGGTGCTCGACCGCCCGAACCCCAACGGCATGTATGTAGATGGACCTATTCTTGATATGCAATACGAATCGGGTGTGGGTCGTCTGCCTATCCCGGTGGTACACGGCATGACGTTGGCCGAACTTGCGCTGATGATTCAAGGCGAAGGCTGGCTCAAGAGCGACAAGGAGCTGGCGCTGACAGTGGTGCCTTGCGCCGACTACACGCATTCGACCCGCTACGAGCTGCCTATCGCTCCGTCGCCAAACTTGCGTACGATGCGCGCTATCTATTTGTATCCCTCGACTTGCTACTTCGAAGGCACTCCCGTGAGCCTCGGCCGCGGCACGGATGCTCCATTCGAGATTTATGGTCACCCCGATTATAATGCCGGCGGTGGTGAGTTCGTTTTCACTCCGCGCAGTGTGCCCGGCGCTAAGAATCCTCCGCTGCTCGACGTCGAATGCAAGGGCGTTGACCTCCGCGGCCTCGACGACGAAGCAATCATCGCTGCCGGGCTCGATCTGAGCTATCTAATTGACGCATACAAGCACACCAACCTCGGCGAAAAGTTCTTCACCAAGTTCTTCGAAAAGCTCATCGGCCGCGGCGATATCCGTGGTATGATTATGGAAGGCAAGTCGGCTGCCGAAATCAAGGCCACGTGGGCCGACGACGTGCAGCGCTTCCGCCAGCAACGCAAACCCTATCTATTATACGCCGAATAAATCATGTCACCTGTCGTAGTTATTATCACCATCGCAGCGTATTTTGCGTTGCTGATGACCATCTCCTACTTCGCTTCGCGCGGTAGCGACAACTCAACTTTTTTCACCGGCAAACGCCAGACGCCGTGGCCTATTGTGGCCTTCGCCATGATTGGCGCGGCCATTTCCGGTGTGACGTTTATATCAGTGCCCGGCATGGTGGCTGCCAAGAGCTACTCCTACCTTCAGATGGTGCTTGGCTTCATCGTGGGCTATTTCTTGATAGCCTTCGTACTGGTGCCGCTGTTTTATCGAAAGAATCTGATCTCAATCTACGGCTACCTCGAAGAGCGCTTTGGTGCAAAGACTTATAAGTCAGGTGCATGGCTGTTCTTCGTGTCGAAGATGCTCGGCGCGGCTGTGCGCTTCTTTGTGGTCTGTGCCGTGCTCCAGGTCTTGGTGTTTACGCCGCTGCATATCCCGTTTATATTCAATGTGATAGCTACGATTGCCCTTATCTGGCTTTATACCGTTCAGGGTGGTGTCAAGACGCTCATCTGGACTGATACGTTGAAGAGCTTCTGCTTGATTGCGTCTGTCATTCTCTGCATCTACTTTATTGCCGACAGCCTCGGGTTCTCGTTCTCGGGCATGGTGGCCGCAATCAGCGACGACCCATCGTCGCGCGTGTTCTTCTTCGACAATCCGATGGAAGGCACCTATTTCTGGAAGCAGTTCTTGGCCGGCGTGTTCATGGTGATTGCCACCACAGGTCTCGACCAGGATATGATGCAGCGCAACCTGGCTTGCAAGGACTCGCGCCAGAGCCAGAAAAATATGATTGTGAGCAGCATTATGCAGTTCTTTGTTATTAGCTTGTTCCTGATTTTGGGCACGCTGCTGTTGCTCTATATGAATAAGAATCAAATAGAAATACCGGCTAAGTCCGACGAAATCTTCGGCCTTGTCGCCACGCATCCCGGGATGCCGCTCGCTGTGGGCATCCTCTTCGTGCTCGGCTTGATTTCGGCTGCTTACTCGGCTGCCGGTTCGGCACTCACTTCGCTGACGACCTCATTCACCGTCGACATCCTCGGCGCTCACAAGAAGCAGGAGGCCGATCGCCTGACCCGCACCCGCAAGCTCGTCCACATGGCTATGTCGGTTATCATGGGCCTTGTCATCATCGTGTTCTACTACATGAGCAACGAGGACGCCATCTCGGCCGTCTACACCCTCGCGTCGTACACCTACGGCCCCATTCTCGGCTTGTTTGTCTATGGTATGTTCTGCCAGAGAGCCGTTCGCGACCGCTGGGTGCCCGCCGTCTGCATCGCTGCGCCTGTCCTGTCGTGGTGCACTCAGTGGGCGCTGAGCCACTTCTTTGGCTATCAGACCAGCTTCGAGCTGCTGCTTATCAACGCCTTCATCACTATCCTCGGCCTGGTGCTCCTCTCGGCCGGTAAGGGTAAAGTGCCCGCGCAGGACGCTAAGAATCGCAACTAATGGCTCGCGAGACAATCACCCGATGCGTGTGGCTAGTCGACACGCTGCGCCGCTATAAGCGGCTCACACGCGGCGAGCTTGAGCGCCTGTGGCAGGCCTCGCCCATGAGCGACGGCTCCGCTCTGTCGCGACGTACGTTCTACAACTACCGCGACATGGTCGAGCAGCTATTCAATCTCCGCATCGAGTGCGACCAGTCGACCTACGAATACTTCATAGCTGAAGATTCAACCCAGCGCGAGAGTATTGCCAACTGGATGCTCAACTCGCTGAGCATGAATCGCCTGCTGACCGACTCGCACGAAGTCGCCGACCGTATTTTCGTCGAGGACGTCCCCTCGGCTCGCGATTATCTCGGCATCATCATCGATGCTATCAAGCAAAACAACCTCGTGCGGCTCAGCTACCACTCGTATACCCGAGTGCTCCCCGCGTTGGTTACGATCGAGCCCTACTTCGTGCGCCTATTTAAGCAGCGCTGGTATCTTGTGGGGCGCGTGCCGGCCGAAGACCGTATCAAGACCTACGCCCTCGACCGCATGAAGGACGTCACCGCACTCAACGACACATTCGTCCCCGACCCGACATTCGACGCAGCCACTTACTTCAAGGACTCCTACGGCATCGTTGTCACCCAGAGCGATGTAAAGAAAGTCGTGCTTAAAGTCGACTCGCATCAAGCCAAGTACTTCGCCGCCCTGCCGCTCCACCACTCGCAGTATCAGACCGTCTCCGATGGTTATTCGCTCTTCACTTTGTGGATTCGTATCACCGACGATTTCGTCGAAGAACTCCTCTCGCACGGCTCGCGAGTCACCGTACTCGAGCCCGCCGAGTTGCGAGCCCGCATGAAGCGCGAACTCAGCGACGCGCTTGACGCTTACGGCGAATAACTTCGATATTCCGCACCAACATCGGCCCGCTATCCTAAAAAAGTAGCGGGCCGATGCAATAAAACGGCAATTTTCAAGTTATAGTAAAGTAATGCTATAATAGCCAACCGTTTTCGAATATGAAATATCGCATAATATACTTGCTCCTCGCAATAACCATCGCGGCAGGCGCTTTCGCTCAGAAAAGCGAATTCAACCCCATACAGACCGGCGTCACCTCGCTCGGTATCGCACCCGACGCGCGTGGCGCATCCATGGGCGACCTCGGCGCAGCTACCGACCCCGACGTCAATTCGCAGTACTGGAACCCTTCGAAGTACGCCTTCGCTTGGAGCCAAGGAGCCGTTTCGCTCAGCTACACCCCCTGGCTTCGCAAACTCGTCAACGACATCTTCCTGGCCAACCTTGCCGGCTACTGGAAGCTCGGCTCGGCCGACAACCAAGCCATCAGCGCCTCGCTCCGCTACTTCTCGCTCGGCGAAGTGACCTCCAACAACGGTATGGACGCCATCACCGAGTCGCTCAACCCCTACGAAATGTCGATTGACCTCGGCTACTCGCGCAAACTCTCAGAGAAATTCTCGATGGGCGTTGTCTTTCGCTACATCTACTCCGACCTCGGATTCTCCGACTCGTATGCCGGCGACCAATCCTCGGGCGCTTCGGCTTTCTCTGCCGACATCTCCGGCTACTACGTCACGTATCCCATCATCGGCCGCAACGAATGCCAGTGGGCTTGGGGCTTCAACATCTCAAATATCGGTACGAAAGTAGCCTACAACGACGGCGAAAACCCCGCATTCCTCCCCACCAACCTCCGCCTCGGCACATCATTCACCTTCCCCTTGGCCGACTACCACAACCTCGCAATCAACCTCGACCTCAACAAACTCCTCGTGCCCACACGTCCCCGTCAGGTCGACTACGACACCGACACCCCCGAAGGCCAAGCCGAATATGCCGACGCACTCGCCGATTGGGAGAATATGTCGTCCTTCACCGGTATCTTCAAATCATTCAGCGACGCCCCCGGCGGTTTCAAAGAAGAACTTCGCGAGATTACCTGGTCGCTCGGTGCCGAGTACTCCTACAACAACCAATTCTTCCTCCGCGCCGGCTACTTCTACGAAAACGAATTCAAAGGCAACCGCCAATACTTCGCTGCCGGTGCAGGCTTCTCGCTCAACGTAGTGCGCCTCGACGCATCATACATGCTCGCCACCGCACAATCCTCACCCCTCGACCAGACCCTCCGCTTCACCCTCACCTTCGACATGGACGGCCTCAAATCCCTCCTCGGCCGTTAATCGCCCCTGCCACCGCAAAATATCCCCATACACATCCACAGGCTCGCCCCCGGCGAGCCTGTGGTCGTTTCCACCTCGATTTGTTTGCAAGGCTCGGCTTTTTTAGCTCGGTTAATAACCTTTAGCGAGGGTGTATTCGGAATTTTCACACCCTCGCTATGATATTTGTCGTCTGTTCAATAATTTCCGAAAATAATTGCTAACTTTGTGATACAGACGTGAACTTCAGCTGTAAATGACCTTTCGCATAGTTGCACAAGGCTTGGTCAGCCGACAGGTGCTAATAAAAAAGTTTCAACCGCAATACTATGGCTAAAAAAGCTAAAACATATTCTCAAGTAGAAGCTACCGATGCTTTGGAACAGCTCGGTCAACGTGGCACTTCTGCCGAGGAATTTATATATGAACTTCTTCGCATTTTTGCAGGCTATGGCGACGGTCAAATCCGTCGTACCAAAGAGGGTCCCGGCAATGCCGCAAAAGACGGAGAAACTATTCTTGTGAAAAATCTTGTCGCATATCGTCAAACAGATATGAACGACTATGACATCTCGAAGATGTACGACGTGGTTAACTCGATGCGAGAAGATGCTAAAATTATTAAGCACTCACCGCGTCTGTTTATCACAAGCGACGGCGTTCACGTTGTTGCATACGACCCCAAAGAAAACGATTGGTATGAAAACCAAATCGATCTTCTTTGGAAAGACTTTGAATTTTTCATTCCTCTTGCAGGCATCGAGAAAATCCAATACACTCAGGAAGCCGAGGCTGACGTTAAGTCTGCCGAGTTAATGGCAAAGCTATTCGACGATATTCGCCGCTACAATGATATTCGCGACCCCAAGACGGTTCATGCGCTCAATATCTTTATGTCGCGTCTGCTTTTCTGCTTTTTTGCAGAAGATACCGGTCTTTTCCCCGGTGAAAACCTCTTTACGAGTACGCTAAAAACGCACACCAAAGAAGACGGCTCAGACCTCGCAGAGTTTATCGACCGTGCTTTCTTGGTAATGTCGACCAACGACCCGGCGACTCGTTCGGTACTTCCTAAACTCTACGACGTATTTCCTTATGTAAACGGCGGACTGTTCGAGGAGCAATACCCAATTCCGGTGCTTTCTCGCCGTGCTCGCACTTTGATTCTCAACTGCGGTGAATACAATTGGCGCGAAATCAATCCCGATATTTTCGGTTCGATGATTCAAGCAGTAGTCTCGCCCGAACAGCGAGCCGGGCTTGGAATGCACTATACCTCGGTGCCGAATATCGAAAAGGTAATCAAGCCACTTTTCCTCGACGCACTTGAAGAAGAATTTGCCGCCGCTTGCAATGAAACGTACGAAAAGGTTGCCAAAGGCTTATCGCATGAAAAGGCGACTGTCCGACTTCGCAAATTGCTCGGCCGACTTTCGAATATCAAATTTTTTGACCCCGCTTGCGGTAGCGGCAACTTCTTGATTATTTCATACAAGCGTTTGCGCGACCTTGAAATTCGTATTTTGTGCGCAATGCGAGACATAACGCATACGCCAATTCTCGCATTGCCCTCGATTTCACTTGATCAGTTCTACGGAATAGAACTTGACGATTACGCTTGCGACACAGCCAAGTTATCACTTTGGCTTGCCGAGCATCAGATGAACGTCAAGTACCACGAAGAATTCCATGTTCAGCCCGACTCATTGCCCCTTAAAAAGTCGGGCAACATAGTTTGCGGCAACGCTTGCCGCCTCGATTGGAATGTCGTTTGCCCCCACGACCCTGACGACGAAGTCTACATCATGGGAAACCCGCCGTA
>CAYSQI010000002.1:7783-17202 GCA_964433215.1 uncultured Bacteroides sp.
TATAAACCGACCTCATCTATCATCGTCCCATCGGTTTCTTCTGAGCGTCGAGAATATATTCCTATCGGTTTTCTTGATAAAGACACAGTTATTTCTAATTCTGCGTTTGCAATCTACGATGCAGAGAAATGGCTATTTGCGTTGCTAACGTCTAAGATGCACAATCTATGGGTGAGAGCGGTTGGAGGTCGGTTGAAAACAGACATTCGCTACTCGGCAACTCTTTGCTATAATACATTCCCATTCCCGAGGTTGACTCCAGCCGAGAAACAAGAATTAGAGCGACTTGCAAAGAAAATTCTCGACATTCGCGACGAGAATTTTGACATGACTCTCGGTGAGATGTACAATCCGGAATCAATGCCTGAAGATTTGCGCGAAGCTCACCATCAGCTTGATCTTGCAGTCGAGCACATTTATCGTGCCGAGCCGTTCACTTCCGACGAAGAGCGTCTCGAACACCTATTTAAGTTGTACGCAAAAATGACAAAGAAATAGGCGGTTATAAGATTTATATGAATTATAAAATTTATATTTAAAACAAAACAAATTAGCTGTTTGCTGCCATGAGCGGTTTTTTGAAGATAGCGGGCGATTATTCTGACTGGAACGTCTACAAAAAGTCGGTGATAATCTGCGACGTAACGGAAATGTTCATAAATAGGGCACTTCCACGCGGCTCGCGCACCATCGACCAGATACGGCAGGCGGCCCGCTCGTGCAAGCAGAATATCGTCGAGGGGGTTAGTGACAACACCGTGTCGGCCGAAATGTGCATCAAGCTAATCGGAGTCGCCCGTGGATCGGTTAGGGAGTTGCTTGAAGATTATGGTGATTATCTCCGGCAAAACGACCTGGAAATATGGGACAAAAATGATGAACGTACGCTCAAAACGCGAAGGTTTTGCATAAGCAATGATGAACCGCGAACTTTCGTGGCTAAGTGTCGTGAGCGCTCTAATGAAACAGTAGCCAACATAATGCTGACGCAGATACGCCAAATAGATACAATGCTGGCCAAATTATTACAAAAATTAGAAGCAGAGTTTGTCGACCAAGGCGGAATAAAGGAAGCAATGACAAACGCCCGCCGCAAAAATCGAGGATATTAATCATTATAAATCTTATTAGACTTATAAGACTTATAAATCTTATAAAAAATTGCAAATATGACCAATCTCGTTGAAGTACAATATGCCCAAACTGGCAAATCAAGTAATACAGATGCTCTCGGTATGCGCGAGATGCAAGCAATGGTTTATGCTCAGCGTCATCGCAAGCATCTTCTTGTAAAGGCCCCTCCGGCATCGGGCAAGAGTCGCGCCATGATGTTTGTTGCTCTCGATAAATTACAAAATCAAGGCGTCAAAAAAGTTATCGTAGCCGTACCGCAGCAGAATATCGGTCGTTCGTTTAAGAATACTGAATTGTCTAAATTCGGATTCTTTACCGACTGGGTAGTCGCTCCATATTGGAATCTTTGTATTTCTGCCGGTAGCGAAAATACAAAGAAATCAGTGCTTCGAGAATTTCTTGACCATCCGACGGCAAAAATACTCGTCTGCACTCATGCTTCCATGCTTAACGCGTTGAACGGCATTGAAGCTGAGAAATTGAACAACGTATTTTTCGGCATTGACGAATTTCATCATGGCTCTGCCGATGAGACTAATCGTCTTGGCGGCTTAATTCGCCGACTTCTTAACGAAACCACGGCTCATATCCTTGCTATGACCGGTTCATACTTCCGTGGCGACGCAGTGCCCGTAATGCGCCCCGAAGATGAAGCATTGTTCCAACCTACCATTAATTACAACTACTATCAACAACTCAACGGATACCAGTACTTAAAAAGCCTTGGCATCGGTTATAGTTTCTTTCAAGGAAATTACCTTACGGCAATCCCCGAAGTACTTGATACTACAAAGAAAACACTTATTCATATTCCGCACCCGAATAGTAAAACCGGAGCGTTCATGAATAAGCATGACCAAGTTGCCGAAATCATTAAATACATCGGAGAAGTTGTTGATAAAGACTACAACAATTATCTATTTAAAGTCAAAACTGCCGACGGACGCATTCTTACCGTTGGCGACCTCGTTGAAGATAATAAAGAACAACGCGACGCGCTTCAATCGTATTTACAACGGATGAATCGCCGCGATGCACTTGACATTCTCATCGCACTCGGCACGGCTAAGGAGGGTTTTGACTGGGAATGGTGCGAGCATTGTATCACAATAGGTATAAGAGCTTCTCTAACCGAGGTCGTACAAATCATCGGTCGATGCACTCGCGACTGCGAGGGTAAATCACACGCTCAATTCACCAACCTTATTCCATGTCCCGATGCAGCGCAAGAAGACGTTGCTATGGCTGTCAACGACTTCTTGAAAGCTATTTCTGCTTCATTGTTGATGGAACAGGTTATGGCTCCGAAGTGGAACTTCAAAACAAAAGTTGATGAAGAACCCGAAACGCCTCCAACTGAAAAACCGAAGAAAAAAGATAAGCATACAATCGAGGTTAAAGGGCTACCGGCTCTCAACGATAAAACGAAAGCAATTGTCGAAAACGACCTCGACACACTTATAGCAACAACTCTTTCCGATAAAACTATTCGCGAAGCCATTATTGGCGAGGGTATGGCTGAAATGATTACCGAGGTTTATATCCCTAAAATTGTTCGTCAAACATACCCCGACCTTAATGACGAGGAAGTAGATGCTGTCGCTAAGCATACTATATTAACCATTGCTACGCAAGGCGAAGAAGTTACAGTCGATGACTCCGGAAATAGATTTATCAAACTTGCCAACAAGATGATAAATCTTAATGATCTCGACATTAATCTTATCGATGGAATTAATCCTTTCCAACGTGCCTATGAAGTAGTGTCGAAGTCTCTTACTCCGGAAGTGCTTCGCACTATTCAATATGTCATTGAGGATAAACGTTCGGAGAAACTTACTACTGAAGAAGCAATTCTTCTTTTCACTAAGTATCTTCCTAAATGGCGTGAAGAACACCCCGGTAAAACGAAGCCTGAGTTGACCGACGGAGACCCCTTGGCTCGTCGTATTGCCATGGCAATCGAGCACTTGCGTCAACTAAAACGTCAAAAACTGGCTGAACAATGATTGATTGGAATAAAGAATTAGAAGAAATTTTTGAAGACCCTCTATTCGCCGATGTCACTGCGCCCAAAAAGCGCATGAAATCAAGCGACAGGCTGATTGCGGGCTTTCAAAATATATTGGATTTCGTCGAGGCGAACGGTCGGTTGCCCGAAGACAATGCCGATGAATCATCATTGTTCCATAATTGGCAAGGTATTTTAAAGAGTGACAAGAAGATTGCTCGTTGCCGTCCGTTCGACACTTTGGGGATACTTCCCCACGATGAAACGATAGCAAATGAACCGGTTGTGGAGTATCAGCGCGAGTTGACAGAAGAAGAAAAACTCGAAGCTATTCTCAACGACCCACTACTCGCTGATATTGAAAGTGGCGAAGACCTCGGACTTTTCGACGTCCCCGAATATATGCGAGAACGTTTAAAAGCTCGTAAAGAGGCGGAATACATTGGCTATAACCGTCCTTGCGAAGACTTTGACAAATTCGCGGATGGATTCAAAGAAATTCATCAAGGGTTGAAGTCCGGGAAGTATCGCCTTGTCAAATTCAGTATTAAGAATTTGCAAGTTGGAAAGTTCTTTGTTGAGGACGGCATTATTGGCTATCTCGCGGCATTTGTAGATGAGGGAATCAATAGATACGGAGATAGAGATGGTCGCACACGTATTATTTACGAAAATGGTACAGAGTCGGACATTAAGTTTAAGACCCTCACAAAGAATCTTTCAGTAACCGGTTATTCTATCCAAGACTGCACTGAAATGACAGACGAGGAGTTTCAAGAATGTTTCACTCTCAACGAAAAGGATGTTGAGAGTGGCACTATTTACGTTCTTCGTTCTAAATCAACGCTTCCTGAAATTGCTGCCATTAAAGACCTGTATAAAATCGGCTTCACAGTGACTTCAATGGAAAGTCGACTCGCCAACGCAAAGAATGAGCCTACATATCTTTGTGCTGATGTTGATATTGTGGCAACTTGGAAAGTCTACAATGTTAAGTCTTCGACATTAGAATCGTTAATTCACAAGCTTTTTGCGTGCGTGCAATTGCAAGTAAAGGTCGATGGTGTAGTGCCTAAGGAGTGGTTTATCGTCCCATTTAACATCATCGAGCAAGCCGTTTTATATATCATAAATGGTGTTCCTATTGAATATAATCCTCAACTAAAACAGCTCGTCAAACTCAAAGAATAACTTTTCGCGGGCGGCGAGCCCGTTTCATTATGCCTTGGTGAGGGTGGTGAAGAGGGCGATGTAGCGGTCGGCGATGGCGGGGTAGGAGAAGCGGTCGGCGGCGGCGCGAAGGTCGGCAGCGGCAATGGGCCGTTCGAGTGCGAGTCGCAGGGCGGCTCCGAGCGAGCGGATGCCCTCGGCGGCTGCGTAGCCGGTAAGGCCGTCGGTGATGATGTCGGCGCGGCCATCGTGGATGGGGGCTACGGGCGTGGCGCCGGCAGCCTGGCCTTCGAGCAGGGTGGCGCCGAACGATTCGAATGCCGATGACGACATCACGGCGGAGGCGTGGCCGAAAATGGCGGCGAGACGCCGGCGGTCGTAGATAGGACCCGGGTTGCAGTGGGGCAAGCGCAGGCCGTCGAGTGCCTGAGGATTTTTACATGCGCCGACGAATACGGCTACGGCGTCGGTGTCGACGAGTGTGTTGAGCGCGTCGATGGCGTCGGGCAGATTTTTCATCGGGTCATCGATGCGAGCGGCGCAGAACAGTATGATGCGGCCGTCGGCGGGTAGGCCGAGCTCGGCGCGAGTTAATGCTGTAGGCCCGACGTTTTCGACAGAGTATGGGTTGTTGATGACGCTGATGTCGCGGCCGCGCAGCAGTGCTGAGCGTCGGGCGGCGTCGGCCAGCCAGTTGCTGACGGCTACGAAGTGGATTGGAGCGCTGTCGTAGAGTGCCATTTTAGCATCGAAGGTGCGAGCGGCAGCGTCATGCTTGCCGGCGCCGGCGCCGAGCATGGCGCAGTCGTGGCAGTGAGTGTGAAATCGGTCGCAGTTGCCGGCGTGGTGGCAGATGCCGGTGAGGTTCCACATGTCGTGCATGGTCCAGACGGTGGGCTTCTCCCGGGCTATTTTGCGAATTTCAGCCAGCGAGAGCATACCTTGGTTGACCCAGTTGAGCACGACGACGTCGGCATCGCGCACGAGCGGATGTCGGCTCAGCGGCAGGCCGTCGGTAGCGATTGACACCTGAAAGAGGTTCTTGCGCGCCAGCCGGCAGTGGAGCCAGATGCGAAGGTGCTCGGCAAGGAAAGGAATGCGTGCGCGTGGGCGCGTAGCGGCCACGTGGACGTAGGGCGAGTCGGTGGTCTTGTGTGTGACGAGCATCCGGGCGTCGACTCCGGCCTCGCGCAGGGCGTGCATGAGGCGGAAGGTGACGGTGGAGGCGCCACCGAGCGAGTCGCTATGGTTGATTAGCGTTACTTTCATTTGCCAATCAAGCGTTTGAGGCGCGCCGGCATCGGCACGGGCTCGCGTCGGAGCACGTAGACCACGAACGCGGCCAGGATGAAGAAGCGGATGACGTAGTTGGCCGCTGCCCAGGGCGTCAGGCAATACATGCCTACGACGTAGAGCGCCGCCGCGATGCCGAAGTACGACAGCAGGCGGCCTACGTGATAGTCAATCGGGTATTTGCGTTGGCCGATGACGTAGCTGACCAGCATCATCACACCGTACGAGCAGAATGAGGCCCAGGCGCAGCCCATGTAGCCGATGACCGGCACCAGCAGGCAGTTGAGCGTCACCGTTACGGCCAGGCCCAGCAGCGAGAACCACATGCCCCAGATGGTGCGGTCGGTGAGTTTGTACCACACCGAGAGGTTGAAGAAGATGCCGAAGAAAAGTTCGGCCATCATGACAATCGGCACCACCTTCAGGCCGCTGAAATAGCGCGGCGCGATGAAGTACTTCAGGAAGTCGATGTAGAACATCACGCCCATGAACAGCAGCAGGGCGAAGATGACAAAATACTTCATGGCGTCGCTGTAGGCTTGCACCTTGTCGGCGCCGCCTTCTTTGTTGCGCGAGAAGATAAACGGCTCGTAGGCAAAGCGGAAGGCCTGGATGAACATCACCATGACGATGGCGATTTTGTAGTTGGCGCCGTAGATGCCGAGGCCCTCCATGGCGTTGCCGCTGTCGGCCGCCAGGGTGGGGTAGAGTAGCTTGTCGATGGTCTGATTCATGATGCCGGCCACGCCGAGCACGAGCAGCGGCGCCGAGTAGACGAGCATCTCGCGCAGCAGGCGGCCGTTGAAGCGGTAGCGAAAACCGCGCAGCTCGGGCAGCATCAGCACCAGATTGAGCACCGACGCAATGAGGTTGGCCAAGAAGATGTATCCGACGCCGAACGACGGGTCGTAGAACGCCGAAGTGAATTCGGGCCAATGCTTCATCAACACGTTGGGACACAGGATGATGAAGAACAGATTGAGGCCGATATTGACGCCTATGTTGATTAGTCGCAGGGTGGCGAAGCGCAACGGACGCTTGCGATAGCGCAGGTAGCTGAACGGGATAGCCAAGAAGGCGTCGATGGCCACGCATACGGCCATTATCATCACGTACGAGGGATGGGCGGCGCACTCCATCGCTTGCGAGGCGGGCTCGAGGAAGGCGGCTACGGCAGCAACGAATAGCGTCGAGGTGACGGCAAGCGAAATCAGCGACGTGGAGTAGACCTCCATCGGGTCTTTCCAGCGGTCGTGGTTGGCGAACCGGAAGAAGCCGGTCTCCATGCCGTAGGTGAGGATAATCATGGCCAGCGCCACCACGGCGTAGACGAATGTGACGACGCCGTACTCTGCCTCGGCAAAGGTGAACGTGTAGAGCGGCACCAGGCACCAGTTGAGGAACCTGCCGATAATCGACGACACGCCGTAGATGGCCGTGTCCTTCATTAATGACTTGATACCGGCCATATTATCCGAATAAACCGAAATCGTCCATACCGTGGCGCTTGGCGCCGAGGTGTTCGTAGGCCAGTGTGGTGACTTCGCGGCCGCGGGCGGTGCGCTTGATGAAGCCTTCCTTGATGAGGTAAGGCTCGTAGACCTCTTCGATGGTGCCGGGGTCTTCGCCCATGGCCGTGGCGATGGTGGTCAGGCCCACCGGGCCGCCCTTGAATTTCTCGATAATAGTGCGCAGCAGCTTATTGTCGACCTCGTCGAGGCCGTAGCGGTCGATATTGAGCGCTTCGAGGGCGTAGCGAGCGATTTCGATGTCGATAGCGCCGTTGCCCTTGACTTGAGCGAAGTCGCGCACGCGGCGCAGCAGCGCGTTGGCGATGCGCGGCGTGCCGCGGCTGCGCAGGGCTATCTCGCCGGCCGCTTCCGACGTGCATCGGATGCCGAGCAGCGAAGCGCTGCGCAGGATGATGCGGCGGAGCACTTCGTGGTCGTAGTATTCGAGGTGGGCGTTGATGCCGAATCGGGCACGCAGCGGGGCGGTGAGCAGGCCGCTGCGAGTGGTGGCGCCCACAAGTGTGAATGGGCTCAGCGAGAGCTGCACCGAGCGCGCCCCCGGTCCCTTATCTATCATGATGTCGATGCGGTAGTCCTCCATGGCCGAGTATAGGTACTCCTCGACGACGCGGCTCAGGCGGTGAATTTCGTCGATGAACAGCACATCGTTCTCCTCGAGCGATGTCAGTATGCCTGCCAGGTCGCCGGGCTTGTCGAGCACCGGGCCTGACGTCACTTTGAAGCCCACGCCCAGCTCATTGGCGATGATGCCGGCGAGTGTGGTCTTGCCCAGGCCGGGAGGGCCGAAGAGCAGCAGGTGGTCGAGGGCTTCGTGGCGCATGCGCGCTGCTGCCACGAAGATCCGCAGGTTCTCCACTATTTTTTCCTGGCCTGCAAACGATTCGAAGCGCCCCGGGCGGAGTGCTTTTTCGAAATCGCCATCGGCCTGATTTTGTTTTTCGCGTATGTCGAAGTCTTCTGCCATTTTTAAAGCTTTTCAATTATGCGAGCCACGATTGTCTCGGGCTTGATGCCGTTGAGACACAGACAGTCGCCGCGGTGGCACGGGCGGTCGCCGAATACCGAGCACGGGCGGCAGGTCAGCGGCATCTGTATCATGTCGGCATCGCTTTGTCGCCACCCTTTGAAGCCGCAGTAGGAGTGCGTAGCGCCCCATATCGAGATGGTGGGTGTGCCGGCAATCGACGCCAAGTGCATATTGGCCGAGTCCATCGTCAGCATCACGTCGAGGTGGTTGAAGAGCGCCAGCTCTGTGGCGAAGCCATAGCGCTTGCCGGCCAGGCTCTGTGTGCGCGGCAGCTGCGCAGCCCACGATTCGAGGATTTCCTGTTCGCGACCGCCGCTGCCGAGCAGGAAAATCTGCACGTCGGTGCGCGCGGCCAGCGATTCCACCACCTTGTACATCAAGTCGGGCGGATACACCTTGCCGGCATGAGCGGCAAATGGCGCAATGCCTATCCAGCGCATCCCGGCCGGTTTTGGCCGGGTGATGGCTGCATACAGCGTGTCGGCGGCTTTGCCGCGGCCGTCGTAGAGGCCGTTGAATTGCTCGGTCAGCGGCAATCCGAGGCGGTAGAACACCTCGCGATAGCGAGCCCGCTGCGAAATCAGCGGCAGCATCACCTTGTTGTTGCGGCGCGTCAGTGCTCGCTTGTGGGCGCGACCCTTGTTGATGCGAGCCACGGGGATGCCGCGCAGGCGACAGAAAATGCCCATGAACTGCGTGCGTATCACGTTGTGCAGGTCGGCGAAGGCGTCGATGTGGTATTCTCGCACCAGTTTTTGCACCAGCCGGTACATACCGGCCGGGCCTTTGTATTCGTTTTTGACATCGACGCCGACCACTTCGAGGTTGGCCGGGGCGTCGACGAAGATTGCCGTCATGGCCGGGCGTGTGACCATGACGAAGCGCACATCGGGGTAGCAGCGACAGGCGCTATATACGACCGGAACGGTCATGGCAACGTCGCCGATGGCCGAGAATCGGGCCACAAGCACAGATTTGGGCCTGTCGGCGTTGCCTTTTGTGACTTTATTTTGCGCCATAGAGCACCGGGTTTGTGTCGGTGTCGTTGTACATTTTCATTTGTTTGTAGACCTTCATGAACTTGCGGCCGGCTTCGATGTCGGCCAGCAGGGCGTCGATAGCGTCAGAGAGGTCGACACGTTGCTGAAGCAACACGCTGAGCTTGCCGGCGCAGCGTTCGCGGTGGGCGGCGTCGGCATCGGCGCGGTTGGCTTCGAGGTTCATGTGATAGATTTTGAGAGCCAGAATCGAC
>CAYSQI010000002.1:17302-145089 GCA_964433215.1 uncultured Bacteroides sp.
ATCGGCGCGGTTGGCTTCGAGGTTCATGTGATAGATTTTGAGAGCCAGAATCGACCGGCTTGACGTCGGCATATTTACGGCGGAAGTAGTCGTCGATTTCCTCGACAAGGTCGGTGCGCTCTTGGTTCGAGCGGTCGATGCGACGCTTTAGCTCCAGAGCTGCCACCGGGTCGATGGCCGGGTCGCGGATGATGTCCTCCATGTGCCACTGGCGTGCGTCGATGAGGTTCTTCTCGAAGAGGGTGTGCTCGACGGTGCCGGCTGCGAAGGGGTTGGCTACCGGAGCATCGATGTCGTCGGTGATATGATAAGCTTCGACGCAGCGGTCGAATATCTCGTTGCTTTGCTGTGCGAATGTCATAAGTGTGTCTGTGATTTATGGTTAGGTCGGTTGTTATTCTTTACCGGTTGTGAGTAGGCGATTGTAGCGCTCGGGGTCGTTGATGAGCTCGAGAGCAGCGCGGAAATCGTGATTTAGCGGATTGGTGGCCCGTACGTAGATGCCGTTTTCGTAGAGGTCGCGCAGGAAGAGGCCTTTGAGTACGGCGGCGATTATCTCGCCCGACTTTTCCCAATCGGCTTCGCGGAATTCAATCCCTTCGGCCGTAGCCGTGTCGATGAGGCCTTGTATCAGCGTCGAGTCAGGTGCGAAGCCGGCGGCGAAAGCGTCCTCCGAGGGATACTGTTCAAGCAGCGCTTTGCGGTGACCTTCGATGTGGTTGAGTACATATTTATACATGACCCCTTTGGCTACCAGCTCGCGATAGTAGACCGAATTGTGCGACGTGTCGACGGGTACGAACACGTCGGGCATGATGCCGCCGCCACCGTAGACCACGCGATTGTTGCGCAGCGTGTAGAACACCTCGGTGGTGTCGAGTTTGATGCTGTCGGCGTGCCACAGTTCGCCGCTATTGTAGCGGTTGAGCATATCGAGCTGATACTCTTCGCCATGTCCTTTCTCGTAGGGCTTCTGGATGCAACGGCCGGTCGGGGTGTAGTAGCGCGAGGTGGTCAGGCGTATCATTGAGCCGTCGGGGAAGGGGAACGGACGCTGCACCAGGCCCTTGCCGAAGGTGCGTCGACCTACGATGAGTCCGCGGTCGTTCTCCTGGATGGCACCGGCAAAGATTTCGGAAGCCGAGGCCGAGTACTGGTCGACCATCACTACGAGGCGGTCGACGGGAATGCGGCGCGATTTCTGATCTACCGACAAGTACGACGCGGGCGAGTGTAGGCCGCGGGTGAAGACCACCGGGTCGCCGATTTGCAGGAAGTCGCTGGCCATCTGATAGGCCGCTCCCAGATAGCCGCCGCCGTTGCTCGACAGGTCGATAATCAGGTTGCGCATGCCGCAGCGTATGAGCGAGTCGGCGGCTTGGCGCATTTCGCGGTCGGTTGATTCGGCAAAGCGAGTTACGGAGATATACCCCGTGGTGTCGTCGACCATATAAGCTGCATCGACGCTATAGATTGGAATATCATCGCGCACGACGCGGAACACGATCGGCTCGGCCACGCCTTGGCGCTTGACTTTCAGGTCCACAACTGAGCCCTTGGGGCCGCGGAGCACCTTGATGATGCCCGAGTTGGCCAGTTTCTTGCCGGCGATGACGGTGTCGTTGGCGCTGATGATGCGGTCGCCGGGCCGAATGCCTACCTTCTCCGAGGGGCCGCCGGCTGTGGGTTGGATTACGTAGACGGTGTCGTCGACCATGCTGAACTGTACGCCGATGCCGCTGAATTTGCCTTCCAGCGGTTGGTTGAGTTCTTCGGTCTCGGCCGGTGTCGAGTAGGCCGAGTGCGGGTCAAGGGTTTTGAGCATTGCCACGATGGCTTCGTCGACGATGGTGTCGGCGTTGACGTCTTCGACGTAGTAGGCTTGTATGATGGCTGCGGCCATGCGCAGCTTCTGGTCGGGGGTGAGCTCGTCGCGGGCGCTGACGGTGGCTCCGACTACGCCGGCGACTATCAAGATAAATGCAAGTAATTTCTTCATGTTATCTTAGATGATACGTTTCAAGTGGTTAATAATCAGTGAGGTAGGAATGGACTGACGTCGTGGCCGTATGACGATAGTTCGCGTACCGCACTCGACGACACAGCGCCGTGTTCGGGCAGCGAAAATATGATTACGGTCTCGAGGCCCGATAGTCGGCGGTTGAGGTCGGCCAAGTCGCGTTCGTACTCGAAGTCGCGCACCGAGCGCACCCCGCGCAGCAGCCAGTCGGCGCCCAGTCGGCGCGCCAGGTCCACGGTCAGCTCGCCGCTGTAGGTGACAACCTCCACGCGGCGGTCGCCGGCATAGAGCCGCTCGATGGCGGCGCGGCGGTCGGCAGCGGCCGTCGCGGTAGTCTTTTCGGCATTGATGCCTATAGCGATGATGAGGCGGTCGAACAGCGGTAGGGCACGCTCCACCACCGAGGCATGGCCGATGGTGAAGGGGTCGAACGAGCCGGCAAACAAGCCTACGCGCTCGCCGGCATTAGTGCAGGTCTTGGTCATCTTCGGTCACGAGGTTGTTGATGATGAATTCCTGGCGCTCGGTGGTGTTCTTGCCCATGTAGAATTCGAGCAAGGCGTCCACGCCGTCGTCCTTGCGCAGCGTCACGCGGTCGAGGCGCATTTCCGGGCCGATGAAGTCGCGGAATTCGTCGGGCGAGATTTCGCCAAGACCTTTGAATCGAGTGATTTCGGCCTTGTCGCCCAGGCGATTGATGGCGCTTATGCGCTCTTCGTCGTTGTAGCAGTAGTAGGTCTCGGCGTCGCGAGTCTTGCGGTTGCGCGAGCCCAGCTGGCTGTTGCGCACTCGGAAGAGCGGCGTCTGCAGCACGTACACGTGGCCTTCTTTGATCAGGTCGGGGAAGAACTGCAGGAAGAAGGTCAGCAACAGCAGGCGTATGTGCATACCGTCGACGTCGGCATCGGTCGCTATGATTACTTTGTTGTAGCGGAGGTTCTCGATGCCGTTTTCGACATTGAGTGCCGACATCAGCAGGTTGAGCTCCTCGTTCTCATATAGTGTCTTTTTCGAGGCGCCGTAGCTATTGAAGGGCTTGCCCTTGAGCATGAACACGGCCTGAGTGTCGGCATCGCGCACCTTGGTGATTGAGCCGCCGGCCGAGTCGCCCTCGGTGAGGAATATCGACGTAGCCTCGCGCTTCTCCTGCGAGCCGCGAGTGTCGGTAAGGTGCACGTTGCAGTCGATGAGTTTGCGGTTGTGGATGCTCACCTTCTTGACACGGTCGCGCACCAGCTTGGTGACGCCGGCCATGGCTTTGCGGTCGCGTTCGCTCTCCTGCACCTTGCGCAGCACGGCTTCGGCCACGTCGAGGTTGCGGTGCAGATAGTCGTCGAGCTCTTTCTTGATGAAGTCGCCGACGAATTTGGCCACGGTGGGCCCGTCGGGTGCCATGTCGCGCGAGCCCAGCTTGGTCTTGGTCTGCGATTCGAACACGGGCTCTTCGACCTTGACTGCCACGGCGGCCACGATGCCATTGCGGATGTCGGAGTATTCGAAGCTGCGGTTGAAGTGCTCCTTGATGGTGCGCGACACAGCTTCCTTGAACGCCGTCAGGTGCGTGCCGCCCAGGGTGGTGTGCTGCCCGTTGACAAAGGAGTAGTACTCCTCGCCATATTGGTTGGCGTGCGTGATTGCCACTTCGATGTCGGTGCCCTTGAGGTGGATAATCGGGTACAGCGGGTCCTTGGCCATCGACTGCGACAGCAAGTCGAACAGACCTCCGCGCGACACCAATCGGCGGCCGTTGTACATGATCACCAGCCCGGTATTGAGGTATGTATAGTTGCGCAGCAAGGCTTCGACATACTCTTCGCGATATTCGTAGCCCGTGAAGATAGTCGAGTCGGGATGAAATTGCACGAAGGTGCCGTTCGCTTCGTCGCACTGCTCGCTGTCGGTCTCCGACAGCAGCGTGCCGGCCGAGAAGCGCGCCAGCTTCGACTGCCCGTCGCGCACGGCCTTGATTTCGAATTCGCTCGACAGGGCGTTCACGGCTTTGATGCCCACGCCGTTGAGTCCGACCGACTTCTTGAAGGCCGCGCTATCGTACTTGGCGCCGGTGTTCATGGTCGAGGAGCAGGCGATGAGCTTGCCCAATGGAATGCCGCGGCCATAGTCGCGCACCGACACTACGCCCTCGGCAATCGTCACTTCGATGGTGCTGCCGAAGCCCATGGTGTATTCGTCGATTGCATTGTCGACTACTTCCTTGAGTAGCACGTAGATGCCATCGTCGGCGCTCGAACCGTCGCCCAACTTGCCGATGTACATGCCCGGACGTGTGCGGATATGCTCCAGCGGGTCGAGGGTGCGTATGTCGTCTTCTGTATATGTCGTGGCGGGCACTGCAGTAGTGCTTTCTTCCGCCTCAAAATTAAGCAGGTCACTCATAATCTGCAAAATTATGCAATTTTTCCCTTTTTCGCAAATCTTTTTCTCGCCCCTGTCTCGTGCATTCGTTGTTTTTTTAAAGATAATATACACACTTTTAATTTTTTTTAATGAAAAATAATGCCTACCTTTGCGACAAGTACAACGAGGTATAAAGCACCTCACACTAAATGACCCTAAATCAGTATGTTAGAGAAAACTAATGTAAAAGTTCTCGACAAGGTTGTAGTCCGTTTTTCGGGTGACTCCGGCGACGGCATGCAGCTTGCGGGTAACATTTTCACAAACGTCTCAGCCGGTGTGGGTAATCAGGTATCGACCTTCCCCGACTATCCGGCCGAAATCCGCGCCCCGCAGGGCTCGCTCAGCGGCGTATCGGGTTTTCAAGTAAGTGTTGGCGTCGGCGTGCACACCCCCGGCGACCGTTGCGACGTTCTCATTGCCATGAATCCTGCCGCTCTGAAGCAGAACGTGAAGTTCCTCAAGCCCGGCGGCGTTATCATCGTTGACATTGACTCGTTCAAGGAGGCCGACCTGCGCAAGGCGCTTTTCGCCACCGACGACCCGTTCACCGAGCTGGGTATCACGGCTCAGGTGGTCGAAGTTCCCGTCACGTCGATGACCAAGGCTGCTCTCGAAGGCAGCGGACTCGACAACAAGAGCGTGCTCAAGTGCCGCAACATCTTCGCTCTCGGCCTCGTATGCTGGCTCTTCGACCGCCCGCTCGAAGCCGCTCTGAAGCATCTTAAGAATAAGTTCGCCAAGAAGCCCGCTATCTACGAGGCTAATGCCAAAGTTATCGAAGCCGGCTTCAACTATGGTAGCAATATCCACGCCTCGGTGTCGACTTATCGTATCGAAAGCGACGAACCTGTCCCCGGCGTTTATACCGACATCAACGGCAACACCGCCACTGCTTGGGGCCTGATTATGGCTTCGCAGAAGTCGGGTCGCCCCCTGTTCTTGGGCTCGTACCCCATCACTCCCGCTACCGACATCCTGCATGAGCTGGCCAAGCGCAAAGACTTGGGCGTGAAAGCTATACAGATGGAGGACGAGATTGCCGGCGTCTGCTCGGCTATCGGCGCTTCGTTTGCCGGCAACCTGGCCGTCACCTCGACTTCAGGCCCCGGCCTCGCGCTGAAGAGCGAAGGTATCGGCCTGGCAGTCATGGCTGAGTTGCCGCTCGTCGTCATCGACGTGCAGCGTGGTGGTCCGTCGACCGGCCTCCCCACCAAGACCGAACAAACCGACCTGATGCAGGCACTCTACGGCCGCAATGGCGAATCGCCCGTGGCTGTCGTGGCCGCTGCTACGCCGACCGACTGCTTCACCATGGCTTTCGAGGCTGCGCGCATCGCTATCGAACACATGACGCCGGTGATTTTGCTCACCGACGCATTCATCGGCAACGGCTCCAGCGCCTGGCGCATCCCCGAGGACGATGAATATCCCGAAATCAAGGTGCCCTATCTGCCCGCCGAGCGTATCGCCGAAGGCGGCTGGCGCCCCTACGAGCGCGACGCCAAGTCGCAGGTTCGCTACTGGGCTATCCCCGGCACCGAGGGCGCTATGCACCGCTTGGGCGGTCTCGAGAAGGACGCTGTGACCGGCGCTATCTCTACCGACCCCGTCAACCACGAAAAGATGGTCAACATACGCCGCGAGAAGATCGCTCGCATCGCCGACAATATTCCGGCTCTCGAGCTCGATGGCGACGCTAAGGCCGACACCCTGCTCATCGGCTGGGGCGGCACTTACGGCCACCTGCGCACAGCCGCCGAGGAACTCTGCGCCGAAGGCACTCCCGTGGCTCTTGCTCATCTGCGCTACATCAACCCTCTGCCGGCCAACGCTCTCGACATCTTCCGCAGCTACAAGAATGTGGTCGTTGCCGAGCTCAACACCGGCATGCTCGCCGACTATCTGCAGAGCAAGCTCCCCGGAGTCAACATCCGCCGTATCAACAAAGTCCAGGGTCAGCCATTCACTGTCGCTGAGGTGAAAGACCGGCTCAAGTGTATCATCGAAAAGGCTTAAGAAGATGGAAAATAACTATACAGCAGCTTCTTATAAGAGCGATCAGTCGGTGCGTTGGTGCCCCGGCTGCGGCGACCACGCCATCCTCAACACTCTGCACAAGGCAATGGCCACCCTCGGCGTTGCTCCGCACATGACGGCCGTCATTTCGGGTATCGGATGTTCGTCGCGTCTGCCCTACTACATGAATACCTACGGTTTCCACACTATCCATGGCCGCGCGGCAGCTATCGCTACCGGATTTAAAACTGCCAACCCCGAAATGACCGTTTGGCAAATCTCCGGCGACGGCGACGGCCTCGCTATCGGTGGCAACCACTTCATACATGCCGTTCGTCGCAACATCGACATCAATATCATCCTGTTCAACAATAAGATTTACGGTCTTACCAAGGGTCAATACTCGCCTACGAGTGCTCGCGGCTTCGTCTCGAAATCGTCGCCTTATGGCACGGTTGAGGACCCGTTCATCCCCGCTGAGCTCGTGTTCGGTGCGCGCGGCAACTTCTTTGGCCGCTCGATTGATGTCGAATTGGCCACGTCGCAGGAAGTCCTCGTCGCTGCCGCTCGCCACAAAGGCACGGCCGTCACCGAAATCCTCCAGAACTGTGTGATCTTCAACAACGGCATCCACAACCCCATCACCGATAAAGAAGTACGCGCCGACCGCACTATCCACCTGCGCCACGGCGAGAAGATGATTTTCGGCAAGAATGGCGACATGGGTCTCGTGCAGGACGGATTTGGCCTTAAGGCTGTCAAAATCGGCGAAGATGGCTACACCATCGACGACGTACTCGTTCACGACGCTCACACTCCGTCGAACTTCCTCCACCAGCAGCTCGCTATGATGGACGGCCTCACACTGCCCCTCGCAGTCGGCGTTATTCGCGACGTCGAGGCTCCTACCTACGAGGCCGGTGTCAGCGAACAAGTCGAGAAGGTGCGCGCTGCCAAGGGCTTCGGTTCGCTTCGCGACATGATTCTCGCCGGCGAAACCTGGACCGTAGAATAATGTCCTCGTAAAGCTCGGCACACACCGCCGTGGCTTTCACACTATAATCACCTGCCCGCAACCATCATCCGTTGCGGGCAGGCTTTTAAAAGTCAACCCCCTGTGGCAGCCTTGAAAGGCTCGCACTTGTCCACTTAAATAATCACTCCGCACCCCTTTGAACACTCCTCCGATTCAAAAAGCCGACGCCCTGCGCGTGCTTAAAAACTTCTACGGCTACAGCAACTTTCGCGCCGGCCAGTGGGAGGTAATCGACGCCGCTTGTCGCGGTCGCGATTCGCTCGTCATCATGCCCACCGGTGGAGGCAAGTCGCTTTGCTACCAGATGCCCGCTCTGCTGCTGCGAGGCACCGCTATCGTCGTGTCGCCGCTCATTGCTCTGATGGAAGATCAGGTGCAAGCGCTCATCGCCAACGGCATTCCGGCCGCCGCCATTCACTCGGGCAAGGCCGAGGCCGACAACCGTGCCGCCGCCGAAGCCGCTATCGCCGGCAAGATTAAGATATTATATATGTCGCCCGAGCGCCTGCTTGCCGATGCCGATTCGTGGCTGCGCCGACTCGTGGTGTCGCTCGTCGCTATCGACGAGGCGCACTGCATCTCGCAGTGGGGCCACGACTTCCGCCCGGTCTACACACAGCTGGCCAAGATAAAGGAACTGTTTGCGACCGCGCCCGTGATGGCCCTTACGGCTACCGCCGACCGCGATACTCGCCGCGACATTGCCGTGCAGCTACGCCTCGCCGACCCGCTCGTGTGGCTCGGTTCGTTCAATCGGCCCAACCTGTCGCTCACCATCGTGCAAGGCTCGTCGGCCAAGCAGCGACAGTCGGCCATAGAAGCCCTCATCCGTCGCTATCCTACCGACACAGGCATCGTCTACACTCTGTCGCGCGAAGGCGCCGAGAAGATGGACGCGGCTCTGCGCACTCGCGGTTACCGCTCGGCTGTGTACCATGCCGGCATGTCAGCCGCCGACCGCGAGGCCGCTCGCCAAGCCTTCTCGAATGGCGATGTCCAGGTCGTGTGCGCCACTATCGCCTTCGGCATGGGCATCGACAAGAGCAATATCCGGTGGGTCGTGCACAACAATCTGCCCGGCACCATCGAGAGCTACTACCAGGAAGTAGGGCGTGCCGGTCGCGATGGCCTGCCCTCGGAGACTATCCTCTTCTATTCCCTGCAGGACCTTATCATGCGTCGCAAATTCGCCGACGAGAGCGGCCGCCAGATGGTCGCCGCCGAGAAGCTCGAACGTATGAAAGAATATGCCGAAGCGCGCGTCTGTCGCCGTCGCATCTTGCTTAGCTACTTCGGCGAAGAAGCATTGACCGACTGCGGCAACTGCGACGTGTGTACCAATCCCCCCGAGCGCTTCGACGGCTCGGTACTCGTGCAGATGGCGGCCAGCGCCATCCTGCGCACCGACTCGCAGATCGGCCAGCTGATGCTAATCGACATCCTGCGCGGCAGCGTCCGGGCCGAACTCCGTCAGAAGGGTTACGACCGCATCAAGACCTACGGCGTCGGGCGCGACCTCGCGGCTGCCGATTGGCGCTTCTATATCCAGCAGATGGTGCAACTCGGCCTGCTCGACGTGTCAATCGCCGACGGTGGCCGACTATCAGTCACGCCCTATGGCATGCGCGTCGTCCGTGGCGAAGTGCGTGTCGAATTGCCGCGCTACCAGGCTGTCGACTACCGTAAAAAGCGCATGTCCGAGTCAACCCGCCTCGTCGACGACGTCGTCGCTCCCGACTATCAACTTTTCGAACATTTAAAGACGGTGCGTCTTGCGCTGGCTCGGCGTGCAGGTATTCCTGCATATATGGTCCTTAGCGATGCGTCGCTGCTCGACATGGCGCACCGACGCCCGTCGACTTTCGACAAGCTCCTCGACGTCTCCGGCGTAGGTCGCGAGAAAGCACGCCGCTTCGGCGCTGAATTCCTCAAAGCTATAAAAGACTATTATGGCCGATAATTACCTCGAAAAGCGCATGGCCGACTATCGCGCCGGCCGGGCTGCCGGACCCGTCCGCCTCGCCGGGCGACGACCCGGCACTGCCGTCATCAAATACGCGCCGCGCACGGTGTTGCTCTACCACCCCGCCACCGGCTTTGCTCCCGACATCATCGACATCTTTGCAGCTGCTTCGTGCAAAATCGTTGTCGTTGCCACGGCCGACCCCGCGCCCGGCCGCGGCGCCCGATTTTATTCAGCCTGTATCGAATCCGCCCTTGCCGACATTGACGCTCGTGGCGAAGCCGTCGATGTGGTCATCGCCCACACCCTCGAGCCGTGGATGCGTGGTCGCAGAGTCATACTGCTAAACGCCGACGCCGAAAACGCCGACGCCGAAAACGTGCTTTCCCTGCAAGGCTCCGACCCGCGCCGAGCTGCCCTCCTTTGCCTCGCTTTTGCCGCTGTTGATGCCGAAATTCGGGGTAAAAACATCAGTTTTTGAACTTTTTTGCCCTTAAAAAGTAAAAAAGTTTGCGAAAAATTTGCACAGTTACAAAAATCGCCGTAACTTTGCACCGCTTTCGACGAGAAAGGGCGCTTAGCTCAGCTGGTTCAGAGCGTCTGCCTTACAAGCAGAGGGTCGGGGGTTCGAATCCCTCAGCGCCCACTCTTTCAACCCAATCTCGTCGCAGGGCGCTTAGCTCAGCTGGTTCAGAGCGTCTGCCTTACAAGCAGAGGGTCGGGGGTTCGAATCCCTCAGCGCCCACCAAGCCTTCCTTCGCGAAGGCTTTTTTTATATCCTTACCCCTCCTCATCCCTCCCCAACCCCGCCGACAACGGATGGAGCCGACGTCACCGAAAGCATCATCGAGTCTTAATAATCGTTAATAATGGCTAAAAAGGTGGTTGGATGTTTTGAAATCACATCGTGTGTGATTACCTTTGCAAGTGTGTTTTTTATAGTATTAGATTAAGATAAAGGTTTAACTGGGAAAGCTAAGTTGTGAAACTTGGCTTTTTTTATTTGGTATTAACTATAAATCAGAAGTGTATGCGGGCGCAGATCGCGGTTGGCGCCGTGGTACGCGCACAAAAAAAAGCGCTGCGGCGTGAGCCGAGCGCTTTTGAAGACGTAGTCTTACCAGGATTCGAACCTGGACAGACAGAACCAAAACCTGTAGTGCTACCATTACACCATAAGACTGTCCGTGTGCCGCCGATGTCTGAACGGCGCTGCAAAGGTAGTTATTTTTGCGATAGTTGGCAAGTTTTTTAGCCGCTTTTTTTTAGTTTTTCGATTTAAATCGCATAAAAACGGCCCTATTTTTTAGTTTTTTTGTAGGATTGACGAGTAAAGCACATGCTCGGCTGCGGTCATTCGCTGTCGATGAGCCAAGCCGGAGTAGGCGCGGGGCAGTAGTATTGGCAAGTGCCGCAGCCGATGCACGCGTTGGCGTTTAGGGTGGGGATGCGGCGCGGTCGGCCATCGGTCGTCGTTCCCTCGGGGATAATTGTAATGGCGCGAGCAGGGCAGCGTCGCTGGCAGATGCCGCATGCCTCGCCACGGCTGTATTCGAGGCAGTCGGCTGCGTTGAGGCGTGCTTTCCCGATGGGCCAGTGGTGCTTTTCGGCAGCGGTGAGCGGCTGTAGGGCGCCGGTAGGGCATACGGTGGTGCAGCGCACGCAGTCGTAGAGGCAAGCGCCTTGGTCGAAGTCGAGCACCGGGTGAAGGGCGTTGCGTATGCCGAGGTCGCGGAACGATGCTTTGATGACGTGTGTGGGGCAAGCTGCGACGCACAGTCCGCAGCTCGTGCACCGGAGCTTGAACAGTTCGCGCGACTGAGAGCCGGGCGGGGTGATGTAGCAAATCTTTTTTGAGGATAGGCTGCCGGCCGTTGCCGTGAGCGCCGACGCACCGGTGATGGCGGCCAGGAAGGCTCGTCGGTCGAGTGTCTTTGCGGCTGTGGTGGCTTTGGCTGGTGCGTCGCCGGCGATGGCCTTGGCCGGAGCGTCGGCGGCCACGGTCGGCTGCATCAGAGGCATTTTCAGCTTGTGGCGACCGCGGCGCAGGGTGATTGCTTCGTTGGGGCAGGCGGCCACGCAGTCGAAGCAGACGACGCACCGCTGCAAGTCGATTGTGTGCGACGAGGGGTCGATGCACTCGCCTTTGCATCGGCTGACACACCGTCCGCAGCCCGTGCACTTGTCGGTGTTGATGTCGACGTGCAGGAGCGAGTAGTTGGAAAGCGTGCCGAGCACGGTGCCTACCGGGCAAAGGGTGTTGCACAGCCGTCGGCCGCGTGTGAGTGCTATCCATGCCACTGCGGCCAGGGTGATGGCTGCAATGATTGCGCCGAAGATGCTTGCGGCGGCAGGTTTGACGATGGGCAATGTCAGGAATATGGCTATGCGGTTGAATGCCGAGGCCGGTTCGGCCAGCGAGGCTACTGCCGGGAAGCCGAGTACGAGGCAGATTGCGACCACGATGACGACCGACCAGCGCAGCGCTACCGACTGTGGCCGATAGAAGAAGCCGCGGCGGCGTCGGCGGCTGACTGCAATCAGGCAGTCCTGCAAGGTGCCGAGCGGGCAGGCTGTCGAGCAGTAGATGCGTCCCATCAAGAGGGCCGACCCTAACCATAGTAGCACCCATGCCAGCGAGCAGGCCAGCAGTGCCGGCACTATCTGCCAGCGGCTGAGCCAGATGTCATAGCCCAAGGCGACGAAGATGCCGCACGTCACCATTATCAGCATAGATATGGCGATGCGAGCGCTGCGAAGTCGGCGGTAACCTTTTTGCGTGATTTTCATTGCTGCGAAATTACGCATAATATTTGAAAAATTAAAATTTCGCGAGATGTTTCAACAGCTTGAGATTTTTGCCGCCGAGGCCGCCGATGATCGATGAGCCTCAACATCGTCCGCGCACGGCATTCGCATTAGATGGTAGCGAGGCTTTCTTCTCTATTAAATGTGTATGTTTGGCTCGTCGTGCCGCGGCTTTCGCTTCTTCGCGGGCCAGTCGACGGCGCGTGGCTCGACTCATGAACGGCGGTGTCGGCGTGTCCGTGGCGGTGGCCGGCGCCGTTTGCGTCGTCGGCTCTATCGTCGCCGTCGGTTTCTGTGGGGCTTCCTGCGGCTGAGCCGGGCAGAAGGTGATTATTGCAAAGCATTTGTGGCGAGTGAGCGTGATGCGGCCCGACTCGACGAGCTGCATGACACATTTCTTCACGCGATAGTACGACAGGCCGGTGGCGTTGGCGATAGTTTTCAGGCAGGTCACGGCTGTGCCGGGTTCGATGCTGACGCCGTCCCAGTTGTAGCCCCCATGGGCTGCAGCCGCGGTGAGATACTCAATAATCAGATTATTAGTCACTTCGATTTTGTTGATGTTTTTCATAGTATAAATTATTTTAGGTTTGACGTTGCAAAGATACAACACAAATTTAAAACACGCAATATTTTTCAATCTTTTTTCAAAAAAAATAATGTGTGTGCGTGAAAAGAGGAGACTCGGCAGCGGTGGCAACGTCGGGTTCGTAGCCTTGTGTATAAATTGTGCACGGTGGTGTTAATTTAAGTAAATATTTTCATTGTGCATTTAAAAAAGTAGTATATTTACATCGTAATTCAAATCTATATAACCTTATTCATTCTTATACCTGAAACAATTTGAGCATTAATTGCACAATACCTAATGATTAGCACTTTTTTACAGAGGTGATAATCGAAAAACTTTATAATCAAACAACTTTTTTACTAATTACTCATCTAAGCTCATGAAAAAAATTATCTACACGGCATTTATGATGCTGGCGTCGTTTGCCATGAGTGCCCAAGTGGTGACGGTCAATAGCATTGACAAAGTCAACACAAATCTGGCAGTCGACAAGCCGGCAATCAGTGCGGATGGTAGCTTTGTAGTGGCCTATGCAGGCTCGCAAGGCGCTATCGTGAAAATCACGCCCGACGGTCAATTCCAAGAAATCGTCAAGGGTGAAGCGCTTTATGACCTCGCTGTGACCGGCGATGGCAACAGCGTGGTGTTCTCTCGTCCTTCGTTCGACAAGAACCACCTTCGCAAAGTCTCTCTGGAAGTTGCCAACTTGACTACAGGCAACGTCAACGTCGTTGTTAAACCGACGCGCGACCTCAACGCCGGCGTGAGTGTATCCGGCTCGACGGTAGCAGCAGTCGAAAACGGCCGCATGCGCACCAAATCGGTAGGTAGCGTTAAGAACAACGCAGCTCCCATTGCTTCAATCAGTTATGGTCATCTTCAGGTTACTGTCAACGGCAAGACTACCACTATCGACCCCCAAGGTCGCGGTAGCTACCTTTGGCCTTCTGTTTCGCCCGACGGCACTAAGGTCGTTTATTGGCTCGTAGGCGGCGGTTGCTTCGTTTGCGACCTCGACGGCTCGAACGCTAAATCGCTCGGCGCTCTCCGCGCTCCCGTATTTGCCGGTAACGATGTCGTAATCGGTATGTTCGAAAAAGACAATGCCGAACAGACTGCTGTTGAATCGTCTGTCCTCGTTGCTTGCCGCATCGCCGACAACAAGCTGCAGCGCCTCACCGACAAAAACATCATCGCTCAGTATCCCGCAGCTAGTGCCGACGGTTCGAAAGTGGCTTTTGTCACTCCCGAAGGTCAACTTTACATGATGACTCTTACAAAATAACCCCTAAGGCGACATTATTATGAAAAAAACAGTTCTGATTTCAGCACTGGCTCTGGCCGCCGCTATTGGGGCTTCAGCCAAAACAGCAGACGAACTCCGCGTCTATATCAACCCCGGCCACGGTGCTTGGACCGGCAACGACCGCCCGGCTACTTTGGTCGGCCATGGTGCTTATTCTCGCACTAACACCGACACACTCTCGTTCTTCGAATCAAACACCAACTTGCAGAAGGGTTTTGGTCTGCTCGAATCGCTTAAAGCCGCAGGCCTGAAGTTCGACGCCACCCTCAACCAGACCGGCGAAGACTGGCAGATTGGCGCAGCTCGCGACCTGTCGAACAATATCGTCATGTCGCGCGTAAAGAATGGCCCGTACTTGCCCGATAACGCTACCGGTGGTCAGTACGAAGCCATGATTGAAGCGCAGGAGGCAGCCCTCGCAGCAGCTACTACCGATGAGGAACGCGCTACTATCCAAGCTAAAATTGATGAATTGAAGTTTTTGGATGAAGTAGTATCCGCTCGCTTCGACCGCAACCTTTCGGAAGTCGCTGCCGAAGTTAGCTCCAACAACTTCGATATCTTCATCTCGATTCACTCTAACGCTGCTACAGAAGGTGGTAGTACCAACTATCCGCTGTTCCTCTATAGCGGCTACGACACTCCCAAAGAAGGTACCGGCTATGTGACTGTCGAAAAACAAAACCTCTCGATAGCCATGTGTAAAGCTGCTTGGCCATACGCTTTCGAAAACAGCCACGGTATGTGGACATACTACAGCGCTACGAACATGAACGTCCGTGGCGACTTGAACTTCTATGCGTCATCTTCTACCAACGGCTACCTGGGTGTGCTCAAGAGCTCGGTTCCCGGCTACTTGGTAGAAGGCTACTTCCACACCTACCAGCCTGCTCGTCACCGCGCCATGAACTGGGACGTTTGCCGCATCGAAGGCTATGCCTACGCTCGCGGTGTCCTCGACTACTTCGGCATCGCTAAAGACGGCAAGGGCTCTATCTATGGTGTAGTTCGCGACAAATACACTAAGTTCAAAGACGCTGCTTATAACCCCAATCTTACTACTGCCGACGCTTACCAGCCCCTCAACGGTGTCAAGGTAATTCTCAAAAAAGACGGCACAGAAGTCGCTACTTACACGACCGACAACTACTACAACGGCGCTTACGTATTCCGCGACCTCGAACCCGGTACCTATACTGTAGAGTTTGAAAGCGACGCTTACTTGCCCCTCGACGCTCCGCAGGAAGTGGTTGTCAAAGCCGCCGGTGTGACTTATCCCACCTCGTCGCTCGTCGACGTGAACTGGACTCCGCCGGCAATCGTTTATGAAAACTATCCCAACACTGTAGTTCCCGGCACGATTGCTGCAGGCGAATACACATTCGCTCAGTCGTATGTCGACGAAGCTATCGCAGGCCTCGAAGGCAAGACCGTCCGCCGCGTTATCGCCAAGGGTGAAAACCTCTACATCCTCGCACACGACGAAGCCGGTGCTCCGACCATCGTAGTTTACGATGCCAAGAACAAAGCTGTCGTTGCCAACGTTTCGACCGAAGGTACTCAGGGCTCCGTTAAGGCTGTCAGCGACATCCAGGTTTCGGCCGATGGCGTTCTCCTCGCTACCAACGAAAGCCTTAACCACTTCGATGCCGGTCAGGTACAGAGTGGCGAAACTCGTGGCGTCAACCGCATCTATCGTTGGGAAAATGATGAAAACGGTCTTCCTACCGGTAACCCCGTCGAACTGGGCAGCTCTACACTGTCGGGCAACTTCTATCGTGGTTACGTAGGCGGCTCGTTCGCTTTCTCGGGTACTCTCGAAGACGGTAAAATCATCGTTCCGGCTTACACTGCTGCTACTACTTCTTCGCACAAGCTCTTCTACAACTTGTACGGCGTTGTTGATGGAACTATTGCAAGTGCAAAAATCAATAATGCAGCCAACACTACATACCTGACAACTGAAGTCCTCGGCGAAGGCTACACGTTCACCACTTCGCCTCTCGACGACTCGAAGTTCGTAGCTACCAGCTCGATTCAGTCGCCTGCTGAATTCAATTTTGGCGACGTGCAGAATGGCTACACAGTTGCTCCCGCCGGCGTTGCTGACGGCTCGGCTTCTGTTGCATTCTTCCGCTACAACAACCACGCTTACATGGTGACTGCCGACAATGCCGAAGGCAAAAACACCGGCATCAAGCTCACCGACGTAACCGCAGGCTTCGACAAGGCAGAATCTGTTGCCACTGTCAACACTGCTCTCGCTGAAGGCGCTAACGGCCACGTTGCTGCAAGCGTGACCAAGGTGCTTGACCTCGAAGAAAACGTTACCGCTGCTTACCTCAACCTCTATGTAGTTCGCGACGGCAAGGTATCGCGCTTGACTACCGAAGGCGTGGCTCAGCCCGTTTATCGTGCAAGCCTCGCTTATGGTCTGAACGCTACCGAAAGCGAAACAGCTATTGAAATCCAGTACGCTCTGAATGGCGACGCCGTTTCGGCAGAAGTCGTGCTGACTCCGTCTGAAGGCGACGCTATCGTCGTTGAAGGTGAAGCCGGCAAGGGCGCTCACACTGCAACTATCGATAAGGCTCAGCTCACTCCCGGCGTGGAATACACATGGGAAGTTAAGGTCGCTTCGAAGACCAATGCTTCGATGGGCGAAATCTTCTCGGCTGCTCCTCCGCAGACCGTTCGCGGCTCGATCATCACCTTTACCGATCCCGAATACGACGCATTTGGCTACACCGTAGTTGGCCATAACGTTGAAAACGGCTTTGATATCTATAACCCCGAAGGCGAACTCGTCGAGACCGGCGTTCACAAAGAAAGCGTGCTTCATGGTTATAATCCGGATGGTTACAGGTTCAACCAGTCGAACCCCTTCCGTGGCGACGAACACATGGGCCATGCACTCGTAGCTTGCTGGGGCGATGCCGCTTGGGGCGTGACTGCCTTCAACCCGATGAACACATCTGAAGAGCTCTACTCTGTATTCGAAGGCGAAAAGGACAGCGACGGTATGATTACCTACAATGGCGTGGCCATCGGTGGCGGTACATCGTGCGTTGCAATCCAAGGCAAGGGCGAAAATGCTCGCATGTTCACATTCGACGAAGACGTTCTGGGCAACCAGATTGCTGTTTACAACATCGGTACCAACCGCACTATCACTACAGCTCCTACCGCTTGGGGTCTGCTCGGCCTTGCAAATAACAACGTCGACATTCAGTGCGTCGACAACGGTATCTTCGCTACTCAGGTTCGCAACGACTTCATGGACGCAGTTCCCGCCATCGAATTTATCAGCAACGAAGGTTCGGTTCTGTGGAAGTCGGGTAACGCTACTTGGCCTGCCGGCATGATTAAGGACTGCAACTCGGGTCTGGCCGTCAATAAGCAAGGCACGCTGCTCGCAGTTTCGGGCACAACCGGCATCCGCGTATTCGACCTGAGCTTCGACGATAGCAACTGCCCCGTGCTCGTATATCGTGCAGGCATCTCTGTACCCTCGGCCAATTGGGCTACCATGCGCTTCGACGCTGCCAACAACCTCCACTACTATGGTCGCGGCACCGGCTACAAGGTATTCGCTCTGAACGTCGAGAACCCCGTAGCTTCGACCGTAGGCAAGGGTAAATTCAGCGTTGCTTCGGGTGTTGAAGACATCGCTATCGACAACGTAGAAGATGCTCCCGCAGTTTACTACAACCTCAACGGCGTGCAGATCGACGCTGCCAACCTCGTACCCGGCGTTTACGTCAAGGTCGTTGGTTCGACTGCTACCAAAGTCGTTGTTAAGTAATCCTTAGATAACACATTCTCAGCAAAAGAGGCCGAGCCCATCCGGGGCTTGGCCTCTTTCGTTGAGCTGTCGGCCGGTGATTTTCAAGAATTATATGTTTTTTGCAGAGAGTGAATGAAAAATGTGGCCATTTGCTTGCATTTTCAAAATATTCGTTGTAGCTTTGCAACAAACTTTAATAATATGGAAAGCCTCGTTGAACAATTTGAAATGCCTCAGCCGTCGGCAACAATGCTCGACCGTCTGAAATTCTTGGTTAACGCCTCGCATCGCTCGCAGGCACAGTTTAGCCGCCTGATCGACTTAGACCCGTCGTCGATGTCGCGCCTGCTGAGTGGCCGCATGCCCATCACCAACCACTTTGTCAACCGCTTGGTGGCCAACCTTGGCGTGTCGAAAGCGTGGTTCACAAAAGGCGAGGGTGTACCATTCCCGCGTGCCGAAAACCCCATCACGGCAATCTCGGCCGACGCATCGCTGCATCCGGCCGATGCCACACGCCCGAAAGGCGCTCCCGTCTACGACATTGATGCTACTGCCGGCGTGTCGCCGCTGAGCCGTATGTTTGCCGAGGACCGCATTATCGGCTATCTCGATATGCCCGGTGTGATGACCGACTGCCCCGTGGTACACGTGTCGGGCGACTCGATGACGCCTATCGTGCCCGACGGCTCGTATATCTCCATTCGCGAGATTCGCGACACCTCAATCATAGCCTGGGGTGCTATATATCTGGTCGAGCTGGAGGATTATCGCATGGTGAAGTATCTGCGTCGCAAAGCCGACGATAGCGACATCGTAGTGCTTCATAGCGAGAATTCGGCTTACGACGACATTGAAATCCGTCGCAGTGACATCAAGAAGCTTTTCTTGGTCGAGCGCGTCATCAATATGCGAACCATTGCGTAAAACGACTACACCACCGTTGCCCACGTGCCTCGAAGCGGGATGCTTCGAGGCCGGGTGCGACGAAGCCGGCCGCGGCTGCTTGGCCGGCCCGGTCGTCGCGGCCGCTGTAATTCTGCCCGACGGCTATACGCATCCGGGACTTATCGACTCGAAGAAGCTGAGCGAGCATCGCCGCGACGAAATGCGCCAAATCATCATGCGCGACGCTGTGGCCTGGGCCGTAGGCATTTGCTCGCCCGAGGAAATCGACGAGATGAACATACTGAACGCCTCCATCGAGGCCATGCACCGCGCCTTGCGCGCCCTCGGGCAGCGCCCCGGCGCCATCATCGTCGACGGCAACCGCTTCAAGCCCTTCGAAAATATTCGCCACACCACAGTGGTCAAGGGCGACGCAAAGTATGCCAATATAGCAGCGGCTTCGATTATGGCCAAGACTACTCGCGATGCCATCATGGCCGAGCTCGATGCCGAATTCCCCGACTACGGCTGGGCCGTAAACAAAGGCTACCCGACGGCTGCGCACCGCGCCGCCATAGCCGCCGTCGGTCCCTGTGTGCACCACCGCCGCTCCTTCCGCCTGACTTGAACTTCGCGGATTATGACGCGGAAAGAGGCAGTCTCACGATTGCCTCTCCCCTAAACCTTAAAAATCTAATCCTATGAAAAAACTAATTCAAAACATGTGCTTCATTCTGCTGTTGCTTTGGATATAAATACGCCGGCGGGCGATAAAAGTTGCGCCTGAAGCCGTCGGCGACCGCATTTTAGCACACTTTTGCCATAGCGAAAGGATTGTTAACAAATCGGCGGGTTTGTCGGCACTTTCGGCTTATTTGTCTAAAAAAGTTGCACAAACCGCGGAGTGTTAATACCTTTGTAGTATGATTAATATGCTACAAAACTCTCTGATGAAAACTCTGACATTCCTATTAGCCTTTACGTTAGGTACGGCGTCGGCCCTGGCCTACACGGTAAGCGGAGTTGTCACAGACGCGAGTACCGAGCCGCTGCCCAGCGCCTCGGTGCGACTGCTTGCTGCCGCCGATAGCGCGGTGGTGAACGGCACGGTATCGTCTGACAACGGCCAATTCAAATTCCAGACAGTCAAAAATGGCAAGTATATCGTCGAAGTCAGCTATGTAGGTTTCGCTACGCAATTTCGCAATATACAAGTCAAGGATGCTTCGCTCAAGCTCGACCCGTTTCGCTTGGCCGAAGACGCTATCATGCTCAACGAGACAACAGTCGTAGGTATCAAGACCCCGATTACGGTCAAAGAGGATACCATCGAATTCAATGCCGACAGCTATCGTACCGCGCCAAATGCCGTGGTCGAAGACTTGCTCAAGCGCTTGCCGGGTGTCGAAGTCGGCACCGACGGCTCCATCACCGCCAACGGCCAGTCGGTCACGAAAATTCTGGTCGATGGTAAGGAATTCTTTGGCGACGACCCCACGGTGGCCTCGCGCAACTTGCCCGTCGATATGGTCGACCGCCTGCAAGTGGTCAATCGCAAGAGCGACTTGGCACGTATCACCGGCGTTGACGATGGCGAAGAAGAGACCGTCATCAACCTCACGGTCAAGAAGGACCGCAACAACGGCTGGTTCGGCACCATCGAGGGCGGATATGGCACTGACGACCGCTATAAAGGCCAGTTCAATGTCAACCGCTTCTGGAATGGCAATCAGATTACCTTCATCGGCGCTATCAATAACATTAACGACTTGAGCTTTAACGATGGCACTGCTTCGTTCTTCCGCCGGTTCGGTGGCCAGAACGGCATCACTACCTCGCAGGCTTTAGGCGTCAATTTCAACGTGGGCAATGGCGAAATCTTCCGCGTCGGTGGCGATATCATGTACTCGCGCAGCGACCGCGACACTCGCGAACGCTCGTCGCGCGAATATCTGATCGAGGGCTACAACCCGTATTCGTCGACCGGCAAGATTGCTCGCGACATCGGCAATAACTATCGCGCCGATTTCCGCTTAGAGTGGAAGCCCGACTCGCTCAATACCCTCGACTTCCGTCCTCGCTTCAGCTATAATCACAACAACTCGTGGTCGAACGACTCGTCGCTCACAGCTGCCAATGCTGATGGTACGGACCCCATCACCCGGTCGATCAACCGCTCGAATTCGCACGGCGACTCGTGGCAGGCTTCGGGTGTGATGATTTACAACCACCGATTTGCTTCGCGCCCCGGCCGTTCGGTATCGTTGTTCGTCAACTATAGCTACAGCAACGTCAAGGAGCTCAGCGACACCTACTCGTGGAACCAGTTCTACAACTATAACGACTCGGTGGACCTTTACGATCAGTTCTCGACCTCGCGCACGCTGACCAACAATGTGTCGGCCCGTGTGAGCTGGACCGAGCCCCTGGGCAATGTCAAGAACGGCAACTTCCTGACGGTGGCCTATCGCTTCCAATATCGCTGGAACGATGCCGATAAGTTTGTCTACGACCACCCTGTGTCGTTCCCCGAAGGATGGGACGGCCCGGTCATCGTCGACCCGTCGCTCGTCTTCAGCGACGACCTGTCGAACCAGTTCCGCAACGACTACATGAGTCAGGATATCCGCGCCGGCTTCAAGCACGTGTCGCGCGACCAGACCATCGACGTGGGCATGTCGCTGGTGCCCCAAAGCTCCAAGTCGACCGACCTGATCAACTCGGCCCGCAACATCCCGCGCCGCAATGTGCTCAACTATGCCCCCTATCTGCGCTATAGCTGGAAAATGTCGAAGACCGGCGGCCTCAATATCGACTATATGGGCCGTTCGTCGCAGCCCTCGATGAGCCAGTTGCAGCCTGTGGCCGATGTCAGCGACCCCATGAATATCGTTATCGGTAACCCCGACCTCGATCCGACGTTCACGCACAACCTCCGCCTGCGTTTCCGCAACTTCTCGCCCGAAGCCCAGCGCTCGATCATGGCGATGCTCGATGCTCGGGTGGTGCAGAACTCCATCGTGTCGAAGACTACCTACGACCCCACCACCGGCGGCCGCACCACGACCTATGCCAACGTGAACGGCGTGTGGAACGTGCGCGCCATGAACATGATTTCGTTCCCGTTCAGCAACAAATCGTGGACGTTCAACAACCACGCCATGCTCTACTTCTCGAACGCCGTGGGCTACAACAACGGCGAACGCAACCGCTCGCAGTCGTTCATGTTCAACATCGGCCCGGGCCTGGCTTTCCGTCCTGAGAATTTCGAAGCCGAGCTGCGGCCGCGCTATAGCCTCCAGACTGTGCACAATACTATCCAGAGTGCCGGCAACAATACCATTCACTCCTATGGCGGCAACCTCTACCTGTCGTACACGGCGCCTTTCGGTGTGACACTTAATTCAGACCTGAGCTTCACAGCCACTCGCGGTTATAGCGCCGGATTCGACGAAAACCGCTGGCAGTGGGATGCTTCGATCAGCTATTCGATGCTGCGCAGCCGTGCGCTGACCTTGTCGCTGAAGGGATTTGATATTCTCAATCAGCAGAGCAATATCCGCCGCAACATCACTGCTAACTATATCGATGACTCCAGCACCAACTCGCTTGGTCGCTACGTGATGGTATCTCTGAGCTACAAGTTCAACACCTTCGCGAAGGGTGCACAACCGGAGAATCGCAACTCATTCGGCCCTATGGGACCGCCTCCGGGCGCCCCGCGCGGCGGCCGCAGACCGTTTTAATGAATAGTACAAAATATCGGTGGAAAATCCTATGATTCGCGGTAATCCGCCGATAATATTTCAATTAAATTTTTCATAAGTTGATTTGTGTGATAGGGTCGGTCTTCGTGAGAAGCCCGGCTCTTTTTTTACCGCTCGGTGCTGAATGGCGGGCGCACCCGGCGTGTTGCTATTGGCCGACACGCGAAAATTTTGTATTTTTGTGGTCGGAATAGAAAGTATTATGAAAACTAAGCATATTTTTCTGTCAGCTGTGGCGACTTTGATGCTCGCTGCGACTTCGTGTTCGCCGTCGGCACCCGAGTCGACGGTCGCCGATGCCGAGTCGGCAACGTTGCTCAATATCGACGATCGCGAGGATTATGTGGCCGTGGAGGTTGCGGTGCCGTGGAATGGCGGCACGGTCATCGGCCGATATGCGCTGGTGCCGCGAGGTACGCAGCCGCAAGTGCCGACTGATAGCTTTACCGTGGTCGAAGTGCCGCTCGAGCGCTCGGTGGTCTATTCGATGGTGCACACCTCGGCGATTGACGAGCTGGGCCGCGCTGATGCCGTCGTAGGCGTGACAGATGTTGCATATTTCGCGCCCGACGACCCGATGAAGGCGCGTCTCGACTCGGGGCTTGTGGCCGACGTGGGTTCGTCGATGGCTCCGTCGGTTGAGAAGATTATTTCGTTGTCGCCCGACGCTGTGTTGCTCTCGCCGATGGAAGGTGCCGAGCCGGGCGCAGTGGCCGGAGCCGGCGTTCCGATGATTTATTTGCCTGATTACCTTGAACCTAACCCCTTGGCTCGCGCCGAGTGGCTGCGACTGATTGGCTTGCTTTACGGCGAGTCAGCGGCAGCCGATTCGATATTTGCCGAGGTGAAGACGGAATACAACCGACTGAAGTGTCTGGCCGATAGCTGCGAAGCGCGTCCGTCGGTTATCACTGAGCGTCCGTATGCCGGCGTGTGGTATATGCCCGGCGGCGCCAGCTACAAGGCTCGGATGCTGGCCGACGCCGGAGCGTCGTTTGCTTGGGCCGACGAGCCGTCGACCGGCTCGCAGCAGTTGGCTGTAGAAGCTGTGGTGGCAACGGCTGCAGGGGCAGATTACTGGCTACTGAACGAAGCCGGCGACACGGATGCCGAACACCTTGTCGCCGATATGCCTCACGCACAGGCGTTCGCCGCCTTTCCGGCCGGCGTCTACGTGTGCAATACGCTTGCTACGCCTATGTTTCGCGACATCGCTTTCCACCCTGAGCGCGTGCTGGCCGACATGGTGCATATTTTCCACCCGGAATTGCATCCGGACTATAAACTACGCTATTACTCGCGGTTGAGATGACGGTAAAGGCTCGGCAGGCTATGGTGTTTGCTACTGCGGCCGTGGTGCTTGTCGCTGCGGCTGTGGGGTGCGTGCTTGTCGGAGCTGCCGACATTCCGGCCGGCGCGATATTCGATATACTGTGCGGTAGCGGCTCGGACAATCAAGCCTGGGACTATATCGTGCTGGAAACGCGCCTGCCGGCGCTCGCTACGGCGGCTTTGGCGGGTATGGCTCTGTCAATTGCAGGCTTGCTGATGCAGACCACGTTCGACAATCCCTTGGCCGGTCCTTCGATATTGGGCATATCGACCGGCGCGTCGCTCGGCGTGGCTATCGTGGTGATGGCGCTGGGCGCGGTGGTCGGGCTATGGAGTCGGGTAGCAGTGGTGACCGGCGCCCTTGCCGGTGCGATGGCCGTGATGCTGCTCCTGACGGCGATGTCGGCTCTGGTGCGGTCGTCGGCGATGCTCCTGATTGTCGGCATACTCATCGGCTATTTGGCCTCGTCGGCGATCTCGTTGCTCAATTTCTTCGCCACGCGCGAGAGTGTGCATACCTTTGTGATTTGGGGCCTTGGAAGCTTTGGCGGTGTGACGACGGCCGAGTTGCCGGTGTTCGCACTGCTGACTGTGGTGCCGGCTGTGTTGTCGGGGCTCTATGTGAAGGCTCTCAACGCCCTGCTGCTCGGGCAGCGCTATGCCGAATCGGCCGGCGTCAACTTGCAGGCGACGCGCCGCGGTCTGATGCTGCTATCGGGTGTGTTGACGGCTGTCGTGACGGCTTGGTGCGGCCCGGTGGGCTTCGTCGGCTTGGTGGTGCCTCACATTGCGCGCTTGGCGCTGCATACGTCCGACCATCGGCGACTATTGCCGGCTACTGCGCTGCTTGGCGCTACGGTCGGCGTGGTGTGTCTGCTGGCTTGCATTGCTCCGGGCATGCGTGGTATCATTCCGCTCAACGCGGTCACGCCGATAATCGGTGTGCCGGTCATTATATATATCATAGTGCGCCGTCGCTCAATCTTTTATTTCAACTGACGTGGCATTAACAACGGAAAATCTCACAGTAGGATATGGCCGAAACGCAGTCCTCGCGGGCATCAACGTAGAGGCTCGGCCGGGCACGTTCACGGTGCTTATCGGGGCGAACGGCAGTGGCAAGTCGACCTTGCTGCGCACCCTCACCGGGTCGCAGGCTCCGCTTGCCGGCGCGGTAGCGCTCGACGGTGCCGATTTGCATCGCTTGTCGGCCGCAGAACGTGCGCGCCGCCTGGCGATAGTGCTGACCGAGCGCACCGGCGGTGGCGGCCTTTGTGTCGACGAGTTGGTGGCCATCGGCCGTCATCCCTACTCAGGCGCTTTCGGTCGGCTCAGTGCGGCCGACCGCGCAGCTGTCAATGAAGCTATCGAGGCAGTCGGGCTGACTCACAAGCGATCGGCCTTCGTGGCGACGCTCAGCGATGGCGAGCGTCAGAAGGCTATGATTGCGCGCGCCGTAGCGCAGCAGACCGGGCTGATAGTGCTTGACGAGCCGACCTCGTTTCTCGACGTGGCTGCCCGCTACGAGATAATGCACTTGCTGGCCGAGGTGGCTCGCACGGGCGTGGCCGTGGTGCTGTCGACTCACGATATAGCGCCGGCGCTGGCTGTAGCCGACCGTCTGTGGGTGATAGCCGATGGTACGCTCCGCGCCGGTACTATTGCCGAGGTTGCCGCTTCCGGAATTCTCGACCGAGTGTATCGCGGAGTAGCTTTCAATACCGACTATAACGACTTCCGCCCGAACACCCCGGAGTGAACCGAGCTATTCGGGCGGTATGCTTAGTCAGTGTGCGAGGCGCACGCTGATGGCTTTTACGTGTCTTTTTTATGATGATTTAGAGTCCGGTGGGGTCCCAGCGGTAGAGCTTGTCGCTGGGTCGGATTTTGGCCGGCACGGGAATTGAGAAGGCATCGCCTTTGACGGCCTTTTCGACCGGTTTGCATCCGACCATGATAGAGTCGACGGTGATCATCAGCGCGCCGGTTGTCGGGCCGGTGATGACGATTTCGTCGCCCACACGCAGCTCGCCGGCTTCCATGAGGAATTCGCCCACACCGAGTCGCGAGAAGTATTTTACACCCTTGGCGACATAGTGCTTGACGCGCGTGGCCGATGAGCCGTACTTCGACGACCATTCGCCCAAGCGCTGTCCCAGGTAGTATCCGTCCCAGAAGCCGCGGTTGAAGATGCGGCTGAGGCGTTCGTCCCATGCCTTGACGGCTTCGTCGGAGTATGTGCCGCCGCAGATGGCATCGATAGCCTCGGAGTAGCATTCGACGGCGGTGGCGACGTACTCGGGGCCGCGTGCGCGTCCTTCGATTTTGAATACGGTGACGCCGGCGTCGATCATCTTGTTGAGGAAGTGGATGGTCTTCAGATCCTTAGGCGACATGATGTATTTGTTCTCGACGTTTAGCTCGTCGCCGGTCTCAAGGTCGGTGACGCGGTAGCCGCGTCGGCAGATTTGTGTGCAGGCACCGCGGTTGGCGCTTGAGTTCATCTCGTGGAGGCTGAGGTAGCACTTGCCGCTGACGGCCATGCAGAGTGCGCCGTGGCAGAACATCTCGATGCGGACGAGCTCGCCGCGCGGTCCGCGAATGTCCTGCTCGCGGATCGCATCGCTGATGGCTTTGACCTGCTCGAGCGAGAGCTCGCGAGCGAGCACGACGACGTCGGCCCACTGAGCGTAGAACTTCACGGCTTCGATATTCGAGACGTTGCACTGGGTGGATATATGCACTTCGACGTCGCGCGAGCGTGCGTAGAGTATAGTGGCTATGTCGCTGGCGATGATAGCCGTGATGTCGCTGGCGGCGACGGCGTCGATGATGCCGCGCATCTTGGCCAGGTCGTCGTCGTACATGATGGTGTTGACAGTCAAGTACGAATTGACGCCGGCGGCATTGCATCGGGCGGCTATGTCGCGCAAGTCGTCGAGGGTGAAATTGGCCGATGAGCGCGAGCGCATATTGAGGCCTTGCACGCCGAAGTATATGGCGTTGGCACCGGCGTTGATTGCCGCTGTGAGCGATTCGAAGCTGCCCACGGGCGCCATTATTTCGAAATCTTTGCGATTCATGAGGTTGTGGTTGAAGGTGGAGATTGGCGGAGATAAGGCTTAGACTAAACACCAAAACCCGACAGCCTGTAGCGGCCGTCAGGTGATGGAGATGAGGCTATGTCTATTGTTTTTGACCGCCTGAATTATTCAGCAGCTTCAGCAGCGGGAGCGGCAGGAGCTTCGGCAGCGGGAGCAGCAGCTTCCGGAGTAGTGGGAACGACGGGAGTCGTCTCGAACTGATTGCCGGGAGCAGAAGGCTGGCTTGCGGGAGCTTCGCTACGGATGACGGTTTCGCTACCGCTCTTGGGCATGGTGTAGGCCGATGCTACAGAGAGCACAACAATCAGGCCTGCCAGTGTCCAGGTGGTCTTTTCGAGGAAGCTGTTGGTCTGGCGCACGCCCATGACAGAGCCTGCGTTGCCGAATTGCGACGAGAGGCCGCCGCCTTTAGATTTCTGAATCAGCACGATGCCGATGAGAAGCACCGCTACGATAACGGTCAAAACGATGATTACTACGTACATATCTGTTTGTTGGTTTTCCTTTTTATTGCTTATGCGACCCTTGAGCGAAGCGTTGATTAATCATAAGCTTGCGCAAGAATCGTAATTGGACTGCAAAGTAAACACTTTTTTCCGGATAATTCAAATTTAAATTGCTAATAATTTCATAAGCACGGTCGTAGCGGCCTTGTTTTATGAAAATTTTAGCCAGACTTTCGCTGAGTAGGCCGTCGGCCGCCGGTTCCGGCTGAGGTTCGCGTCGGGTCGGCTCGGCCGATGCGGTCGACTTCGGGGATTTGTCGACTTCGGGGATAAGCGGCTGCGAGTCGTCGGCCGGATTTGCGGCAAGGAAAGCGTCGATGAGCGAGTCTTGACTGCCGGGCTCGGCATGGGTTTCGCCGACGGGCTCGGTGCGGGCGAGTGTCTCGGCGTAGTCGGGGACGGGGTTGAAAATCATGCGTTCGAGCAGCGCGTCCTCTTCGGCGGAGCGGTGTCCGTAGGTCTCAAGGAACGTCTCGATAGCTTGGTCGGTGGCCGGCTTGCGCACTTCGGGCTCGGGCGGATAGAAGTCGTTGAACCCGAGGCCCGAGGGGTCGATGGCGTTGATGAGCCGGTCGCGGTCGCCACCGAGGAGAGCTACACGGCGTCGCAGAGCGTCGCGTTCGTCGGCTTGCAGTCGCGCATCGGCGTACTTAAGCAGCAGGGCGGCGGCAACGGCCGAGGCCGGGTAGTCGCGTACGGCACGACGCAGCGCGGTGACGTCGTCGTCGGTGAGTGCGTCGGGCTGTTGCGATATCTTGGGGAGCAGTTGCTTGAGCGTATCCATTACCAGTTGCCTAAGGTTGCGTTGAATATTAGGTCGACGAGCTCTTTGGCAATCTCTTCGCAGAGGCTGTCCTGGACGTCGGTGAGCATGAGCGAGGAGTCGAAATCGCGATAAGCCGAGAACGATTGGTCGACGTTGTTCTTGTCGTTCTTGAGGTCGGTGTACTTGACACGGACGGTGATTGTGAGGCGCGTCTGTGCGGCGATAGCATTCTCGGAGACGGCTTGCGGAGTGAGCGTGTAGCCGGTGATTTCGCCTTCGAGCATGATGTCGGAGGCGCCGTTTTCGATGGTCTGCAGTCGGGTGTTGCGAGCGATGTAGTCGAGCAGCTCGTTTTCAAACGTCTGTTGCAGCGGCGGATACACGAGTGCAGCGCGTATTGGAAAGTCGCTCACCGAGATGGTGTGGTAGACCGAATAGTCCATGGCGGAGCCGTGGAATGTATAGCTGACGCACGAATATAGAGTCAGCGATAAAGCAAAGGCGATGCCGCTCAGCAGAGCCGCGAGGCGAGCAGTGCGCGATTTCATTCGAGCAATCAAATTAGAAGAGCGACCTGATGAGGCCTTGGCGGTGTCATTCGATGTCATATTCTTTGATTTTTCGGTAAAGAGTGCGCTCTGATATTTTCAGTTCTTCGGCAGCGGCCTTGCGATGTCCGCTATGACGCGCAAGAGCGTCGCGGATGGCTTGCTGTTCTTGCTCCTGTAGCGAGATGGGGCGCTTGGGCTCGGCAATTGTTGATGCTTCGGGGCGCTCCGGTTCGCTTTCGACGTAGGGTGCGTCAATCACTTCGTTGTCTGAGATTTCGTGATTAATCGAGTACGATTTATTTCCTATGGGGTGAATCTTTAAGCGATCCTCATGCGCAAGAATAGCCGTGTCGATAGATTTTTTTTGTTTGGAGTGAATTTCTAAGCGATCCACAGGAGCAATAGCCGGATCGATAGATGAGGATTGCCACTCGAACTCCTCTACGAACGAATTGTTTTCAAGGCGCTTTTCGAGCTCGTTGACGCGATTCTGCAAGCGCAAAATCATGCTGAAAAGCATCTCGCGTTCGCGTTTGTATGAATTGGCGTCGTTGTCGATGAGAGCCGGAGCGGTGATTTCCGAGCCGGCCGGCAGGTAGTGGCGCAGCGTGTCGACGTCGATTGTGTTTCCGGCTTCGAATAGAGCAATCTGCTCAATGACGCTCTTGATTTGTCGCACGTTGCCGGGCCAGCGGTAGCGAAGCAGTGCGGCGCGTGCGTCGTCGCCGAGTGTGATAGCGGGCAGTCGCCAGCGTTCGGCAAAGTCGGCGGCGAATTTGCGAGCGAGCAGAGCTATGTCGTTGCCACGGTCGCGCAGCGGCGGGATGTTGATCTGCACGGTCGAGAGGCGGTAGTACAGGTCTTCGCGGAATCGGCCTTCGGCCACGGCACGCTGCATGTCGACGTTTGTTGCCGCTACGACGCGGATGTTGGTCTTTTGCACGGTCGACGAGCCGACTTTGATAAACTCACCGCTCTGCAGCACGCGAAGCAGGCGCGCCTGGGTGGTGAGAGGCAGCTCGGCAACTTCGTCGAGGAAGATTGTGCCACCGTCGGCTTCTTCGAAGTAGCCTTTGCGCGAGGCTACGGCGCCGGTGAACGACCCTTTTTCGTGGCCGAACAACTCGGAGTCGATAGTGCCCTCGGGAATTGCGCCGCAGTTGACGGCGATGTATTTGGCATGTTTGCGCGGACTATAGGCGTGGATAATCTGCGGGAAGAATTCCTTGCCTGCGCCGCTTTCGCCGACGATAAGCACCGACAGGTCGATAGGGGCCACGCGGATGGTGCGGCTCACGGCAGCGACAAGCGCCGGGGCGTTGCCGATGATGCCGAAGCGCTGCTTGGCCTGAAGGACGTCGGCCGACTGGTTGGATGGCGATGTCATTTCAGATTGCGTAATGCGTAGGTTTGCGACTTGAGGAATTCGCCGAATTCTTCGATAGAGCCTTGGTGCTTAAGTTGCTCTTCGACCGAGATGGGGTTGCCGACGCTGATGTGGAGCGTGGAGTTGCACTTGCGCCACACTTCGGAGGGCAGGCGCAGGGTGCGCAGCTGCCAGCAAGTGACGCCCATGAAGTTGAACAAGAACGAGTTGGAGCCGTGGAAGAAAATGGGAATTACAGGCACCTTGAGTTGCTCGATGAGACGAATGATTGACGGCTGCCAAGGGCGGTCGATGAGCTGCCACTTCCAGTTGACCTTCGACATGGCGCCGGCGGGGAAGAAGCCGATAGGCTTGCCGCGACGCACCTGCACGATGGCTTTTTTGATACCCTGAATCGATACGGCCTTCTTGTCGGGGTCGTCGCTGGCCGATTGGTCGACGGCGATGAAGTTGGGCTGCATGGCGGTGATGCGGTTGAGCACCATGTTGACCATGACCTTGTACTCGGGGCGTCGCGAAGCGATGAGGTGGATAAGAGTGATGCCGTCGAGCGCGCCGAACGGGTGGTTCGACACGGTGATGAAAGCGCCTTCGGGGAGGTTGTCGAGCAACTCTTCGTTGTCGATGCGCAGCTTGATGTTGAAGTCGTCGAGAAGGAATTTGACGAAGGGCGGGCCGGGGTTATCGAAGCCGCGGCTATGCACGTCGTTGACTTTGTCGACATTGAGCCAGTGCAGAAGTCGTTCGACGAGCTTTTCGTGTCCTTTCAGTCGGGGCACCATGCCGATGACGTCGTCGACGTCAAGTACTGTACGTTTTACGGGCTTCGGCGTTTCGGTCGTATTGGGTGTGGTTTGTTCTGACATATTTGGGATTGTCGATTACGATTTTTGATATTCAGTTGGCGACATGCCGGTCAAGTGCTTGAAGTATTTGCCGAACGACGACTGGGTCGAAAAGTTCAGCGCGTAGGCCACTTGCTGGATGTTTTTACCGGAGAAGCGCAGCAGGTTCTTGGCCTCCATCAGGACGTAGTCGTCGATCCAACGTGAAGCAGAGCGTCCGGTGGCTTCTTTGACCAGGAGCGAGAGATACTTTGGCGAGATGAACAGCTTGTCGGCGTAGAACGAGACAGAGCGTTCGCGCACGTAGTGCATGTGTACGAGCCGGATGAAGTCGCGCACGTATTCGTTGCGACGGCTACCGCCTTGGTGCGTGTCATCGGCCATGTCGATTATGCGCTTGTGCATAAACTGGATGACCTGGTAGAACGTCGCGGCAATTAGGCTTGAGGCGATGCTCTTGTTGATGTGGTAATCGGTCTCGTCGTGGGTGTTGAGGCCCAGCAGTTCGAAGTACTTGTAGAGTAGGTCGGTCTCGTCTTTGTCGAGCTGCATCACCGGCGTGGGCTTCTTTATCATTGACGGCATGCGAATTGCCGACATGTTGATGTTGACGCTTTGCAGGAAGGCGTTGTTGAGGAACAGCAGGCTGGCTTCGATGTCTTCGGGCAGTTTATTCTTGATTTGCACCACATTGCCGGGAAATACCGACACGAATGTGTTGGGCTCAACGTGGTAGGGTTCAAGGTTGATTTCGATGTCGAAGCCGTCGCCGCCTCTGACGAGAAGCATCAGAGCGCCTTCGAGCTTGAGCGGTTTGCCTTCGATAGCGAGGTGAGTGCCGCACCCTTTGAAAAAATTGCAAAATACGTATGAGTCCTTCAGGTTGCTGAACTCAATGGTATGTTCTTTTAGTTTTGTTGCCGTATCAATAGCGATTACCTGTTCCATTGTTTAAATTTTAGGCGACAAAATTACTAAAATCTTAGCAAAAAATTCGTTAAAAAATATTTTGTGTGCACTTTTCGGCCAATATTTTGACGTATTTTACTATACGAGGCAAGCGTCGAGGGCAGCGACGATGGCTTCGCAGTCCATTTTTTGACCGATGAAGACTAATTTAATCATTCGGTCGCCGTAGACGGGGTCCCAGTCGCGTGCAATCGAGGGGTCGTTGGCCATCATCTCGCGAAGCTCTTCTTCGGGGGCCGTAGCGAACCAGCGTCCGGCCTCGCTGACTTTCTTTTGGATGCCTGCTTGCTCGAAGAGGTACGACATATCGGAGTTCGTATCGAAGTAAACGACACCCTTGGCGCGAATTACGCTTGCGGGCCAGTGTTTGCCGACGAAGTAGTCGAACTTGTTGAGGTCGAAAGCCCGGCGGCGGTAGTAGACGAAAGTGCTGATGCCGTATTCCTCGGCTTCGCCTTCTTCGCCATGGTGGTGATGATGGCAGTGGTGGCAGTGGCAATCCTCGCCATGCTCGTGGTGATGATGTTCGTGCTCGTGCTCGTCGTCGTCATCATCATCATCGTGGTGGTGATGGTGGTGTTCGTGCTCGTTATGCTCATCGTCATCGTGGTGATGGTGGTGGTGCTCGTGGTGAGCATCTTCCTCTTCATCTTCGGTGGCGGGTCGCTCGAGCTCGGCAATCCAGGCGGCCGAGGTGGCCACGCTGTCGTAGTTGAACTTATGAGTGTTGACGAGCAGGTCGAGGTCGACGTCGGCCCAGTCGCAGTCGATTATTTCGGCTTTGGGTTGCAGAGCTCGAATGATGCGGCGGATGTGTTCGGCGTCGTGTTCGCTGACTTCCGATATCTTGTTGAGAAGGATTGTGTTGCAGAATTCAATCTGGCTGATGACGAGGTTCTCGATGTCATCATCGTCGATGCCTGAGCGCTCGAGGCGGTCGCCGCAGCCGAATTCGCTACTCATGCGCAGGGCGTCGACCACGGTGGTGATGCAGTCGAGAGTCGGAATTGGGCCGTGCTGTCCTTCGCCGAGCATACGCGGAATCATGGCGATGGTGCGGGCGATAGGCTCGGGTTCGCAGATGCCGCTGGCTTCGATGACGACATAGTCGAATTTGCGCGAGTTGGCAATTTCCATCAGCTGCTTTACGAGGTCCATCTGTAGTGTGCAGCAGATGCAGCCGTTCTGTAGGGCTACGAGGTCGCCGTCGCCTTGTCCGCCGACGATGCCACCCTTCTGTATGAGCTCGGCATCGATGTTTACTTCGCCAATGTCGTTGACAATTACGGCAAAGCGAATACCACGACGGTTGTTAAGAATACGATTGAGCAGGGTCGTCTTGCCGCTGCCCAGATAGCCGGTAAGCAAAAGCACCGGCAAGCGGTCAATATTTTTCATCTTTTTTTGCAAAATTACTCACAAAGTTACCAAATTTTTGAAGAAGTGGCAACGCTGATGTGAAGTTTATATACCGGTCGCAAGCAAATAATATGCCGAGCAGCTATCGCTGCGTTATTAAACGGTTGGCCCGGGCGATGTTGGATGTTTATGTCGCAGATTGTCTGTGTTCGGAAAACTAAAAATAGACTTGCAATATTTTTAAATTTTGTGTCGAAAATGTAAAAAGTGAAAGTAAAAATAGTGTTTTATTTTACAAAATATCAATTTTGCTATTGTAGATCCATTATATATTTATAACTTTGTAACCGATTTCGCTTCCAGTGTAGTAGAAAAAGCAAAAAATGTAAGGCGGAAGGACAGATTTTTGATAATTGTAGAATATGAACATAACCGGATTGTATGACCCTGCGAATGAGCACGATGCGTGCGGTGTGGGGCTAATTGTGAATATCAAAGGCGCCAAATACCACGATGTGGTGGAAAACGCCTTGCAAGTGCTCGAACACATGACACACCGCGGCGCGGAAGGCGCCGACAACAAGACGGGCGACGGCGCCGGCATCATGGTGCAAATTCCCCATGAGTTTATCTTGCTCAATGGCATACCGGTGCCTGAGCGTGGTCGCTATGGTGTGGGTATGCTGTTCATGCCGAAGGACGAGTCGGACTACGAGCAGTTTATCAGCATCGTGCGCGAGGCCATCTCGGAAGTCGGCTTGACGTTGATGCACCAGCGCGATGTGCCGGTGAATTCGTCGGTTCTGGGCCACGATGCGGCGCAGAGCGAACCTCGAATCAAGCAAATTTTCATTTGCGGCAAGGAGGATATAGGCATCGATGTGAAGGTCTACGAGGCGCATCTGCAAAGCCTGCTGTATGTGGTGGGCAAGAAGATAGAAAAGCGCGTGCTCGAGTCCTCGATTAAGGATAAGGATAGCTGCTACATCGTGAGCTTGTCGACTCGCACGCTTATATATAAAGGTATGCTGACGTCGCTGCAGCTGCGCTACTACTTCCCGGACTTGATGAATCCGTACTTCACCAGTGCGCTGGCGCTGGTGCATTCGCGCTTCTCGACCAACACGTTCCCGATGTGGCGCCTGGCTCAGCCATTCCGCTTCATCGCTCACAATGGCGAAATCAACACCATCAAGGGCAACCGCCTGTGGATGCAGACCAAGGAGTCGGTGCTCAAGCCGCAGAACCTGGGCGACATGGCCGACATCTCGCCCATCATTCAAGAAGGAATGAGCGACAGCGCGTCGCTGGACAACACGGTGGAGTTTTTCGTGAAGAGCGGCATGTCGCTGCCTCATGCGCTGGCGATGCTGATACCGGAAAGCTACGGCGACAAGGATTCGCTGTCGACTCGCATAAAGAGCTTCTACGAGTATCACAGTATCTTCATGGAGCCGTGGGACGGCCCGGCGGCGGTGATGTTCTCCGACGGGCACTACGCAGGCGGCTTGCTCGACCGCAACGGCCTGCGTCCGGCGCGCTATGAGATAACGAAAAACGGCATGTTGGTGATGGCGTCGGAGACGGGCGTGCTCGACATTGACTCGGCCATGATTACCGAGAAGGGGCGCCTGCAGCCGGGCAAGATGTTTTTGGTCGACCTGGATAACGGCCGCCTTATCCGCAACGACGAGATTAAATCGGCACTGGCCGAGGAGCATCCCTATCGCGATTGGTTGCAGAAAAACCTGGTGGTGCTCGATAAAATCCACAGCGGCCGCAAGTTGCGCCACGATATCGACCACTTCCCGCAGCGGCTTCAGACGTTTGGCTTTAGCAAAGAGGATATCGAGCTGATACTCAAGCCGATGGTGAATAACCATCAGGAGCCTACGATGTCGATGGGCGCGGATGTGCCGATAGCGATACTCTCCAACCGCCCGCAGCGCTTTTTCGACTACTTCCGTCAGATGTTTGCGCAGGTGACCAACCCGGCAATCGACCCGCTGCGCGAATACACGGTGATGTCGCTTACCGACTATATCGGCGCCGTGTCGGGCAACATTCTGGAGGCTACGCCCGAAATGTGCAAGGTGGTGGAGCTGCCCAGTCCGATTATTTCGAATACCGACCTCGATAATCTGAAAAACCTGGCCTACAAGGGCTTCCGCACCATCACGCTCGATATGGTGTTTAAGGCGTCGGAGGGCGTGGCCGGAATGCAGAGCGCTATCGACAATCTGTGCCGCGAAGTTGAACAGACTGTCGATAAGGGCTACAACTACATCATACTGAGCGATAAAGCGGTCGATGCCGAACACGCGCCGATACCGTCGCTGATAGTAATGTCGGCGGTGCACCATCATCTGATTAAGAGCAAGAAACGCTCGCAGACGGCCGTGATTGTAGAGACCGGCGAGGTGATGCAAGTGATGGACGTGGCGTTGCTGACGGGCTATGGAGCCAGCGGTGTCAATCCGTATATGACGTTTGCGATACTCGACGACTTGGTCAAGCGCCACGAGCTGCAACTCGACTATGCAACGGCGCGTCGCTACTATATACAGGCTGTCGACAAGGGTCTGATGAAAATCATATCGAAGATGGGCATTTCGACGATTCGCAGCTATCGTGGCTCGATGCTGTTCGAGAGCATCGGCATCTCGTCGTCGCTGCTCGAGAAGTACTTCGGTGGCGGTGTGTCGAAAATCGAGGGTATCACACTCGAAGATGTGGCGCACGACACCTTGCTGCGTCACGCCAAGGGCTTTGCGAACACCGAAGAGCAAGCGCCCGAGCTCGACGACTTCGGCAAGTATCGCTATCGCAAAGGTGGCGAGCAGCATGCGTGGTATCCGAAGATCATCGCTACGCTGCAGAAGGCTGTCCGCGAGGGCGACTACGAACAGTATAAGGCCTTTTCGGCGATGGCCGACAACCCGGAGCATCCGATGTTTGTGCGCAACCTGATGGAACTGCACAGCGACCGCGAGCCGATACCGGTCGACGAGGTAGAGTCGGAGCGCGACATCGTGCGCCGCTTCGTAGGCGGTGCCATCTCGTTCGGCGCCATAAGTCGCGAAGCGCACGAGGATATCGCCATGGCTATGAATTCGCTCGGGTGTCGCAGCAATACGGGCGAGGGTGGGGAAGACCCGGCTCGCTTCACTGCCACGCGCGACGGTGTGGCGCTGCGTAGCGCCACAAAGCAAGTAGCGTCGGGGCGCTTCGGTGTCACTACGGAGTATCTGGTCGATGCCGACGAGATACAAATCAAGGTGGCGCAGGGTGCCAAGCCCGGCGAGGGCGGCCAGCTGCCCGGCTTCAAGGTCGACGAGATGATAGCGAAGACTCGCCATTCGATACCGGGCATCACGCTGATTTCGCCGCCGCCTCACCACGATATTTACTCAATCGAGGACCTGTCGCAGCTGATTTTTGACTTGAAGAATGTGAATCCGCGTGCTTCAATCAATGTGAAATTGGTGGCTGAGAGCGGTGTGGGTACAATCGCTGCCGGCGTGGCCAAGGCGAAAGCCGACACTATCGTCATCAGTGGCGCCGATGGCGGCACGGGTGCGTCGCCGGCCAGCTCGATACACTATGCCGGCTTGCCGATGGAATTTGGCCTGGCTGAAATTCAGCAGACGCTGATACTGAACAATCTGCGTGGCAAGGTGCGCATACAGTGCGACGGCGGCCTGAAGAATGGTCGCGACATAGTGGTGAGCGCCTTGCTCGGGGCCGAGGAATATGGTTTCTCGACGGCTCTGATGGTAGCTCTCGGCTGTGTGATGGACCGAAAGTGCCACACCAACACCTGCCCGGTGGGTATCGCCACACAGTGTGCCGAATTGCGCGCCAAGTATCGTGGCAGTTACCGGTATGTGGTCAACTATCTGCTGTTTGTGGCTCGCGAGGTGCGCGAATCGCTTGCGGCGCTCGGCTATCGTTCGCTTGGCGAAATTATCGGGCGTTGCGATTTGCTTTGTCAGAAGCGGTTTGATGGCCGCTTGGGCAAAATCGACCTGAGCCGTCTGCTCCACGATGCCAACACGAAGGACTACGCCCGTAAGTGGCAGGGCGAATACCAAGCGCTGCCTGTCGGACTGAAGGATGAGTTTCTGATTGCGGCTTCGGAGCACTCCATCAAGAGCCATCTGCCTATCCAGTTCAAATCGCCGATTGCGAATACCGACCGCAGCGTGGGCGCAATGCTCAGCGGCTACATCGTGAAGAATTGTCCGGAGAAGCAGTTGCCCGACAATACTATAAATATACTGTTTGCAGGCTCGGCAGGACAGAGCTTCGGTGCATTCTTGTGCAAGGGTGTCACGTTCAACCTCGAGGGCGATGCCAACGACTACCTCGGCAAGGGCCTCTCGGGCGGCAAGATTGTAGTGGTGCCTCCGACTGATGTGACATATTCGCCCGAGGAAAATATCATCGCCGGCAACACGATACTGTATGGAGCCACGTCGGGCGAGGTGTATATCTGCGGCCGTGTCGGCGAGCGTTTCTGTGTGCGCAATAGCGGTGCGGTGGCCGTGGTCGAAGGCGTCGGCGACCATTGCTGCGAGTATATGACCGGCGGCCGCACGGTGGTGCTTGGCCCGACGGGACGCAACTTTGCAGCCGGCATGAGCGGCGGCGTTGCCTACGTGTGGGACCCCGACCACAATCTGGACTTCAACTGCAACATGGACTCTGTGGAGCTGACGCTCGTCGAGAGTGCAGCCGACCGCTCGGAGCTGCACAAGTACATCGAGGCTCACTACGAGTACACCCGCAGCCGCCTGGCCGCCGCGATGCTGCGCGACTGGAGCAAGTACGCTGCCGAGTTCATCAAAGTAATGCCCATCGAGTACAAAAACATCCTCGGCAAGTAGCGCGCAGCTACTTGTCAGTTGAAAAAAACAGCAGCCGGCCCCGCGGGGTCGGCTGCTTGAGTGTATGTCTGAAGGCGACGATTATTCTTCGTCGTCGGATTCGGCCATGTTGTGGAATACGTTCTGCACGTCTTCGTCGTCTTCGAGTTTTTCGAGCAGCTTGTTGAGGGTTTCGCGCTGTTCGGGGGTAACTTCCTTGACGTCGTTGGGGATGCGTTCGAATTCGGCTGAAACGATTTCGAAGCCGTTTTCTTCGAGGTATTTCTGGATGCCGGGGAAGTCTTCGAAGCCACCGTAGAGTGCGATCAGTGCGTTGCCTTCTTCGTCTTCGTCGTCGACGAGTTCGTCAACACCGTAGTCGATGAGTTCCAGTTCGAGGTCTTCGAGCGAGATGCCGTCCTTGGGTTTGATTTTGAATACCGACTTGTGGTCGAACAGGAAAGTGAGCGAGCCCTGAGTGCCGAGCGAGCCGCCGAATTTGGTGAAGTACGAGCGCACGTTGGCTACGGTGCGGGTGTTGTTGTCGGTAGCGGCTTCGACGAAGATAGCGATACCGAAGGGGCCGTATCCTTCGTATGTGATTTCCTTGTAGTCGCCGGCATCCTTGTCGGTGGCTTTCTTGATGGCGCGTTCTACGGTGTCCTTGGGCATATTTGCAGCCTTGGCGTTCTGCATCAGAGCGCGGAGGCGCGGGTTGGTCGAAGGATCGGGGCCGCCGGCCTTGGCAGCGATGGTGATTTCCTTGCCTATGCGGGTGAATGTACGCGACATGTTGCCCCAGCGTTTGAGCTTGCGGGCTTTGCGGTATTCAAATGCTCTTCCCATTGGAGTATGTTTTAAAGTATTTGTTTGTTAATTGAATATTGACTGATTGATTAGCGGAGTTCGGCTCCGAGTTGCTTGCGCAGTGCGGCGATGACCTTGTTCATGACGGCGTCGGTGACGTTGTCGTTGAGAGTCTTTTCGTCGTCGCGCAGAGTGAGAGTCACGGCGTATGATTTTTTGCCTTCGGGGAGGCCTTTGCCTTCGTAGACGTCGAAGAGAGCGACGTCGCGCAGGAGCTTCTTCTCGGTCTGGCGGATGACGCGTTCGACGTCGGCCATGGTGGTGGCGTTGTCGAGTAGGAGCGAGAGGTCGCGCTTGACGGCTTGCGTCTTAGGCAGGGGCTTGAAGGTGGTGGTAGCCTTGGTTGCCATGTCGGTGAGGGCCTGCAAGTCGAGTTCGGCGAAGAACACGGGCTGCTTGATGTCGAGGCGACGCAGCACGTCGGCAGCTACGATGCCCATAGTGCCCAGGAGCTTGCCGTTGCGGCTTTCGATGGCGAGTGCGGTCGAGTAGATGTCGGGCATCTGCTCGGGAGCCTTGACGGTGACCATGCGGCTGTCGAGACCGCAGCGGGTGAGCACGAGTTCGACTGTAGCTTTGAGGTCGAAGAATGAGGCGTCCTCGGCGGCGCGGTCCCACGAGGCGGCGCGGCGGCGGCCGGTGAGCCACAGAGCCAGGCGCGAATGCTCGCTGTAGGGCTTCAGGGGCGCTTCGTCGGTGGGCGCTTCGTTGCTGCGCAGGGTGTAGACGTTGCCGGTCTCGTACATGGCCAGGTCGGCCGAGCGGCGGTTGATGTTGTGAGCCAGCGATTCGAGGCCACCAAAGAGCAGGGTCTGGCGCATGACGTTGAGGTCCTGGCTCAGCGGGTTGAGCAGTTCGACGCAGGCTGATGCGGGATATGAGGTCAACGGCTCGTAGTAGGCTTTGGCCGTGAGCGAGTTGTTGAGAATTTCGGTGTATCCGGCGCCGGTGAGGCAGTTGGCCAGTGTGCGGCGGAGGTCGTCGGCTGCATCGGTCGGAGTCTTGAACGACAGCGAGGCGTGGAGCGCGGTGGGGATAGCGATGTTGTTGTAGCCGTAGATGCGGAGGATGTCTTCGACTACGTCGCAGGGACGAGTCACGTCGACGCGATAGGTGGGCACGGCCAGCGAGAGTGTGCCGCCGTCGGCATCAGTGCGGCCGGTGATTTCGATTTCGAGCGATTTCAGAATCGAGTCAACGGTGGCAGCGGGGATTTCCTGTCCGAGCATGCGAGTGATGGCACCGTAGCTTAGTTCGACTTTGGCAGGCTCTACAACTTGCGGATAGATGTCGGTGACGTGGCCTACAATCCGGCCGCCAGCGAGTTCCTTAATCATGTTGGCGGCGATTTCGAGGTAGAGATTGCACTGGTTGGGGTCGACGCCGCGTTCGAAGCGGAACGACGAGTCGGTCGACAGGCCGTGGCGGCGTGCGGTCTTGCGCACGGAGGTGGGGTTGAAGCAAGCGCTCTCGAGGAACACGGATGTAGTCGCTTCGGTGACGCCCGAGTCGAGGCCGCCGAATACGCCGGCGATGCACATCGGACGCTCGGCGTCGCAAATCATCAGGTCGGCTGCGTCGAGGGTGCGCTCAACGCCGTCGAGTGTGGTGAACTTGTCGCCGGCAGCGGCTTTGCGCACTACGATGCGGTCGCCACCGATGTGGGCGCGGTCGAAGGCGTGCAGGGGCTGTCCGAAGGCGTGGAGTATGTAGTTGGTGATGTCGACTACGTTGTTGATGGGGCGGAGTCCGATGATGTTGAGGCGGTCCTTGAGCCAATCGGGGCTTTCGGCGACCTTGACATCGTCGATGGTGACGCCGCAGTAGCGGGTGCAGGCTTCGGGCGCTTCGACAGTCACTTCGACGCCCTTGGCGGCGGGATTGTCGATGGCAAAACCGTCGGCCGACGGGCGCTTGAGCTTGGGAGCGTTGGCGGGCTCGTGGCAGTCGAGGTAGGCAGCGAGGTCGCGTGCAACGCCGAAGTGCGAGGCCGCGTCGATGCGGTTGGGGGTGAGGTCGACTTCGAGCACATAGTCGTCGGTGAGGCCGAAGTATTCGGCTGCGGGAGTGCCGGCGGCTACGGAGTCGTCGAGGACCATGATGCCGTCGTGCGACGAGCCTACGCCGATTTCGTCTTCGGCACAAATCATGCCCGACGATTCGACACCGCGTATCTTTGATTTTTTGATTTTGAATTCTTTGTCGCCGTCGTAGAGGACTGTGCCCACGGTGGCAACGACAACGGTCTGGCCGGCGGCTACGTTGGGTGCGCCGCACACGATCTGTGTGGGTTGGCCATCGCCGAGGTCGACGGTGGTGATGTGCAGGTGGTCGCTGTCGGGATGTTCGATGCAGGTGAGCACTTTGCCGACCACGATGCCGCGCAGGCCGCCTTTGATAGATTCGACGCGCTCGACCGCGCCGGTTTCGAGGCCAATCGAGGTGAGGTCATCGGCCACGGCTGACGGCTCCAGAGCTACGTCGAGATAGTCTTTGAGCCATTTATAGGATATGTTCATATTCGCTAAGTGTTTTCAACGCGCAAAGTTAACAAATATCAGGCAAACGGCAAAACGGAAAATAACAAAGGCCGCTCGAAATGCGGCCTTTGCGGTATAGAAAAGTATGGGGATTAGATGTCGTTGTAATTGGTGCCGGTGTCGTTGCCACCGCCGCCTTCTTCATTTTTGGCGATTTCGCGGTTGATGTTGTCCTCGTAAGAGATTTTGACCTGCATGTATTCCGAGATTTTGACCATGATGGAGCCGCCCTCGGCGTCGTAGAACGATAGGAAGTTGCACTTTTCAGCTTTAACGCCGGCCACTTCGTCGCCATCGCCCTCGTTGTAGGGGTCGGAGAAGAACGAGTATTCGTCGGTCAATTTGTATTTGGCGTCGAACTGTCCCTTGTAGTTGAGATATTGCTTCTTGATAGCGCTCCAAGTGCTGACTTCGGGCAAGTAAATATTTACGCTCCAAACTTGGTCGGTGATTTGCGAGCCGAAGACGTAAATTTCACAATCTTTGCCGGTGTACGTGCCGCGCATCGAGATGGAATGGTTTTCGGGCGAACGCTTCACGATGCGGAACCCTTTCTGATTGACGAGCTGCTGGGCGAACGAACTGATGTTGCCTTGCATGGGAATGCCCATGAAAAGCAAGTGGTCGCTGTCCGTGGTGGTTTCGGTGTCGTCGCTGGGGTAGTTGGCAACGTCGTAGAAGCTGAGTTTTACTTGCATGAATTGCGAGATGGATACGATGAGCAAGCCGCCGTCGGCGGTAAACGTGGTAGAGTAGTCGACCTTCTCGGCTTCAACGGCAGCTACTTCGTCGCCGCCGCCCTCGCTATAAGGTGATTCGAATTTGGCTTCGGAGTCGTAGTAGGTGTAGGAAGCGTTTGAGCGGTAGTCGCGTACAATTTTTTCGTACTGTGTCTTGATGGAGCGCCAAGTGCTCTGTTTGGGCAGGTATACGTCGATTCGGTAGACTTGCTTAGTGTCGTCGTTGTCGAAGACGTAGAACTCGCAGTTGGTGTAACCGGCAAAACGGCCTGATAGCGTGTACACGCCTTTATCGGTGTTGCGATTTTCGATTTTAAAGCCCTTTTGGTTGACGAGTTTGTTGCAGAATGACGAAAGCGAGCCGTTCACGGGTATACCCATGAAAGAGTAGTGGTCGGCAGCGAAGGCGGTCGAGGCCATGGCGGCAACCAGCAGGATGATGGATATAAGTCGTTTCATATCAAATAGAATGACTAAGATGATTTGATAGTGTTACTTTTTGGCGTAGAAAAGGGTGACGACCGACTGTTTGTCGCCGATGAAAGTGGCTGCTCGCACTTGGCTGATGCCGGTAGCGTCGATCGGGCCGGTGTAGACGGGCGATTGGGCCGTAGGGTTAGAGCCGTCGGTGGTGTAGCGAATGACGGGCTTGACGGAAGCCGGATACGACGAGTTTATGAAAATCATGCCGGCGGCTGCGGTGATGCCGGGTTGGCGTAGGTGGAAGTTGTAGCCGGCAGTCTGCCAGAATGGAACTTCGCGAGCGTTGATGACGGCGTTGAACTGAGCGTCGGTGTAGGTCTTTTCGCCGTTCCAGCCGCGTTCGGCCAAGCCGAGCATCTTTGGCAGGAGGTATGTCTCGAGCATTTCGCCGGAGCGGACAGTTTCGGAGAATAGCTGAGCCGAGACGCCGATGACGTTGGCAAACGCTTTGTCGTCGACTGTGCAGAGTTGGCGAGGATATCCGGCAAGCGAGGCGAATTCGTCGACGTATCCGCCCCATGAAAGTCCGCGTTCGTAGGGGTGCGGTGAGTAGCAGAGGTCGACGTAGAAGTGGTTGACGTTGCACAATACGGTGGGGAACCCGGCGAGAGCGCTTTCGTTGGTGACGGATTTTTGCTTGCCGAGAGTGCTCCAGCAGTGAACGCTGAAAGTGTTAGGGCTGACGGCCTTGTTGTATTCGTCGTCGTGGCCCACGGCCACTTCTTGCCAGCCCGAGATGGGTATGCCGAGTTTGGTGTATTCGTCGATGACTTCGCGGACGAAAATCAGGTGGAGGCGGCGCTCGTTGGTGATGCCGCGTTCGGCCATATATCGGTGAGCGATGGGGCTACCTTTCCAAGCACCCATGGGCACTTCGTCGCCACCGATGTGGATGGCGGGAATTTTCAGCCCGGCTTCGGCATACATTTTCTGAAGTTCGATGCCGACGTGCTTCATGAATCGAACGGGGCCGGGGATTGCGGGGTTCATCACGTTGTCGTGGAACGACTGTGCGGAGGTGTAGACCGAAGTGTCGGCCGGGTCGATGAGGCGGTAGGTGTCGTCGCCGGTGACGCGCAGGCGATTTTCCATGGCTTTGATGGCGGCGCGAGCGTGTCCGGGTGATTCGATTTCGGGCAGTACGGTGATACCCAGCGAATTGGCTGTGCGAAGCATGGCGATAAATTCATCGCGGGTGAAGTATCCGTTCGACGAGCCGGCCAGATTGTCGGGGTTGCCGTCGCCGCTGAAAATCTGGACCATGTGGTCGGCCTCGTCGGTGGTGTATCCGCGACGGCTACCTACGTCGGTCAGTTCGGGGAGGCCCGGAATCTCAAGTCGCCAGGCTTCGTCGTCGCAGAAGTGGAAGTGGAGCACGTTGAGGCCATAGCGCGCCATCAGGTGGAGTATGCGGTCGAGCTGAGCGGGTGTCTGATAGTTGCGAGCGATGTCAATCATCAAGCCGCGGTAGGGGAAGTCGGGTCGGTCGGTGATGATAGCGGCGGGGGCGGGTCGTCCGTCGTCGAGGCCGAGCGCTTCGATGCGGCGCAAGGCCATGGGCAGGTCGGATTCAGCGGCTTCGATGTGAACATTACCGTCGGCGATTACGGCACGCCATGCCCCGGGAGTGTCTTGAGGCACGACGGCGGTGGTGATGCGCTTCACGGGCGCGGCCTTGCCGTCGGTGAGGGTGACACTCTTAAACGAAGGGATGACGTCGTAGAACCCGGTGGCTACGGGTGCTAACTCGACGTTGCGTTCGAAGATTTTCGGGCCGTAGGGCATGATGTCGTCGCCGCCGGGTGTAACCCACAGAGCCGGGTCGGCTGTGATGTCGGCGCGAGAGTATGTGACGGGTGCGGCTTTGCCATCGCGCACGATGTGAACGCCTTCGGGTGTGTAGCAGATGCTGCGCAGGGAGCCGGCGGTCTCGATGTCGACAACGACAGAGTCGGCGCCACTGCGAAATACTTCAGAGTCAATACAATAGTAGCCGGGAACAATTTCAACCAATTTGAATGCCGGGTCTATTGGACGCATTTTTCGCGCGAATTGGTTGAAGGCGAGTCGGTCGAAGTTGAGGTCGCCTTTTACGACAAAACGTTGGATGTAGGCGGGTTTTTGGTCGGCGCCAAGTCCGTTGCCAAGAGTCGACCAGGCGACTGTTGTTTCGGCATTGACTGAGGCTGCAGTCATTGCAAGGGTTGCTAATGCTATGGTCTTAGATATTTTCATGTGCGACACGTAATATAAGGTGTTTACATCACAAAGGTACAAATTATGTTTTAAAATACCTTAAAGAGATGCGAAATTTTTGACCAACCCGGTTGAAGAGATGTCGAAATCCGTCGGTTTTGTGACGAATTGAGTTCGCGAATGAGCGATAAAAAAAGCAGCTCTCGGCGCCGAGAGCTGCTTGTATGAAGGGTGAAAAAAGAGTGCTTAGCAGTACATTGCTTCGATTTGGCTGGCGTAGCGCCGGTTGATGATAGCTCGACGCAGCTTCAGTGTGTTGGTGAGCTCGCCGTTTTCGATGGTGAATTCTCGGGCGAGCAGAGTGAAGCGTTTGATTTGTTCGAATCCGGCAAGTCCCTTCTGCAAGCGTTCGATGCGCGAGGCGAAGAATTGGCGAATCTCGGCGTTGTTGATTAGGTCGTCGATGCTCTTGAAGTCGATTTTGTGGCGCTGAGCATAGTCTTTGAGGGCTTCGAAAGCCGGGATGATGATGGCGGTGACGTACTTGCGACGGTCGCCGATGACGGCTACTTGTTCGATGAAGCGATCCTCGCCCAGTCGGCTTTCGATGGCCTGCGGAGCGATGTATTTGCCGTTTGAAGTCTTGAACAGGTCCTTAATGCGCTCGGTGAGGACGATGGCGCCTGACTCGTCGATGTAACCGGCGTCGCCTGTGCGGAGCCAGCCATCGGTGGTGAAGGCTTTGGCAGTCTCGTCGGGGCGGTTGTAGTAGCCACGCATGACGGTGGGCGCTTTGATTTGAATTTCGTTGTCTTCACCGATGCGAACGTTGACGTCGGGGATGGTGGTGCCGACGGTGCCGATAACAAAGCCGGTTTCGGGGAAGCACGAGACGGTGGCGGTGGTCTCGCTCAAGCCGTAGCCGACGACGATGTTCACGCCGATGGTGTGGAAGAATTCGACAATGTTGGCAGACAGGGGAGCACCGGCGGTGGGGAATAAGTTGCCTCGGTCGACGCCCATGGCGCGGCGGATGGCGGCGAAGATGCGTTTGTCGAAGAAACGATACTGCATCTCGAGCAGCATGGGCGCTTTCTTGCCCAGACGTGCGTAGCGCAAGTTGCGCTCGGCGCCGACTTTGAGCGCACGCTTAATCAGAGCTTTCTGAATGCCTTTTGTGCCGGCCAGCTTGTCCTGAATGGTGGCGTAGGCCTTTTCCCAGAAGCGAGGCACGGAGCACATGCAGGTCGGGTGCACTTCGCGCAAGGCTTGTGTGATTTCTTTGGGGTTGGAGTTGACGTGAACGATGATGCCGGAGTAAAGGCAAAAGTACGTCCATGCCTTTTCGAAAATATGGCTCATAGGCAGGAACGACAGGGATGTGTCGTCGGTGGAGAGCATAGTGAGCCGCTCGGTGTGAATTCTGAAGCAGGCGTTGAAGCAGCTGTGCGGGAGGATAGCGCCTTTGGGCTCGCCGGTGGTGCCGGAGGTGTAAATCAAGGTGGCGATGTCGTCGGGCGAAGCGGCGTCGGTGCGCGCGGCTACTTCGGCGCGGCAGAGGTCGGATGCCGATGCGCCCAAGACGAGCAAGTCGGCGAAGCGCATAGTGGTGCGGTCGTCGGTGTCGGGTTCGATGGAGTCGTCGAAGAGTACGATGCGTTCCAGGCGGGGGCATTGGTCGGCGATAGAACGGGCGATGCGGTATTGCTTGCTGTCGCCCACGAAGAGCATTCGTGCGCCGGAGTCGTTGACGATATAGCAAACCTGTTCGGGGCTGCTGGTGGAGTAAATCGAGACGGGAACTGCTCGATTGCGGAAGCAAGCAATGTCGGTGATTAGAATCTGCGGGCAATTGGCCGAAAAGACGGCAATCATATCCTCGGGCGAAATGCCGAGAGTCTCGAGCGCGCAGGCTGCATGGCTGATATCGGTATCGAAATCGGCCCAAGAATGGCCGAGCCATTTACCGGTCCGGGAGTCGCGATAGCGATAAGCGTCGCGCTTGTCGCCGAATTGGCGGCGCTGTCCCGCAGCCAGAGTTGTCAATACGTTATTGTTCATAATTGAGTATAAGCTCAGTAAAATCGTGGCAAAGTTAGCCCCTTTTGCTCGAGTAAACTAACAAATCAGCCTTAAAAACGACGTAGTGTTAACAAATGTTGGCAAATCGTCGTTTTGGTTGGGTGACTTTTTAAGAATTTTTATGAAATTGAGGGGTGAGGTAGCAAAGTCGGTGGAGCGACGGTGGTGGCGGGCTCGGATAGCTCGGCGCAGCGGCTCTACTTCTTTTTGTGCCTGTTGTAGGAGGACGCGAGGCGGCGATGATATCCGCGCTCGGCGTAGGCGGGTCCGTTGTAACCACGTGCGAAGGCGCTCCAATTTTTTGCCTTGAGCGAGGGGAGCAAGCCGCTGCGCGTAATGAATTCGCCGAATAGTTCAAGTTGGTCGCGTTCGGAGCGGCTCATTAGTTTGATAAATTCCTCGGGCGAGTTGGTGCCGCAGAGTTTCCAGTTGAAGCCGCCGAGCTGAAACATGCCCCAAAATGTGCCTTCGATGGCCGAGAGGCTATCAATGTTCATTGCGGCGTCGAGTCGGGCTTGCTGCGCGGCTTGTTGCGAGCCGTAGCGAGCGATGTTAGGTCGGGCGAATACGACGCTGTGAGAGGAAGCGTAGCGCGAGAGGTTGATGCGATTTTTAGCGGCCATTTTGCGAAAGACTACCAGGTCGAAGTTGATGATGGGCTTTCCTTCGGTCCAAAAACCGCGGCGCGTGGAGCCGGTCTCGATGTCAATGACGGCTTTGATAGCGGGGACTTCAACGCCGAGCTCGGCGGCAACTTCGGCAATGTCTTGCTCGGTGAGGGGGCCGTGGCGCTGCGAGTCGTCGTGGGTCGTGAACCGCAGGCGCACGGTGTCGTTGCCGATAACGAAGAACTGCCGGTCGGGGTCGATGTAGGTGATTGAGTCGGGCTGAGTGCTGAAAAGGCTTTGCGCGTCGGCTTTGGGTGCGCGCAAGCAGCAAGCCGACCCGATCAGGACGGCGAACGCAACGGTCGGGAGTGTGCGGCGGAGGTTCATTCGATTCAATTATGAGGGTGAGATGTGTCAGGTAGTGTCATCGGCAAAGCGCCGACAGGTGTATTAAAAAAAGTCCGGAAGAGCCTGCGGTGGAGAGCAGGCTTTTCCGGACCGTTTAGAGGTTCTTATGCTTTGAGGTCGGCGACCTTTTCGAGAGTGCGCTTGAGTTGACCCCAGAAACGTTCGACAGCGGGGATGTGCATTCGTTCGCTGGGCGAGTGAACGCCTTGGAGAGTCGGGCCGAACGAAATCATATCGAGCTGCGGCATTTTTTCGCGGAACAGGCCGCATTCGAGGCCGGCGTGGATGGCTTTGACGGCAGGCTTGATGCCGTAGAGCTCTTCGTAAGCTTCAGAGGCGAGCTGCATGATGGTCGACTTCATGTTGGGTTTCCAACCGGGATAGCCGTCACCGTGGGTTACGGTAGCGCCGGCGAGTGTGAAGACGGCTTCGACTTGGTTGGCGATGTCCCACTTGCGCGATTCAACCGACGAACGCTGCGAGGTGGTGACGAGGATTTCGCCTTCGGCGGGCATCTTCACGGATGCGAGGTTGGTCGAGGTCTCAACGAGGCCTTCGAGGTCGCGGCTCATCGATACGACTCCGTGAGGAGCTGAGTAAAGGGCTTCGATAAGGCGCTTGGTGGTGTCGGAGTCGATGGTGAATTCGGGGCGTTCCATAGACGCGATAGTGATTTCGAGGGTGGGCTCGATGCCATCGTATTCGTCTTTTACGGCTGCGACGTACTGGTTGAACATGGCCATGATGTCGTCCTTCGACGAGGTGTGAACGCCGAATACGGCGTGAGCTGCACGCGGGATAGCGTTGCGGAGGTTGCCACCGTCGATTTCGGCCAGCGAGAGTTCGAATTTCTTGCCGACCATCCAGAGGAAGCGAGCCAGCAGCTTGTTGGCGTTGGCGCGTCCGAGGTGAATGTCGCCGCCCGAGTGTCCGCCGAGGCCCTTGGCGATGTCGAGTTTGAAGTAGTGGAAGTCGGTGGGAGCCATCGAGCGTTCGTAGTGGAACGTGCAGGTGGTGTCGACGCCACCGGCGCAGCCTACGAAAATTTCGGCGTCGTCCTCGGAGTCGAGGTTGATGAGGTACTTGCCTGAAATCATGCCGTCGCCGAGGTTGTTAGCGCCTGTGAGGCCGGTCTCTTCATCGACGGTGAATAAGCATTCGATGGGGCCGTGAACGAGCGACTCGTCGACCAGGGCGGCCAGCGCGGCTGCCATGCCGATGCCGTTGTCGGCGCCGAGGGTGGTGCCGTCGGCGCGGAGCCATTCGCCATCGACGATGGTAGTGATGGGCGAGTTATCGAAGTCGAAGTTTTTGTCGTTCGATTCGCAAACCATGTCCATGTGGGCCTGTAGAATAACGACCGGAGCTTGTTCGTGGCCGGCGGAGGCGGGTTTGGTCATGACGACGTTGCCGATAGCGTCGGTCTTTGCGGCGATGCCGTGCTTGGCAGCGAAGTCAAGCAGGAATTGGCGTATCTTGCCTTCTTTTTTCGAAGGGCGGGGAACCTTGGTGATCTGGTCGAAAATATCGAAAACCAGAGCGGGCTTGAGATCTTTGATTGTCATATTCGGTTAATATTTTTTGAGTTTGCCAAAAGTCGTGAATTAAACTTTAAGAACGGTTAATGAATGTGGCAGAATGTTAAATTTATTTATTTCAGCGCTCTAAGTTACAAAATAAAATTGAGAAATCGCCAAAATTTAACGAACGTTTCTTATATTTGCACAGAAATTAGAAATGAGGAGATGAAATTGCTGCTTTTGACGATATTCATACTAGCCTTGGCCGTTGTGCTTTTGGGCGTAAAGGTGTTTTTTGTCAAGGGTGGAAAATTTCCAAGTATGCACGCACACTCGTCGGCCGAGCTTCGACGCCGCGGTGTGGGATGCGCCACCTCGGATCGCGATTGAAATAATTAATAAGAACCCATATAAATCAAGAACCATCACAGTTCATTATGAAGAAATTTACAATTGCAGTAGCTGCATTCATGGCTGTTTGTGCTATGACTATGGCCAGTTGTTCGAATGGCAGTGGCAAGGCTGAAGTGCCGGTGTTAGGCGACTCGACCGCAACCGCCATCAACATCCGCTATGTCAACATGAACCGCATCGGTCAAAACTATACCCTGGCCCAGGAGCTCTTTGCCGAGCGCCAAAAGATGATGCTCGACTTCCAGAACCAGGCGGCAGCCAAGGATAATCAGTTGCAGCGCCTTTATCAGACTATTCAGCAAAAAATCAACAATAACGTATATCTGTCGCAGCAGAGCGCCGAAAGCGACCAGCGCGAATTCCTCAACATGCAGAATCAAGCCCAGCAGTGGAGCAGCCAACGTCTCGAAGAGATGGATCGCTATGCAGCCCTTCAGACACAGCGTCTGAACGACTCGATTCGTAGCGTCATTCGTGATATCTGCGTAGGTAACAATATCGATGCTGTCCTTGACGACACTGTTACTTATTTCGCAAATCCGCGTCTTGATATCACCGACGTTGTGATCGAAGAACTCAATCGTCGCTATGGCTCGGTAGCTCCCGTTGCTGCAGATAGCACCAAGGTTAAGTAAAAAATTCGTACTTTATATACTTTCAAAGGGGGTCGACGTGAAGTCGGCCCCCTTTGTCGGTATGACGGGGTTTGTTTTATTGAAAGATTTGTTTAGTGGCGGAGTTGGCGGTGCGGCGGATGACGATTTGGCCCGGCTCGGGCGTCGCGATTGGCATTCCTTGCAGGTTGTAGAAGGTGGCGGGGGTGTCGGTGGGGTCGACGGTGGGGTCGTCGATGCCGAGGACTTCGGTGAGGTCGAGGTACATCGGTCCCGAGGTGTAGGAACCCTGTAGGTCGGTGAAGTTGACGTTCATCCAGTAGTCGGCGCCTTCGGTGATGAAGCCGACGTAGATGTGGGCGACGTATGGGAAAGTGATGCGGCCGTTTTTGAGGAAGCCGCCGTAGCTAAGGTCTCGGATTTCTGCCTTCGTTTTACCTTGCGCCAAGAGTTGCGAAGCACGCGAAGCGATGCGGACGTCGCCGTCTTCTTCGGTGCGGTAACCCACGGGGCCTTCTTCGACGATCACGCAGTCGGGGTCGGAAGCGTCGAAGTATATGTAGTGGTCGTGCGAGCCGTGAGTGGCGGTCGACAGCACGTTGCCTTCGAAGTCCTTGAACGGGTTGACGATGCGGTAGCGCCCCGGGGTGTTGACATCTTCCTGAACGTCAACCTCGATTTCGCCGAGTGTGAGGTCATAGGCATGAGTGACGGTGAAATCGTAAAACTGTGCTTTGCCCGGGAGGTCGCGCCAGCCGGTCGTGGCATCGGGCGCGTAGACTATGGTGTAATCGAATTCTTGAGTGTTGCCGTCGGCGTCGAAGGTGAAGGCCACGATGTAGACCGGTTGGCAAGGCTTGATGTCTGACGGGAGGACGATGAGGGTCTCTTGTCGTGGGGCCAAGCGTGCGTGATTTTTCAACACTGCGGCAATTTGTTCCGGGTCGTTCAAGTCCGTGACAGTGCCGACGATGATGTCGGCAACGTCGTCGCCGGCTTGTGCGGAGACGAGAGCTTTGCCATCGACCGCGCACCACGAGCTGCTGCTGAGTTCGATTGAGTAATCTTTTGCGTCGGGCAGCTCAAGTCGCCAAGCGCCGTTGGGGTTGCCACCGTAGCCTTGGCCGTTCTTATCGAGTGATGGTTGTGTTATCCAGAGCGCCCCCGGGGTGGGGAATGAAATAATGCCGTCCTTCAGCGTGCCTGTGAAGCCGAGGTTTTCGATGACGGCTTTCGACAGGTTGCCGTTTTTTGTCAGCCACGAGTAAGAGTACATGAAGTATTCTTCCTCGTGATATATAATTCCGAGGTTTGTCGGCTCGATGATTACAAAGTTGGGGTCAGTGGCGTCGATGACCATGTATCGGGTAGCCTCGTCGTGGCTGACGTAGTAATCGTATTTTTCAATGTCGGGGTTGGATCGGATTGGCTCTACGATGCGATAGTAGCCTTCGTTGGCTACGTCTTTTTCGACTTCGACTCTATAAGAGGCGGGTTGAGTGTCGAAGATTATCGACAAAATGTCATCGGTGTACATTGCTGTTCCGAGCGACTGCCACTGATGTGGCGTTTGAGCGGCAGAAACAAAACCGAGTAAGGCTACGAGAGTGATTGTGTAGATTCTTTTCATAAGAAAAACACGATTGGAAAACGAACTGTGGCAAAGGTAAGTATTTTGATAAAAAGCACAAAGGTTTTTTTGTGTTTTTGTAGAGAGTTCGCTAAGCGAGTGCTGAATATAAAAAGAGCAATCCCGCTCCGAAGTGGGGGCGGGATTGCTTAAGCTGTATGGTTAAAGATGCTTATTCAGCTTCTTCGATGGTGACAGCGCGGTCGAGCGAAACGTACTTTTCGCCGTCAACGGTGATGTTGCAGAGGCTGCCATTGTTGGTGGTAGCGGTGAGCTGCGATTCCGAAACGCCGAGTTTAACGAGCTGGTTGTAAACGCCGTTTACGCGGTTGTGACGGAGGGTTTCGTTGTATTCGGGAGTACCGGTGTAGTTGTCGGCCCAGCCGGTGAGGACATACTTGGTGTTGGGGTTCTGCTTCATAACGTTAGCAATAGCGCCAATCACGTTCTTGTCCGAGCGGGTGAGGCTGTAGACGTTGATGGGATAGTAGATAGTGGCAAGGGGAGCCTTTTCTTCAACAGTCTGCACGGTAGCGGGGCGGTTGAGGCATTCGCGGAGCGAGTTCTCGAGGTCGTTAACACGAGCTTCCGAGGTCGAGAGGCGAGCAACAACAGCGTCGCAGTTCTGAGCGGGCGGGCAAACGGGAACGACGGGAGCGTTCCATTCGGTCTTACCGAAGAGGTAGGTGAAGCCGAGGTAAGCCTGAACGTCGAGGAAAGTGGGGTTGCCTGTAGTAGCAGCACCGCCTTCGAAAGTGCCGTCGTAAGCCGAAGCACGGAGGTCGAGCGACAGAGCGAAGTTCTTGCAAAGGTTGAACGAGTTGATGATACCGGCGCGGAAGGTGAGCACCTTGTCCGAGTTATCCCATCCATCAGCATCGCCCTTTGTGTCGAGCGAGCGGCCGAGCATCCAGTAGCCACCGGCACCGCCGTAGAGGCTGAGGTTGTATACGCGACCGGGCTTGTAGCCGCAGAAGAGGTTGGTCAGGTTAACCATGAGGTCGAAGGTAGGACCAACAGCCATTTGGCGAGTCTTGTAGTGACCTTCGGTCATGTGTTCTTGGGGCAGATAGCCGAATGCGTTATCTTCGCCCATACCTTTGAGGTACATCCAGTCAACACCGAGGCGGCCACCGAAAACGGGTGTAAACCACTTGCCGACATAGAGAGCGGCGTTGGGAGCAAAACGGTCGCCGAAGTCGCGAACGACGTCGTGACGCGAGAAGTTAACGTTTACACCACCCTGTGCGGTGATAAACCAGTTGTCCTTGAAAGAGTTCATCAGGTAGCCCTGTGAGGGATCGGCCTGAGTCTGTGTTTCCTGGGCAGCCATAGGAGCAACGGCCAGGGCACATGCAGCAGCGATTAAAGTAATCTTCTTCATAGGAGAATTAAGTTAGTTATGTTGATTAAATAAATTTTCGTCGCAAAGCCTATGATGACTTTTAGACCGCTAAGTTACGAAGTTTTATTGATATTACGACTAAAAAAGTTAAAAAAATGTTGATTTTGGCTGAATTTTTAACTTTTGGGGTCAAATTTCGCCAAAAATTCCTTTTTTTGGCGAAATTGCTTTATTTCAGTAAGGCGCGAACTTGTTCGTAAATGTTTTGCGGAGTGAAGCCGAATTTTTCGTCGAGGACCTTGTAAGGAGCCGATGCACCGAAGCGCGACAGGCCGTAGACTGCGCCGTCGAAGCCTCGAATGGCGCGGAGCGTCGAGGGCAGGCCGGCAGTGAGGCCGAAGTGGGGCACGCCGGGAGTCAGCACGCTGTTGCGATACGAGGCGGCTTGTTCGTTGAACAGGCCGACAGATGGCATCGACACGACGCTGGCGGCGATGCCGTCGGCAGCGAGCATTTCGGCAACGGTGCTGAGGAGCGACACTTCCGAGCCGTTGGCCACGAGGATTACTTTGGGGTCTTCAGCGGCGACGACTGTGTAGCCGCCACGGCGTACGCCGGCAGCGTCGGCGAGGCGGTTGCCGGTGGTCGATGGCAGGTCGTTGATGTCCTGGCGGGTGAGGATGAGAGCGGTGGGGGTTGCATCGTTCTGCATGGCCATATCCCAGCAAATCATGGTCTCGGCGGTGTCGGCCGGGCGAAGTACGAGCAGTGACGGGCGGCCTTCGAAGTTGCGAACTTCTTCGAGCAGACGAATCTGGGCTTCCTGTTCGATGGGCTCGTGTGTGGGTCCGTCTTCGCCGACGCGGAATGAGTCGTGTGTCCAGACGTATTTGACGGGGAGCCGTTGCAGGGCGGCCATGCGCACGGCGGGCTTCATGTAGTCGGAGAATACGAAGAATGTGCCGCAAGCGGTCTGGATGCCGCCGTGTAGTGCGATGCCGTTCATGATGGAGGCCATGGTGAGCTCGGCTACGCCGGCGTGGAGGAAAGCACCGTCGAATTTGCCGGGTTCGAATGCTCCGCGCACTTTCTGGAATGCTTCGGTTTTGTCGGAGTTGGCAAGGTCGGCCGAAGACACAATCATGTTGGGCACGTGGCGGGCGAGCCAGTCGAGCACGTTGGCCGATGCGGTGCGAGTGGCGATGTTGGGCTTGTTGACGATTTCGCAGAAGTCAACAGCGGGCATACGGCCGCTCATCCACTGCTCGAATTCGGCAGCGAGTTCGGGGTTGGCAGCAGCCCAGGCAGCGATTTCGGCACGGCGTTTGCCGACAATCTCGCGCAGCTCGGCTTCGCGAGCGGCGTACAGCGCCTTGGTGTCGTCGAAGATCTGCCACGGATTTTCGGGGTCGCCTCCGAGGTTTGCGACAGTGGCGGCGAAGTCGGCTCCGCTCTTGCTCAGCGGCTGGCCGTGGGTCGAGCATTGGCCTTCAAAGTTGGAGCCGTCGGCTTTGACGCAGCCTTTGCCCATGATGGTGCGGCCGATGATGAGGGTGGGGCGCTTGTCTTCGTTCTGAGCTTCGATGATGGCTTTTTCGATTTGCGCGGGGTCGTTGCCGTCGATGTCGATGACATTCCAGCCCCAAGCCTTGTACTTGGCGGCATAGTCTTCTTCGTCGACAGCGTCGACGTCGGTCGACAGCTGCACACCGTTGCAGTCGTAGAACATGATGAGGTTGGCTAGGCCGAGGTATCCGGCGATGCGGCCGGCGCCTTGCGAGATTTCTTCTTGGATGCCGCCGTCGGAGATGAAAGCGTAGGTCTTGTGGGCGTATGCTTCGCCGAAGTGAGCGGCGATGAATCGTTCGGCCAGCGCAGCGCCGACGGCCATGGTGTGTCCTTGTCCGAGGGGGCCGCTGGTGTTTTCGATGCCACGTCGCGGGTCGACTTCGGGGTGTCCGGGTGTGACGCTACCCCACTGGCGGAACTGCTGCAACTCATCGATAGAGTACTTACCCGTCAATGCCAATACGGCATAAAGCATCGGCGACATGTGGCCGGGGTCGAGGAAGAAACGGTCGCGGGCGGGCCAGGTGGGGTCGTCGGGATCGGTAATCAGGAAGCGCGAATAGAGCGTGTTGACAAAGTCGGCGCCACCCATGGCTCCGCCGGGGTGTCCTGATTTTGCTTTTTCGACCATTGCAGCGGCGATGATACGGATGTTGTCGGCCGCGTGATTCATGACGTTTGTGTCCATTGTGCGTGTAAGTTTGCAGATAGTTTTCTAATAAAGTTTGAAGCGCCCCGGTGGTCGGATAGTCGGCCGGCCGGGATGCTGAAGTAGATTGATGTCCACGCCGGAAGCCTCGCGCGATTTGGTAACGAGAGGCTTTCGGCGTGGTTATAGTATCGGGTATGACAATGTTGCGGTTGTCAAATTATAAACGTTGTCGAGTCGTAAAGGGTTTATTATTCTACGGGAATGTCTTTGTTGACATTTTTGTAGCCAACGAGCGAGTACACGAAGATGTAGGCGAGCATGGCGAATACGAGCCAGTAGCTGGCCACGTAGCCGACGGTGCGGCCGATGTAGTCCTGGATGAAAGGCATGATGCCGCCACCGACAACCATGGTCATGAACAGACCGGAAGCTTTGGCGGTGTACTTGCCGAGGCCTTCAGTAGCGAGGTTGAAAATGCCACCCCACATTACAGAGGTGCACAGACCGCAAAGGATGAGGAACAGACACTTCATGGGAACTTCGCCTGAGGTGATGTTGAGGAACTTGATTTCGGGGAGAGTGAAAGTGTACTTTTCGGGGAGCAGGATGGCGGTGAGCACCAGCAGGAGAGCCACAGTCGACACTGTGAGAATCTGGGCGCGCGACGACACCTTGCCACTGATAATTGAGCTGCAGAAGCGGCCTACGAGCATCAGAAGCCAGTAGATGGCGGCGAGCGAGCCGGCCACGGCAGCAGCGCCTACGAAGTTCTCGCGGCTAATCCAGATGTTGAGCTCGCCGGGGATGCCGACTTCGATACCTACATAGAAGAAGATGGCGATGATGCCGAGGGTGCAGTGGCGGAAAGCCAGCGGGCTGCGTTCGTAGGTAACTTTGTTGAGGTTGGCCTGAGGTTCAACAATCTTGATGAACGAGATGATGATGAAGGCGAGGACGAAGATGACGATACCGGTCACGACCAGCGGGGTGACGGCGGTCATCGAGGTTTCTTTGGTGAGGGTGCCAACCAGAACGCCGACAAACATCGGGGTGAGCGTGGCCGACAGCGAGTTGAGAGTGCCGCCTACCTGGATGAGCTGGTTGCCTTTGTTGCCGCCGCCGCCCAGGAGGTTGAGCATGGGGTTAACTACGGTGTTGAGCATGCAGACGCAGAAGCCGCAGACCAAAGCGCCGAGCAGGTAGATGAACAGGTTGAGAGTGGTGGGAATAGCGCCGTTGATGACGATGACGTCGGCACCGACCACGCTCGACAGAAGCTGAATGCCAAGGCCGATAGCGCCGACAGCCAGGGCGATAAGCGCGGTTTTCTTGTATCCGTAGCGGATAAGCATGTTGCCAGCGGGAATACCCATGAAGAGGTATGCTGCAAAGTTCATTAAGTTGCCGGCCATGCCTGCCCATTCGTATTTAAATCCCCAAATATTGCCGAAAGGTGCGGCCATATTTGTAACAAATGAGATCATTGCGAAGATGAAGAACATCGTAATAATCGCAATCAGACGACCATTTGATTTTTGATTAGTTTGACTCATAGCGGTCTTTTAATTGAGGTTTAAGGTGTTGTTATTTTAAAGGTGGATATGTTTATTCGTTTAGCCAGTGCAAATATACGTATTAATTTGCTTAAAAAGAATAGATTTTTAGTTTTATTATTTTGAAGGCGTATGATTATGACCTGAATTTTGTAGTGTATGGTCGGTTATGAGGTTCAGTATTCGCGTTCGCCGAAGATGACTGTGCCGACGCGCACCATCGTGGAGCCGGCCTCGATGGCCAGCGGGTAGTCGCCGCTCATGCCCATCGACACGGTGTCGAAGCCTTGCAGGTCGGGGCATAGCTCGCGGATGCGGCGGTGCAGCGCAGCGATTGCTTCGAAATCGGCTCGCACGCGCGCCATGTCGTCGGTGTTGGTGGCCATGCCCATAATGCCGCATAGGCGAGTGGCTCGCAGCGATTCGAAGCGGCGGGCGGTGAAGTAGTCGAGCAATTCGTCGGGAGCAAAGCCGGTCTTGGTCTCCTCGGCGGCTACGTGCACTTGCAGCAGTACGCGCTGGCAGATGCCTCGGGCGGCGGCGATGCTGTCGACCAGGTCGAGTAGGCGCTGCGAGTCGATGCTTTCAATCAGCTCGGCGTTGCCCACGAGTGCCTTGGCCTTGTTGGTCTGCAAGTGGCCGATGAAGTGCCAGTGTATGTCGTCGGGTAGCGTAGCGCGCTTGTTGAGCAATTCGCGCACGCGGCTTTCGCCGAAGACGCGCTGGCCGGCGGCGTAGGCTTCGGCGATGACGTCGGCCGGGTGAAATTTCGACACGGCGACGAGCGTCACACCTTCGGGCAACGTTTTGCGAATTGCTGATATGCGCTCGGCAATCGACATCAGTCTTTCACTTTCATGCGATAGACATCCATCAACTTAGTTTCGCTGATAGATACGATATCGTAGTCGGAGGCTGTGCCTTTCATGTAGTCGAGAAAATTGTCGTAGGCCGACTTGAAGTCAGAAGCCTGAATCAGTATCTGCGACACCGAGCGCTTATCTGCGCCTGTCTTTTCGTCGATGGTGATAAAGCCGACTTTTACGAGGTACCAACGGTCGTAGCCGTCGTAGAATCCGATTTCACCGATTTGCGAGCGCTTCACGGCTGCTACGGTGAATGAGCCGGAGATGAACGGGCGCTGCTCTTCGGTGATGCGGGCTTCGGCCTCGGTGAAGGAAAGGGCGTCGACCAGGTAAGGTTCGGTTACCTTTTTGGCGGCGCCATTCTCTTGGATTTTATCGAATGTTACTTTACATTCAAACCAGTTTGCCATATTATATATAATTAATGTGTAAATGCGGCTTACGCCTCACACGGCAAAGTTACGAAAAAAAAGCGGCGTCCGGCATAAAAAACAGAAAAAAACTGCAATCGCCTGCGCAATCGGCTCGCGGTATAGCCGGAGGTGTAGTCGGTGTGATGATTATGGTTTATAAGTGTGAGTTTGTCGTTTTTTTTCGGACCTTCGCGGCAGTTGGTCGATAGAAAAAGCGGGTTTGTTGCAGATGTGTCGAACGATAATGTTGAGAAAATGTGTTTTTTGACATAAAAAATCGCACTTTTTGGCATAACACATAATGTGCTAAAAATCAATCAAATAGAAATTTAAGTTATGAAAACTGAAAGCAAAATCGATAAAAAAATGACGTTTTAAGTGTTAAAATCGAAAAATTCTGCCGATTTTTTGCTAAAAATTGTTGAAAAGTGATTATCTTTGCAGACATAACTTTTCGCGCAATGACGCGAAATGCTTCAAAAACTTGGAAAAATATCACTTTATTTATTCTATGTCTAACTATTTTTTAGTATGAAAAAGCTGTTTCTTTTACTCGTGGCAGTGCTGTCCATCGGCTTGTGTGCGTCGGCTCAGACGCGTACGGTCAAAGGTACAGTGCTCGACGCCGAAAATGACGAGCCGCTGATTGGCGTGTCAGTGACAGCGGGAAATGACGCAATGGGCGTCACTACCGATGTTGACGGCGACTTTACCATCGTAGTTCCTGAGTCGGCCAAGCACTTGACAATCTCGTACATTGGCTACCAGACTCAGACAGTAAAAATCTCAGACTCTAAACTGGTCATTAAACTCCAGTCGAGCACAATGGGCCTCGACGAAGTGATTGCCGTAGCTTACGGTACAGTTAAGAAGGCTGAGTACACTGGTTCTGCTTCGGTTGTGAAAGCAGACCAACTCCAAGATGTTCTCGTATCAAACGTTACAAACGCCCTGTCGGGTAAGATGTCGGGTGTGATCACTCAGAGCTCTAACGGCCAGCCCGGTAGCTCTGCTTCGGTCCTCATTCGCGGTATTGGTTCTATCAATACTTCGAGCTCGCCTCTTTATGTAGTCGACGGTATGCCTTACAATGGCGATATCGCTGCTATCCCGACTACCGATATCGAAGCAATCACCGTTCTGAAGGATGCTGCTTCGACTGCTCTGTATGGCGAACGTGGTGCCAACGGCGTAATTCAGATTACCACCAAGCGTGGCCGTGAGGGTTCCGCACGCGTGACTATTGACATGCGTTGGGGCCAGAACTCGCGCATGCTTCCCAACTATGACGTAATTTCTGATACTCGTCAGTATCTTGAAACCTACTACCAAGCTATCTATAACACACAGTACTACTATAACGGTCGTACAAAAGAAGCAGCTGCTGCTTACGCTGCAAACGCTGTATTCCCCAACCTCGGTTATACAACCTTTACCGTTCCCGAAGGTCAAAACTACTTCGGTGCTGACGGTAAGTTCAACCCCAACGCTACCGAAGGCTATAGCAATGGTCGCTACTTCTTCAAGGTCGACGATTGGGAAAAATATGCACTTACCAAGGGCCTCCGTCAGGAATACAATATGTCGGTGACCGGTGGTACTGATCGTATCAACTACTACCTCTCGGGTACCTACCTGGGCGACGAAGGTATTATCTATGCTTCAGACTTCAAGCGTTTCAGCACTCGCGCCGCTGTTGACTTCAAGGTTAACAATTGGTTGATGCTGAACTCCTCGATCATGTACACTTACTATGACACCGGTAGCCCCGACAACCAGACCAATGGCGGTGCTTCGACTGTCAACACCTTCTACTTTGTCAATGGTATCGCTCCTGTTTACCCGATGTTCGTCCGCGGCGTCGATGGCCAGGTAATGCGCGATGTAGCTCTCGGCAACAAGCCTGTCTATGACTACGGCGACGGCCACGACTATGGCAACGGCCTCATTGGCGCTATGCGTTCGCAGAGCGGTAACCCGACCGGTAACCTCATCTACGACACCAACCGCTACTACTGTGACATCTTCGACGGCAAGTGGTCAGCTCGTCTGACTCCCCTGGCAGGTCTGACTATCACCGGTTCTGCCGGCTTGTTCATTGACAACACTCGCTATAGCAGCCTCGCTAACCCCTTCTATGGTCAGAACTCAACTGCCGGTGGCTCAGTATACCAGGCAACTGATCGTCTGCGCACTCTGACATTCCAGGCCATCGCTGAATACACCAAGACATTCAATGATGTTCACAACTTCACCATCATGGCCGGTTACGAAAACGAAGACTACCACTCGGAAGGCATCCAGGCTATTGGTTACAACCTCTACCAGCCCTTCGTACCCGTTGTAAACAACACCAGCGATGACCGTCGTGGTTATGGCTCAGCCGCTAACCTTGTTCACCGTGCTATCATCGGTCGTATCCGCTATAACTTCAACGACCGCTACTTCGTTTCGGGTTCGGTTCGTCGCGGTGCTTCTTCGCGTTTCGCTGAAGACAAGCGTTGGGGTACCTTCTTCTCGGCCAGCGCCGGTTGGGATATCGCCAAGGAACATTTCATGGAAGACTTCACTAACGTCGACCAGTTGAAATTCAAGGCTTCGTTCGGTCAGAACGGTAATGACCTTATCGGTAGCAACTACATCGCATACGCTGACCAGTATAAGATTTCCGGTTCAGACGGCGTCTGGTCAGATGGTGTGCTCACTTACAAAGGTAACCCCGATGTAACCTGGGAAAAATCTAACGCATTCAACATCGGTTTCGACTTCAGCTTCTTCAAAGGCAAGCTGAGTGGTACTGCCGAATACTACAACCGTCAGACTTCTGACATGCTCTTCAACATCCCCGTTTCGCCCTCACTTGGCTATTCGTCGATGCCTAAGAACGTTGGTTCGATGCGTAACAATGGTTTCGAAATCGAACTCAACTACCGTCCCGTTAACACTAAGGACGTGACTGTTGACATCTTCGCAAATGCTACCTTCCAGGGCAACAAGATTCTGGAACTTGCTCCCGAAATCATGACCTACAACGAACAGTTCGACTGCGACTTCTGGCGCTACTCGAATACCCACTGGTTCAAGGAAGGTGAATCGATGTATCAGTACTACCTCGTAGAAGATGCCGGCATCGTTCACAACCAGGCCGAACTCGACGAAGTTGTTGCCGCCGGTGGCGTTGGCGAACTTGGTGGCCGTCTCTTCTGGGCCAAGGATCCCGAAACCGGTGAAATGTACCGTACCGGTGAATATCAGACCGCTCTCGACACTCACCGCAAGTGCACCGGCAACCTCCTGCCCAAGGTATATGGTGGTTTTGGCTTCAATGTTAACGCCTATGGTTTCGACCTCTCCGCTACCTTCTCTTATCAGCTCGGCGGCCGCCTGGTCGACTACGGTTATCAGAACGTGATGCAGCCCGGTACCAATGTTGGTATGAACATGCACAAGGACCTGCTCAATGCGTGGACTGAAGACAATCAGAACACCAATATTCCGAAGCTCTATACCACTACCGGTTATCAGTACGCTACTGCAATCACCGAAGAGACATTCCTCACCTCGAGCAACTATCTGTCGCTCAACAACGTGACTTTCGGTTACACTCTGCCCCAGAGCCTCACATCGAAGCTCCAGCTCGGCTCGGTTCGCGTATACTTCTCGGGTGAAAACCTCGCTCTGTGGTCGCGTCGCAAGGGTCTTGACCCCCGCCAAGGCTTCGGCTCGTCTGAGAACTACACCTACTCTCCTATTCGCACCCTTTCGGGCGGTATCAACATCTCGTTCTAATCTCTAACGAAGAAAATTTAGACTACAATGAAAGCTATAACAAAATATCTGTCACTTGCGCTTATTGCCTCGACAGTGGTGTCTTGCTCTGACCTCGACACTGAATACTGGGACGATAGTGTGACGACTGGTCAGAAGGAAAATACTCTGGCCCAGAACCCCGATATGGCTTCCGCTGCTGTTAATGCTGTGTCGTCGCAGTTTGGTAGCTACTTTGGCCAGGTTTATGGTGGTCAGCACTGGGAATATGGTTATCCTTCGATTATGAGCGGTCTCGACAGCCAGACCGACTCTTATCTGGCTAAGATTCCTTACACTTCGTCGCACGTTTATTGGTTCAGCTTCTATCAGCGCACCCCCAACGGCGTGTCTACCAACTATACTTGGTATCACATGTACAAGCAGATTTCGCTCTGCAACGCTCTCGCTGTTACTATCCCTGCTGATACCGACAACGAAGAACTGAAGTTCTACCGCGCTCAGGCTCTTACTGTTCGCGCATTCGACTACTGGGTACTTGCTCAGCTCTATCAGTTCAACTATGCTCTGAATCCTCAGGCTCTCTGCGTACCTATCATCACCGATGAAAACGAAAAGGAAGCTGCTGAGAATGGTGCACCTCGCGCTACTTGCGAAGAAGTTTTCGATCAGATTCTCAAAGACATCAACGAAGCTATCGCTCTGTTCGAAGGTTCGTCGACTACTCGCGAACGTGTCATGAGTGTTAAGCCCAAACGTATGGCCAACCTCGCCGTTGCCTACGGTTTGCGCGCTCGTGCTTACCTGACCATGCATAAGTATCAGGAAGCTGCTAACGATGCAGCAAAGGCTATCGCTATTCACGGTGGCGCTCCCTATTCAATCGCTGAAGTTTCGGTTCCCGGCGTTGACAATTCAGAAGCAAGCTCTTGGATGTGGGGTATCTACGTTGCTGAGAGCGACCGCCCTGTCACCACCGGCATCTGTAACTGGCCTTCGCAGATCGGTACATTCACCGATGGCTATGCTAACTTTGGTGGCTGGCGTTGGATCAATAAGAAACTCTATGAATCTATCCCCACAACCGACGTTCGTAAGGGTTGGTTCCTTGATGAGAACTATACTTCGCCCAACTTGAGCAAGGCTCAGCAGGAATACCTCACTCAGTATATCGATGTTGATGGCAATAACCTCTATGGTGCGATGAGTCAGTACATCATGCCTTACACTCAGGTTAAATTTGGCGAATACGGCGACATGGGTGGCTACTGCGGTGCATACGAAGTGCCTCTGATGCGTGTCGAAGAAATGTACTACATCCAGGCCGAAGGTACTGCTATGGCAGGTAACCCCGCCGAAGGTGCAGCTCAGCTTGTTAACTTCGTTAAGACTTATCGCGACCCCGCTTACTCATTCGCAGGTGCTTCGGCTGAAGAAGTTCAAAACGAAATCGTGCGTCAGCGTAGCATCGAATTGTGGGGCGAAGGTCTCGCTTGGTTCGACGTGATGCGTCTCAACCGTGGTATCGACCGCACCGGTGGTGCTGCTATGGACGACTGGAACTACAAACTCGATCCCGGTTTCCCAGGTTTCATCTATTGCATCCCGCAGAATGAAATCACTGCCAACCGCGCAATTTCTGAAAGCGACAATAACCCGTCGGCTTCTGCTCCCCAGGCTATTCCGCAATAATTATTCATCAACTTCATTCAATAGTAAATTATGAAATTCTTCAAATATACGTTGATTGCAGCTGCGACAGCTATGTCGCTGGGCTTTACCGCCTGCGATGACGATGATGATTACACGCCCGGCGCACAAAGCAATGGCGTCCTCTTCCCGTCGCAAGCCACCACGGTTGAGCTGGAGACTGCTTCTACATCAATGACTGTGACCGTTTCGCGTTTCGGTCTGACTGATGCCGCCACTTATTCGTTGGCGTCAACCGTTTCGGTTGATGGTGCGGTGCTGACTGCTGAAGAAAGCCCTATCCATGTACCTGCTCAGGTGACATTCGCAGCTAACGAATCGACCGTCGAACTCGTTATTCCCGTTGATGCAGCTTCGATGCCTACCTCGGTTCCTTACACCGTTTCGCTGGCAGTAGGCGAAGGCTCTCCTGCCTTTAACTATGGCAATACTACCTTAACCCTCAGTGTAGTTCGCGCTGAAGCTTGGGGTGAATGGCAGGCCTACGACAAATCAGGTGTCGGTACCTGGACTTATGCCCTTGGTCTTGACTATTTTGCTACCGGTGATGATCCTGACCTCCCTGTATGGGTTCGTTACAACAGCGAAAAGCCTGATCAGGCTCAGTTCCTGGTTGAACATTGGGGCTATGACTCGCCGTTGTATATCAATTGGAACACGAAGACAAATTATGTATCTATTCCTGCGCAGGGCACCGGACAAGTGCTTAATATCTCAGGATATGGCGAGTTTGAGCTTTATATCATGTCGTACGATGTCTATGCTGAGTTGAATGGCGCTGGTCCTGCAGATTATGCAGAGGCTCAGGCTGCATCAACTTTCGATAGCACGACCGGTCTGTTCGATATTTTCGTGTGCTATGGTGTCTTTTTGACTAGTGATTATTTCGCTATGTTAAGTGGTAATGACCCCTACGGATACGAGCAATTGCAACTTGGCGAATATGCTGACTATAGCCTCCAAATGGCCTATAAAGGCGTCTTTACCGGCGCTGATGGAAGCATGTCGGCTGTGATTACTTCCAATATCGGCGCGAGCGCCACGAAGGCTGTATTCGCTGCTTCGAAGGATTACTCAAGTGCTAATGAACTTCTGTCTGCTGTGCTTTCAGGCGCTGTTGCTACTGTAGAAGCAGCTCCCGGTCAGGGCGTAGATGTAGAAATTCCTGTCACGGGTGCCGGTGATTACTACGCTGTCGGCGTTACTTACTCGGGCGATGAACCCATGAATGCCGAAGCTGTGAAGTTTACAATTGCAGGTGGTGCTTCCGGATGGAAGGACTGCTGCCCTGTTGAAGTCATTGATGGTTGGGTAATTCCTGCATTCCTCGTAGAAGGTGCTACTAACGAAGAAGTAGCTTGGAGGTGCCAAGGCCAAGTCAATAGCGAAGACCCCAACGTATATCGTCTCTTGAATCCGTACACTGATGAGAACTGTCCTCTGTACGACTATAATAGCAATACCGGCTCGGTTGGTATCGTCATCGACGCAACCAACGAAGAGTGTGTAAAGATTGCGCCTCAGTACTCAGGCTTCTCCTTTAATAACAGTGGTACTATGCTCGATTTCTTCATTGCAAATGTTGCCGGTTACTACGCGGATAACGGTATGTCTGATGATGAAATCTTGCAAAGAGGTTATGGTCAGGATTGGGCTGACGGTTTCCTTGAAATCGAACTACCTATCTTTGGCTATAACGGCGGTGCAGATTTTGAAGCCTACAGTTGGAAAAATCCTGAGCCGACGATTCTGTACTTCGATTTCGAAAGCGGTGCAAGTGCTCCTGCAAAAGCAAAAGCTTCTTTCGCCGGCATTAGCGCTAATCGTCTGAATGCTTCGTTGAAGAGCGGTTTCCGTCTCCCGCTTGAACGTACTTACTCAGTTCGCCCGGAGAATACCATTGGCACTGAAAACGTATTCCACCTCGTGAAATAATTAAAGCGATAATACCCTTCCAAAAAGCGCGACTCATATCCGGGTCGCGCTTTTTATGTTTGATTACTAAGTGTTCATCGTCGCCGGATGGGGGCCATTTGCAGGCCGGCTCCCCGTTTCGAATATTGCTTGTGTGTAGGTAATTTTTTTTGCGTTTGCGAATATGGTGTTCGGCCTTGTGTATTACCTTTGCAATGCAAAATAATTATTAACCAATTTTGAAAACAATATGAAAACAAGTAATCATTCTCAAGCTGAAAGTGTATGCACCGCGTCGAAGTCGCAGGGTACAAAGATTTCGAAACGGACGCTGAAAGACGATGAAACGTGCCAAACTATTGAAGAGGCCTTGATTATGGCCGTCGGACATATCAAGTCAAATCCTCGCGATGCAGTACACATCTATCCTGTCGACGATAATACTCCGCTACAGCCGTTTTTCGACGATCTCGGCATGGCTGTGGGAGGCTTGAGCTTGATAAGCAACCGGCCGGTGCTTTTCTCGGCATTGCACGACAACATAGATATCACGTCGATTGAAGACTGCAAACGTATTGCAGCCGAGTTTAAATCATCGTTTGCCGAAAACGGGGTAGATAATGTTGACGTCGGTTATTGTTTTGTTTGCTCTGATTATACAGAGGCTTGGGATAACACTTGCGAGGTTGAATTATACCTTTCAGGCGACGTGGAATGCCTGTCGGCCGCGGTCGAGAGCTTCAACGATAAAGCCAAAGAGGCCGGAGGAAAACTAACCCTCGACTCCCGATTAAAAACCATTACCGGAACGGTAAAGACGCTTCCGGTCAAAGGTGGCATATTTGCAAAAGGACGAATTAAGAAGGCGAACAAAGCAATTGAGAATGCCTTGCAGGACCTTATCGTACAGGCAACGCCGTACCTTGAGGATTAATCAAGCCATTATTACTTTACTTTGATAGCAATCCAGGCCGGGCGGCGCGTGTCGGCCAGGCGGCGTTTCAGTGTGTCGAGGCGATAGGTGTCGGGCAGGCCGACGGTGTCGGTTGCGTGTGGAATGATAAGGACTGTGCCGACGGGCTTCGATTTGGCCTCTGTGATGTCTGTCAGACGGCGCAAGCGGTCGCCGGTGTAGAAGTTGATGCAATAAGCATTTGCGACGATTTTATCGGGTCCTACGACGAAAATAGGATTATCACCGGCGATAGCTTCGATACGGGCGGCGTCGGCTTTGTCCGACAGTCGGTTGACGGCTGCGGGCATCAGTGCGCCACCATAGCAAGTAAGCAGCGCTGTCGTGATGACGCTTGCGCTCAAAATGCCGCTGTCGTCGCGATTTTTAAGCCACCAAATGATTGCTGCAGTAGGCGGCAAGAGAAGCAGAATGTACGCCCACCATGGCGCGCCGGCCATTGTGAACCCGGCCACCGGGCAGAATGTGGTGACGACGGCAAACAGAGGCGCTACGATGGCTATCGCACTTATTATGTAGGTGTAGATGCGGTTGATGCGCGTGGCTTTGAGGCCTTCGGCCAGCGAGGCTACGGCATAGGCCAAGAATGGATAGACGGGCAGCAGGTAGACACTGCGTTTGCTGGCAGGGATGCAGTAGAAGACTGTGACGACAACGATGACAGTCAGCGCAAGGCGTCCGGCGGGCTTGAGTGATTGGCGTTTGAAGTGGCGCCGAGCGGCAATGGCCATCAGCGCGAGCAATGTCCACGGCAACATACCTACGATGATGGTCTGGAAATTGTACCAGAATGGGTTGACGTGCGATTCGTAGGGCATAGTGCCGGTGAGGCGCTGGAAGTTTTCTTCCCATACGAGTGCGAGGAACGAGTCGCCGCCGTCGAGCCATGCAAGATAGTACCACACGGCAGGTATGATGCAGGCAGCTATTGATAGGCCTAACATTCGCGCGAGTGTGCTGAGGAAGCGCTCGCCGCTCAGCAGGTAGTAGATGCCCATGACGAAGCATGGAAGTAGAGCTCCGACCGGCCCTTTTGTGAGCACGGCGCAGGTCAGCAGCGACGTGGCCGCTATGTAGCGCCAAGCTGTGCCGCGGCCCGGGTCGGTCTGAATCCTGTATAGGAGGTAAATAGCCCCGACCATGCAGGCTGTCAGCACCATATCGACGCGGCAAGCCACCGCAGCGCGGTAGACCTCGACCGAAGTGGCCAGCACGAGCGACATGACTAAGGCAAAGCGCTCGCCGCGCTCGCGGCGCGCCCAGAAGTAGCCGCCCATGACCATGGCAATAGCTGCGATGGCCGATGGCAGGCGCGAGATGAATTCGTTGACTACGCCGCCGTTGAATATCTTGGCGAAAATGGCGATGAGCCAAGCCAGAAACGGGGGCTTGTATGGTATGTCGGTGCCATAGTTTACCGGCAAGATCCAGTCGCCCGACTGTAGCATCGATAGGGCGACGATGGCTTCGCGAGGTTCGCCTTTTGAGTAAAACAATGTTTCGCCAAGCCAAGGAATCCACAGGATTGCGAGGCCGATGAAGAGCACGAGGCTCGGTCTGAGGTTAATCGGTCGTTTCATATTTGGCAAAGATAGCCAATAATTCTGAATATTTTGCGAGTTATATCGACTTTTTTGCCGGTTTGTCAGACACATAAATACGGCACATAAATACGGCGGCCCGACTGCAGGACGAGCTGCGAGTCGGGCCGCTATGATTTTGTGTGTTTGTAAGCGCGATTATTGGCGTTGCTTAGGTGTGAAGCTACACTCGGATTGAGCCTTGATGAGGTAGCGTATCAGGGCGTCGTCGGTGCATTTGATGTATTCGAGGCTGCGAGCGTAGGCTTCGTAGTCGTCGATGTGTCGACGCGCTACTCCCGAGGCCTCGGCGGCAGCGATGATGGCGGGCGCCACGGTGGTGAGCAGGCGGCGGTCGAAGGGCTTGGGCAAGATGTAGTGTCTGCCAAATCGCAGGTCGGGCTCGCCGTAGGCGGCTGCGAGGTCGTCGGGCACGGGCTCGTGAGCGAGCGCGGCGATGGCGATTGCGGCGGCTTTTTTCATCTCTTCATTGATGCAAGTGGCGCGGCAGTCGAGGGCGGCGCGGAAGATGTAGGGGAAGCCGAGCACGTTGTTGATTTGGTTGGGATAGTCCGAACGGCCGGTGGCGAAAACGAGGTCGCTGCGCGAGCCTACGGCGGCCTCGTAGGCAATCTCGGGGTTGGGATTTGCCAGGGCGAAGACGATAGGTCGCTGAGCCATCGATTTTATCATGTCGGGGGTAAGCACGTCGGCTACGGACAGGCCGAGGAACACGTCGGCATCGCGCATGGCATCGGCCAGGCTGTGCAGGTCGGTGCGGGTGGTGACAAATCGGCGTTTGAACTCGTTGAGGTCGGTGCGGCCGGTGTGAATCACGCCTTTCGAGTCGCACATGATGATGTTTTCGCGCTTCAGTCCGAGCGCGCAGTAGAGGTTGGTGCAGGCCATGGCGGCTGCGCCGGCGCCGTTGACAACGAGGCGAACCTTGCTGATGTCCTTTGCTTGGAGCTCGAGTGCGTTGAGCAGACCGGCGGCCGATATGATGGCTGTGCCGTGCTGGTCGTCGTGCATCACGGGGATTGAGCATTCGCGTTTGAGTGAATCTTCGATTTCGAAACATTCAGGGGCTTTGATGTCCTCGAGGTTGATGCCACCGAAGGTCGGTGCGAGCGATTTGACGATTTCGACGAAGCGTTTGGGGTCTTTTTCGTTGATTTCGATGTCGAATGCGTCGAGTCCGGCGAAAATTTTGAAGAGCAGCGCTTTACCTTCCATGACCGGCTTTGCGGCTTCAGCGCCTATGTCGCCGAGGCCGAGGACGGCGGTGCCGTTGCTGATGACGGCTACGAGGTTGCCGCGCGATGTGTATTCGTAGGCAGCAGTGGGGTCGTCTTTGATGGCCAGGCAGGGGTACGCAACGCCCGGCGAGTAGGCCAAGGCTAAGTCGGCCGGAGTGTTATAGGGCTTGGTCGGCACGACTTCGATTTTGCCTGGTTTGGGCAGTCGATGGTAGTCGAGCGCCTCGCGTTCGGTAGTTTCTTTGTTCATAATGGGTCTTAATCAATTTATATATAAAAACAATCTAATCACCTGATTAGTTTGATGCGCTCAAGTGTACACAGAGTCAAAAAGTCGGAGCGCTCTTTCTTGCAGAGTTCGGTGGCGATAGCCGTGCTATGGCTGAGTTTACGGCTATGATTACTACACTAATTTAGTATTTCAAGTATCTCAAAACGCATTGCTTTCGCCATGAATGGCGTTGATTACCGTGCGCACGATAATCTTCAGATCGAGCAGGAACGTCCAGTTTTCGATGTACCAGACGTCGTACTGCACTCGTTTTTCCATCTTCCAGACTTCGTCGGTGATGCCACGGTAGCCGTTGACTTGGGCCCAGCCGGTGATGCCGGGCTTGACGAGGTGTCGCACCATGTATTGGTCGACGATTTTGGAGTATTCTTCGGTGTGCTTCACCATGTGCGGGCGCGGCCCTACGACCGACATTTCGCCCTTCAGGACGTTGATAAACTGAGGGAGCTCGTCGAGCGAGGTGCGCCGCAGGAAGTCGCCCAGTCGAGTCTTACGCGGGTCGTCGCGAGTGGCTTGCGCTTTATCGGCGTCGATGTTGACGCGCATAGTTCGGAATTTCAGGCACCAAAAATCGGAGCCGCGGTAGCCGGTGCGCTTCTGCTTGAAGTAGACGGGGCCGGGCGAGCTAATCTTGATAGCAATGGCTATCGGCAGGTAGATAAGCGGGTAGAAGCACAGGAATAACGATGAAAAGAGGATGTCGAAACCGCGTTTTACCAGTCGGTTGATAGTCTTTTTGAGAGGATTGCGACGGATTGACAGAACGGGCACAGCGCCGATGGTGTCCATCTGGAAGCTGCGCGATATGTACTGAGAAATTTGCGGCACGTAGAAGAAGTCGACCACGTTGTCGTCGGCAACCTTCACGACTTTCGTGAGTATCTCGGCGTGGCCGGGCATCGTGTAGTAGATTTGGTCGATAGCGTTGGCCTTCACGAAGGCGTCGAGTGAGTCGAGTGTGCCACAGTAGCGCCCAACGAAGTCGGGCCGCCACTCGCGGTCGAAAAATCCCATGATTTTGTAGCCGAAGCCGGGGTCGCTGAGCATCTGGTCGTAGAGCCGTCGAGCCGTGGCATTGGTGCCGACGATAACGACACGCTTGTAGTTGTAGCCACGTCGGCGATAGTTCTTGATGAGGCGTTGCGAGGCTAGCGACCACACTACGTGTGCTGCGATGAGCATGCCGTAGTAAGTGAAATAAAAGCGCGGCGGTAAATGGACGACGTCGGTCAGCGTTATCAGCGACATGAAGAACAGGGCGTAGAGCCCAACGGTGGCCAGCGAGTCGACGGCAACACGGTCGAGCTGTATGGCTCGGAGGTCGTCGCCTCGACGCCAGACGCGGATGATGACGGGGACGAAGCTAAGGTTGACGAAAAGCCACAAAAAGCCCGTAGACGTAGCGTCTCCGCTCATTCCGGGGTAGATGAGCTGAGTTATCAAGAAAAAGAAGTTGACCAGCGCCCAGTCGACAGCGGTGAGCGCAGGTCGTACATATCGTCCGTATCTTTGTCCTTTGTTCTTCAAAGTCGAGTCGTATATCCACTATTAGTGGCCGCCTGCACCGATGTGGTGGTGCGGGCGGCCATAAGCGGTGAAGAATATTAAAGTTTGGCGGTTACGACCTTGATTTTTTCTTCGAGGTCGGCAATGTCGGCGCGCAGAGCATCGGCCTTGCGTTCGAATTCCTTGAGCATTGAGTTGCCCGATTTGCTCTTCGACGACAGGAAGCCGAGATTGTTTTCGTAAGTGCGTAGTTCCTGGCGTCGAGCTTCGAGTGCGCGAGTGAGTTTTTCGCGTTCGCGATAGAGTTTGTTGTCGTCGCCTTCGATAGCGCTGACGGTCTGCTGGAAGCGTTCCATGCGGGCTTGAGAGCGGCGCAGGTTGAGCTGGTCGCGGATGGCGTCGAGCTGCTGGCGATAAGCGTCATAGACTTTGTCTTTCTCGCGGAAAGGTACGTGGCCGATTTCTTTCCAGCGGTCTTGCAGCTGGCGCATACGTTCGATGGCTTCTTCGCGCGGGGTGTCGGCTGTGATTTCGGCCAGGGCGGCAATTACTTCGCGCTTGGCTTTGAGATTTTCGTTCTCTTCGCGTCGAGCGCCCGATGTTGCTTTCTTTTTCTGTTCGAAGAAGTGGTCGCAGGCGGCTAAGAAGCGTTTCCACACGGCGTCGCTATATTTTTTCGCAACGGTGCCGATGGTTTTCCATTCCTTCTGCATAGCTACGAATTCGTCGGTAGCAGCTTTCCAGTCGGTGCTGTCCTTGAGTGCTTCGGCACGTTCGGCCAGAGCAGTCTTGCGAGCCAGGTTATTGGCCAGCTCTTCGCGAGTGGTCTGGAAGTATTCAGCTTTGGCAGCGAAGAATTTGTCGCAGAGTTCGCGGAAACGGGCGAACAGGGCTTTGTTCATCTTCTTCGAAGCGAATCCGTAAGTACGCCATTTCTGCTGAAGCTCCATTACTTGCTTGGTGACTTCATCCCAAGCGGAGAAAGACTTGATAGCATCCAGGTCGATAGCTTCGAGCTCGGCAATCAGTGCGCTCTTGCCGGCTTCGTTCTCGGCTTCGCGAGCTTTGCGAGCTTCGAAGTGAGCTTGGTAGCGCTTGTTGATTTCGGCAGATGCGGCCTTGAATTTATCCCAGATTTCTTCGCGGAATTCTTTGGCAACCGGGCCGATGCGACGCCATTTGTTGTGCAGCTCTTGTAGGCGGCGGTATGCGGTGATGATATCGTCGTCGGTGAGGAGGCTTTCGGCTTCGTCGAGCAGCAGTTGCTTGCTATCGAGGTTTTTCTTGAAGTCGTAGTCGCGCAGCTCTTTGTTAATCTTGAGGTTGTCGGAGTAGCGTTCGCGAGCTTCCTGGAATTTTTTCCAAACGGCGGTGTCGTCGGTGGCGGGAACTTCGCCGATGGAGTTGAATTCTTCTTGCAGCTCGCGGTAGCGCGGGAATGTGCGGTTGACGTTGTCGGTATCTTCGGCTAGAGCGATGATTTCGGCGATGATAGCTTGCTTGCGTTCGAGGTTTGCAGCTTTGGCGGCTTCCTGCTCGGCGGTGTAAGCGGCTTTTTTATCGCGTATGGTGTTGAAGAGGTTTTTGAGCTCCTCTTCAGCTTCCGGCTCTGTTTTTAGGAAAGCGTTGATCTGTTGGCGAATTCGTCGCACGTCGTCGGCCGAGATGTCGGCAGCATCGCGGTCGGCAATTTCTTGGCAAACGGCGACAAGCTGGTCGTGCGTCATTTCGACAGCGACCTCGGCGTTTTCAGCATCGGTCATTTCGTCTTCGGCAACTTCTTCGGGGTCAACGCCGTCGACGAGGACCGGTTGCTCAGTTTCTTCGATAGTGGCACCGGCTTCGGCGGGTGCAGCTGTTGGGAGGGTTGTTTCTTCGGCTTTTACAGAAGCCAAATCGGGATCAAGCATTTCCATAGTTTTCATTTAGTTTTGCCCGCAGGCACGTTTGGGCTTCAAATTTACACATTTTTTTTACAACTGCAAAAAAAAGTTATTTTTTATGCTGTTTTTGTTGTTTGACGTAAAAGTATTAACTTTGCTAATATAAAATATATGTAATGCCTCGACAGTCGCAAGCGCAAACTCAGCAACAGCAATTAGGACAGAAATTAAGTCCACAGCAGGTGGCCTTCGGTCGCGTGCTGGAGATGTCTGCTGCCGAATTTGAGGAAGAAACTCGTCGCACCATCGATGAAAATCCGGCCCTTGAGGTAGTCGAATCTCAGCCAGATGAAACGCCCGGCGCGGGCGAAGGTGATTTTAACGAGACGGCCGAGCAGCTGCAGCAGGGAGATTATGTCAGTGAGGATGATATGCCTACATACCCACAATCACGGCAGCAACGCTCGTCTTACGAGGATTATACTCATGGCTCCGGACAAGCCGACGACACTGCTTCGGGTTACGAACTGCTTGAACATCAGCTCGACATGGAGGATTTGGATGCTCTCGACCGCTCTATTGCTACTTATATTATCGGAAATATCGATGACAATGGCCGCCTGACGCGCTCTGTCGTGCAGATTGCCGATGATATTGCCATCGCTGCCGGCCTCGACATCAGCGAGACAGATGTGGAACGCGTGCTGAGTGTAGTGCGTTCGCTTGAGCCGGCCGGAATTGCCGCATTCGATTTGCGCGACTGCTTGCTGCTACAGCTCGACCGAAAGGATACGACCCGGCAGGACGTAGCTGATGCCCGTATGATAATTGCCGACAAATTCGAGTTGTTTTCAAACCGGCATTTCGATCGCTTAGGCTTGTCGCGCGAGCGGGTAGATGCAGCTCGAAAGGTAATTCGAGGTTTGAACCCCAAGCCGGGTTCGTTGCTCCAACTTTCGGCAAGTGCTGACCGCACTCGCCAGATCTCGCCTGACTTTTTCGTAGATGTTGACCACAATGGGCGCGTGTCGGTGTCGCTTGCCGGAAATATCCCGGAGCTTGCCGTGGACCGCTCGTTTCAGATTGATGCCGGTCGTCCTGACGAAAAGGCATTTATAAAAGAACGTCGCGACCAGGCATTGGCCTTCATAGATATGTCGCGTCGTCGCACGCAGACGCTTCTTGACGTAATGGAGGCTATAGTGCGACTTCAGCCTGATTTTTTTAAAACATTCGACCGGAGCAGTCTCCGTCCGATGGTATTGAGAGATGTGAAGGCTTTGACGGGACACGATTTAAGTGTGATTTCTCGAGCGACTGCATCGAAATATGTATCTACTCCGCAAGGCAATTTCTTGCTAAAGTCGCTGTTTAGTGAAGCATCCGGCGACAATAATGAGATGTCGTCGCATGCAGTCCTTGATGCACTTAAGCAGATTGTGGAGAATGAGGATCCGGCTTCGCCGCTTTCGGATGATGCTATTAGCGAGGCTCTCGCTAATCAGGGTATCGCTATCGCTCGCCGTACCGTAGCTAAATATCGCGAAAGGCTCGGCATACCGGTTGCGCGTTTGCGTCGTAACTAATTTCGGTAGGTATATAAACAAACGGGGCCTCTCTCACGAGAAGCCTCCTGCATGATAACCTTTAAAACCTTAAACCAAATTATAATCTTTTTTACCTTAAATTGTCCTTCGGGTTTGGTACCCTATTCGGTGTTGTTCCGAACTTTTGACAATGCAAAATTACTGCTTTAGCTCACCCTCGGCAAGTACGTATATGACCTTTGTGAGTCGATATAAATTGCATACATTATTTAATCATTGATAATCATCGATATAACATACTTGAAATATAAATAGAAATTGAGAATTGTATAACTCGGTTTTCGGAAAATATTACTATATTTGCAGCATGAAACCCCGTCGAATTCTTCAGCTTTTCTTTCTCTCGCTTGCTGTGATGGTGCAGACGATGGATTTGTCGGCCGTCGAACGTCCCAAGCGCCTTTGCGATGCAATCACGGACCTCGATGAAGCAATAGTCAATCGCAATGTTTACCGAGAACGTTGCTATCGGTCGATTGACTCTTTGCGAGCGCAATATGTTGCTTCGTCCGATTTTGATATTTGTCGCCGGTTGAGTAAAGCTTTTGCCGATGTAAATGCCGATTCGGCCTTTTATTATTTGTATCAGGCTCATGATATTGCAGAATGCCGCGCCGATTTGCAGGCTCACAGTCGAGTCTTGCTCGATTATGCCAATATGTTGCATCGAGGTATGTTGTATGCTGATGCTCTTGATGTTATAGATTCTGTGAATGTCGCTTCGCTCTCGCGCGCAGACAGTATCGCATACTATTCTATTCTTAGTCGGACATGTATGAGCGCTTCTCAGCAGCAGATACTATTCAGCTCGCGAAGTGATTATTGTTCGCGAGCTTTAGCCGCTCTTGATTCGTTAGTAAGCTTTTTCCCGGATGGTACAATAGCTCGCCATATCACTCAGGCACAAATATATTATTTAGAAGGAGATATGACCCTCGGAGTCGGGGAGCTAAATGAAGCCTACGAAAGTATGGAGCCCGGTCACGAGGCAAATGCTGCCTTAACGAGTATGCTTGCTGCATATTATAAGACGAAGCCTTCGGCGCGAGAGGAGTATCTTTATTATTTGGCTCTTTCGGCGGCTTCCGATGTGCGTTCTGTCAATGGCGAGCCATTGTCGCTTGTAGCTTTGGCCTCCGAGTTGTTCAGCGATGGAGATGTCGACCGTGCATATAGCTATTTGAATGCGGCTGCTGAAACTCTAAATAGCTCGGGCTCAACCCTTCTCAGTACAGATATTATCAAGCCACTGACGGAAGTAAATAGCCATATACTCGCACGCGAAAGCAGAGCTCGCAATAAATATTTGGTAATTATTGGCATTTGTTGTGCTGTAGCGCTGCTGTTTGTGATACTCTATGTGGCGCGTCGGCGGAGTATTGCGCAGCGCGACAGACTTATTCAGACGCTGTCCGACACTGTGAGCAATCGCGAGCTTTATATCAGCCAATTGCTCAATATCTGCTCGGTGTATTTGGAAAGTATGGAGGACTTTAACCGACTTGTCGGTCGCAAACTTAAAGCGGGTCAAGCAAAAGATCTTTATTCTGATGTAGAATCCGGTAAGTGGCTTCATGAGTGCAATGAGCGTTTCTTTGAAGCGTTTGATGCTGCAGTGCTAAAGATTTACCCTGACTTTGTGGCGCAGGTAAATCGGCTGCTTCAGTCTGATAAGCCTTTGGCGCAACCTGCTTCGGGTCGTTTGTCGCCCGAGTTGCGTATTATCGCATTTATGCTTCTGGGAGTTGAAGATTCTACGCGCATATCGAAGTTTCTCGGACTATCGCTCACTACGATTTATACCTATCGCAATCGAGTGAAATCACGCGCTATCGATAAGGATAATTTTGATGCAGATATACTTAAGATTGGAAAAATCGCTTAAGTATACACTTATATTTTTATTCTTTCAATATTTGTTAATACCTCTGAATATCAAGAATATAATTTTAGATTTTCCTTAAATCTATTTATATTGCATTTCGATAGGAGCATTTTTTGCTTGCATCGTTGCTAAATTTGCATTGTAAATAATATTTAGGTCTAAGATTCAAGGATATTATTAAGGATTATTCAGAAGGAATTTACAAGGATTAAAAAAATGGTTTTAGGTATTTAGTGTTAGACCACACACAGAAAAGTCGAACCGCGAGGTTCGACTTTTCTACTTGTATGAGTATTCGTAATTCTTAGAATTTCTTTCGCGGAAACGCGTCGATGTAGCTGCCGGTCGTTGAGTTGTAGATATTTACACCTTTCTTTCGAGCAAATCGAGCTATCTGATGATAGCTGTTGAAGGCTATATAGAAGCTCTTGAGTATGTCGTGTAGGTGGTAGCCTTTGTATTCGGTGACGCTGCGCGTAGTCTCGGCTTCGGAGTCTTTGTAGAAATGAGGCTGTATGGATACTACATTGTTGTTGTCGTTGACGCGAATAGTTTCGAGCCACGAGTGGTCGGCGCCGGCAATGTAAATATCTTTAAAACCGGCGTTTATGCCGAGCATTATCGAAGGAATCAGTACGTTGCGCGGACGCGGCATAGCGCGACCGGCAGCGAATGCGCGGTCTTCGAGCCATGCGAAAGCGTCGATACCTACGAAGTTGAATGTTGCGATTTCGACATTAGTTTTCGGGCCGAGCAGTTTCTTGGCTTGTTTGTATCGCGTGGTAGGAACGAATAACGTCATGGCGTGTTCGGAGTGGCTTATGTTGCTCCAAAGCGATTGTACGTTTTCATTGTTGAGCCCGGTGAAAAAATGCGGGTCGGCCAGCACGTAGAAGTCGGGTTGAATTATTTGAAATTCAGGGGTGTTGGCCATGAAGTTTACGCAGAGCGTCGTTGCGCTCTTGAGGTATTCTGTTCTCTCGGCCAGAGTTTGCTTCAACGACGGACCGTTGGCCAATATCACAAGCGGCTCATCAGCTTTGGGTGTGCGCGCAGTGTTGATAGTGCGTCGCGATGACACGATTATTTTGGCGAGAGCGAATAAAGACGAGCCTGTAAGTCTTAAAAAATCAGAGGCTTTCATCGTCGTAAACGTGAGTGGTGAGATATTCTGTTACGGGTGTCGGGCAGAAGTTGAACTGAGCCGCGAAATCGGCGCCGTCGGTCAAGTCGTCGGTGGTGATTAGGCTTATGAGTTCGCGTGTCATCAGCAGTCGAGTCCAGAAGCCTTTCAGCCGGTAGATTCGTCGGCCTTGGATGCGCGAGGCCAGCGCTTCGGCCAGTTGTTCGTAAGTAGGGTCGGCGAGATCGGTAATTGTGTGGTTGCCGGCTGAGTTGTATGCTAATGCTACGGCGCGAGCCACGTCGGATGCGTGTACTGTGGAAATGCGAGCCGCGTTGCCTGCGATGTGATAGAGGCGACCGCCGGCAATAGCTTTGGCAATCTCCATCGGCTTGCCGTTCATGCCGGTGCCGACGATGTTGGGGCAGAAAAAGCCGGCAGCGTCCGCAGGCTTTTCGGCCAATCGACTTTTATCCTGAGTGATGAAAACGGAGTAGTCGGCCTGTGTGTCGGTTCCGACAAGGTCGAAATCGGGCATTTCGCGAGCGATATATGGTGTTACGAATTCGCAGTCGTTGGCTATTACTCGCAGGGTGGGTTTATCGTTCATAAGTCGGACCGGTAAAAATGTTTTTGATGACCATGAAGTATTTGAAAAGTAAGCGTAGCGGATTGGCCGGTAGGCCGTTGAGGCGTAGCGCTTTCAGTTTTTCGCGGTTGTTGTACCAAATTCGCGACACGAAGGCTGTAGATCGTCCACCGGTCGTCATTTCGGCTAACACCATCGGTAAATATTTGCCTTTGAGTGATTTATTAGTAAAAAGGCGGATCCAATAGTCGAAGTCGGCCGCGTTGGGCATATCTAGTCGGTAGTCGCCGACCCTTTTGTATGCGTCAGTGCGGATGTAGAGTGTCGGATGTGGTGGGACTACTCCGCCGCAGAGTTGGTCGGGGGAGAAGTTGCCGGAATAGTAAATGCGCACGTGTTTGCGAGAGGCCGGCTTCACGTAGCGCAAGTCGCCGTAGATAAAGTCGAGCTCCGGGTCGGCTTCGAATTGTTGCCCGATAACTTCAAGGATGTTGCTATCGGGCATAAGGTCGTTGCCGTGGACAAAGCCCAGGATGTCGCCCTCGGCAATGCTGAAGCCGTAGTTGAGGGCATCGTAGACCCCTCTGCGCTGTCGACGGATATATTTCACGCCGGGGAATTCGCTGACGACCCGGGCGGTGTCGTCGGTCGACATGCCGTCGATGACGATATGCTCCAACTCGTCATAGTGCTGGTCGGCCACGCTTTGTAGGGCTCTGCGCAGGGCTTCGGCTTCGTTGAGTGTTGCTGTTATGATAGATATCTTCATGACGGATGTTGCATTGAGTAGCAGATGATTAGGGCAGCTATCAGCAGAATTGCAAAGACGCTTAGCCAAATCCACAATGAGCGCTGTCGGCGACAGTCGGCCACCACCAACGCTGCGGCCGGTAGTAGCATAGGCAGGTATGGCAAGCAATAGCGAGCGATGCGCCCCGACGACATGTAGGCGGTGATTATGGTCAGTATGACGCCCCACGCGATGAGCAGTTGCAGGCTGCGAGGAGCTTTGCGCGCCCGGACAAATATCCAATACAAAATCAGCGCACCGGCCAGATACCAAAAGTAGCTGACGTGCGCCACAGCGACTCCGGGGCCGTAGCATACGTGGCGTTCGAAGCCCCAAGGGAAGGGTAGCAGAAATTGTATTGCAACCGATACGGGTAGCCACAGCAACTTTGTGTAGAATGGAAGTTGTGTGTAGTCGCCCACGATGTTGTCCCATGGGCGTGTGGTCTCGTCGTTGAGTATCATCAGTGCGCACTCATCAGCGCTGATAGTGTTCAGAATATTATCAGGCGAAGGCATGACAACGCGGTTGACGATCTGGCCGCCGATAAGAGCGATCACAGCCAGTGCGATAAGGCTTAGCCGAGTGCGGGGCTTTGCTCCGATAAGGAACAGGGCGCAACCTACAGCAAGCATGAACGACATGTTGTGGCGCAAGATCAGCAATAACGCCAATGCTGGTGTTAGTAGCGCTATGTCTTTGATATTCAGGCTTCGCTGTTGCCGATATATGCACACGATGCGGTCGACGACGATGGCAGTCATGCACGTCACCGGCAAGTCTTTGACCAAAACGGAGCTGTGGGCCAGTAAAAAGCACATCATGGCCCCCAAGGCCATCGCTATGGTGGCGACATCGCGGTGGTCGGTCAGTCGGTATGCAATCGAACCAATCATCACAATACCAACCGCGTAGCAGAGCGACACGAAGAAAATCGGGTATGCAATCGAGCGTCCGAATAGCCACAAGATGCCGGCCGTCGGGTACGACATTCCGGATACGAATACGTCGGGTCGGGCATCGCCAAATGCCATGTGGCAAGCCCATGACCAATCGCGCATGGCGTCGAAATTTTGCATTAGCGGGTCAGCAACTGTGTGCCCGGCAGCGACCGTGAAGTAGTTGACGTTGATTATGACTAAAATTGCCGACAGCGTTGACGATATAAGAGCAATGCTGCGTGTCGCCATAGAGTCAATGCCGCTTGCACGTAGCGCGGCCAGCGCGGCAGCTACGATTACGGCGTAGGCAGCGGCTGATACCCCGACACCCGCGCCGGGAAGGGCGTACGCCACCAGCGCTACCGCCATAAAGCAAGCAGCAACGGCTGTTGCAAAAACTACCGCTGTCTTTTTCATGTCGCAAAGTTAGCTATTTTTTGTCTGATTTACTTGCATTTTCCGCACAAACTGCAGCAAAAACCACGGGCGCACAAACGAAAGCAGTCGTTACTCGTTCGCATCTTCAAGGCAAGTCCGGTCTTTAGTCTTAAATTTCTTTTCGAAATCAGCCAATTCGTCTGTCAGCCGTAGCCTCCTCGCCATCGTCGCCGCACATAATGTTGCTGAAAATTTTTAAGTTGTTAATGACGATAAATCTATGTCGGGAATAATAGCATTTGCTAATTTGTCTTTTATAAGAAAGCCCATATAAAGAGGGATGGAAAGAATAGAACCTTCGCGTCCGACGTTGTATTGTCCAAGCTTAATAGCATTGTTGACGTGGTAGACAGGCTTGTTTTTGAGCACGGTTGTCAAACTTTTGGCTTTGCCGGTTTTTGCTTTGACTTCAAGAACAATGCACTCGCCTTTGTAGCGTACCAAAAAGTCAAGTTCAAGTCCGCTATCTTTGTGAAAATAGTAGAGCTTTTGCTCTGATTTGCAGAGAAAGTCAGCTATGAGATTTTCGAATATAGCTCCTTTATATCCTAAAAGGTTGCCTTTTAAGATGTCTGCTTGGGAGCCGTAATCGAGCATGGCTACAAGAAGGCCGATGTCAGATGTGTACACTTTGAAACAATCATTAATCGCATTACCTTCCAATGGCAATTCTGTGATATGTACATTATAACAACGGCGCACAATTCCTGCATCTTCCAGCCATTGTAGGCTGCCGATATACAGAGAAGCCCTTCCTCCTTTTTTTATAATTGAATATTGAAATTTTTTGTTCTCTTTGGCTAATTGTTTTGGTATGGATTCAAAACATTCACAAATATGCGGCTTGTCGGTGTCAGCGGCATATTTAACCATATCAGCCTCGTACTGAGTAATCAGATTGCGTTGAGTCTTGTATATGAGTTCGATATTTTTGGTCTCTAAAAAGCAATTTACTACTTCGGGTAGTCCACCGACAATCACATATCTATATAGCAGCTCCATCATAGCGTTGTGAACACCTTCAGGAACCTTTTTTTCGTTCTCAAAACATGATTTAACGGAATTGATGACCGACTCAGGAATACCGTTAGCCCACAAGAATTCCTCAAAATCCAAAGGATACATGTCGATAATAGTTTCATATCCAACAGGAACGGAATCTGCCGAGATATTTTGTCCGAGCTTTTGAGTGCTGTTACCATATCCTTTAACGCCTAAAAGCGAGCCGGTCGCAATTACATCAAATCGGCCATCAAGTTTGAAGGATTTCAAAGCAGTTCGAGCCTCTTTACATTCTTGAATTTCGTCAAATATGATACAGGTCTTTCCGCTTATAAATCTACAATTTTTTATTAAGGCCGAAAGATTGAGAATTATTGTATCTACATCAATATTTCCTGAAAAAGCCGCTTTTTTATCAGGTTCAAGAATGAAGTTCATATAGACGACATTGTCGTAATTCTCTCTTGCGAATTTTTGAACAATGTAAGTCTTGCCGCATTGTCGTATTCCACGTATTACAAGCGGCTTTTTGTCTTTTGAGTCTTTCCACTGGGCTAAAAATGTCTCTATTTTTCTGTGAAGCATAGGCTTATTAGAATTATTCGTTTGCAAATTTACACTTTTTCGACCGAATAAACAATGCTTCGCTACACTTTTTCGACCGAATAATCGGCGTGTTGCTACACTTTTTCAACCGAATAATTGGTGTGCTGCTACACTTTTTCGACCGAATCGGTGATACACTTAAGGCTTTAAGGCGGTGAGAGAAGTGTTAACACGTTTTAGTAACACTATTACTATCAAATTGCTATGCACACTTTCCGAAGCGATGTGCAGTGGGGCTATTCTGTGACTGTGTGCTATTTGCTTGCTCATAAAAATTTATTAATTTTGCACACAGAATGGAAAACGCAGGAGTAAAATCGTCGGCCGGGCCGATAAAAATCGACCTGGGTGCAGTGCTACGCGAGCGCAAAGCTACGCGTTGCGTGCCCGGCTTTGTCGTGAGTTGGCTCAAGCGGTTGATACGCCAAGACGAGCTCAACGCTATGCTCCAGGCGGCGTATCCGGCTCGAGGAGCCGAGTTTTGCCATGCCGTCCTCGACCACCTTGGCGTGAGCGTGTCCGTTAGCCATGAGGAGCGTCTGCCCGCCGCAGAGCAGCGCCGCGTTATTTATGTTAGCAATCATCCGCTTGGCGGGCTCGACGGCATGGCTCTCATTGATTGGGTCACTCGTCGCCACGGTGTCGAACCTCGCTTCGTGGTCAATGATTTGCTGATGGCCATAGAGCCTCTGCGCGAAGTCTTTCTGCCAATCAACAAGCATGGAGGTCAGTCGCGCGATGCAATTGCAGCAATCGACCGAGCCTTGGCCGACGACCGCCCCGTCATTATATTTCCGGCCGGCTTGTGTTCGCGCCGGCGCGGCGGAGTCGTTGCCGACTTGGAGTGGAAAAAGATGTTCGTGCTGAAAGCGCGGCAGACAGGGCGTCCGATACTGCCTCTGCATTTCAAGGGCCGCAATAGTTCGCGCTTCTATCGACTGGCAAATTTACGCGAGCGCGTGGGCATCAAGCTCAACGTAGAGATGGCTCTCTTGCCGGGCGAGATTTTCAAGGCCCGAGGCAAGGCGTTTGAAATAGTGTGTGGCGACCCTATCGACGCGGAGGCGCTCGCCGGCGATGCACAGACGGTAGCCGCTCGTATCCGCCAATATGTATTGAATTTATAAGACCTTAAGTCATAGAATTAAAAAAACGATGAACCGGAAAATCATAAACCCCGTACCCACCGAGCTAATCGAGCGCGAACTCACAGCCGAGCGATTTCTGCGCGACACAAATAAGGGTGGCAATCAGATATATGTCGTAGATGCCCACAATTCGCCGAATGTGATGCGCGAAATCGGACGTCTGCGCGAGATTGCTTTTCGCTTGGCCGGAGGTGGCACGGGCAAGGACTGCGACATCGACGAGTTCGATACGATGCAGCCCGCTTGTCAGCAGTTGTTGGTTTGGGACCCGGTGGGCAAACAGATACTTGGAGGCTATCGCTACATTTGCGGCAAGGATATACGCACCGACGAGCATGGCCGTCCGCGCATCGCCACTGCTCACATGTTCAATTTTTCCGATAAGTTCATCAAAGATTATTTGCCATATACCATCGAACTTGGTCGTTCGTTTGTGCGACCGGAATACCAGTCGTCGCAGGCCGGTGCGAAGGCCCTTTATGCCCTCGACAACTTGTGGGACGGGCTCGGCAGCCTCACCGTCATTCATCCCGACATTAAGTATCTCTTCGGTAAGGTGACCATGTATCCCAACTACACCGAGGAGTGCCGCGACATGATACTTTACTTTCTGCACAAGCATTTTCCCGACCCCGACCACTTGGTACGACCCATCACGCCGCTGCCGTTCGAGAGCGATCCGCGCGAGATGGAGAAGATTTTCACATCCGATGATTTCAAGGAGGATTATCTGATACTGAATACCCATGTTCGCGCTCATGGCGACAACATCCCGCCGCTGGTCAACGCTTACATGAGTCTTTCGCCGACGATGCGTATGTTCGGCACAGCTATCAACGATGAATTCGGCAACGTCGAGGAAAGTGGTATTTTCTTTGCCGTCGATGAAATTCTTGATGCCAAAAAGCGTCGACACATCGACTCATACCATCCTACGCTGCCCCTTTCCTCAGATATGTAATCGGGGTTTGCGATTTTAGCTGAGGAGAACTGATTCGAGGGTGGACGCTTGTTGTACGCCGGAGGCGCGCCATACGGCTTCGCCTTTACGAAATACGATCAGCGTCGGTACGCTTTGCACGCTGTAGTGCGCCGCCAGGTCTTGGTTGGCGTCGATGTCGACCTTCAGAATGGTGGCGCGGTCGCCAACGTTTGCTTTGACTTGTTCGAGGATTGGCGCTTGCATCTTGCACGGCCCGCACCACGTGGCGAAGAAGTCGACCAAAGTCGGCTTATCGCTACTAATTATTTCCGAGAATTTACTCATGCTTTCGATGTATTGTCGTTGGAAAAAACAACAACTGATGAGCCATGTTTGTTCAGTTGGCAATAGCTTCGCGTAGCTCGCGGCGCAGGCGGTAGTGGTCGCGCAGGCTTTCGAAGTCGCATGGTGCATCGCGCAGCATATCGGTGTCGACCAGCGGGTTGTAGCCATTGAGAGCGACTCCGGGAGTGATTGAGGAGGGCACGGGCGGCACGCAGAGCCCGGTGTTGAGGCGCGGCAGGCCGAAGCAATCGGTCAGTGCGTCGATTACCATCTGTGAGGCGCGTTTTTTGCCGGCTTCGCTGTATCCGGCGATGTGTGGCGTGGCTATGTCGGCCATGTCGAGCAGTTCGAGGTCTATGTTGGGCTCGCCTTCCCAGCAGTCAACCACAGAGGCTCCGACTACGCCGGCTCTGATAGCTTCTTTCCACGCTTCGGTATCGGCCACCGGTCCGCGAGCAGCGTTGATGACAATCGGTGCGCGGCGTAGCGAGTTGAAGAAGTGGCTGTCGGCCAGGTGGTACGACGGGTCTTGACCATCGTATGTGAGCGGGGTGTGGAAAGTGATGATGTCGGCTCGGTGCGCCAGCTCGTCGAGTGTCGACCAGCCGTCGCCGCCTTCGGCACGCTGCCGTGGCGGGTCGCACAGCAGCACGGGCATCTCCAGCGAGCGTGCCCAGCGCTCGACGATGCGTCCTACGTGGCCTACACCGACAATGCCCAGCGTGTATTGGCGCAGCGGGCGGTTGACCAGCTGCATCAGCGATGAGAATACGTACTGAGCCACGGCCGGCGCGTTGCACCCCGGGGCGTTGACAGCCGTGATGCCGTGGGCGGCACACCAAGCCTGGTCGATGTGGTCGAGGCCTATGGTGGCGGTGCCCACGAAGCGCACACGCGAGCCTTCGAGCAGGTCGGCGTTGCAGCGCGTGCGTGTGCGCACAATCAGGGCGTCGGCATCGGCTACTGCAGCGCGGTCGATGGCCGTCGGAGCCAATATGCGCAGGTCGGCTATTTCGTTGAGCGACTCCAGGTACGGGACGTGCGAGTCGGCTACTATGGTGAGGCGGTTCATAAGGTAATTCTCCAGAAGTAAAGTGCCAGGTAGACGCCGATGATGCCGATGACGGCTATGTATTGGCGCTCGTAGCGGTGATTTACGAAATAATGGGTAATCTGGTAGGCGGCGTTGAGGTTGAGCAGCGGCACGTAGGCCAGGCAGTTGTCGTAGTCGAACACCATGGCTATGAGGGTCGTGAGCGACACCAGCAAAAAGGCTCCGTTGAAAGCGCGAGCTCGTGCGTTGTAGGCAAAAGCCTTCATGGCGTTAGCAGCGACCGAGGCGATGAGCATCAGCACCGTGATGCCCGTAATTGTCAGTAGATATAGAGCCGAGTGGCCGTCGGCCGATGCAAAAATGCTGCGAATATCGGGCAAGTGCAGGCTATTGATATCAATGAGCCCGAAGCCGAGCATATTGATCCACACTGTGGCGATACCGAGCATCGAGGCTGTGAACGCACGCGGAGTCAGCACGCGCATCTGCAGGCAGATGACCCAGAATAGCGGTATGAAAAAGGCGAAACAATACTGCGTGGTTGAGCCTAACGCCATTAGCAAAAATGCGGTGAAGATGGTGCGATTCGACGCCGGATTGTCGTACGTGCCGAACATCATGAACAGGCCTATGATTATCACCAGGCCTACGAGCGGGCCGGAATTGAGCGTGAGCAGCTGCTGTGGCATCGCTCCTTGCATGATTGCGAATAGCCCGACGGGTAGCCAAGTCACGGTTCGCAATAGGTTGTAGGTCTTGTTGATGAGTAGCAACATTAGCATTATCAACAAGTTGAGTCCGATGCTAATGGCTGTTGCGCCGGCTGGGTTGAGCGGCCAGGCCGATGGCGCCGGCAGTCCGAGCCCTTGCTCGTTCTGCGGGGGTAGGGGATCGGAAACGTGCCCCGACACTACGACGTAAGCGGCGGCAATGACAAACATAGCCACAGCGGCGAATTTGCCATGAAACCAGCGCGATATAATGTCGGGCTTCAGCATGATGCGGGTAGCGCTTTGTGCTTATGAAATTTTAGTAAGCAATGGTCGGCGTTCAGAGCACGTCGCGACCGATGTCGCGGCGGAAGTACATGCCGTCGAACTTTATATCTTTGAGCGAGTGGTAGCTCTTGGCAAGGGCCTCTTCGAGTGTGGGAGCCAGCGAGGTGATGGCCAATACGCGGCCACCGGCGGTGACGAGTTCGCCCTCGGCATTGCGGGCGGTGCCGGCGTGGAAGACGATGCTGTCGGCCGGCTGCAAGTTGCCGCTGATAGGCAGGCCTTTGGGATAAGAGCCGGGGTAGCCGCCCGACACAGCGATTACAGTCGTGGCCGCTTCGGGGCGGATTTCAGCCGGGATGTCGCCGAGGCAGCCGTTGGCTACGCCTTCGAGCAAGTCGACCAGGTCGGAAGCCAAGCGAGGCATCACGACTTCGGTCTCCGGGTCGCCCATGCGCACGTTGTATTCAATCACGCGCGGCTCGCCGTCGACGTTGATGAGGCCGAGGAAGATGAAGCCGCGATAGACGAGGCCTTCGTCGAGCAGGCCTTTGATAGTCGGCCGGATGATGCGCGTTTCGACCTTCTCCATGAAGGTGTTGTCGGCAAACGGGACGGGGCTGACAGCGCCCATGCCGCCGGTGTTGAGGCCTGTATCGCCTTCGCCTACGCGCTTATAGTCCTTAGCGACGGGCAGGATGCGGTAGCCGCCGCAGCCGTCGGTGAGCACGAATACCGAGCATTCGATGCCCGACATGAATTCTTCAATCACTACCTTTTGCGAGGCTTTGCCAAACTGTCCGGCGAGCATTTCGTCGAGCGAACGATGAGCTTCGTCGAGCGTCGGCACGATGAGCACACCCTTGCCGGCAGCGAGGCCGTCGGCTTTGAGCACGTAGGGGGCTTTGAGGCTCTCGAGGTAGGCATATCCGGCTTCGATAGTCTCGGGTGTGACGGTCATGTGTCCGGCAGTCGGTATGCCGTGGCGACTCATGAAGTCCTTGGCGAAGTCCTTGCTGCCTTCGAGCTGAGCGGCAGCTTTCGAGGGGCCTACAACCTTGACACCGCGCTCGGCGAAGTAGTCGTAGATGCCGGCCACCAGCGGGTCTTCGTTGCCTACGACGATGAGGTCGATGGCCAGGTCTGTCACTGTCTGCTCCACGCTTTTGAAGTCGAGCGGGCTTATCTTCGGCAGATTGATGCCGTAGGCGTCGGTGCCGCCGTTGCCGGGCGCAATCCATAGCTGCGAGCAGCGTGGGCTTTCAGAGATTTTGCGAGCCAGGGCCGATTCGCGGCCGCCTGAGCCAAGGAGCAGTATGTTCATGATGTCGTTTGGTTAAGGTGATGATAAAAATATGAGGGGTGTTTATTCTGATTTCTTTTTCCAGCCGCGCGAGCGCATGATGGGGCCTTCCTGAGGCTTGAGCGAGGGCTGCTTGCCTACGAGCATTTTCAGCGCATGAGGGTTGCGTCGCTTAGCCAGCGGATTTTCGGGGTCGGCTTCTTGGATAGGCGCGTTCGCTGCACGGTCGTCGAAACGGCGGCCTTTGGTTCGCTCGGTGTAGCGGTCGTCGCCGGCGCGTTCGTTGAAACGGCCTTTGCGTTCGCCGGGTCGACGGCTTTTGCGTTCGTCGCGGCTGTCGCTCTTGGCGCGTTCGGCCGGGCCGTTGCCAATCTTGCCACCTGCGCGGACGAAGCTCTTGCGGTCGCCTTCGAAGATGACGTACTCGCGGAGCGAGCACTCCAGGGCGCCGTTGTAGAGCGGCAGCTTCTGACTGGGAGCGAGGCCTATGCGGGCGAAGTATTCGTCGCGGTAGCCGATAATCCAAGCGTGGTAGCCGGTGAATACGTGTTTGAGTTTCGAGCCGATGGTCTGGTACAAGGCGTCCATGTCGGGAGCGCTGATGCGTTCGCCGTAGGGCGGATTGGTCACCATGACGCCGGCGGGTTGCGGAGCTTCGGTCCAGGTGGAGATTGCGCGGCACTGCAGGTCGATGTACTTGCCTACGCCGGCGCTTTTTATATTCTCAGATGCAATTTTTATAGCTTTCGGCGAGATGTCGGCGCCGAATATTTTGAAGTTGACTTCGCGTTCGCCGCTGTCGTCGTTGTAGAGGCGGTCGAAGAGGTCGGCGTCGAAGTCCTTCCAGCGTTCGAAGGCAAAGCCACGGCGGTAGATGCCGGGGTTGATGTTGGCGGCAATCAGAGCGGCTTCAATCAGGAAAGTGCCCGAACCGCACATGGGGTCGACCAAGGGACAATCGCCGCGCCAGCCGCTGAGCAATATGATGCCGGCGGCAAGCACCTCGTTGATAGGCGCTTCGGTTTGCGCTACGCGGTAGCCGCGCTTGTGCAGCGATTCGCCCGACGAGTCGAGCGACAGGGTCACGTTTGTGCCGTTGATGTGTACGTTGATCATCACGTCGGCATCGACCAAGCGTACACCGGGGCGCTTGTCTTCGCCGAAGCGATCCTTGAACCAATCGACGATGGCGTCCTTTACTTTATATGTGACAAATCGCGAGTGGCTGAATTCATCGCTGTTGGTCACTGTGTCGATGGCAAAAGTTTTGTCAATCGACAGCATTGACCCCCAGTCGAATTCTTTCACCATCTCGTACAGGCGCTCGGGGTCGCGCGCCTTGAATTTGTAGAATGGTTTGAGAATGCGCAGGGCGGTGCGGCATGAGAGGTTTGCCTTGTACAGGGTGGCAAGGTCGCCTTCAAATGACACCATGCGCCTGCCGGCCTGTATGTTCGTAGCGCCGAGTGCGCGGAGCTCTTCGGCCAGTACGCCTTCGAGTCCGGCGAAGGTTTTGGCCACCATTTCAAACTGATTGTCCATATCTGTCGATTTTCGCTTTCTTAATTATGTTGCAAAGGTAGCAATTTTAATGCGATTATCGTGCGTCGTCGGCGCTTATTTGCGCATGCTCTGCCGAAAAACATAAAAAAAAGAACGCGGCGACTCTCCCGAGCGGCCGCGTTCCTACCTATGATTCACTTATGTGATCTGAAATATCGTTTTCGACGTTATTTAACGAGTACTCGGCGCGCGAAGTCGTCGACCGACACTACGTATAGGCCGGGCGCCAGATCCAAAGTCGTCTCGCCGACACCGACTTGAGCGGCGAATATGGTTGACCCGTCGAGACTGTAGACGCTGGCCATGACGGTCTCATCGGCTTCGATTACGAGCTTGCCGTCGCGGCAGAAGGCATCCCAGCGGTGGTAGTCGGCCACGGCGTCGGGTACGAGGTTTGAGTACTTGGTGGCGCTGATTTCGTCGACCAAGAAGCGCTTGCCCGAGGTCTGGCGCACGCGCAGACGTGCATTGCCGGCTACGTTGACTGTGAATTTCTGCTCGGTGTAGGTCGTCGAGCTGACGGTGCCGGTGCCGGCGCTCTGCCATGTCGTGCCGCCATCGGTCGAATATTCGAGCTCGTATTTAGCTTCGCCATCATTATTCCAGGCTGCGGTCCAGAGGCTTACGGTGCCGAAGCCGCTGTTGTGATCTTCAATTGCGGTGATTACTGATGAGGCTGACTTGCCCATGCGCACGGCTTGGTTGCCCATGTAGGCCTTGTCGTCCGGCCAGATGCCTGCGTCGTTCATTTCCCACTTGCAAGCTGAGCCTGTGTATGTGTGGTTATTATAAGTGCTGGCTGTGGCATTGACCGGTTCGAAATCTTCGTGGAAAGCAATGCCGGCCGATACTTCGGCTTCAGCTTCTGCATCGTCATTGAAATAATCACCGGCGGTTGCTACTATCGAGGTCTGGAAGTGTCCGACATTTGCCGAGTTGACGCGTAGGTACAGGCGGTCTTCTTCGGGGTCGAGGCTGATGCTGTCGCACCACGTCGACTTGTCGGTCGAGAGTTCGAAAGGCTTGGTTACATTGACGTTCAATGCTTGGTCAATGTTTTCGATGAATACGAGTATCTCGGCTGCTTCCGAGGGTTCGCCCGGCTCGGCGGTGAAGTAGAGTTCGCCGTCGAAAAGGAATGTTACGCGAGGCTGCGGCTCGGCGGTGGTGACGGATACCACTTCCGATTGCAGGCGCTGCGAGCTGATGGTGTAGGTGTATGTGGTCTCGGCATCAAGGTCTTCAACCAGGAAAGCCTCGTCTGCTGCATCGACCGACATGGGATAGCCGTCGAGTGATTCGCCATTGAGGCATACGTTGAGCGTGTATTGTCCGTTAGTGTCGGCATCGCCTACGTTGCTCCATGTGGCTACGAACGAGCGGTCGTCGTAGGTGGTGACGGGGCCGACCGGTAGTGTGCTGATGGCTGTGCCTTTGAGGCTGACGCGCGAAGTCAGGCTGCCCGATGTCACGGTCAGCGTGGCGTTGTGGGTGCCGGCTACAGTCGGATTGTAAGTTATGGTGGCGGTGGCACCGCTATGAGCCGAGGCCTTGGTTATTGTCGTAGGTGATACGCTAAATGCAGCGTTGTCGACACTCAGTGTGACGTCGCTTTCGAGGGCAGCGCCGAGAACTTTTAGCGATACTGCGCGTGAATATCCGGCTACGGTAGTGCCTAAGTCAAGCGTCGATCCGTCGATTGGCTGGTTGAGGGTAGGCTCGCTGACGCCGCCGGGAGTCCATCCCATGCCTTGCTTGTCGCCCCAAATGTATTCGGCGAGTTCAGGATAGTCGATGAACGGGTTGCGGTTCGACTGATTTTTTGCTACGGCATCGTTGCGATTGATTTCTTTGTCGCTCACGGGGTCCTGACGGTGCCACTTGAGCAGCAGATTGATGGCCCAGGTCGTGAACGCCGGGTAGTTGTTTTTAGCCAACATCGGACTGCTCCACGAGCCGATTTGCGAGTAGTAGGCAGCAGCCATGTAGAAATATGAACGCGCGAAGTCGCCTTTGTATTCATCGTCGGGTTCGAAAACCTTGCCGGAATAGCCCGAGAAAGTAGAAGTGCCGAGCTTGCCAAGGGGCTTCACGCTGCCGTTGGCGGGCAGATATGTGCCGTTGGCGCACTCGCCGAAGGGGTAGTTGCTGCGCTGGCCGTTGACTTTGCCGTCGGTCGGATATATATGATATGCGTCTGAGACCATCGGCGAAGCATCGTCAAACCAGCTTTTCGGGAAGGAGTGCTCGCGGTTGTAGCAGCTACCTACGTTCGTGTATGTGCCGCATTGGTCGGTCTTGTATTTATATTTGCTGGTCGAATACATGTCCCAGATGGTGCCGTCGGCGCGAGTGTCTGTTGTTTTATAGAGAGTCCACAGTCCTTTGTAGCTGAGTACCTTCGGATTACCTACGACGTTGTATAGGGCCGAAAGTAGCGCTTGTCCGCTTTTACCTTCGCAGTTACTGTAATAGCCTGCCGGGGCAGCTGCATACGCGGCGATGGCGCTGCACAATGTGGCGAGGAGGAGGAATGCACTTTTTTTTAGAAAGTTCATGTCGCTGGGTTTAAAGTATTTTTTCAGGATTTTCGAAAACGGATGTCAAAATTACTGCAAAAATCCCATTTATCAAATATGTACATTCCTTTTTTATGAGGAATTTGTCGTTTTTGGCGAATTATTGATAAAAGTTGATAAAGTTTCGATAAAAAATTTGTGGAATTAGAAATCTTTGCGTACCTTTGCAGTCGCTAAACCCAGGGTTCCTTGGCCGAGTGGTTAGGCAACGGTCTGCAAAACCGTGCACAGCAGTTCGATTCTGCTAGGAACCTCAACAACGAAGCGCATCAGTCATCCGGCCGATGCGCTTTTTTTGGGTCGGTTGCGTAAAACAGAGGTGCTTCAGGGTCAGCGGATGCGTGAACCCCACAGTGGTTGGTTATGATTTTATGCTTTCGAGACGCTTCCTTTCTGCTTCGAAGGCTTCGAGGAAGTGAAATTCGACCGGGGATAGCTGGTGTTGGGCGCGTTCACGGAATTTGTCGTATTCATCATTGGCTTTCAGTTTGGCAACTTCGGCTGACACGCTTCCCGCATGGTTCAATAATTCCTTTCCCGACAGCTTCAAGAAATCGTCGAGCTTCTGAATCCAGTCTTTCATATACATCGGAATATGACTTTTAGCTTGGAGTTCGGCAAAATCGAGGTATAGATTGACAATACGGTTCAGCATATCGACTTCCTCTTCCGAAAGGTAGTTCTTGGCAATCTCAGCTTCTTGTTTTGAAGGCATGGCTCCTCGCCACGAAGTTAAACCCATAAAATCTTTTTCGGCATTGGCTCGATCATAGATTACCTCTGCGGCTGTATGTCCGTGAGCGGCAAAGTGCATCTTGTTCTGAACCGTTTTGAAGAACTGTTGGGTTATGGATGTGCGAGGGTCATAGTCTATGCTGAGGGCGTATATTTCCAATACCTTGCGGTAGAACACCTTTTCAGAACTGCGTATGTCTCGGATGCGAGCCAACAATTCGTCAAAATAATTTCCTTGTCCGGCGTTTTTAAGTAAATCGTCATTGAGAACGAACCCCTTAATCATGTACTCTTTCAGTACCTGAGTGGCCCACTGACGGAACTGCACGCCACGATGAGAATTGACACGATACCCCACGCTGATAATCATGTCAAGGTTATAATATGAGACTATATAGGTTTTTCCATCAGAGGCAGTTGTTGCATTTTCTGCAACAACTGAATTTCGCTGTAATTCACCACTTTTAATTACGTTTTTAATATGTCGTGAAATGGTTGATTTGTCGCGCTGAAACAATTCAGCCATCTGGTCAGCCGTGAGCCACACAGTCTCATTAGAGAGCCGAACTTCAATCTTCGTCTCTCCGTCTTGTGTCTTAAATAATATAATCTGTCCGTTATCCATTTACAAATCGTATAATCTATTATTGTGAGAATCCGACCGTTAATCGTAAATAAATTAAACGTATGAAAGAAACTATGTTTTTGAAATCAGTGTAGCAAAGTTACTGATTATTACACTAATCCCCAAATTTTAATCAGCATAGTCGGTTCACATTTTCATTGGTCGAGAAATATTATTTATCGTAGTATGGAATTTTTTTGCACTTTTTTGAGGCTTTTTTCCTAAAGTCAAAGTCGAAACGCAATTAACCCAAGAGGGAAACCGTATCTCAAAGCAGACTATCTACAACTACATACATGCCGATACAAGTAGAAAATTACTTGCAAACACCCGACACAAAGGCAAGTATAATCGCAAACATAGAACCAAGTAAATGTATCAAGACACATCAGATGCGAGAGCCGGAGAGTAGTAATCGGCGCTTGGTGTGACCGCAATAGCCTGATATGCGCTGATGCCAACTCGAGAGGGTAAAGCCGTTCACCTGAATGCCCTTATCTCAAAAATATGGACATGTATGCCGGTAAGTAAACGATATTCTCATCCTTACGAAGGTCTTTGGTATAAATTAAGTATCGACTGCTAATGCGAGATGAAAATTTTTCGCAGAAAGCGTCAAGGGATGCGTGAGTCTTGTATCCTGAAGACTTTACCTCAATGGGGATAATCTTTGCTCCATCAGAAAGCAGAAAATCTATTTCGTATAGATGATTGCTTCTAGGCGAAGGAAATGTGTAATAATAAAGTTCATGTCCGGCAGCCTTCAGCATTTGCGCAATGATATTTTCAAAAACGTAGCCAAGATCCGCGCTCAATTTATCAGACAACAATTTTTCGTATATGAGATTGTCTGTGAACTTTTTATCCCAAAACGCAAGAGTTACAAACAACCCTGTGTCACAGATGAACATTTTGTAACGGTCCGAATCGCGATGAAGTGCCATTCCGACATTTGGGTCATTTGCATGATATGCAAGATTAACAACCATCGAATCGCTCATATCAAAAATGGTTTCGGCTAATCGAGATTGGCGTCCACCATCAGAGGCCGCTTTAACTGTGTATCGAGAGGCATTTCGTGTTAATTCAGACGGAATGGCATGAAACAAACGCGAGGCATTTCCGGACGGATCAATCTTCATAAAGTCATTTTCGTAAAGACGAATAATTTGACGCTTTACAGTATCAACCTTATTCATGTTATTTGTTTCCAAATATGTGTTTACAGCCTGTGGCATTCCGCCAATGAGCATATACAATCTGAACTGACGCATAAGATTACGATTCGCCTCATCTCCAAGACTACGTTTGCGATCAAAGAAAAATTTAAGGTTGGGAATAGTCGTTTCATCTCCGGTAGCCCATAGGAATTCTTCGTAATCAAGAGGGTTAAGGGTTACTTCGTGCTCTTCACTTGGGATAATAATTCCTTTTACATTTTGTCTGATAGACAATAAAGAGCCGGTTTCGATATAATCATATCGGCCATCTTCAATTAGATATTTTATGGCTTGACGAGCATTCGGACATTTTTGAACTTCATCAAAAACTATAACAGATTTGCGCACATTAAGGTCGCATTTGAATATCATTTGCAAGCGCATAAATATGTAGTCAAGGTCGGAAATATCGTCAAAAAGATCACGAACCTCTTTTTTACACTTAGCAAAATCTATAATAATGGCTGATTCATACTCCTGTTCAGCAAATAGCTTGGCAATGGTTGACTTACCAACACGTCTCGCGCCTTTTATAAGCAAAGCTGTCGCTCCATTGCTTTCAGACTTCCATTGAAGCATTTCTGAATAGATTTTTCTCTTGAATACCATAAACTATGTTTTTTGAAACCAGTGTGGCAAAGTTACTGAGTATAACGCTGATTTCCAAATTTATGATGAGGTTTTTTGGCACTAATCCCCAAATTTATAATATGGTTTTTGGCACTAATCCCCAAATTTTAGATGAGATATCTGGCACTAATCCCCAAATTTTAATCAGCATAGTCGGTTCGCATTTTTATCGGTCGAGAAATTTTTGCTATCAGTGGTATGGAATTTTTTTAGCGTCGGTTGTTTATATGTTGGTAATTATTTTCAACCGTTTTTTTTACGTTGGACTAAAAAAATCAGTAAATTTGCGGACGGATCAATTGCCTTCGGCACCGTGCACCGGTCTTCGACCGACGTTCACTATTGACCGACACGCTAATTAGAGAATTTGCGGTCGGATCAATTGCCTACGGCACCGTGCACCGGTCTACGACCGACGTTCACTATTGACCGACGCGCTAATTAGAGAATTTGCGGACGGATCAATTGCCTACGGCATCGTGCACCGGTCTTCGACCGACGTTCGCTATTGACAGACACGCTAATAAAATTATTCAGATCTAAATACAGACGGAAATGATACCACCGATTTATTCACCTGCTGAAAACCGCTATGAAAATGGTATGCACTATCGCCGTAGCGGCCGTAGCGGCATACTTTTGCCCGAAATTTCGCTCGGGTTGTGGCACAACTTTGGCGACGTAGACTTGCTGTCGAACTCGCTCAAAAAAGCTCACTACGCCTTCGACCATGGCATTACACACTTCGATTTAGCCAACAACTATGGCCCCAGCTACGGCTCGGCCGAGGAAACGTTTGGCTTGATTATGGAGAAATCGTTCCGTCCCTATCGCGACGAATTGTTCATCTCCACGAAAGCCGGACACGATATGTGGCCCGGCCCCTACGGAGAGTGGGGCTCGCGTAAGTATCTCTTTGCGAGCCTCGAACAGAGTCTGAAGCGTATGAAACTCGACTATGTCGATATCTTCTATTCGCACCGCTACGACCCCGACACGCCGCTCGAAGAGACGCTGCAGGCTCTTGTCGACATTGTGCGCCAAGGCAAGGCTCTATATGTAGGCATCTCGAAATATCCTAAGGATGCAGCAGAGTTTGCGTATAAATATCTGGCCGATAGTAAAGTGCCGTGTCTGTTATATCAGGGACGCTATAATATCTTAAATCGCGATCCTGAAGAGGAAGGTATCTTGGCCGGTGCGAAAGCTGCCGGTTCCGGTTTTATAGCTTTCTCGCCGTTGGCCCAAGGATTGCTCACCGACCGCTATCTCAACGGCATTCCGGCTGACTCGCGTGTGGCTCGCGGCGGTTACTTGAAAAAAGAACAACTCACAGAAGAAACGCTCAGCAAGGTTCGTCGACTCGACGAGGTGGCTCGCCGCCGTGGGCAGACGCTGGCCGAAATGGCTCTCGCCTGGCTGCTCAAGGACGACCTCGTCACGAGTGTAATTGTCGGCGCCAGCTCTGTCGAGCAAATCGAACGCAACCTCAAGGCTGTCAAAAATACGACTTTCTCAGCCGAGGAGTTGGCTGAAATCGACAGCATCAGCAAGTCCTGATTTCTGCAATCGTCAAAAGAAAACCGGGCTGACGCCAATGAATTCTTGAGTCAGCCCGGTCGTTTTATTTGTGTCGGGTTACGATTGTTTTGGGGGATATTCGGAGGCGCGGCGCGGGTTCATCGGGAACCAGCCTTTGATTACACGCTGGCGCTGTTCGAAAATTTCGAGGATACTCCAGAACGACGAGAAGCCGACGACGCCGGCCAGTGTCGACCACATGATGTCGTCGACCCATAGCGACAGGGCGCACATGGCCGCACCCAGCAAGGCAAACCACCACCAGCAGCGCGTGCCGAAGTAGTATTCACTTTTAATCACGATGGGGTGGAATAGTCCGATTATCAGGAAGGTGCCGAGGCCTATTACGAGCCCCGACAGATGGTATTGGGCTAAGAGTTCGCTCATGTTTCTATTGTTGAGTGTTAGTGATTTGGTCTTATTTTCGGCGGCTGAGCCAGCGGCGCACCGGTTGGTCGTAGAGTCGTAGAGCGGCGTATGCTACCAGTATGTTCAGCGCCATGACGCCCAGAGCTACGGGCCATGTTTCGGCCAAGGTGTACTGCTTGGTGTCCATGAGCCATTTGTAGAAGAGGTACATCACCGGATAGTGAGTGATGTAGAGCGGGAACGAAATGTCGCCCAGGAACTTGCACACTCGGTTGGAGAAGGCGTCGCGGGTCTGGCCCGAAGCGCCGAGCCATACGAGGATGGGGAAGGCTACGATGATGCAGGCCGATTCGTACACGCCGTTGAGGCAGATGGCACCGTCGGTCGGAAGTACCGGCACGATGAACAGGGCCAGTAGGATGGCTGAGCAAATCCAGAATGCGCCCTTGATGGCTACGGGCTTGAAGATGCGCGACAGGAAGATACCGCAGGTGAACGGGAACAGCATGCGCAGCGAGCCTGTCAGGATGCCGTAGTCGGCCATGGTCCAGCCCACGCTGAGCGAGCCGGCGCCTGATGCGTCGGTCCAGGTGTAGACGGCGAGGCACAGGCCGAGTACTACGGCCAGCGCGCCGACCACGCGAGTGCGGCAGCGACTGATGACGAGCGCGTAGATTATGTTGCCGATGTATTCGAAGAAAAGCGACCATGCCGGGCCGTTGAGCGGGAATGCTTCGCCATTGCCGCGCACTTCGTAGGAGCAACCGGGGATGGCCGGAATGAAGAGCATGGCGCACAGCAGGGCCAGCATGATTGAGGTCCAACTAACCTGGGTGCCGTCCCACTGCGTGCAGCCTTGGATGGCGAAGCAGATGGTGCCGACGATAGCACCGAATATCACCATGGGGTGGAGACGGATGAGTCGGCGGCGGGCGAAGTCGGCCAGCGACATCGAGCGGTGCAGGCGGTCGTCGTAGGCATAGCCGATGACGAAGCCCGAGAGCATGAAGAAGAAGTCGACGGCGAGGTAGCCGTGGTTGATAGTGCCGATGACGGGCGCGCCCGACGCGAAGGCAAATCCTTCGTGTATGTGGTAAAATACAACAAGGAGTGCTGCGACGCCGCGAAGGCCGTCGAGGAGCGCGTAGTGAGGTTTGGTATCTGAGAATGACATAATTATGGCTTTAGGTTGTACGATGGGATACGCGTTTACTTCTTTTGTGCTTGGCTGAAAAGGTTTTCGAGAGCGTCGGTGAGCAAGTCGAGCACGAGTTCGAAGCCTTCGGCGCCTTCGTAGTAGGGATCGGGTACATGGTCGTAGCGAGTGGCTATGTTGCCCATCCAGTCGCTCATCGGGTGGATTTTAGCCAGGGCTTCGGGCGAAGGAGCCAGCTCGCGCAGGTCGGATATGTTGCTCGAATCCATGCCGATGATGAGGTCGAAGTCGTCGAAGTCGGTGGAGCGCACCTGGCGCGCGCGATGGGTTAGTTCGAATCCGCGGCGGCGCGCGTGGATGCGCATGCGGTTGTCGGGCAGCTGGCCGGTGTGCCAGGCGCCGATGCCGGCCGAGTCAATCACCCACCGGTCAGCGGCGCCTTCGCGCTCGACTATGGCGCGGAAGATGCCTTCGGCGGCCGGCGAGCGGCAGATATTGCCAAGGCACACGAAGAGGACGCGCAGCGGACGCTGCTCGGGAAGTTCGGGATATTTATTTTTCATTGCGTAAGTCGTTGACGATTAGGGATGCTGCGCGCGCCGATGCACCCGCCGGGCCGAGGATGTCGCGCATCTGTCGGTAGCCTTCGAGCTGAGCGGCGCGTGCCGGCGAGTTGTTGGGCGTGAGTTGCTGCAGGCGCTCGGTCACGGCTTGTGGTGTGCAGTAGTGGAGCAGCATCTCGGGTATGATTTCGCGGTCGGCGATTAGGTTGGGTAGCGACACGAAGCGCACTTTTAGCAGGCGTTTCATCAGGTTGTAGGCCAGCTTGGAGCCGTTCGAGCGGTACATGACTACTTGTGGCACGCCGGCCAGGGCTGCCTCGAGGGTGGCGGTGCCCGATGTGACCAAGGCGGCATGGGCGTGAGCCAGCAATTCGTGGGTGGCGCTGCGCACGATTTTGAATTTGGTCAGTCCGCTGTAGACACTGTCGTCGATGGCCGGAGCACCGGCTACGACGATGGTGTAGCCCGGGAATTGGCGCGCTACGGCATCCATCACCGGCAGGTTGCAGCGGATTTCGCCGCGGCGGCTGCCGGGCAGCAGGGCTATGAACGGGCGGTTGGCTCGCAGGCCGTGAGTGGTGGCGAATTCTTCGCGCGAGGGAGTAGCGGCCAGCGCGCGCTCGATTTCTTCGACCGACGGATTGCCCACGTAGGTGGCTTGGTCGTAGTCGTGAGCGCGGTAAAAGTCGGGCTCGAAGGGCAGGATGCACAGCACACGGCGCATCAGTCGGCGTATGGCCTTTACGCGCCACTGCTTCCAGGCCCAAATTTTGGGCGATATATAATAATATGTAGGAATCGAGGCCTTGGCGGCAGTTTCTGCGACTTTGAGGTTGAAGCTCGGGTAGTCAATCAGAATCAGCGCGTCGGGTTTTGAGTCGACGACGGCTTTGCGTGCCGTGGCGAGGTTCTTGCGCACCTTGCCCAAGTTGCGGAGCACTTCGCTGAAGCCCATGTAGGCCATTTCGCGATAGTGAATGAGGGGCGCGTGCCCGGCCACGTCGGCCATGAGGTCGCCACCGAGGAAGGTAAAGCGAGCTTGTGGGTCGGCAGCGGCCAGTTGCTGCATCAGCTGCGAGGCGTGCAAGTCGCCCGAGGCTTCGCCGGCTATGAGAAAGTAGTGCATCAGCGTCGTTTTTTGAAGAAGTCAACAATCAGTGCGGCGCATTCGTCGGCCATGACGCCCCATTCGACTTCGGCCTTGGGGTGGAAGGGTGAGGCCGATGTGAGCGACCGATATCCGCGACGTTCGTCGCCGGCGCCGATGACGATGCGGCGAATTTGGCTCCAGCCTATGGCGCCGGCGCACATCAGGCATGGCTCCAGGGTGACGTAGAGCGTGGCATCGTCGAGGTATTTGCCTCCGCGTTCGTTGGCAGCAGCGGTGATAGCCTGCATTTCGGCGTGAGCGGTGACGTCGCGGAGGGTCTCCGTGAGGTTGTGGCCGCGGCCTACGATGCGTCCACCGGCCACTACGATGGCTCCGACGGGAATTTCGTCGTCGGCCATGGCTTGGCGAGCTTCGCCGAGCGCCATCTTCATGTAATATATATCGTCGGGGGTAATCATTCGGTTAGATGCGTCAGAGGTTGAGTGTGAGACCTTCGTTGGCGGCTACGATTTCGCCACTGAAGGTGTTGGCGGCTTCGCGAGCAAACTGGTTGATGTCGCGGTAGACCTTAGAGTAGTGGCCGAGCACGAGGCGGCGAGCGCCGGCGGCCGTGGCAATGAGTCCGGCTTGCGAGGCGGTGGAGTGTCCGCGTGTCTTGGCCTTGGCCAAGCAGTCGTCGCAGTAAGTTGCTTCGTGATATAGCGTGTCGACGCCGCGCACCCACTCGGCGATGTCCGGCTTGTAGGCTGTGTCGCTGCAGTAGGCATAGCTGCGAGCCGGGGTGGGGTCGGTGGTGAGCATGGCGTTGGGGATGACTCGGCCGTCGGGGCGGACGAAGTCGGCACCATTCTTTATGTCGTTCATGCGGCTGACGGGCACTTCGTGGTAGCGTACCATGTCGCCGATGATGTGTCGTTGGCCGGGTTTTTCTTTGAACAGAAAGCCGACGGCTGGCACGCGATGGTCGAGCGGGAAGGTCTCGACGGTGAGCGCCTTGTCGTCGACGATGGTTGCACGGCCCGGCTCGAGGATGTCGTATTCGATGGTGTAGGGGCGTTCGCGGCAGAAGACGCGGAGTATGCGGTCGAGCACGTCGGCGCCTTCGGCAAAGGTGTGTATGGTGATGGTGCCGCTGATGTCGTGCAGTGCCATGGTCGATAGCAGGCCCGGTAGGCCCAGGAAGTGGTCGCCGTGGAGGTGTGATATGAATATGTGGGTGAGGCGGTTGAGCTTCAGGCGCATGCGCTTGAATTGCAACTGCGCACCTTCGCCGCAGTCGATCATCATTAGTTGGCCGCGAAAGTCGATGACTTGGCACGACGGCAAGTGGTGTGCCGTGGGCGTGGCTGAACCGCAGCCGAGGTAGTTGATGTCGAATGCAGGCATTTGATTGGTGTTTTAGGTGTTGAAATTCCGGGGAGTGAGGGTGGTGATAGGAGTCAGACCGGTGTGTGTGCCGGTAATGGGCGCCAACTGATAATCGGGACGCATCAGCAGGAAGTGGCACAGCCCGATGCCGCAGTCGAGCAGTAGCATCGAATCCTTAGGGTCGCCGAATATGTCGACTGAGCCTGACGGATTGAACGCAAAGCGCCAGGGCTGGCGATTGCAGGCGCTGGGAGCCAGGCGAATGGCTTCGACGGCCTCGGCCAAGTGCTCGGGAAGGGAGCCGGCGATAATCAGTTCGGAAATGGGGTGACGGCTGCGTGCGTGTACGGCGCTGCGCATCACACGCTCGATCAGTCCGGCGCGTGGTGCGGCATATCCTACGGCGATGACGGCGGCGATGTCGCGTCCGGCAGTGCGGCGAGTCAATGAGCGATTGAACGTGCCGCTAATCCAGCAGGTGGCCAAGCCGCGGCGAGTGAGTTCGACGACGAGGCGCTCGCCTTCGATGCCGGCTTGCAGCAAGTCGTCGGCAGCTACGGCTACGTAGCGTGGCCGGCCCTTGATGATGCCGTACGTACCCACGCGCCCCGAGCCGAGTGCGGCCGGGTCGAGCACGGTGAGTGTCGGGCTATCGGCACACAATTCCTCAAGCAACCCGTCGGGTACCGCTTGGTCGGTGAACGTGCGTGTCGAAATGCGTCGGTTGATTGCTTCGGAAATTGTCAACATATCAGCCTTGGAGAGAGAGTTTTCGATTATTTAAAACGGCGATTACTTCGTCTCTCATATATGGTATATCTATAACATAAGGCCGGCCGTTGTCAGGATGAAAAATAGCCAATTTGCTATTAGATACAATTATACCATAGTTCTTTTCAAGAATGTATCGATAGATACTTACTTGTAAAGCGTAGTGCCAGTAAGTGGTGTCATAAACATGGTCGATGGGGCTGAAAGCTCTCTTGTTCCATCTATTGCACTTTTCGGGCTCTCCGTTTACGATAATCTTGTTGCTTCGTTTCCAATCGTAGATTGTGAATTCGCCATTCTGAAAATTCAAGAAATCGAGAGTGCCGGCCGTCGCGGTTTCTTCGTCATAAATAGCCCACTCCGTACGGTATGGGGTTAATTTATGAGTTTCGGTGAACTGCTCAAAAAGTCGGTATGTAGCATCACTGGTATTTGGAAGGCCCAAATAATGCCGTTCGATCTTATGATGTAATTGTGTGCCCAAGTTACGAGCTTCTTCTCCTTTCCGGGCCCACATATCCAGCACTTCTTGAGGAGTCATGCCTAAGCTTGGCGCCTTCTTTTTCGACCAATAATCAGCGTCAAATTGTTCGAAACATTCTTCGACAATGGTAGTTACGGATTTGAATACTTGGCCATTGTGGGTATATGTGTGCGAGGCTTCGTCGAAAAAAATTCGAGAATCTCTGACATGGCTGTTATCGGAGTTGAAATTTTTCATGACAGACTATTGAGGAAAGATTGAGCACTTATATGATACGACATTTGAAGTCCATGTCGGAGAGGGCGCGGCTCACGGCTTGTGCACGGTCGCCTTGGATGAGAATTTCGCCGCCGCGGCATGAGCCTCCTACACCCAGAACTTTTTTCAAGCGGGAGGCTACGCTGTCGATTTCATCGTCGTCAATGGTGAAACCGGTGATGATGGTAGCGACTTTGCCACCGCGACCTTTGCGTTCGACGATGATGTCGAGCCGGCCTTTTTGTGAGGCTTTCGGTTCGGTGGCAGGCTCGGCCTCGGCCGGGCTATCGGCTTCGGGCATCTCGGCTCGCAGCCCCATCAGTTTGTCGCGCCAATCGTCGGTCATCATTCGAGTTCGGTGTGATGCAAGTGGGTGGAGTCGTCGTGGCTGTTCTCGATGTATGGCTCGTCTTCGGCGCCGACGAGTGAGTCGCGGGGAATTTCAAGGTACGAGCCTACGGAGTAGAGGGTTGTCAGTTGCGAAGCACCTTCGGACGAGCACGAATTCAGGAAGCTATCGACAGAGTCGGTGCTGAGTGAGCGAGCGCGATTGAGGCAGCGGACTGCCGCACCATCGTTGGCTCCGGGCTCGCCTGAGAGTAGCACATACAACTCGGCCATGCGGCAGAGTTGTGTAGCCGAAAGGTCGTTGAACGCCGCAGTGTCGGCCAGCAGAGCGTCGCAGGCTTTTTGACAAGCTTTTTCGTTGCCGGCAGCCAAGGCAGCGGCGGCTTTAGCCACCGGGTCGTCGTTGGCCGACGAGCCGCACGACATTGCCGCAAGGGCAATCATGATGAAGAGGAGATATTTCATATATTCTTAACTTTCTGAGCGAAAGTGTGCATTTTGAGGGCTGCTTCGGCGGCTTCCGAGCCCTTGTTGCCGAGGCAACCGCCGGCGCGGTCGAGTGCGTCTTGCTCGCAGTCGACGGTGAGAACGCCGAAGATTACGGGTATGTCGCAGTCGGTATTCAGCGACGTGATGCCTTGTGTGACGCTTTGGCATACATAGTCGAAGTGGGGAGTGCCGCCGCGAATGACACATCCGAAGACGATGACTACATCGTAGGCGCCCGTTTCGATGAGCGAGGATGCTGCGAAAGTGAGCTCCACGGCTCCGGGCACGGTGTAGCAGTCGATCATATCATCGTCGACGCCGTGTTCGTGGAGGGTGGCAATACAACCCTCGGTGAGTGCGTTGGTAATATGGCCATTCCATTCGGCGGTGACGATGGCTACGCGTACGTCGCCTTCGATTTGCGCGTTGAACGGATTGGGTAGGCTATTGTTTAATCCGGTTGACATAAGGTTAAATTTTTAGTATCTGTGTTTGTGGCGCGATGCGCGGACTCTGCGTTTGCCGAGATTGAGCTGCAAAGTGCTGAGTATGTGCGCAAAGTGCTGAGTGCGCTCGCTCGTGCCGATGATTTTGCTATCGGGTCTACTTCTTTTCGGCTGAGTGTTCGCCTCGTGCGGCTTGTCCGAGATAGCCGCCATGGTGGCGCCGAGCATAATCAGCGCGGCTGAAACCGATAGCTTTCATGACGTTCACTACCAGCACGTCGCCGATGACGGTCATCATCGTGGTCGATGTGGTAGGAGTCAGTCCGAGCGGACAGACTTCGGGCTCCGGACCGGTGACAAGCGTTACGTCGGCCATGGCAGCCAGGGGGCTGTCGGCTTTGCCGGTGATAACGATTAGCGGCACGTCGCTATACAAGCCGCGGGCCAGGTTCACAAGTTCGACGATTTCGCTGGTCTTGCCTGAATTGGAAATCAGCAGCATCACGTCGTGAGGCTGCATCACGCCTAAATCGCCGTGCTGGGCTTCGGCCGGGTGCAGGTTCACTGCCGGTGTGCCTGTCGACGAGAATGTCGTGGCGATATTCATGGCAATTTGGCCGGCTTTGCCCATGCCTGAGGTTATGAGCTTGCCACCAAGTCGGTGTACGTGCTCCACGATAAGTTCCACGGCGCGTTCGTATCCATCAGTGACAGGAATCGACATGATGGCGCGGCTCTCGGCTTCGAGTATCTCTCGCATTGATTCTTTGACGTTCATCTCTGTAAGTTTGAAATGCAAAATTAACAAATATCAGTCGTACTTGCAAGCGAAAAACGCCGGACGCTGCCGTGCAAATGTGGCTTGGCTACACCAAAAGTGGTGTATTTTGCCGGCGCAGAGGTCTTAGAGTCTGTTTTAGGGGTGGCAAGTTGCTGAATATTCTTTGTGAACAATCCGTCGATGGCGTCGAGCTGCGCGTCGGAATACTGCCTTGCCATGCGTCTACGATGTGGCTTCGGAAAGTCAGGGCGTATGTCTTTTAGTTGAAAACCTTCTACAAAAAAATGATGTAGCCGGGGAGCGCCCGGAGAGAGCGCTCCTCGGCCGGAGGAGGGAGGAGAATGGAGGAGTGAGAGGAGAATGGAGGGGGTTAATGATCGTAGCTGTCGCGCGCCTTCTTATACGAGCAGAGTATTTCTGAAGCTTCGGCGTCGTCGTGGAAATCTTCGCACATTTTGTCGAAATGAATACGACCTTTCATAGAGCCGCGAGCCGATATGGAGGCTTCGACAAGGATTGACGTCTTGCCGCTGCTCGAGAATGGTACGCTCAGTCCATCAGTGATTTCCGATAGTTGCTTGAGCCACGGCTGATTGCAGATTGTCACGGTGTCGAATTTGATGCCCTTGGCAGCGGCCTTGCCTGCTTCGCGTACCCAGCTAATTTGGTTATTGACAATGTAATTTTCGCAGCTATAACCTATCGGATGCGGTTCGGCGTCGGCGATTAGCAGTACCGAGCGGGTGGAGTCGTCGCGCCAAGGAGTTTCTTCAACGATTCGCTTGATGACAAGTTCGTAGAATTCGTCACTGTCGCCACCGAATGTGTTCTTTGATTCGTGGACGAACTTAATTAGTGCGTTGGCGTCGTTTGTCGGTTGGATGCACTGGTAGGCATCGCCAAAGTCCTGTGCGTTGCGCATGTCGCAGTAGTCGCCGAAAGCTACGATGCCCAGGCGCAGGTCCTCGTTATTCTTGAACAGGCGCGGAATTAAGTTGGTGACTTGTTGGCGTACATCCTCGATGTACGCGGCCATCGAGCCGGTGGTGTCGAAGGCGATGACCATGTCGAGCTTGCCGATGTTTTCGGGCGCGATTGATTCCATCGACGATTTTTCGGTTGATTGTGGGTCGTTTGAGGGAGAGGCTGCCGTGGCAGATTTAGGAGAAGAGGATTTCATAGTTTTTGTTTGGTTTTTGAGGTTAGAGTTCACAAATGTTAAAGCAAAGAGCGTGCCAAAGTGCGAAATCTATCATATAATTGAGAGAAAAATCGGGCTTGGTACTCGGAAATTGAAAAAATCAGAGGAAAAGGCGGCTTTTGTCGAATTTTTTAGTTAAGTTTGTATTCAGATTATAGACTAACCAATATCCAAAACAATGGCTAAGAAAACATCCGACGAGAGCCCGCGCAAACGTGCGTCGCGCCGCCCGAAAGTTTTACCGATAATCAAGAATGATCCATGGCTTGAGCCGTATGCAGCCGCTATTACCGGCCGCCATGACGAGGCTTTGGCAGTCGAAAAGCGCCTTACGAGCGCTGCCGGCAGCCTGAGCGACTTTGCCAACGCACATAAATATTTTGGTCTTCACCGCACGGCCGACGGTGGCTGGGTGTTCCGCGAATGGGCACCAAATGCTACGTCGATTACATTGGTGGGTGACTTCTCTGACTGGAAAGTTGATAAAAAATACGAACTTACACGCCTCGAAGGTGGCGTATGGGAAGGCGTATTCGACGCCGATGCGCTCAGCCACGGCCAGCTTTTCAAGATGCTGGTGAAGTGGCCCGGCGGCGAGGGCGAACGCATCCCGGCCTATGCTACACGCGTGGTGCAAGATGAAGTGACTCATATCTTCTCGGCCCAAGTGTGGTCGCCGGCTAAGGCCTACAAATGGAAGGTGAAGGATTTTCACCCCGACACGCGTCCGCTGCTTATCTACGAATGCCACATCGGCATGGCTCAGGAGCGCGAGGGCGTCGGTTCGTACGACGAATTCCGCGAAAAGGTGCTGCCGCGCATCGCTCGCGACGGGTACAATGCCATCCAAATTATGGCAATCCAGGAGCATCCCTACTATGGCTCGTTCGGCTACCATGTGTCGAATTTCTTTGCTGCTTCGAGTCGCTTCGGTACCCCCGAGGAGCTCAAACGCCTCATCGACGCTGCCCACGCCGAGGGTATCGCAGTCATCATGGATATCGTGCACTCGCACGCCGTGAAGAACGAGAACGAGGGACTCGGTCGCCTCGACGGCTCCTACGACCTCTACTTCTACGGCGACTCGCGACGCGAACATCCGGCGTGGGACTCGCTTTGCTTCGACTATGGCAAGGACGAGGTGATGCACTTCCTGCTTTCGAATTGCAAATATTGGCTTGAGGAATACCGCTTCGACGGCTTCCGCTTCGATGGCGTCACCTCGATGCTCTATTATAATCATGGCCTAGGACAGGCGTTCGGCGGATACGGCGACTACTACAATGGTGGTCAAGATACAAACGCCATCACCTATCTGACGCTGGCCAACAAGCTCATCCACGAAGTCGCTCCCGAGGCTATTACCATTGCCGAGGAGATGAGTGGTATGCCTGGCTTAGCAATGCCGGTAGCCGATGGCGGCATGGGCTTTGACTATCGCATGGCTATGGGTATCCCTGACTATTGGATTAAGACTCTGAAAGAAAAGAAGGACGAAGATTGGCATCCGACTTCGATTTTCTGGGAGTTGACCAATCGTCGCGCCGACGAGAAGACTATCTCGTACGTCGAAAGCCACGACCAAGCCCTCGTAGGCGACAAGACGGTGATATTCCGCCTCATAGATGCTGCGATGTACTGGCACATGATGGATGGCGACAACGACATGACCGTGGCTCGCGGCATGGCTCTCCACAAGATGATTCGCCTCGTCACACTTGCTTCAATCAATGGTGGCTACCTCAACTTTATGGGCAATGAATTCGGCCATCCCGAGTGGATTGACTTCCCTCGCGAAGGCAACGGCTGGAGCTATAAGTATGCCCGTCGTCAGTGGGACCTTGTCGACCGCGAGGATCTTAAGTATAAGTATCTCAATGCGTTCGATAACGCAATGATTGAACTCGTGTCGAGCGTTCACAACTTCCAGTCGAAGCCTATCCGCAAGCTGTGGGAGAAGGACGACGACCAAGTGTTGGCCTTCATGCGTGGCGACCTTGTGTTTGTCTTCAACTTCAGCCCTTCGAAGTCGTACGACGGCTATGGCATTCTTGCACCCGGCGGCGTTTACGATGTAGTGCTGACGACCGACAATCCCGAATTCGGAGGTTACGGCAATATCGACGAGCATGTAGAGCACTTTACTCGCCCCGACGAACTGTATGCGCCGGCCGGCGTCGAGTGGTTGCCGCTCTATCTGCCCGCTCGCTCGGCAATGGTGCTTCGTCGCCACTCGCAGCGCCGCTCATCGACTCGCAAAAAAGCTAAGTAATGAATCCGCTCCCCTTTTTGAACCAACTGGCGGTCAATAACGACCGCCGGTGGTTTGCTGCACACCGCGACGAATACGAGCAGATGCGCCGCGGCTGGATTGCCGATGTCGATCGCTTCATCGCTGCCTGCACGCAGTGGGAGCCGGCCTATGGGCATCTGAGCGCTGTCGATTGCATTTATCGCATATATCGCGACACGCGCTTTTCGCCCGACAAGACGCCGTACAAGACTCACATGGGCGCTTATTTGTCGCCTCGCGGCCGACGAATCAACATGGCCGGGGTCTACATTCAGGCCGGTGGCGATATGAATGGCCTCTACTCGGGTCTATGGATGCCACAGAGCGACGAACTGCGCAAGTTGCGCCATGCTATCGTGGACAATATCGAGGAGTTTGAGGCTATTATCAACGAACCGACGTTCAAAAGCCGGTTTCCCGAGTGGTCGGGTCCGCAGTTGAAGACTATACCGAAAGGCTGGCCGCGCGAGCATCCGCAAGCACACTTGCTGCGCTTGCTCAGCTATGGCGTGCAACTTGAAGTCGATGATAGCTTTTGGGACGACCCGGCGTGGCCCGAGCGAGCCGCCGACCTCCTCGCTCCGACCAAGCCTCTTCTCGACTTCCTCAATTATTCCCTCTTTGAAGAGTAAAAATAGTCTCGGCGCTCTAAGAGGTAATCAAAAAATATGTGTAAAACCTTTGGTCGTATCAGATTATTTTAATACTTTTGCATCGTTTTAGTGTGGATTAAAACGATGCAAAATCGATTAAAATGAAGGACGTAGTCATATTAGGAAGGCCCATACAGCTGCAAGAACGAAGCAAGGTGCAGATGAAGGGTGTCGCCATCGGTGACGCGCTGACATACAAGTTTTATGATGGAGAGTTTCATGGTATACCCTTACTTTTCGCAGAACCGAAAGGCAAGGTGGCGACCCCACTAAGTCTGTCTGTCACAGCCAATAACCTCGCTTCACTTTTCCAGCGTCCAATAGTATTCTTACTTCCAACTTGTCCTGCTTATGAACGACAAAGGCTTATTGATAAGGATGTTTATTTCGTTGTCAATGACAAATACGTTCATTTGCCAATGCTTCTGGCCAACGAGCGCATACGTAAGAGCAAAAAGGCTAAGTCATTGACTCCCGTTGCCCAATACTTGTTGCTCTATCACTTGCAGATAGACAGCCTTGAAGGGCGCGCCGCTCGTGACATTGAGAACAAGGTGCCGTATTCATACGCAAGTATTACGCTTGGAATTACTTGCCTTGAAGACCTGGGACTATGCCATAAAGTGGCAGATGGTTCCAAACGGAAAGTTATCCACTTCGACAAGAAGGGAAAGGATTTGTGGAAACAGGCACAACCGCTTCTTATCAATCCAGTAGAAGAGCGCCTTTTTTGCGATGAGTTGCAGTGTGAAGGGCATTTTCCAACATGTGGCATCAACGCCTTAGCACATTACACTATGCTAAATCCTGACCCGGAAAGGATTATAATGATGACGGCAAGACAGCTTCGTGACCTTCGTGCATCAGGTGTTTTAGTGCGCCCTAATGAATACGATGGCAACATCATCATTGAAGCTTGGAAATACCCATGCGTCACCTGCATGGGTGATAAGATCGAATGGGTTGATAGGCTATCATTGGCCATTTCACTCCGTGATGATGCAGACCCACGAGTGGAAGGAGAAGTAGAACGTTTGATAAATGATATACAATGGAAGGATTAGAGCGATTTCGTGAAGCTTTTGAAGATTATTCCGAGAACTACGTTATCATTGGCGGCACAGCATGTAGCATCGCTATGACCGGGACAACAGTACGCCCACGCGCCACACACGACATCGACATGATTGTTATTGTCGAGAAGATGACTACTAATTTTACAGAACATTTCTGGCAATTTGTGCGAGAAGGCGGGTATCGTCCCGAAAAACGCAAGCAATCAGAGGATGTGACTCCGAAGTACGAGTTGTACCGCTTTGTAAATGGTAAACCGGACTATCCGGAAATGATTGAATTGCTGTCGCGCCATCCTGATATTCTTGGCATCCCCAAAGGTCTGACCATCGAGCCTCTACCTGTCGACGAGAATACGTCAAGTCTGAGTGCAATCATAATGGATGATGATTTCTATCACTTTACCATCGACCATAGTAAAATGACTAACGGGCTTCGTCATGCTGACTCGGCAGCTCTTATCGCCCTAAAAACACGTGCCTACCTCAACCTCTTGCAAGACAAAGCTAACGGCAAGCGTGTCAACAGTAAAGATATCAAGAAACATCGTTCTGACGTACTAAAGAATGTGGTCATCATGGAAGACGTTAAGATTGCGGCTCCGGAGCCAATCGTATGCTGCATCAAAGAGTTTGTCGCCTCAATCAGGAACGACTGGGAAACGCTTTCTGAACCTCTTGCCAAGGCTCTTGACCAGGATCCTTCGTTCATCGAGGCTCTGCTTGAACAATTAGATGGATTATTTGCCATAGAACAGTCATGAAGATACAGTATGCGTCTGACCTCCATCTGGAGTTTGCCGACAACTGGCGATACCTGAAGGAGAATCCCCTGCAAGTGACAGGGAACATTCTCGTTCTGGCTGGCGACATCGGCTACTTGGGGGATGACAACTATACCAAACATCCTTTCTGGGACTGGGCATCGGAGAACTACCAGCAGGTAATAGCCTGTATGGGCAATCATGAGTTCTACAAGTTCTACGACATCGCCAAACTGAATGACGGCTATTGTCTTGAAATACGTTCCAATGTTCACAGCTATTACAACGCTGTGGTGCATATTGATGACGTTGATTTCATCATCACTACACTATGGTCCATAATTCCTCTGAAAGACGCATACTATACGGAGCGAGTGGTAAGCGACTTTCGGCGCATCGTCTTCAATAGCGAAATGCTTACGTTTGCCGACTTCAACCGTGAACATGAAAAATGTCTGGCATTTCTGAAAAATGCTGTTTCAAGCAGCAAGGCCGCCAAAAAGATTGTCATAACCCATCATGTTCCATCCTTCCGAATGCAATGCCCGAAGTTTGCCGACAGCCAAGCCAACGGAGCCTTCATAGTGGAACTAGAAGACTTCATAGAGGACAGCGGCATCAACTATTGGATATATGGCCACTCGCACTACAATGTGGATGTCGAGATAGGCAAAACCAAATGTGTGTCGAATCAGTTGGGATACGTCTTTCATAGAGAGCATGAATCATTCAATCAAAGTAAACATATCGAAGTATAATCACTAATTCTATCGGGGCATATTTGTTGCTTAAGTTGGATTGTTCGAGCTATTCGCTTAAATTATAATAACTTTGCAGTGCAAACAGACGGATAAAAATTAAAGTGCCGAGACTTTTTGCCTCGGCACTCTAAAATTTAGGTATATCTTTGGTATGTAATGCTTTAGCGGAAGCGTAGTGGTTCGGGTGCGAGGCCGCCGTTGACCCATGTGGCTACGACGCTGTGGCGCGTAGCGTAGCCGGCCAGGGGGGTCCAGCCGCATTTCGAGATTACGTCGCTATCGGTGATGGTGTGCGGTTCGGCGAGACGCTCGACGAGTACCAGGTCGGCGTGGTAGCCGGACTCGAGGAGGCCTCGGCGGTCGATGCCGTAGAGTGCGGCCGGAGCGTCGGACATGCGCAGCGACACGGTCTGTGGGTCGTAGAGGTCGAGCATCACGGGCAGCGAGAACTGCACCAGCGGCGCACCGGAGGCGGCATGGAATATGTCGCCTTGCTTGTCGGAGAGAAGGTGGGGTGCGTGGTCGGTGGCTACGATGTCGAGTCGGCCGGTGGCGAGGCCTTTGCGCAGCGCGGCACGGTCGGCTGCGGTCTTGACAGCCGGATTCATCTTGATGCGTGAGCCCAGTCGGGCGTAGTCGTCGACGGTCCACAACAGGTGGTGGGGCGACACTTCGGCTGTGTATTGCTTGCAAGCAGGCCAGTCGGCCGGGTCGAAGAGGCTACATTCGCTGGCGGTAGTGACGTGGGCCACGTGTAGGCGAGTGCCGTAGCTGGCAGCCAGTTCGAGGGCGCGTTCCGTAGCACGTACGCAGGCATCGGCCGAGCGTACAGCCGTGTGCAGGCGCATATCGTTGAGGTCGGCGTCGGCGGGTAGCGAGGCAGCGTTGGCGTCGATTATGTTCTGATCCTCAGCATGCACCACTATTCGCGCGCCTTGCTCGGCGAATACTGCGGCGAGCGGCTTTTCGTCGGCGAGCAGCATACCGCCTGTCGATGAGCCCATGAAGACCTTCACGGCCGGCATCAGCGCCGGGTCTGCGGCGCGGAGTTCGGCGAGGTTGTCGGCCGTGGCGCCCATCATGAAGGCGTAGTTGACGGCCGAGCGAGTGGCAGCGCGCTCCATTTTATCCTCCCAAGCTTGTCGTGTGGTGGTAGCCGGGCGTGTATTTGGCATCTCGATATACGAGGTGACGCCGCCGGCCAGGGCTGCGCGGCTTTCGCCGGCGATGTCGGCTTTGGTTTCCATGCCGGGTTCGCGGAAGTGTACGTGGCAGTCGATGGCACCCGGCATCAGCAGGTTGCCTTGTCCGTCGACTTTTTGGTCAGCGCTGTCGAAAATTGGCGCCGGTGTGTCGCCATCGCCGATTTCGGCGATGAAGCCGTCGCGCACAAGCAGCCAGCCACGGCGTGGCGCTTGGCGACTATCAACCAGTAATGCGTTGTAAATCAGCAGCGTCATTTTGTGGCTGTGCGGTCGTAATTCTTGAAGAAACTATTCCACTTCAGTCGGATGACACCGAAGACGGCTTCGCCAAATATGCCGCCACTCATCTTCGACGTGCCCAGTACGCGGTTGACGAAGATAATAGGCACCTCGGCGATGCGAAATCCATATTTGAATGCTGTGAATTTCATCTCGATTTGGAAGGCATAGCCCTTGAATTTAATCTTGTCGAGTGGAATCGTTTCAAGCACTTGTCGACGATAGCAGACAAATCCGGCTGTGGTGTCGTGGACCTTCATGCGAGTGACCAGGCGCACATACTTGCTGGCGTAGTAGGACATGAGCACGCGTCCCATAGGCCAGTTGACCACGTTCACGCCCGTGACGTAGCGCGAGCCGATGGCTACGTCGGCGCCTTCGACTGCTGTGGCGTGGTAGAGTTTGAGCAGATCGTCGGGGTTGTGCGAGAAGTCGGCATCCATCTCGCAGATGTAGTCGTAGCCGTTGGCAATGGCCCATTTGAACCCGGTGATGTATGCCGTGCCGAGACCAAGTTTGCCGGCTCGCTCGATGATGTGAACGCGCCCGGGGTTCTGCGCGATTTTATCTTTGACTATGGCGGCGGTGCCATCGGGCGAATTGTCGTCGATGACCAAAATGTCGAACGGCTGTTCGAGAGCCAGGACGGCGTCGATAATTGCAGCGGCGTTTTCGCGCTCGTTGTACATTGGGATGATGACGACCGTGTCGCGGCGAGTCGAGTCGGTGTTGCTCATTGTATCTGCTGAAAAGGTGATGTCTTGATTATTTTAAGGTGCCTACCACGCGGACTTCGCGCGAGGGCTGAAGCGGGTCGTTGGTGATGACGGTTACCTTGGCCGAGAAAATCTTGCCTTCGCGTTTGGTCGGGTCGACCGTGACGGTGACGGTAGCTTTCTTGTCCTTGCCCACGCTGTCGTCGCTTAGACTTACTTGCACGTCGGGGTCGACGCTATAGACGCGGCGAATCTGCAATTTGCTCTTGCCGGTGTTGCCGATGGTAAACGAGCCGGTGAACGGCCCGCCGGTACGATTCATGTCGCCCAGATCGACCATTTCGGTGGAGAGGACCGAAATCGGAGCTTTGGCCATGCCTTCAGCGCCCAGCTGCGAGAAGTCTTCGTTGACCACGGCGGTGACGGGTATGGTGTATCGCATGCCTTCAACAGGCGCGAGGGTTATGCTATCTTCGACAAAGCCGTAAATCGAGCAACCGGCCGAGTTTACGTACGACACCAAAGTGACTTGCTCGCCCGGCGCGGCAACCATGGGCGAGGGCACCACTTCGAGCCAGTCGGGCTTGTACACCACTTTCACGCGCAGACTGTCGGCCGAGCGGTTGTAGCCTTCGGTATATACGGTCTTGATTTTGCCTTTGGTGATTTGGCCGAGCATGACGCCGTCGGTAGCCAGCTTCAGCGGTCCGAGGTCGGCCGGGAAGCGGCGAGCTATGGTTTCGGCCGAGCCGATGACCACGCCGGTGATGTCGAGCCGCTGTTTGTTCGGCTTGCCCGAGGTCTCGACGTAGACTTGTTTGCTAAATCGTCCGGGGCGGCCTTTCGGGTCGAACGATACGCTCAGAGTAGCCGTGTCGCCCGGAGCGAGTGAGCGCACGGTGTACTGCGGCCGTGTGCAGCCACAGGTGGCGCGTGCGGCCACTATCGAGGCATTGCCCGGGCCTTTGTTGACCATATAAAATTCGCAAGTCACTTTGCCGGATTCTTCGGTAAATGCGCCGAAGTCGTGGGTGGTTTCGAGCCAGTAGACGCGCTGGGCGTGTGCGCTCGGGGCGGCTAAGGCGGCTAAGGCGAGCAGTCGGAGTGTCAGTTTGCGGAGATTCATTCTACGGAGGAGCTAATGTCGGTCGGTGTTGAAAGATAAGGAGCCAGGTAAGGGAGTACTATCGACTCCATGATGGTGTAAGTGTCGGGCAGTGGGTGGAGGCCGTCGTCGCTCAGGCCAGGGTCCATGGCGCCGTCGCCATCGGTGTCAAGTGCCGAGTAGTAGTCTATGTAGCCGATGCCGGCAGCTGTAGCGTATTCGCGCAGGCGCTTGTTTAAGGCTCGGACGTCGTCGGCAACGCCGGTAATCGACGGATTCCACGCGATGTGGTCGGCGGGTGTGATAGACGCTATGAAGGGTACTATGCCGGCAGCAATGGCTCGGATGCACATAGCTCGGATGTTGTCGAACACGCCATCGGGGTCGACCCAGCCGGCGTTATGCGCCAAGTCGTTGATGCCTGCGAGGATGACTACGGCTTTGGGATGAAGCTCCACAACGTCGGCCACGAATCGTCCGCGAATCTGGCCGGATGTCTGGCCGGAGATGCCGCGGCCGGCTATGTTGTGCTTATGAAAGAAGGCTGCGTGGTCTCTGTACCAATGGTCGGTGATGGAGTTGCCGATAAACACCACGTCGGGAGCTACGCGTAGCATTTGATTGGCTGAGGCGTATCGTTTCAGATTGTACAAGTCGGGCTCTTCGCTGCAGCTTTGCGCGGCAACAACTATCGACAGACTTAAGAATATCAGAGTCAGCAGTCGGCGCATATAGCGTTGTTGTTTAGTTTGTTACGTTGAAACCGTTTTCGGTGAGGTGGCGGCGAATCTGGTCGATGTGTTCGGCATCGCGAGTCTCGAGTTCGAGGCGAATCGAGCAGCCGTTGATTTCGGTCGAGGCATTTGTGCGCTCGTGGGTTACGGAGATGACGTTGCCGCCCATGTCGGCTACGATGGAGAGGGCGCCTGAGAGTTGTCCGGGCTTATCGACCAGGTCGATGATGAAGGTGTATTTGCGCCCACTCTTGGTGAGGCCGCGCGAGATGACGCGATTGAGCGTATTGACGTCGATGTTGCCACCCGATACGATGCAGACCACTTTCTGGCCTTTGACGGGTAGCTTGTCGAACATCACGGCAGCTACGCCGACAGCGCCGGCGCCTTCGGCTACCAGTTTCTGCTTCTCCATCAGGGCGAGGATTGCGGCGGCCGTCTCGTCGTCGTTGACGGTAACAATGTCGTCGATGTATTTGTTGCAGAGCTCGTAGGTTAGGTTGCCGGGTTGTTTGACGGCGATGCCGTCGGCAATGGTCGACACCGAGTCGAGGTGGCAGATTTGGTGCTGGTGGAGCGAGCGTTCCATCGAGGGGGCGCCGGCGGCCTGCACACCGTAGACCTTGACATCGGGACGCAAGGTCTTGACAGCAAATGCAACGCCCGAGGCAAGGCCTCCGCCGCCGATTGGCACTACTACGGCCTGCACGTCGGGCAGCTGGTCGAGCACTTCGAGGCCGATGGTGCCTTGGCCTGCAATCACCTTCGGGTCGTCGAAGGGATGGACGAATGTGTAGCCTTCCTTGTCGCGCAGTTCGATGGCCTTGGCGTAGGCGTCGTCGTAGACACCGGGCACGAGGCATATTTCAGCACCGTAGCCACGGGTGGCTTCGACTTTCGAAATCGGAGCGCCGGCCGGGAGGCAAATCAGCGACTTGATGCCGTTGTGGGTTGCACCGAGAGCTACGCCTTGGGCATGGTTGCCGGCCGAGCAGGCGATGACGCCGCGAGCTTTCTCTTCATCGGTCAGGCACGCTATTTTGTAGTAAGCACCGCGCAGCTTGAACGAGCCGGTGAGCTGCAGGTTCTCGGTTTTCAGGTAGAGTTCGCAGTTGGCCGACAGCTTCGGGGCCGGGATGACGGTCGTCTTGCGCGCTACATCCTTGAGCACTGCGGCCGCGTTGAATACTTCACTTATATCGAGCATTGTCGCTTAGATTTATTTATTAGCGCAAAGTTAGAAAAATTTTTGGAAAACCTCAAAATATAATGCGCGAGCGCGGTGTATTGTTGTGTTTTGTTTGTCTCTCGAGTGTGAAAATGCGGCACGGGCGGCTGCACATGTCGTGCTGCCACCCGTGCGGTGTGTCGAATATAAACTCTAATTAGCGAGCTATGAGCAGGAAGTAGTTCTTCTTGCCTTTTTGAACGAGGATGTAGCGGTCGTTGAGAAGTAGGTCGGTCGAGGTGGGTGCGTAGGCGTCGGCTACTTTCTCTTTGTTGATCATCAGACCGCCTTGCTGAGCCATCTTGCGGAGTTCGCCCTTCGAGGGGAAAACCTGTGTCTTTTTGACCAGGAGGTCGGCCAGGCCGATGCCTGCTTCGATGTCGGCGCGAGCTACTTCGAAGGTGGGTACGCCTTCGAGTACTTGCAGCAGGGTCTGCTCGTCGAGGCGGTGGAGTGCTTCAGCGGCGTGGTTGCTGAAGAGAATTTGCGAGGCTTCGACGGCTGCTTCGTAGTCGGCTGCCGAGTGCACCATGGTAGTGATTTCTTTGGCCAGACGCTTCTGCAGAGGACGTGCGCCGGGGTTTTCGGCTTGCTCGGCTACGAGGGCGTCGATTTCTTCCTTGCTGAGCTCGGTGAAGATCTTGATGTACTTGGCAGCGTCGTCGTCGCTGACGTTGAGCCAGAACTGATAGAACTTGTAGGGCGAGGTGTAGCGTGGGTCGAGCCATACGTTGCCGCTTTCGGTCTTGCCGAATTTGCCGCCGTCGGCTTTGGTAATCAGCGGGCAAGTCAGTGCGTATGCTTCGCCGCCGACGGTGCGGCGGATGAGCTCGGTGCCGGTGGTGATGTTGCCCCACTGGTCGGAGCCGCCGAGTTGCAGGCGACAGCCTTTCTCTTGGAATAGGTGCAGGAAGTCGTAGCCCTGGCAGAGTTGGTACGAGAATTCGGTGAACGACATGCCTTCGCGGCTTTCGCCCGACAGGCGCTTCTTCACGGAGTCTTTAGCCATCATGTAGTTGACGGTGATGTGCTTGCCTACGTCGCGGATGAAGTCGAGGAATGAGAAGTTTTTCATCCAGTCGTAGTTGTTGACCATCTCGGCTGCGTTGGGTGCGTCGCTGTCGAAATCGAGGAATTTGGCGAGCTGAGCCTTGATAGCCTGCTGGTTGTGTCGAAGGGTTTCTTCGTCGAGGAGCTTGCGTTCCTGGCTCTTCATCGATGGGTCGCCAATCATGCCGGTCGCACCGCCAATCAGTGCGATTGGCTTGTGGCCCGAGCGCTGGAAATGCTTAAGCATCATGACACCAACGAGGTGGCCGATGTGCAGCGAGTCGGCCGTCGGGTCGATGCCCAGGTAGGCCGTGGTCATTTCTTTTTTCAGTTGTTCCTGTGTGCCGGGCATCATCTGGTGAATCATGCCGCGCCAGGTAAGTTCGTCAATAAAGTCCATTTTTAGAGATGGTTATATTTCGTTTTTGTTATTATTCAGATTTGTAGCTGTTAAAAGCTGTCGAACGCCAGCGGAAGCAGCGACTTCACCGAGGGTAGGCGGTAGATGCAGTCGGCGCCCACGAGTAGCACTTCCACGTCGCGGCCGGCCAGTGTCTCGTATTCGAGCAGGGCTTGGCGGCAAGCGCCGCAGGGTGCGCAAGGCGAGGGTGTGGGCCGGTCGTCGGTACCACGGGCGGCGATGGCTATCATGCAGAAGCGTGCCTGCGGAAATCGAGCACCGGCCGAGAAGCAAGCCGACCGCTCGGCGCATGTGCCCGACGGGAAGGCACTATTTTCCTGATTGGCACCGCACACCACCTCGCCGTTGTCGAGCAAGATAGCGGCACCGACTTTGAAGTGGCTGTAGGGCGCATAGGCATTGTAGGTGTAGCTTTGTGCCAGTTCCACGACTTTGCGCTCGTCGGCATTCAGCTCTTCGACTGAGAGTACGTCGATGACGGTCGTTATGTCTTTCTGTGTCATTATCTGCTCATTTAGCTGGGTTTCGGGTCTGCAAAATTACGCTTTATTGGGCAGAAGAAAAAATAATTGGCCTAAAATTTTAATATCTGAATATTTTCAGCTATTTTTGCAGCTTGAAAGCGCGTCTGATGACGCATATAGTTGAAAAATAATAAAAACCAACGATATCAATGGAAAATAAAGAGATTAAAACTCAGGCCGCTCAGCCCGAACAGGATATTCTGTCGAAGGCTAAGGCCAACAGCAAAATGATTCTGACCGTTTCGGCCGTTATCCTCGTACTGCTGGTAGCTGTACTGGCATGGTTCCTTATCAGCCAGAACAATTCGAAGAAGAGCGATGTGAAAGCCGGCGAAGCCGACCTCTACGCAATGAAGGCCGAGCAAGCTATGGGTGTTGCTGATCGCGAACTCAACGACTCGCTGGCCCTTGAATGCTACAAGGCTGCTGCCGAAATGGGTCACAAGAGCGGTAACCGCGCTAAACTTGAAGCTGCTATTCGCCTCTATCAGAAGGCCGACTACCAAGGCGCTCTCGACTACCTCAAGGACGCTTCGATTAGCGACAATCTCATCCAAGCCGGCGCATACACCCTCATGGGCGACTGCTATGTAGGCTTGAAGAACAATGCCGATGCGCTCAAGGCTTTCGACAAGGCTATCAGCGCAGCCGACGAGAATCCCACTATCGTGCCCCTGATTCTCATCAAGAAGGCTAATGTCTACCGCGCCGAGCAAAACTTCGAAGGCGAATACAACGCCCTCAAGGAAATTGTCGACAACTATCCTTCTTACAACAACATGACCTCGTACGACGTGCGCAAGCACTACGAGCGTGCCAAGGCAGCCGCCGGCAAGTAATTGGCACAATAACATACCGACAGGCAGAAATCGGCGGCCAGCAGCCTCGGTTTCTGCCTGTTGTCGCTTTTGACGGAGCGAACCCGTCGGTCACTCTCCGCTACCTGACATTGAATGAAAGATAATAATCTCAACGAACTCGCCACGCGGCCCGTGGGGCGCTTGCTGTGGCAATACAGTGTGCCGGCTGTCGTAGGCATGCTGGTGATGGCTCTATACAATGTGATTGACCGCATCTTTATCGGTCAGGTTGTGGGAGCCGAAGCTATTGCCGGTTTGGCGCTTACCTTCCCGCTGATGAATATCACTACGGCTATCGGTGTGCTCGTGGGAGTCGGTTCGTCGACTCGCATCTCAATCCAGATGGGACGAGGCAATAAATCGCGAGCCGCTCTGCTGCTTGGCAATGCCGCTACGTTGACCTTCGTCAATGCCGCGGCGTATATTGTGGTGTTCATCGTGTTTATGGACCCGATCCTGCGCGCCTTTGGCGCCGGAGATGTTACGTTGCCCTACGCGCGTACATATATGTTGTGGGTGCTGCCGGGTCTGCTGTTGACAAATATTGCATTTGGCCTCAATAATGTGTTGCGAGCTACGGGTTATCCTAATCGCGCCATGTACACGATGCTTATCGGTGCCGTAGTCAATGTGGTGCTTGATGCTTTATTCGTGCTCGTGTTCGATTGGGGAATGGTTGGCGCCGCTGTTGCGACCGATATAGCTATGTTGGTGTCGGCGATTTTCGTGGTGTCGCATTTCTTCCGCCCGAACGTCAACCTCGCCTTTGTGCGCGGAACTTTTGGCTTGAAGTGGCGTATAGTCTTCGATATATTTTCAATAGGCGCTGCTCCGGCTATTGTCAATTCGGCGTCGTGTGTTATCAATGGCTTGATTAATCGAGCATTGTTGGCTTATGGCGGCGATATGGCTATCGGTGCGGCCGGTATTTTCTTTACTTACGCGTCGCTGCTCACTACGGTCATGGTCGGGGTCAATATGGGCCTGCAAGCTATCCTTGGTTACAACTATGGTGCAGGGTTGCTGCATCGTCTGCGTCGCGTGATGTATATTGCAATGGGGGTTGTCACTGTGGTGGCGATCATCGGCAGTGTCACGGGATTGCTGATTCCGGAGTTTATCGCTCGTATGTTTACCACCGACGAATATCTGATTGGCTTCACCGTGCAATGCTTGCAAATCACTATGTGCGCATTCTCGGTTGTCGGTATTCCGATTGTAATCACTACCTTCTTTCAGAGTATCGGTAAACCGGCCAAGTCAATGTTCCTTAGTCTTACTCGCCAGGTCATTTTTCTAATTCCTTTGATGGTGTGGCTACCGCGTACCATGGGAGTGACAGGCGTGTGGCTCTCGTTCCCGCTTTCCGACTTGATGTCGCTCACGGTGGCCGTGCTGATGTTTGTCTACCAGATGCGAGTCATCGCTCGCGAGCAGCAATCCGTGAAATTATGAAACGCATCTTCGTGACTACGCTTTTGGCAGTGCTGGGCATTGTGGCGCATGCTTCTTATTCGGTTATTGATACATGTCTGGTCGAATCTGATATTTATCCCGGCACCATCCACACGTATCGGGTCTATGTGCCTGATGCTTATGACTCATCGAGGCCGGCGGCTCTTTACCTCGGCCTCGATGGTGTGCTATGTCGCGCGCCCGAGGTGATTGATTCGCTGACGGCTGTCGGTGTGATGCCCGTAACTATCGGAGTCTACTTGCAGCCCGGTTATATACCCGGCGATTCGGCCACTGTGTTGCGCTACAATCGCAGCAATGAGTTTGATGCTACGGATGGTCGCTTTGCCGAGTTTTTGGTCTCGGAATTGCTTCCGGCGGTGGAGTCGTTGACGACTGCCGACGGTCGCCGTGTGCGTCTGACCGATAATCCTACTAATCGCATGATTTTTGGCCTCAGCAGTGGTGGTATAGCTGCATTTACGGCTGCTTGGCATCGACCTGATTTGTTCGGCAAGGTCTACAGTGGTTGCGGTACGTTTGTGCCCATGCGAGGCGGTAACGACCTCGAAGCAATCGTGCGCAAGCACGAGCCTCTGCCGCTGCGCGTTTTCTTGCAGGATGGATTTACGGATTCGTGGAATCAGATATTCGGCTCGTGGTACGAAGCCAACCGCCAGTTGGCCTCCGCGCTGGAATGGGCCGGCTACGATTGCTCTTTCGACTGGGCCGAAGGTGGTCATAGCGTGGTGCGTACCAGTCAGATATTTCCACAAGTGATGACTTGGATGTGGCGTGGCGAAGGCGATTCGATTGCCGCTCGCCCGACAGCCAACGGCTTGCTCAAACCCTTACTAATCGAGGGTGAAGATTGGTGTCTGAGTGAACGCACTATCAAATTGAAATCCGTAGCCCCTGCCGAGGCTGTATATCCTGATAGTTCGCTCGTGGCGGTAGCAGAGCCCGGTAGCAATTACATCAATCAATACATACTCGGCGCCGACGGCTCGCGCCTTTTCGGCCAGCGCTTTTATTGGCTGCACACATACGATAATGCCGCGCTCGATATTCCGTCGATGGCTTTCGATGGCGATGGCAACTTATGGGTGATTACGCGCGCCGGTATTCAAATCTGCGACCAGAATGGCCGAGTCCGAGGAATTCTTCGTCTGCCATTAGGTTTTGAGGCCTCGTGTGGTGTTATTAAAATATGCGATGGTGAAGTAATAATCACCGATGGTAGCACGATATATGCACGCAGGATGTGTGTGAAGGTAGCAGGTAACCGACGTCCGGCTTCTCAAGGACAGGCGTAGTAAATTTGATATATTCAGACGTTTTATCTTATTAGATTTGAGTACAAAATAAAAGCGCGGCCCGCGAGGGGCTGCGCTTTTTATCTGACCGGCCGAGGCCGGGAATTTTGGCTAACGGGAGGGCGTTAATCGATAGGTTCGTCAGCTTCGTAACCGCCCATTTCGCGAATAGCGTTTTTGAGCATGGTGTACTGCTGGAAGAGGTGGTTAACGGGCACTTCGTTCTTGGTGTAGTCGTGCATCGGGCTCTTGAGGAAGAAGCTCAGGAAGCGCTGGATGCCGTGACGACCGGCGCGAGCGGCGAGGTCGCTCAGCAGAACGAGGTCGAGGCACAGAGGAGCGGCGAGGATTGAGTCGCGGCAGAGGAAGTTGATCTTGATCTGCATGGGATAGCCCATCCAGCCGAAGATGTCGATGTTGTCCCAACCTTCCTTGTCGTCGTTGCGCGGGGGATAGTAGTTGATGCGCACTTTGTGGAAGTAGTTGGTGTAGAGGTCGGGCTGCTTTTCGGGAACGAGAATCGATTCGAGAGTCGACAGCTTCGAAACTTCTTTTGTGCGGAAGTTAGCGGGTTCGTCGAGCACGAGACCGTCGCGGTTGCCGAGGATGTTGGTTGAGAACCAGCCGCTCAGGCCGAGGCAGCGAGTGCCGATGATGGGAGCGAAGCCCGACTTAACGAGGGTCTGGCCGGTCTTGAAGTCCTTGCCTGCGATGGGCATACCGGTCTTTTCCGAGAGTTCCCACATAGCGGGGATGTCAACGGTGGTGTTGGGAGCGCCCATGATGAAGGGAGCGCCTTCCTGGAGTGCTGCGTAAGCGTAGCACATCGAGGGAGCGATATGTTCCTTGTCGTCGGCCTTCATAGCGGCTTCGAGAGCAGCGATGGTGCCGTGGATTTCTTCGTTGACGGGAACGTAAACTTCGGTAGAAGCAGCCCAGAGGACAACGATGCGGCTGCAGTTGTTAGCGGCCTTGAAGTTGCGGATGTCTTCGCGGAGCTGTTCAGCCATTTCCCAACGGGTCTTGCCAACCATCACGTTGTCGCCTTCGAGGCGCTTAGCGTAGTTGTGGTCGAAAGCGGCCTTCATGGGCTTGATAGCCTGGAGTTCGTCCTTAACGGGTTCGATGTCCTTTGATTTGAGGACTTCGGCGTTAACGGCTGATTCGTAAGCTGTAGCGGGGTAAACGTCCCAAGTGCCGAACACGATGTCGTCGAGCTTAGCCATGGGCACGATTTCTTCATATTTCAGATATTTTTTGTCATCACCATTGCCTACGCGGATCTTGTCGTATTGGGTCATTGAACCGATAGGTTTAGCGAGACCTTTGCGAGCCATAAGCACGCCGGTCATGAAGGTGGTAGCAACGGCGCCGTTACCAACAACGAGAACACCAAGCTTACCTTCTGCGGGTTTTACTTTGCTTTGAGTCATGATCAAATTAAGTAATTAGTTAGGTTATATTTATGTTTCGTATTGTTTCAAAAGTTATGCTTGTCCGTGTTAGCAGACAATTCAGCGGTCAAAGTTAGACAATATTTATGAATTGCAAAAAATAATTTAGGCTAAATTATGTTTATTATTGTAAACAAATTGGCAAAATCTGCCAAAACAGTTAAACAACGTTAAATATTAGCCAATTTTATTGTTTTGATGTTAATCAATCAAAATAACGACTGAGTGATTTGTTCCAGTGTCGTGGACTTTTCGACCAATAAATTTTCATCGTTGTCGAGTCGCCACTGTCGTCCTTTGATCCAAGCGGTGTGGCAGCCAATCGAACGAGCCGGTCGGATGTCCTTGTTGAGCGAGTCGCCGACGACGAGGACGTGTTCGGGCTGCAGGTCGAGAGCTACGCAGCCAACGGCAAAGATTCGCGGGTCGGGCTTGCGGATGCCTATAACGGCGCTTTCGACTATGTGTTTGAAGTATTTGCGGATGCCCATGTCGCGGAGGACGGCGTCGATGTTGCCATAGAAGTTGCTGACCAAAGCCATCGGGTAGCGCTCGGCCAGTCGGCTCAGTAGCGGCTCGGCTTCAGCGGTGCAAGCGCGTGCGGCAGCATAGCATTCGTCGGCTACGGCGATTGAGATCGGCTCGGCATCGTTGCGGTCGATGAGTCCGGCATCTGCCAAGAATCCACATTCCAGCGCTATCTTTTTTCGCATCAGGTCGGCGAAGGTGTCGGAGGCTTCGATTACGAAGTGAGCAGCCAAGTAGCGCTCGGCAGCGACGTAGGCCGGGCGGAAGTCGTCGAAGCTGATGTCGCAGCCTGCGTGGTGGTATGCGTCGAGGATTACTTCGCTCCAGTGGTCGCCTCGCGAGTCGAGGGTGCCGCCGTAGTCGAAGATAATGCCTTTGATATCAGAGTATTCAGTCATGGTGTTTATGATGGGGATTAAGCGTCGAGATCCTCGTCGACAAAAGGAAGGATGTCGATTGACGTGGCGTTGGCGCAGATGTAGGGCCAGGAGAAAGTGACACTCTTGCCGGCTGCATCAACAGTGGCGACGATTTGAGCGCGCTCGTTGAGTAGGGCACGGCCTACGTAGCGATTGCTGCCAATCGTGATTTTGACCCAGTTGTCTTTGGGGAAGTCGGTGAGTGTTGGCTTATGATTCATCGCGGAGTGTGTCGTATGATATCGGCCTAAAGCTTGGATGAAAAGTCTTTGCAGATGGCCTCGTGGCGGCGCACCATATATATAAGGAGAATGTTGAGTATGGTGAGCTCGAACATGAAATATAGCCACGGCTGGCCACACAGTACGGTGATGAAAAGCACTATCGAACGCCAGTTGAAGGTCAGAATGTTGGTGTACTTCATCAGCGGACGGCTGGCGGCGCGGAACTGTGCGCGGTAGTCGGTCGGTACCTCGCTTTTGTCGAATTTATTGGCCTGTACGCGGCGCAGCTTTTGCATCTGCGGAGTCCAAGCTTCTTGGTTGACGGTGTACTGGGTATAGAATGTCAGCGTGATTTTGCGCCAGAAGTTGTGTTTCCACGACAGGTCAGCCAGCTGCTTGCGCAGAGCATCGGCCGAGTCGAGTTCGCTACCTTCGGGGCCTTTGACGTGATAAAGATGGAATTGGCGATAGTAATCGGCCATAGCGGCTTGCTTGCCGTGGCAGATGCCGGCGGCGACAGCGATGACCCAGATGAGCCACGAGTGCTCGCCGAAGAATGCGGAGAAGTGGTTTTCGTGCAGGCAGATAGCAACGTAAATGGCTACGAACCAAAGGTCGCCGCTGAGGCCGTCGAGGATGCGGCCGATGGGCGAGTAGTTGCCGGTGAGGCGCGCCAGCTGTCCGTCGCAGCTATCGAATGAGTTGGCCCAGACGAGGAGCAGGATGCCCAGAAGGTTTATCCAGATGTTGGCGAAGTAGAAACAGTAGCCGGCGCCTACGCCAAGGAAGATTGACGCGATGGTGACGGCATTGGGGGTTACGCCGATTTTGCGAAACAGGTAAGCCCAAGCGAAGCCGATAGGGCGGTAGAATGCGAGGTCGATATTTTCCTCGGTGTCGAACGATTTGAGCGACTTGCGATATTGCTTTTTCAGATCAACGAACATTTGCTACTTTATTTAGACGAAATATTATCAGTGTAACGATCGAACGGGTTGATGACGCAGTAAATGCTTTGCGGAAGGCCGTCGCGACGACGCTTGAATATTGGCGTATTGGATTTTCCCATTTACTGCTTTGTTTTTTTAGGAATGAAAAAATTGACAAATTTGATTGCGTAGGGGTCGAATGTCGACGGACGATACACGAAGTTGCGCTGCATGACGAAGTTCCAAGCCACCGACACGACCAGCGATACGAACAAGCGAGCGGCCGCGAAGATGCCGTCGGCCGTAAATCCGAGCGAGCGCAGCCACTCCCACTTTGAGAGCAGCGCGGCAAGGCCGGTAGTGCCGTACATATTGAAGAGCAAGCTGCCGGTCCATATCATGGTGTATTTGACGGCTACCGATTTCACCGACTGTCCTTTTGTGTGGAAGGTGAAGCGGTAGTTGATGGTGCAGTTGACGATGCCGCCTATTATAGCACCGACGGCTACCGACAAATTGGAGCGGTAGAAAGGGTCGATGGCGACAAATACGAAGGCATAGAACAGCATACTGGTGCCGAGGTCGATCCACGAAGCAATCTGCGACGCAATCGTCGAGCGGATTAATGTAAATAATCCGTCGCTATGCAATATCTTATCGTACAGCTTGGCCGTGCACTTCATATTATACCATATAAATACTGACGAGCACGGGGCTGTAGCCGCAGCCCGGAGTCGTAGCTATGAATCGTGGTAGCAGCGGAAACTTTTTGTCGTCGGACGCCGGCATCGATTAGCTATTGTGCTTTTTAATTTCGTTGATGACCATGCGAGCGATGACCGGGCCGGCTTCTTGGCGACAAGGCGCAAACGAGGGCCAGTCATTGAAGTCGATGATAGTGATTGAGCCGTCGTCGCTGATGATACAGTCGCCGCCGTAGATTTTCACGTCCATAGCTTCGGCAGCCTTTGAGCAGATAGCTTTGAGGCGCTCTTCGTCGAAGTGGATATGACGTGGAGCTCCGTTAATGTCCTCGTAGCCGTATTTCGAGTGACCAAGATCAAACGGGAAGAAATGGTAGAAGAACGGAGTGCCGGCGACGCCATAGAACTTGACCA
>CAYSQI010000003.1:0-61718 GCA_964433215.1 uncultured Bacteroides sp.
GTCTGGTCGGGGCTTCGCTGTGTCGTTTATCGAGGTGTGGTTACTCTTTCACGTAGGGTAGCACGATGTCGCGCCACACCAGGTAGGCCGGGCCGAGCAGGTGCAGGCCGTCGTTGGTGAATTCGCGCTTGAGGTTGCCTTCCTCGTCGCAGAACGACGGGTAGAGGTTGATGAAGGTGATGCCGCGGTCGGCTGCAATCTTCACCAAGTGCTTGTTGATGTCGCGAATTACTTCTTCCTTGCCGGCCATGAGCTTGTAGCGGCCGAAGGAGTTGTTGATCGGCAGCATCGACTGCAGGTAGATGCGAGTCGAGGGCGACTCTACGCGGATGTAGTCGATGAGGTCGGCGATGGCGGTGGCGATTGAGTCGGCTGTCAGGTCGTGGCTGACGTCGTTGGCGCCGCTCATCAGGAAGATTTTGGCGGGATGGCCGGCCACTACCGAGCCGACGCGCTCTTTGATGCCGGCTACGACGTCGCCGTTGATGCCGCGGTTCACCACGTTGGGCATCTTCAGCAGTTCGTGCCACTCGCAGCCGTGTGTCAGGCTATTACCCATGAACACGATGGTGGTGCTATCGACGCCGAGTTGGTCGAAGAGCGACGCGCGCTGGTAGTAGAGCTCGCTGTATTTGGGCTTGGCGGGCGCTTCCTGTGCCATGGCTCCTATTGCTACGATGGCAGCCAGTGCCAGTGAGAGAAATTTGCGCAGCATGGCTTTATGCGTTTTCTTCGCGGTAGGCGTCAACGGCGTTCTTCACCGAGCCGTGCATCAGCAGCAGGCGCTTCGATTCGTCGTAGTCGAGGCCGAGTTCGTCCATGACCATGCGTGTGCCGCGGTCTACGAGCTTGGCGTTGGTGAGCTGCATGTTGACCATCTTATTGCCTTTCACGCGACCCATTTTGATCATGACCGAGGTCGAAATCATGTTGCAGATCATCTTTTGGCCTGTGCCCGACTTCATACGCGACGAGCCGGTGACGTATTCCGGACCTACTACCATCTCGATGGCGATGTCGGCAGCTTCGCTGACGGGTGCATCGGGGTTCGAGGTGATGGCGGCGGTGAGGATGCCGTGTTCGCGGCAGTCTTTCAGGGCGCCGATGACGTAGGGGGTTGTGCCCGATGCGGCGATGCCGATCACGGTGTCCTTGTCGTTGATATTGAATTTTTCGAGGTCGTGCCAGCCCTGGTGGGTGTCGTCCTCGGCGTTTTCAACGGCGTTGCGCAGTGCTACGTCGCCGCCGGCTATCAGGCCGATAACCCACGAGGGGTCCATGCCGAATGTGGGCGGGATTTCAGATGCGTCGAGCACGCCGAGGCGGCCGCTGGTGCCGGCGCCCATGTAGAAGATGCGGCCGCCCTTTTTCATGCGTGCCACGATTTCGGTGACGAGCTTTTCTATTTGCGGAATGGCCTTTTCGACGGCCAGAGCCACTTTCTTATCTTCGGTGTTGATGTCGTGCAGGATTTCGCCTACCGACTTCTTTTCCAGATCGTTGTAAAGCGAGGGCTGTTCGCTGATTTTTACAAATGCCATATTTGTTAGGTTTTAGTTTTTATAATATCGGCGATGTGTGCTTATGCTGTGTGGAATTTGATGAGGCCTTCCATCGGGCTCTTGATGATGTTGCCGACGTGGCAGCCGCAGGCAGCGGCAGCTTCTTCGAGCACGGGGCGATAGTAGTGGGCAATCGAGCCGATGAAGTTCACGCTCAGCTCCTGGTAGCCCTTGTACTGGGCGATGTTGCGTACGAAGAATGATTTGAACGAGTTGAATACCAGGTCGTGGATTTCCTTGCGGTCGATGTTCTCGATAAGGAAGGGGGTCACGGAGGCCAGGAAGCGGTTGCCCTGCGGCTCTTTGTACACGCGGCGGATGATGGTGAGGCGGTCGAGCTCGTACTTGGCGAGGAATTTTTCGCACAGGTCGGCGGGTAGCTGGTTCTTGAGCACGTCGCCCACGAGGATTTTGCCGAGCACTGCGCCCGAACCTTCATCGCCCAGGATGTAGCCCAGGGGCGATACGTTGTCGCAGATTTTTTCGCCATCGTAGTAGCACGAGTTCGAGCCGGTGCCCATGATGCAGGCGATGCCGGCTTCGCGACCGCACAGTGCGCGAGCAGCGGCCAGCAGGTCGGTGTGCACTTCGACGGTGCCGACGCCGGGGAAGTTGGCGCGGATGGCGCGAGCTACGTTGCCGCATACTTCGTCGGAGATGCAGCCGGCGCCGTAGAAGTAAACTTCTTCGACGGGGTAGCCGGTCAGCTCGGGCACCAGTTCGTCGGCGATGCGCGTGCGGATTTCTTCTTCCGTGAGCATGACAGCGTTCATGCCCATGGTAAACACTTGTTTTTCTACTTTGTCGTTGTTGAGCAGACACCAGTCGATCTTGGTGCTGCCGCAGTCAGCTATCAGTATCATATCTTAATATATATTTTTTTCTTATATAATATCAGGCCAACGAGCCAGTTAACTAATACGAATGAGATGGCGAATGCCAGCGAGGCCAGGGTGGCGTCGTTGCCGCAAAGGGGCAGCAGCACGTCGTTGTAGGCCCAGCCTTTGATTGATGTGTCGGTGCCGGGCATCGGCAGTGTGCCGATGAGTATCGACAGGACTGCGCCGAGGCAGTAGAGGAATAGCGGGTTGATGCCAAAGACTTCGAAGAAGCGGCACCACTTGTTCTTGCCTTTGATGTCGATAATCCAGATGAGCAGGCCGAGGAAGCTCGACGCCAAGCCGCAGGTGGTGAGCACGAAGGTCGGCGACCAGATTTTCTTGTTGATGGGCAGGCCGTAGCTGAGCAGCAGGCCGGCGAAGGTGAGGATGGTGCCGAGGATGAACAGGCGGTTGATGCGGTCGCGATTATCTTTCAGCGCTATGAGCCAGCTGCCGCACACGAAGCCGATGAGCATGTGGGCTATCGAGGGTAGGGTGCTCAGCAGGCCTTCGGGGTCGAATTTCAGTCGGACGCCATCGATTGTGTCGGCATACATGTGGTCGGGGCCGAGTACGCGATGGTCGACTATCGATATGATGTTGCGGTCGGAGAATTCATAGCCGTGGCCGCAGAGCAGCAGGATGGTATAGATTACCAATATGCCGGCAATGCACCAGGGTATCCATTTGTGTTTCAGATATAAAGCAAGTAGCGAGCCGACGCCGTAGCAGATGGCCAGGCGAGGCATCACGCCCAGAATGCGGATGTGGTCGAACGTGAACACGGCGTCGAAGAGCGAATCGCCGCGAAGCAAGCCGCGCAGGAACATGCCGAACCATGCTATCGCCAAGCCTATCAGGAAGATGACGGCCGTGCGGCGAAGCAGCTTGAGCAGCGCCGAGCCCGACGGGCGGAATTCGTACTTGCGCAGCGAGAAGTAGGTCGATACGCCCATGATGAACATGAAGAACGGAAAGACAAGGTCGGTCGGTGTCAGGCCGTTCCACGATGCGTGGGCCAGCGGTGCGTAGATATTGCCCCACGAACCGGGGTTGTTCACCAATATCATGCCGGCGATGGTGATGCCGCGCAGGATGTCGAGCGCGAGCAGTCGCTTGGGCTTGGAGGTGGCTGTGTGTGACATTTTCTTACTTTATAGTTCGTTATTTCGTTGTGTTCTTGGCGCGGGTGTGTTCGTCGACGAGGTACACTATCGACTTGTAGTTCACGCCGCTATTCTTGGTGAGGCCGATTTCGCAAGTGCGCGAGTTGGAGTATCCGGCCACGACGCCGGCCTTTTCCAATGCCGGGCGCAGGTGGCGCAGGCCCCAGGTGTTGAGCTCGGGCACGGTGAAGCCTTTGTCGCCGGCGAAGCCGCAGCAACCTACGGCGGCGGGCACGGTGACGTTGGTCGAGCACTTACGCGCCAGATTTATAATGGTGTCGGCCAGGCCCATGTGGCGGGTCGAGCAGGTGACGTGCACGGCTATGGGTTCGTCGCCGGGGGTGAATTCGAGCTCAGGTGCCAGGTATTCGGTGATGAATTCGGCGGGCTCGTAGAGTTTCATGCTCTTGATGTGCTGGCGCATGCGGTGGAGGCAGGGGCTCTGGTCGCACAGCACGGGGTAGCGGCCGTTTTCGCTCGCCTTGAGCAGCGCTTGCTCGAGCTTGGCGGTCATGTCGTCGGCAATGTCGGGCATACCCTTGCTTTCCCAGATCATGCCGCAGCAGAGTTTGTCCATGCCTTCGGGGTACACGACGCGGTAGCCGGCCTTGGTGCAGAGGTTCATCATAGCCTCCACGAGCGGAGCAATCTTCTTGCCTTTCTCGGCGGTGACGCCCATGGTGCGGTTGATGCACGAGGGGAAGTAGATGACAATCTTCTCTGACGGTGCTTGCTCGCGTGCGATGGCTTTCTTGGCGCTGTAGGCCTTGGGCAGTTCGGGCGTCCACAGGGGCAAGCCGAGGCTGTGCATACCTTTGCCTAAAGCGCGCACGGCTTTGTCGCCGAGCACTTTGTGAGCCAGGTCGGCGGCGCCGAGTGCCAGGCGCAGGCCGCTTTCGATGCCGCTCAGATGGCGAGCGGCAAAGTCGCCGACTTTATATCCGGCCGAGCCTTTCGGTAGCGCCTTTTCGCGCACTACGTGTATCATCTCGCCGGTGTTGATTTTCATCGGGCACGAGGTCGAGCACAGGCCGTCGCCGGCGCAGGTCTGGTTGCCCAAGTATTGGAAGTCTTTCTTTAGACGCTTGGCGCGCGCGAGGCTCTCGGCGCTGCCATCGGCTTCGAGGCGCGCGATTTCGCGCAGGATGACGGTGCGCTGGCGAGCCGACAGGGTGAAGCCGCAGCTCATGCAGTTGGGCTCGCAGAAACCGCATTCGATGCACTTGTCGACCAGCGGGTGGAGCGGCGGCAGCGGTTTCATGCCCTTGATGAAGCACTCGGGGTCGTCGTTGAAGATGACTCCGCGATTGAGTATGTAGTGGGGGTCGAACGCTGCTTTGATGCGCTGCATGAAGCTCCAAGCTTTCTCGCCCCATTCTACTTTGACGAAGGGCGCCATGTTGCGGCCGGTGCCGTGCTCGGCTTTGAGCGAGCCGTCGTATTTGTCGACTACCAGACGCTCGATTTCTTCCATCAGGTGGCGATACTTGTCGATATCGGCCTGGGTCTTGAAGCCTTGGGCGATGACGAAGTGATAGTTGCCTTCGAGTGCGTGGCCGTAGATGCAGGCATCGTTGTAGCCGCAGTCCTGCAGCAGCTGAGCCAGTTCGACGGTAGCTGCAGGCAGGTCGTCGATATGGAAAGCGATGTCTTCGATGAGTGATGTGGTGCCCAGCGGGCGAGTGCCGCCAACTGCGGGGAAGACGCCCGAGCGGAGCGACCACCACTGTGCGGTCTCGGCCGGGTCGGTCGAGAAGTGTGCATCGTTGAAGAGGTCAAACCGGCTGATGACCTCCATGATGGCTTTAATATTATCGTTGAGGCCGGCATCGGAGTCGCTCTTGGTATCGAGCAGCAGGGCGGTGAGGCCTTCGCCGGTAGTGTCGTTGACTGATTCGAGTGATTTGCGGTCGAGCATTTCGCATGAGAAAACCGGAGCCGATTTTTTCAGAGCTACGACGCAGCGGCAGGCTTCGGCTATGTCCTTGAAGTAGAGCATGGCCGAGGCTGTATGGGTGTAGAGATGAGAGGTCTCGAGGGTGGCTTCGCTCATGAAGCCGAGGGTGCCTTCGCTGCCCACGAGGCAGTGGGCGATGATTTCGAATGGGTCGGTATAGACCACGAACGGCAGCAGGTTGAGGCCCATGACGTTCTTGATTGAATATTTGTAGCGGATGCGCTCTGTGAGTTCGGCATCGGCAGTGATTTCGCGGCGGATAGCCTCGATTTCGTCGAGCAGCGCTTGGTGGGTGCGGCGGAAGTCGGCACGCGAGGCCTCGTCGGCGGTGTCGAGCACGGTGCCGTCGGCCAGAACGATGCGCATCGAGCGCAGGATGTGGTCGCTATTGGCGTGTGTGCCGCAGTTCATGCCCGAGGCGTTGTTGATGATGATGCCGCCGACGGCTGCCGAGTTCTTCGACGCGGGGTCGGGGGCAAACATGCGGCCGTAGGGCTTCAGGATGTCATTGGCTGTCTTGCCAAGGATACCGGGCTGCATGGTGATGAGGCCGGCATCGGCCGACACTTTGTAGTCGGTCCAGGCCTTGTTGGCTACGACTAATACGGAGTCGGTGATTGATTGGCCCGACAGACTCGTGCCGGAGGCGCGGAAAGTCACCGGTACCTCGTGGCGCGTGGCGGCGCTCAGCAGTCGCGACACCTCTTGCTCGGTCTCGGCTATGACTACTATCTTGGGTATCATACGGTAAAAGCCGGCGTCTGTGCCCCAGGCCAGGGTGCGCAGTTCGTCGGTATATATCCGCTTTGAGGAAATGAATCCCTTGATTTCGTTAAGGAATTCGTTATGTCGGGGTGAGTCTGTCATTGTTGTTGTGGTTGCCGACCGTAGCCGGCGGGGTGGATTGTATAAAGCCTCACCCGGCCCCGATGGTAGGGGCAGGGTGGGGCGAGAGTGGCTTATTTATAAAGGTAGTATTTCGACGATGCAGCTTTGAAGCTTTCGTTGTCCTTGTTCCAGTAGTCGATGATGTCGGCCACCTTGTAGTTCTCGGAGAAGCGTTTGCGGATTTCTTTGCTACCGCATACTTTGTCGAACATATTGAAGCGTTTGGGGTCGGCATTGCCTTCCTTGAACGCGGCCTTGTCGGGATACATGGCAGCGAGTTCTTGCATCACGTAGAACTGGGTCAGCGACAGGGGGGCGATGTGGCGGTTGGTCACGTACACTTCGACGCCGGCCAGGTTTTCGCCCTTGCCGGTCGAGTAGAAGGGCTTGATGTGAATCGGACGGAACAGGATGCCGGGCAGGTCGAGGGCATTCATGCGGCGCGACAGCTCCTCGGCGTCAATCCAGTCGGCGCAGAAGAGTTTGAACGGCTCGGTGTAGCCTACGCCGATGCTCATGTAGTAGAGCTCGCCCAGGATGCCGCTCATCGGGTAGTAGAGCGATGCTTCGGGGTTGGGGATGTGGGGCGAGGGCAGTACCCACGGCATACAGGTCTCGCGGAAGTCCATATCGCGGGTCCAGCCGTCCATCGGCACGACGGTGAGGTCGCACTTGAGGCCGTCGCCAATCAGACCTTCGTTGTTGAGGTACAGGGCGAGTTCGCCCGGGGTCAGACCATAGAGGTAGGGAATGGCAAATTGGCTTACGAACGAGAAGCACGAATCTTCGACCAAGCAGCCTTCGACTTTGTTGCCGCCGACGGGGTTAGGACGGTCGAGCACCATGAATTGCTTGCCCTGTTCGGCGCAGGCTTCCATGGCTTTGCCCATGGTGGAGATGAATGTGAACGAGCGGCAGCCTATGTCCTGGATGTCGTAGATGAGTACGTCGAGGTTGGCCATCATTTCGGGCGTGGGTTTGTGCTTGCCGCCGTAGATGGAGTAGACGGTGACGCCGGTAGCCGGGTCGACAGCGTTGTCGACCTTGTCGCCGGCATGTACGTCGCCGCGCACACCATGTTCGGGCGCGAACAGCGCTACGAGCTCTACGCCCGGGGCTTCGTGCAGGATGTCGATGGTCGATTTCAGATTGTTATCGACGCCGGTGGGGTTGGTAATCAAGCCCACTCGCTTGCCTTGCAGCTGGGCGAAGCCGCCGTCGCGCAGCACTTCGATGCCGGGCTTCACGTGGGCTCCGGCACACAGCGCTGTGGCCACGGCCACTATCATTGTCAGTATTTTTTTCATTGTCAGTTCCTGGTTACTATCAGAGAATTGGCTTTATTTCTTTTCGCTTTCTTTGGCGCCGTAGGCGGGGTCGATGTGGCGACGTACCAGCAGGGTCACTGCCCAGGTAGCCAGATTACATCCGAGTACCCACCAGAAGAAGTTGGCGTATGAGTTGCCCATCAGCGATTCTTTGATGAAGCCGGCAGCCATGCCCGGAAGCATCATGCCCAGTGCCATGAAGGCGGTGCAGATAGCGTAGTGCGAGGTCTTGTAGGGGCCGTCGGCGAAGTACATCATGAAGAGCATGAAGGCGGTGAAGCCGAAGCCGTAGGCAAATTGCTCGAGAATCAGGCACGAGAATACCATGATCTTGCCGCTGAGGGTAGCGTAGTCGGGCTGGCAGTTCGAAAGCAGGATGTAGGCAATGCAGTTGAGCGATGTAGCCAATGCCATGGGCCAAATCCACTTGCGCAGACCGCCATTCGAGGCGCAGATACCGCCGATGATGCCGCCGATGGTGAGGCCGATGATGGCCAGTGTGCCGTAGGCGAGACCTACCTCACCTTGTGTCATACCCAGACCGCCGGCTTCGCGCGATGCGAGCAGGAAGGGCTGACACAGCTTCACAACTTGTGCTTCGGGGAGGCGATAAAGGAGCATGAACAGCATGGCCAGCAGCACGTGTTTCTTCTGGAAGAAGGTCACGAACGAGCCACCGAATTCTTTAAGGATGCCGCCCACGGTTTTCTTTTCGCCGGTGCCTACTGCCTTATCGGTGTTGGGATAGGGGAGGATGAATGCGTGCCACAGAGCTACCACACCGAAGAATACGGCGCATATAGCTACGGTCCACTTCCAGCCCATGGCGGCGCTGCCGGTCTGGTTCTGCAGGAAGCCGGCAATCATCACCAGACCACCCTGGCCGAACACGTTGGCGCAGCGGTAGAAGGTCGAACGAATACCTACGAACATACTCTGCTGGTTGGTGTCCAGGGCAATCATGTAGTAGCCGTCGGAGGCGATGTCGTGGGTGGCCGAGCAGAATGCGGTGATGACGTAGAAGCAAAGTGCAATGCTGAATGCGCTCACGGGCATACCGGCTTTGATTGCAGCGGCATCGGGGATAGGCAGGGTGAAGGCAATGGCGCCCAAGCCGATGGCGATGCAGATTTGCATCGTCACGGTCCACCAGCGTTTGGTCTTCATGATGTCGACGATCGGGCCCCAGAAAGGCTTGATAACCCAGGGGAGGTAGAGCCAGCCGGTGTAGAGGGCTGCGTCGGTTTCCGACATGCCCAGCTGGGTGAAAAGCACCATCGTCACCATGTTGATGAAGATGAAAGGTATACCCTGTGCGAAGTAGAGGGTGGGAATCCAAGCCCAGGGATTACGTTTTGTTGCTTGTGACATTGTAGTGTTCTAAGTTTTAAGGTATTCAGTTTGTGTTTAATAGAGGGGCTTCAAGGTGGAGCCGGGGAAGTAGTGTGCGAGTATCTGCTTGAAGTCGCAGCCGTTGTCGCTCATGACGGCGGCACCAATCTGGCACAGGCCTACGCCATGGCCCCAGCCGGCGCCGCGCAGGGTGAACTTCGAGGGTACGCCGCGCTCGTCGTCGGCTGCGGTTTCGACGATGAAGGCCGACGAGTAGAGGTGCGAGGTGGAGAGTGTACGACGAATTTCGAGCTCCTTGCCAATCACCATTGTGCGCTTGGTGCCTACGATGCGCAGGCGAATCAGGCGGCCCGAGGTGCCGCGTTCGACGGGCTCCAGGGCTTTGATGAGGCCGAAGTCGATGCCCGAGCGGTCGAGGATGAGCTTCGAAAGTTCGTCTTGTGTGTATTCGACGGTCCAGCGATAGAAATCGTGGGTTTCCTGGTCGTAGTTGTTGAGCACCTGGCCGAGGATGCGCTGGTCGGCGGTGTTGCAGTATGCGTCGGGGCGGCTGAGAATCCACTCGCGAGCGTTGGCTTCGTCGCGCAGGTTGGGGAAGTCGCGTTCGTCGGCGCCGTCGCGCACTGCTTCGAGGTAGTGGAAGTGGCGCGGTTCCCAGCAGCTTTCGAATTCTTCGAACACGCCGCCGCAGCATTTCGAGAAGCGAGCGTCGCAGAATTTGCCGTCGTTGTCGGTGAGCACCAGGCCGCGTGTGGCCTCTACAGCGTCGCGGACGGTGGGTGTACTTTGGCGAGTGATGCCCTGGTAGCGCTGGCAGTGGTCGTCGGCGCATACGTCGAAGTTGTGGTGGTCTTCGCGGTCGTACCAGCGGATGAGCTCTTCTTCGGTGCGCACGTACGATTTGTACTTGGTGGCGCCGGCAGCGATGCTCTTGGTCTTGTCAATCTGAGCCAGCAGCCAGCTGCGCGAGATTACGGCGTGGGCTTTGAGGAATTCGAGGCGAGCGGTGGCGCTCATTTCGGAGCTGATGACGCTCTTGAGGTATTCCTCGGCCGGCAGGATGTTGACGATGTAGAGCTTGCCGTTTTCGACGATAATTCTGAGAGCCCCGATAAACCGTTGGTTTTCGCGGCGCTCCCAGTGGAAGTTGACGCCGATGATTACGTCGCGCACCTCGAAGGATGCGTTGTCGCCGGTGGCGCTGAATTCCACTTGGTCGAATTCCTGTCCCTGCCAGAGTACTTTCTGCGAGGGAGTCACGGCGAAGGTGTGTTCGCCGGTGACAGTCGCTCCGGTAGCTTTGTCGACGTAGGGTGTCAGGAGCTCTACTTGTATTTTTTCGGCACTGAGAATGCCAACGTGTATATCGGGTTCTCGGGTCATATCGGATGACTAATTATTTAACGTTTTCTGCGATTGTGTTAATTTCGGCGGTCGAGAGGCAGAGCTCGTCGAGCACCTGAGTGATTTTGGCTGCATCGAGGGCGTTGAAGTCCTTTTCGAGCGGGGTGATGAAAACGCCGCCCATGTCGACTGATGCGGGGCTCAGAAGCATGGTGCCTTCGCCTTCGGTGCCGTAGAACGACGGGCGGTGGCGCTTGCGCGGAATCACTACCAGGCGCACGCCGGCGGGTGTGGCATAGCACAGCAGGTTCATCATTGGCTCTTTTTCGCCTTCGGGCACCGGGATGGCTGCGTAGAGGCGAGCGAACAGGCGCTGGCCGGCAGCGGGGTCGGTGGCGTCGATTACGAAGACCTTCAGCGGCAGGCTGTCGACCAATGCAAGGGTGGCCTCGCCGTCGGTGGCGATGGTCTTGAGTTCGGCATCTTCAAGGGCTGTGCCCAGGGTGAGGAAGTCGCTGTTGCCGGCCTGGAAGTGCATGTGGTCGGGTGCTGATGCACCGCACTTCGGGCCGTTATAGAATACTGTGTAGTCGGCCAGTTCGGATGCCAGTTGCATCATGTCGGCGATGCGATCGGCGATGAGCTGGTCGGTATGGGTGCGGTCGGGGATTGTCAGATGTCGCGGGAAGATGGGAAAGGGGTTGATGAGAATGGTGTACTTGCCGCCCCAGTCGATGCCACGCTGAACCGACGGACGGTTCTCGGCGCACAAGAAGCACTTGCGCTCTTTGAGCGACTTGGCGTCGACCTTGGCCGACGACGACACGATACGTGCGGGGTTGAATTGTACTTTTACGGTCCAACCCGGCAGCTCTACCTCCTTCACTTTGACGCCCTTCAGCGCTTCGAAATTGCCGGCGGCCTGGGGCCACTCGGCAATTTGCGATGCGATGAAGCTGTCAATCTGTGCGGAATTGACTTTGCTTTCCATTATTCTTTGTTCATGGCGCAGCGTGCCTGGAGTTCCCAGGTGCGGATGCGGTCTTTGTAGAGGTTGTTGTTGTTGGTCTTGACGATGTCGAGAGCGTGGTCAGAGTTGTCTTCCCAGCGGCGGCAGTAGTAAACCACGTTGTAAACGCGGCCAATCTGGTTGTGGCGCGAGAAGGCCAGGCCCAGAGCGTAGTCTTCGCCGTACGAGGTGTTGGGCACGTGGATTTCGCGCAGCATCGGGGTGTAGAACGCACGGGGAGCGCCGAGGCCGTTGATGCGCAGGGCGTTGTTGCGGCCGTTTTCGGGAGTCCATTCCTTGTGGTCGATTACGCCCGGCGGAATCATGTTCATGTCGATGTCGGTGAGCATGTATGTGCCTACTACCATAGCGCAGTTCTGGTCGTAGAAGGCCTGAACCATCTTGGTGAGGGTGTTTTCGTCGGAGTAAACGTCGTCGGAGTCGAGCTGAACGGCAAACTTACCGCACTTTTCGTGCTGCACGCCCATGTTCCAGCAGCCACCGATGCCGAGGTCTTCGCGTTCGGGGATGATATGGATGACGCGGGGATCGGCGGTGAATTCTTCGATAGCTTCGCCGGTGCCGTCGGTCGAGTGGTTGTCGATGATGATGAGGTTGAAGGGGAAGTCGGTCTTCTGGTTCAGCACGCTCTTGATGGCGTCGCGGATGGTGCGGACGCGGTTGCGGACGGGGATGATGACCGATGCTTCGAATTCGAAGTTGCCGCGGTCGAATTCAATCTTGTCGAACTTGGGAGCGAGGTAGCCGCCGATAGCCTTGAGGTGCTCGGTGCAAGCCTGTTCCATTTCGATTTGTACGCCGCGATTCTTGGGGTCAACGTAGCTGAAGATAGCTTCGCCGTCTTCTTTCTTGGGAGCGGCGATGTCGGTGTAGAGGTATTCGTTGACGTGAACGAGCGGAGCGATGCGGCTCAGACGCAGACGCAGGTCGTAGAGACCGGCTGCCTTGTAGTCGGCATCAATGCCGGCGGCTGCTTCCTTGAAGTTGGCGGTGTTGAAGAACAACAGCGAGCCGAAGTTGAAGTCGTCGCGGAGCGAGCCGAACTGATAGTCGATAACGGGAGCGTTGGCACGCACGCCGTCGGTCACTACGTATGAGTCGGCATAGAGCATACCGGCTTTCGAGTCGCCGGCCAGGCGAACGAGGCGTTCGAGGGCGAAGTAGCCCGGTACCAGTGTATCGTACTTGGTGTAGAGCAGGATGAAGTCGGAGTTGGCAGCTTCGGCGATTTTTTTCATGGTCGACGAAGCGTTGAGCGTGTCGATGTGGATTAAGTCACATCCATCGACGGGTTCTGCCTTCGGGTCGGTGGCCAGGAGGTAGATTTTTGACACGAGCTCATTTTGCTTGAGAGCTTCGACGGTGGCCTGTACTTGTGCGGCTTCCGCAAAGGGGACAAAGCAATTTACGGTTGTTTTCATGCTATTTGGTTTATGTTTTGGAGTTTATTTATTCTTGAAATAGTTCAGTATCTGAGTCATAAGGGCCGCGCGGGCATCGGCGCTGTCGATGGTTTCGAACGGGAAGCCGAGCACCACGGTGCGGTAGCTGTCGAAGGCGGCGGCGATGCCTGCCACGAGGTTGTTTTCGCTGTAGCGCATGATGGTGCAGCCCTTGTCTTTGTCGGCTGCGTAGAATGAGTCGGGCGATTCGACGGCGTAGCAATCGGCGTTCAGTTCAGCCGAGAATTCGTACTTGCCACCTGTGAAGTCGTTGAAGCGGTTGTCGACTTGGTAGGCTTCGCCGGTGACCGATGCTTGGCCCACACGCCAGTGGTAGCCCAGCACGTCGGTGGCAAATGCTTGGTCGGCAGCGGCGGTCTCGGCCGATGAGTTGGGGTTGTCCCACAGGTCGGTGGCCACGAAGGCGCCACTGACGAAGAAGTCGGTGCCGGCAGCGGTGGCGAGGCGTATCTTATCTTGCAGCGCGGTGGGGAATGTCTTGAAGTAAGTGCCGTAGACTCCGCGGCCGTGTTTGATTTCTTTCTGCTTGCCAAGGATGAGGTCGACGATTCGAGGCTCGCCGGCAGCGTCGGAGGCGGTGTAGGCGCCGACCGAGGTCGACACGAACGAGTGGCCGGCGGCAGCGATGGCGCAGCCGTGGGCGTAGACGTAGTCGAAGGTGTTGCCGGCGATGACTTTCTCTTCGTAGTTGGAGCGCGAGGCGCCGAAGCCGGCTGCATCATCGTCCATCCAGGGGATGTCGCGGCGATATTCAAATTGGCTGCCGATGTAGCTGATGTCGCGCACGTAGGGCACGCCATGGTCGCGCTCGTCGTAGAAGCCGGCGATGCCTTCCGAGGCTTCAAACCAGTCGGGGGCGCTCACGCGGGTGAAGCCGTTGACAATCAGCACCGGCTCGGAGCCGTTCTGCAAGTCGCACAGTGCCAGCACTTCCGAGGGGAACGATACACCGCCGTCGTTGCCGGCGATGATGCGGTACGAGTGGATGTCGGTGTCGCTGACAGTCAGCTCATACGATGCCTCGGTGACGGTGGCCAGCTTGGTGAAGGCTTGGTCGCCGGCGGCACGATGCTCTATTATATAATATGTGGGCTTGGCGGTCGATTCGAGCGAGTCGACGGTTTCGGCCCAGCTGAGGCGATAGCGTCGGTTGCCGTTGGCGCTGATGGCGAAGTCTTTGACCGGTAGCGGCTGCACGACGTATTCGCGGCCGTCGCGGTGGGCCAGGAATTGGAGCATACCTTTATAAATAGCGCGCGATACCACGAAGCGGAAGGCCGGGTCGAGGCCGTATTTCATGTCGGCGAAGTTCTGGTGCGAGAGCAGCTCGAGTAGCATTGCCGGAACCTGAGGCACGCGGGCCTCGAAATACGATTTGTCCCACATGCCGCGGCGAGTCCAGTTGGGCTCAAAGGTGGCGCGCACGTCGTTGCAGATGTTGGTCATCACCAGGTTGGTGTAGTCGCGCGAGGTGGCACGCGGACCGCCGTTGCCGTCGGTCTCGTTGTTGGTGCAATAGATGCCTAAGGTGCCAACGATAGAGTCATTGACGAACGTGCCGGCATCCGTGTGGAACGCAAAGCTCAGGTCGACGGGTATCTTCAGACCTTCCTGCTTGGGCAGCATCGACGAGCCGCCGGCGAGCCAGTTGACCCACAGACCGCGGCTGCGGTAGTCGTCGTTGTAGTCGTTGACGTATTCGCTGGGGGTGAAGACGCTGTCGGGAGCGCCGGCCCACTGCAGGAAGTAGCGAGCGCCTTCCACGAATTTCGGGTAGCCGCTGGCGGTGTAGTGGTAGTCGATGGAGTCGAGCGGCACGCGGACGATGCGCTCCACGATACCCATGCCGCCGCCAATCTTCACGGCGTCGGCGCTCACGACCGTGCCGGCCTGTGCGCTGTAGTTGTCGAGGCTTACAATCGTCTGATTCTTACCTGCGTTGAGGGGGAAGTGTCCGAGGTAAATCCATGTGCCGGCGCCCATCTGCTGGTTGACGGTGAAGTGGCGGTCGCCGCCGGCGGTGTGGATTGTGTAGCGAGCGTCGTTGGCGGCATTTGGCTCGGCGGTGTAGCTTATGTAGACGGCGTATGTGTCGTCGGCCGGGATGTCGGCTGTCCATGCTGCTTCCGAAAGCTGACCGTCGACATCGTTGATGGTGGCCACGCGTCGGCCCTTGCCGGCCTGGAACGGGTGGCTGCCGTCGCGGAGCGCCTTACCATCCCAAGCAAAGCCTGAGCCGGACGATTGGCGCCACTTCTTGGCGCCTTGCTTTTCGATGTAGCCCGGGGTGGCGTCGTTGTCGCGGTCGACGATTATTTCGGTCAGGTTGGTGTCGCGTTCGCGAGGACTCATCACGTATGCGCCGGCATTTTCGAGCATCGGCATCAGGAAGGGCATCACATAGCTCTGTGTGTAGAGGTCTTCGACGGTCTGCATCACACGGGCTCGTTGCCACTCCCAGCGGTTGAGTTTCGGCTCGAAGTACCAGCCGTGGCTCTGCCACAAGGCGATGTTTGCGCCGTCGAGGCCGGCCGGAGCGGCGGGAGCTTCAAGGTCGGTGATGAAGGGCGCGGTCTCAGTGGGGCCTTGGCCACGTCCGGCGGCAAAGAGAACGAGGTCGTCGAGGTCGTGCTTGCCCGATGTGAGTCGAACGGTGTAGCCTTTGTATTTCGAGCCCAAGACGCTGAGGATGTCGCTCTTGAGCGAGGCCATGCTCTCGGCTGTCAGGGGTAGGTATGTGGTGTTTTCGTTGCAATCGATGGTGATTGTCTTGCGCGATTGGTTGATGGTGATTTTGTTCACTGCCATATCGCCATAGCCCGTCGAGCCGGGTCGGTAACTGTTAATTACCTCCAGCACAGCGTCCTCTTGCGGACCTGCGAAGGCAATACCGGCTCCCGAGATTAGGATTGCGAGAGCCGTAACGGCTGTTCTGAGATTCATTGTTATCAGATTCAAGGTTTGCATTCTTTGCTTTCGACAAAGATAATACATTTAATTGGAATACGCTACTCAATTAACATTTGTTAGTAGTCGATGACGGAATTTTGCTTTACTATCGCCAACCGTCGACTCGGCCACACCGATGAAAATGCGACGACCAGTAGCGTTCGTCGAGGTCGCTCACGGCGACGCCTTGCGAGCTCGTGGCGTGGATTATCTTGTTGTTACCTATGAAGATAGCAACGTGGTTGATGCGGCTGCCTCCGCCCTTGGATGTGAAGAAAACCAGGTCGCCCACCATGAGGTCGCGTCGGTCGATTCGCCGACAGAAATCGGCTTGTTCGCGCGCCGAGCGAGGCAGTTTTATGCCCGTGACCTCTTTGAACACCGCGCAGGTAAACCCCGAGCAATCGATGCCCTTGCGGTCGTTGCCGCCGTAGCGATACGGCGTGCCAAGCCATCGACGTGCAGCGTCAATCAGTCGGCGCTCCTTGTTCGACGATTTATCGCCGGCGACTTCGGGCTCGTCGTCGTCGACTCGGTCTTCGTCGATGTGTTTGTTGATGAGCTCGTCGAGTTGTCGGCTGCGGTCGCCGCGCACGGTGTGCCGCCCGGAGTGGCATCCGGTGGCTATCAGCCCGATAATGGCGATTATGACAAGCAGTGCGCGGTTTTTCATGCGACAAAGATACGCAATTTTTGGCGCCCTGCCAATAGCTGATTTAGTCGCGCGCCGTATCGGACAAGAAATTGCCTTATAAACTTATTGAGTCGATAAGGAGAGGCTTGGTCGGGTGTCGTTGAGAATGTGTTGTCGGGGGCGATGAATTGGAGGCTTTGTCGGGTGCGAATACGCATAAATCGATATCGGTTCGGTGTAGCCCCATATCGTTTTGGACTTACTTTCGGCCGCAGGTGGCGGTGCCGGCTCGGGTGCGGCATCGTGTGGCGTATCCGGCTGAGCCATCGGCTCTTGCGGGTCGGCGCTTGGCTGAGTTGCGCAGATGGTTATTAAGGTGAAGCACTTATGCCGCGCGATGGTGACCCGGCCCGACTCGACGAGTTGGGCGAGGCATTTTTTGACGCGGTAGTACGATACCCCGATTTGTTTGGCGATGGTTTTCAGGCAAGTGACAACCGTGCCGGGTTCGATTCTGACGCCGTCGAAGCTGTAGCCGCCATGGGCTGCCGCACCGGTCAGATACTCAATGATTTGTTTGTTAGATACTTCGATAGTGTTTGTGTTTTTCATAGTGTTTAGTATTAAAGGTTTTATGTTGCAAAGCTACAATAAAATTTGAATACTGCAATAAAATATTGAAAAAAAATTGCAAATTGGGCCGAAAAAAGTATGGCGTCGAAAGAAAAACGAAAAAAAGGGTGGGGAGACGTGTTCGGAGCCGAGATTTCGGGAGTCGAGTAGCTCATCGCGATGCCATTTTTTGGTTGTTTTGTTAAATTTTTTGAACCTAATTCTTAAACTCTTTTACTTATCGTAATTTGTTGCTAATTTTGTGGCAATAGAACAAATAACAGCTATAATCGTTTATAAATAAACGTTCAATTAGTATTCCTATGAGGTTATCCACCTTCATCACACTTTTGATTATGTCGGCCGGCTCATTTGTAGCCCGATCGGCCGATGTAGTGACCTTGGATTCGTGTCGCAATATGGCATTGCGTTCCAACAAGCAGTTGATGATATCGCGCAGCAATATCGACAAGGCACGCTACGAGAAGGATGCCGCATTTGCCGCCTATCTGCCGGCGCTCGACTTTGCCGGCGGGTACACATACAATCAGCGCAAATTGTCGGTTTTCGACTCCGACCAGCTGCTGCCTACCAAGACGTTCAACCCGTCGACCGGAAGCTACGATTTCAATCTGGTGACCAATCCGCAGACGGGCGCACCGTTGACTACGGCCGACGGCCAATACATACCGTCGACGGTGGCGCTGATTCCCAAGGAGGAGATGACCTACGACATTCACAATGTGTTTTTCGGCGCCATAACTCTCACGCAGCCAATCTATATGGGCGGCAAGATAGTGGCGCTCAATCGCATCACTCGCGACGCCGAGCTGATGGCGACCGCGATGCACGAGGCCGAAGCCGAGAACGTCATATATGCCGTCGATGCCGCTTATTGGCAAGTGGTGTCGCTGAAGGCGAAATACGAGCTTGCCAAGAGCTATGTGGCGCTGCTCGATTCGCTCGACGACGACGTGCATAAGATGTTCGAGCAGGGCGTCTGCACCCGAGCCGACGTGCTCAGCGTAGATGTCAAGCTCAATTCGGCGCAAGTCGACCTTACGAAGGTCGAAAACGGTCTGTCGCTCAGTCGCATGGCGCTTGCGCAGGTGTGTGGGCTGCCCGTCAACACCGTCTTCCGCCTCGCCGACGAGGATCGCGAGCGTCCGGAGCTTACCGCCGAGGTGGCCAACACCTATACGATGAACGATGTATATGCCCGCCGGCCCGACCTGGAGGCCCTGCGCATGGGCGTTCAGATAGCCGGCCACAAGAAAAAGTTGGCACAGTCGGCCATGTTGCCCAACTTGGCCCTCATAGGCGCCTACACCTTTTCAAACCCTAATATGTTCGACGGGTTCAAAAATGAATTTAAAGGGGCGTTTTCAGTCGGAGCGACGCTGACAATCCCCCTGTGGCACTGGGGCGGCAACTACAACCGCTATCGCGCAGCCGCAGTCGACGAGACGGTCATGCAGTTGCGACTGGCCGATGCCGAGTCGATGGTCGAGCTGCAGGTGCAGCAAGCATCGTTCAAGACCTCGGAGGCCTACAAGACATATATGGCCACGTGCGACAACCTTGCCAGCGCTGATGAAAACCTGCGTTGTGCCGGATTGGCATTCGCCGAAGGGGTAGCGACGACCGACAATGTACTCGAGGCACAGACTGCATGGCTCAAAGCACATTCCGAGCAAATCGATGCTATGATAGATGTGCAGCTTTGCAACGTCTACCTGTCGAAATGCCTGGGTACACTCTATTGATTTACATACTATTGCTAAATATCACAACCTTAAAAATATGTCAGACAACAATATCAGCAATCAGACAGCCGAACGCAAGGCCAACCGCGCACTACTCATCACCATGGGCGCCGTGGTGCTGGTGGTGGCTATAATCGCCATCATAGGTTTCTTGTTCATGAACCACCACGATAACATCATCGAAGGTCAAATCGAAGGAACGTCAGTGCGTGTGTCGGGCAAATTGCCCGGTCGCATCGTCGATTTTTACGTCGAAGAGGGCGACACAGTGGCTGAAGGCGATACCTTGGTGCATATCCACTCGTCGCTGGCCGAGGCCCAACTCACACAGGCCCTTGCTATGCAGGACGTGGCTCGCGCACAGAATCGGAAGGTCGATGCCGGAGCCCGTACGCAGGTAATCCAGGCGGCAGCCGACATGGTGGCACAAGCACAGGCAGCCGTCGAAATCACGAAGAAGACATACGAACGCATGGAGAACCTCTATCGCGAAGGTGTAGTTTCGGAGCAGAAGCGCGACGAGGCCAAAGCCGCCTACGATGCCGCTGTGGCAGCACTGAGCGCAGCCAAGAGCAATCATTCGATGGCCGTCGACGGCGCTCGTGTCGAGGATAAGGAGTCGTCGCAAGCGATGGTCGAAGCTGCCGGTGGAGGCGTCGCTATGGTGGAGGCTGTGCTCGAGGATCAATACCTTGTAGCGCCCTGCGCCGGTACAATCGATGAAATCTATCCCGAAGTGGGCGAGCTCGTTTCGATCGGAACGCCGGTGATGAGTGTGCTGCGTCTGGACAAGCGTTGGATTACATTCAACGTTCGCGAGGAGCTACTCAACGACCTGACCATCGGCACCGAAATCGACGTCATGATACCCGCACTCAACAAGCAGACTATCAAGGCCGAAGTATATTACGTTCGCGACATGGGGGCGTATGCCACCTGGCGTTCAACCAAAAGCACCGGCTCGTGGGATAGCCGCACCTTCGAAATAAAACTGCGCCCCGACGCTTCGGTCGAGGGGCTGCGTCCCGGCATGTCGGCAATTTACTTTAAATAAGCTACTTATACCGAAAGGTTCACATCAGAACAATGAATATAGGCTTGACAGCATCGATGCGCCGAGAAATCGGTGTGATGACATCGCGGTATTCGTACCTGGTGATGATGGTCATCGTGCCGCTGCTGCTGATGTTCTTCTTTGTCGGGCTGCTCGAACGGGGGTTGCCCAACAAGGTGCCGACGGCCATAGTAGACCTAGACCAATCGGCGATGTCGCGCCGCTTGACGCGCAATCTTGCCGCGACCGAGCTGATATCCATCGATAAGGCCTGCGAAAGCTATGACAAGGCCTTCGAAGCCGTACGCCGAGGCGAGATATACGGATTTTTCGTCATACCGGCTGATTTTCAGCGCGATGTCGTTGCCGGCCGGAAACCGACACTTGAGTTTTTCAACAACCTCACGTACTTTGTGCCCGGCACATTGGCATTCAAGGGGTTCAAGACCGTAGCGGTGACGACCACGGCCGGCGTGGTGCGCACGCAGCTGGTGTCGCTCGGCGCGACAGACGAGTTCGTGATGCCGATGCTACAGCCCGTATCCATCGCCGACAATCCAATCGGCAATCCGTGGCTCAACTATTCAATCTACCTCAGTCCGTCGTTTCTCTTTGGATGTATGGCCTTGCTGATAATGTTAGTAACGACTTTCGGCATCACGATGGAGATAAAGCACGGCACGTCGGTCGAATGGCTTTCGACGGCCCGTGGCTCCATGTTTGTGGCATTGGCCGGCAAGCTCATTCCTCAGTTTGTGGTGTGGAGCGTCGTGGGTCAGTTCTTGCTGTCGCTACTCTTCTGCTATTGCGGATTTCCGTGTGGCGATTTGCCGGCACTGATGGTTGCCATGGAGCTATTCATTATCGCCACGCAAGCTGTAGCGGTGTTGTTTACGAGCCTTGTGCCCAATCCGCGTCTGGCTATGACCATGTCGAGCCTTATCGGCGTTCTCACATTCTCCTTTGCCGGCTATTCGTTCCCTGTGCAGGACATGTATGGAGCCATCGGCATATTTTCGTACCTGGTACCGGTGCGCCATCTGTTTCAGATTTATGTTTTTGCCGGGCTTGATTCGTTCCCGATTTACTACTGTCGCTATTATTTTGCAGCGCTGATATTATTCCCATTGGTGGCGTCGACACTGGTGTGGAGGCTGCGAAAGGCATGCCAGAACCCGGTTTATGTTCCTTGATTTTTTCGACTCTATGAATACAGAGCATCGTACACATAATCCGCTGAAAGCCATCGGTCGTTGGTTTGCCGATATGGCACTCGTCTTTCGTCGCGAATGGTCGATAGTGCTAAAGGATGTGGGAGTGCTGCTATTCTTTGTGGCATTGCCGCTGATGTATCCGATTACGTACACGTTGATATATAATCCCGAGATAGTGACCGACCTGCCCATCGCCGTGGTGGATAATTCGCGCACGGAGGCCTCGCGCCATCTGGTGCGCCTGTGCTCGGCATCGCCGTCGATATCGATTTACGACTACTGCGCCGACATGGCCGAGGCCAAGCATCTCTTTGCGTCGAACGAAGTGTTCGGTATCCTCGAGATACCGGCCGACTATAGCGAGAAAATAGCACGCGGCGAGAAGGCCACCGTGCCCTTCTATGCCGAGCTGAGCTTGATGCTGCGCTATCGCGCCTTCGTGTCGGCGTTCACGGATATACAGATGAAATTGGCATCGGAGATTACCAATGCACGCCTCGATATGCTCGGTGCGTCGTCGCTCGGCTTAGACGGCTTGCCAATCGAAAATCACAATAACTTTTTGGGCGACCCCGGGCAGGGCTTTGCGTCGTTCGTGATGCCCGGCATCTTCATAATGATTTTGCAGCAGAGTATGGTGCTGGGAATCTGCACGCTGGCGGGCACGTCGCGCGACCGTCGCCGTCGCAACGGCGGCATCGACCCGCTCGAAGTCGGTTCGGCTTCAGTCTCGGCTACGATTTGGGGCAAGACATTCTGCTATTTGTTGATTTACGTGCCGATGATAATCTACATGGTGCGCATAGTGCCCGAATTTTTCGGTTTGCCACACATTGGCGATCCGGTCGACTATTTGTTGTTCCTCTTGCCGATGGCGCTGGCTTCGTCGATGTTCGGTCTCACGCTGCAAGGCTTCTGCAGCGAGCGCGAGAGCGGTTTTGTCGCAATAGTTTTCACGTCGGTAGCCTTCCTGTTCCTGTCGGGTCTGAGCTGGCCACGCTACGCGATGAACGGCTTCTTCTATTGGCTTGGCAACCTGATACCGTCGACGTGGGGAATCGAAGGGTTCATCCGCATCAACTCAAACGGGGCAACACTTGCCGAGACGAGCGTCCCGTACATGTGGCTGTGGGCGCTGACCGCCTTCTACTTCCTGTGCGCCATGTGGGTGATGACTCGCCAGCGCCGCATCTTCCGCAAACTTGCTGATAACTAATGTATCGCGGTCGATTTTGACGTGGCGAAATTTTTTTTCAAAAAAATAAAATCAACCTTTGGTATTTTCCGCGATTATTTTTATTTTTGCGCAGCAACTATTTTAATCATTTCCTAAACAGTTATTACCATGATTATTGGAGTACCAAAAGAGATCAAAAACAACGAAAACCGAGTAGCTGTCACTCCGTCGGGAGTCAGCGAACTGGTTGCACACGGCCATGTCGTCTACGTACAGACAACTGCCGGCAACGGCAGCGGTTTCGCCGATGCGGCCTATGAAGCCGCCGGCGCCAAGATCCTTCCCTCGATAGAGGCAGTGTACGATGCGGCGGAGATGATAATCAAGGTCAAAGAACCCATAGCCAGCGAATATTCGCTGATAAAGAAAGACCAGGTAGTGTTCACGTACTTCCACTTTGCGTGCGATCGCGCCCTCACGGATGCCATGATGGCGTCCGGGGCAGTATGTATAGCGTACGAGACGGTGCGTCTGGCCGACCGGACTTTGCCGTTGCTTGTGCCGATGAGTGAAGTAGCCGGCCGCATGTCGATACAGGAAGCAGCGCGCTTCATGGAGCGTCCGCAAGGCGGTCGCGGCATACTGATGGGCGGCGTACCCGGCGTGAACCCCGCCCGAGTGCTGATACTCGGCGCCGGTGTCGTAGGACGCAACGCGGCGAAGATAGCAGCCGGCATGGGCGCCGATGTGGTCATAGCCGATATATCGCTGCCGACGCTGCGCCATGTGGCCGAGGTAATGCCGGCGAATGTGCGCACGCTCTATTCGTCGCGCCACAATATAGAGCAGGAGCTGCCCCACGTTGATGTGGTGGTAGGCTCTGTGCTCGTTCCCGGAGCGAAGGCACCCCATCTGATTACGCGCGATATGCTGCGGTTGATGCAGCCCGGTTCGCTGCTGGTCGACGTGGCAATCGACCAAGGTGGTTGCTTCGAGACCTCGAAACCGACAACCCACTCGGAGCCGACCTACGTGCTCGACGGAATAGTGCACTATGCAGTGGCCAACATCCCCGGCGCAGTGCCTCGCACGTCGACAATGGCGCTGACGAATGCCACACTGCCCTACGCTTTACGTCTGGCCGATAAGGGCTGGAAGGAAGCTTGCCGCTCCGACGCCGCACTGGCTCAGGGTGTGAATATCGTCGACGGCAAGATCGTATTCCCGGCCGTAGCCGAAGCCTTCGGCCTGCCTTTCTACAAACTTGAGTTATAATAATAAAGTTTAGTTTCCCCCTCCCAAAAACACACAAAAGTGATCAGGCCGTCCGAGTCGATTCGGGCGGCCTGATTTTCTTAGTGGAGAGTGACGGTTACTTTACTTCGATTTTGCGAGCGACTCCGCCACGCTTTTCGATGTAGATGCCGGGGCCTGGAGCGGCCACTTCGATACCTTGGAGGTTGTAGTATGTGGCGGGTGCGTCGACGCCGTCGGCGGTGATGTCGTCGATGCCGCTGAGGGAGCTTGCCGCAAGGTTATCGATGTAGAAAGCGCCCTTGGTGCACATCGGGTTGTCGACTTGGTCCATCTTGAAGCCCCACAGGATGTAGCTGAAGCTCGGGTCGAGTTCGCTGAGGTCGACGGTGAAGTAGCGCCAGCCTACGAAGTCGAGGTCGGTGACTTTGAGCCACTTGACATCCGTGCCGGCGGTGACGCCAATGTAGACGGGGTGGTGGTTGAAGTCGCCGTAGACAAACATGCCAATCTTGTCGGACGACTGCAGCACCATGTTGCTTTCGCCGTTGTACTTCCAGGTCAGCGAGCCGTTGCGGGTGTCGGCAAATCTGTATTTGAAGCAGGCTGATTTGCTACCGTAAAGCTTGATAGAGCTATTTGTGGCGCACGACTGCGTGCCGGTATATCCGGATGACATATCTTCGACGAGCTCGAAGGGAGCGGTTTTCTCGAAGTCGTTGAAGATGGACAATTCTTCGATGCCGTCGGTGATGTCAACGGCTTTGAAGGAGAAGGTCAGGTCTTCGATCATCGGCAAGTTTTCTTTGTCGCGAATGTCGTCGGTAATGCGGAGGGTGTAAGTTTCGCCCGGTGTGAGTTGAGTTTTCGGCGAAATGATGATGTTGCCGTAGTCTTTGCCCAGCGAGTTGAACTTGTAGTTTGTCTTGGCAATCGACAGCGCATTGTTCTTCGAGTCGCGGATGCTGATGTAGTCGTAAATACCCGACGAGGTCACGGGATAGTCGAAGCGGACTTCGACAACCGGGGTAGCGTAGTGCACTTCACCATCGGTGGCGGGGAAGTGGTCGAGGACTTCGAGACGCATACGGTCGGCGGTGGTGAATTCGAAGGTTAACGACTGCTGCAGGTTGTTGTTGGCGTAGCGCTTGTCGGGGTGGCAGACGGTGTTGTCGAGCGTGACGGTGTACTTGGTGTTGCGTTCGAACGAGACAGAGGGTGTGAACTTGGCTACGTGGTTGTTGTTCTCAAAAGTGAAGAAACCATCGATGGCCGGTTCGATAGTCAGCGCCTTCTTGAACGACTCAACGTCGATGTCGGAGTTGAAAGTGAATTCAAGGACGGTGGCGCACGACAGCGGTTCGGCAATCTGCTCATCGTTGGGGACGCGGCTCACGACTTCGAGCGGGAACTCGCGGCGCATCGACAGGGGTAAGTCGTTGTATGTCACTTCGTTGGCGACAACTTCGACGGTGGCTTCCGCTTGGTAGTATTCGTCGTGGGTGGTGCGCAGGGTGTAGGTGCCGGGAGCGACGTTGCGGAATACGAACACGCCGTTGTAGATGTTGTCGGTGGTGCGCTTCTGGACAACGTTGCCGTCCTTGTCGAGGAGCTCGACGAGGCAGCCGTTGATGGGTGCGTATATGTCGCGGCCGTGGCGAGTGAAACGCACTTCCATGTCTTTTTCGCGCAGGTTGTGGTCGTCGTAGACGATGCCGGCCACGTTACCGGTGACGAAACGGTCCTCGGTGTTGTAGAATTCCATGATAGAGCGGACGAAGTGCCAAGCTTCGAGCCACAAGTAGTCGTCGTTCATCAGGCGGTATGCTTCGGGGCGGTGTTCGTGCATGCCGCCTTCGCTGAGGAGGCCCACCACGTAGAGCCCGCGGAGTACGCCCAGACCGCCTGACCACATATTCTGGTAGAATGTCAAGTCGCCGGCAATCTGCAAGGGGTTAGTCCAGATGGTGAGCTTGTTGGAGTAGAGGTTGTTGCCAAGGATTTGGCTGAGAGTCACGTTCTCGGGGTATCGAGGCGTGCCGAGAGTTTGCTCTCGGTAAAGCATCAGCGGGTAGTTGACGGTCTCGCCGGCGTTGGAGTGAATGGAGAAGAACAGGTCGGCGCCGAAATTGTTTGCTTCGGCCGAGATGCTCGAGAGCGAGCGGTCGTCTTCCTGTGTATTCTTGATGCGCGACAGCATCGGCGTGGCGCCCAGCGAGTCGAGGATGTGATACATGTGCAGACCCTTGTAGAGGTTGCTCTTCGATTCCCAGTAGCCCAGTGTGTCGTTTTTCTCGAAAGGGTAGAGGTGAATTGGACGGTCGTCGCCGGTGTATCCGCCGTGTCCGGGGTTTATGTAAATTTTTAAGTCGCTCATGCGCTTGGCGTCAGCGCCCTGGAAGGCCATCAGGATGGCCGCAATAGCGAGGAAAAGAATTCTTTTCATGATGGCAGAGGTTATTGGGCGTTAATATCAAGAGTGAAGAGGTTGCCGTCGAGGTCGGAGTAAACCACTAGGCCGCAGGCCGAGGCGTTGGCTTCGGCTACTTTGACGTCGTCAGGTGTGAGAGTGCGGACGATGCCGGTGTTGATGTTGACGGCCACGAGGTGCGATTCGAGAATCACGTAACCGTCGTCGCGCGAAACCACGGCGATGATGGTCGAGGGGCCGGCCCAGCTGACATAGTCGCCTTTTTCGAGAATTTTTCGAGCTTCGGTGCCGTCGTTGTTGCTGACGAAAACGCCCTGGAAAGGTTCGCTGAACGCGAGCTTGGAAGCGTCGGGCGAGAGCGAAGCCCAGAGGTACGAGTGGGCGTCTTCGATGGGGCTGACGCTTGTCAGGCGACCGTTGTGGCAGACTTCGATAGTGGAGAAGTTGGAGCAGGCATACGAGCCGGCGATAGTAGAGCCTAAGTTGTCGTTGCGACGGTTAGGCTTGGCCAGCTGCTTGGTGCGAGCGGTGGCGAAGTCGTACGAGCGGATGTCGCGATAGAGCAGGCCGTCGACTATCGACGCGGTGCGGTAGTAGACGGTGCGGCCATCGGTCGAGAAAACGGGTTGGAAGCCGGCCGCCGGGGCTTCGTCGATGGTGGTGACGGCGCCGTCGGTCAGGTTGAGGGCTTTCAGACCGGTGTGGTCGACGGTAGAGTACAGCAGCACAGAGCCATCGGGCGAGAGCACCGGGTGGTGAGCCCCGGGCTCAACGTTCAGCTGCAGAGGCTGAGCGGCCCAAGCAGCCAGCGCGCCTGCAGCCATGATGAGGGTAGTCAGTTTTCTAAAATTCATTCAAGTAGTCGTTTATGTTTTTGATTATGATAGTATTAATGTGTCAGACCGAGGAACGGCAGTCCGGTGTGGACAACCTTCCTCGGTGTGAGGCGGATGAGATTAGCGAACAAGCAAGATGGCCGAGCACTGGCCGGCGTTGGTCGATGCAACGACGACGTATGTGCCGGCTGCGGGCGCTTCGATGGTGGCGGAGTCGCTGCCATCGGCGGAGAAGGTGCTAACCAGAGCACCCGAGATGCTGTAGACGGATACGGCATTGATGCCCGGTGCTTTCACGGAGACAGTCGAGCCGGCATGAGCGGGGTTGCCGCAGATGAGCAACTTGGCCGCCGCGGGTTCGTCGATGGCGACAGACTGCACGCCGTCGAAGTGCTTGTATTGGCCGAAGATGCCGCCCAGCTTGAAAGTCTGCGCGCCCGTGTTGGTTGCAAGCTTTTCGAATGTGAAGCGGACGCGACGCAGCGACAAGGGGTACGACAGGATGTCGTCGAGGTCGACATTCTTCTCGATTTCGAGGTCGACGGTGTGTTCAACGCCTGCCGCAAAGCTCGTTTCGGGTTTTATCTTGTAGCTGATATTTCGTGTTACATTAGCCGGAAGGATGTTTACTTGGATTTCGGCTACGGGTACGGTCGAGGTGAAGGTGGTGTAAGCGCGGTCGGGCAGCGAGAAGAAGTCGAGTTCGTCCTGCGAGAGGTCGATGTAGCCGTTGGTCTTGTTGAAAGAGTAAGAAATAGTGCCGTCGTCGGCCACGGTAAGGTCAGACATACCGGTGCCTTTTTTGAAAGTCCAAGCCGCCAGCGGGCAGAAAGGAATAGACTCGGCATAGGCAGTCTCGACCGTGACGGTGCTTTTTGTGGAGAAGCCACCGATAGAGCCGGAGATAGTCGTGGTGCCGTCGGCGATGCCACGCAGCACGCCGTTGTCGTCGATAGAAACTATGGATGGGTTTTCAACGTTCCATTCGAGGTGAGTGGGGTCGTAAGCGTATGTCTTGTCGGCCGTGATGGCGTTGACGCTCAGTTGCAGTGAGCGATAAGTGTCAATCAGAATATTTTCAGACATGATAGCGACTTCGGCATTGACGATTTCGATGTCCTTGGTGACAGAAACGTCGCCGCAGTGAGCGGTGAGTGTACCGGTGCCGGCCGTGCTACCGGCGGTGAAAACATTGGCGGAGCATTCGCCGATGCCTTCCGAGCAGCTGAAAGTGACGTCCTTAAAGTCGTAGTCGATGACAGCGCCATATTTGTTGTAAGCAATCATTCGCGGGGAAGCCGAAGCGTAGATGGGCTGTTCGAGCTTGTAGTCGTAGAATTCGAGCTGAGCGACAGCGTTGTCGTCCTCGGGAGCGATAGAGTAAATCATCCAGCCATTGGCCACGGCGCGGGGCGTGCCTTCGGTGGTCTTGTTTATGATTTGGTTGTCGACCATCATTTCGGCGGAGCCGCCGCCGTCGAACGCGGCCATGTTCCAGCAGCCGAGATGCTTGGCGATGGTGCACATAAGGTCGGTGCCGCAGCCTTTCGAGGAGCCGTAGACGGGGTCGCTTGCCTTGTCGATAACGATGACGTAGAGCGTCTTACCGTCGGCCGAGGTGCCGTAGCCGGTGCGCGAATAGACTTGCGAATTGTAGGTCTCGTTGTAGTTGTGTTCGGTGAGTTCGCCGTTGCGCAGAGTGAGCGCGTTGCCGCCGATAGCGTTTTCAATCTGCGGGGTCACGGGGTTGGCGTTCGGGTCGAATGTCCAAGAGTAATTCAGCGTCAGTTTGTCGCCCACGGCCAGCTGAGCCAGCAGTGCGCGGTTGTCGCCGCGACCGACCAATGCCAGGTCGTGGTTGCCGAGTGTGCCGCGTCCGGCGTCGGTACGCACTTCTTTCACGACGAAAGTCATGTCCTGTCCGCTGACCCACTGTTGGTCGGTGTCGAAGTCGAGGATGACCTCGGTGGCGTCGTTCAGCTCTTCGATGATGTACGAGGTGCTGTTGGCGCTGATAGGCATGAACTGAGTCGAAGCGCCGTAGTGGCTGTTGTACATACCGATTTCATCGAACCACACGCCTTTGTTGCACTGGTGGACTTCGGCAGAGCCGATTTTTTCGTTAGAGATTCTGATAGAGGATGTGCAGTAGTCGATATACATAGATTTGTCGTAGGAAATACCGACGATGCCGGTACGCATGGTGCCGCCATCCCACTGGTCGCGGTGCTGATTGCTTTCGGTGATAAGTTTGCCGTTGCGCAGCGAAACGTTGCGCGTGATGCCGTTCCAGATAGCACCTTCGGGTTGCGAGCCTACGACCCAGAAGTTGGCGTTAGCGGCAGCGACCGGGCGGTGTCCGACGCTCGACTGACGCTGAGCGGCAGTAACAAGCCCTTCGGTGCCACGCGACGATTCTTTGGCGACGGTAGTCTCGATGCGGTTGTAAGGATTAGTAAGGTCCACGATGAGCACATTTGCGTTCAGCGGATAGTCGGGGAGGCGCAGTCGCAGATATGTAGTGCCCGGGCCAATTTCGCGCTCGATCAGGCGGTCAATTTGGTATTCGTCGGAGCCAAGCGTCACGCTTTCGGCTTTCGCCAAACCGCTGATTACAAATAGAGAAGCAGCAAAAAGTAAAAATTTCTTCATGTTCGTATCGTTCGATTTAAGGTAGAATAGTTGTTTTGGGTTAGTTTATCAGACAAAGATACTACATTTTTACTCCTCAGCGTTGATTTGTTTACAACTTTTAACAATTATTTAATAGTGCAAAAAAAGTCGGCCGGAGCAAATCGAAGCACCGGCCGATGTAGTAGATGGGAAGACGAGAGAAATCAGCGCACCAATATTTTGTCGACTTGCGAGCCACATCGGCGAATGTAGAGCCCGGGAGCAGTCGGGGAGGCGATGCGCAGACCGCGCAAGTCGAAATATTCGGCGGGTGCGTTATAGTCAGAGTCGATAGCTTCGACGCCGGCGGCATCGACAATGTCGGTAAATTCGACTCGCATACGCAACTCGAAGTCGCCCGTCTCGGCGTTGCGTTCGCTCAGCGTGTAGACTTCCGGATATCCGGTGGTGGCATTGTACTCGATTTCGCCGGTCATCCACATTTCGATAGACTCGCGACCGTTTGTCGTGGAAGAAGCGTAGATCAGGGTGTTGTTTCCGAAGGCGTCGAGGTGGAATTTTTCGGTTTCGGCGTAGCGTTCGATGACAGAGCCGAGTCCGGAAATTTCTTCGATAACAAAGTCGTAGCTGCCATTATCGTCGAGCACGGTCATAGTGGCGACGATGTCCTTAATCAAACCGTTGTCGGTAAATTTTTGCACCGCGCGATACGAGCCCATCTCGTCGGGGTAAGTATAGCTCAGAGTGCCGTACACACCTTCGGCCACGCGGATTTTGGCGCTTGCCAATCGATTGCCGTAATAAGGTAGGTCTTCGACAGAGAGGATTTGGCCATTGAATCGGTTCCACTTGCATTCGAGATACTCTTGCGAGACGCCCCAGACGAAAGTTCCGGGTTCGTCGCCCTGAGTTAGAACTTCGAGGAGCATGGTCACCGGCAGCCCATCGTCGCCGTAAGTGAGAGTCGTGCGCTGAATAGGGGTGTAGTAGCCGTTGTACGGCACCGAAACGACGACGCTGACAACGTTTCCGTCGACGTTGCGTGTGATTTCGCGTTGGTAGCAGTTGCCTTGTTCGATCCAATCGACGCCGCCCCAGGTAGCTTCGATATTTTCGACGATAGCGTAGTCGATGCGTTCGTCGTAGCGACGGCGGGTCAGCTCGGCGGGGTCGTAGTATATACCTTCGATGCTTGTGTCGGTCTGTTTGCGCGTAAAACGGCGATTGTCGCTACCATACTCATAGGTGTAGCGCGAGCGGTTGGTGATAGTGCCGTTAGAGTCGTAGGCATCGAGGTATTGTGTGAGTTGACGCCCCTGTCGGTCGTAAGAGAATCGGCTAATTTCCGTCAATTCCCAGCCGTCGAAATATTCATAAGTGGTCTGTGTGCCGTGGCGCCAGATTTGCTCGGCAGCGGCTTTAGCTTTAGCTTGCAAGCGATGCGGCCGCGGCATGTAGTCGGCGCTCCAAGCCGGGAGAGCGGTTGCGATAGCCAGTGAAAGAATAATGAAGCGAGTAGTCATGTGGTACGATTGGTTTGTGTTTAGTCGGATATCCGTTGCAAAGATATGCAATTATCCGCATTTCACAAAAGGAATGTATCTTAATCGCGTCAATTTATGAAAAAATGTCACTGTGGAGGGTGGCGCATTGTCGCGCCGGGTCAGAGTATGGCCGATACTTCTTTGAAGGCGTAGCTGCGAGGGGGGGTAGTGGCCAGGGTGAGGGTGCCGTCGGGTGCGATTGCAGCGATGGCGGCTTCGATGACTTCGCCGCGCAGGTTGTCGCGCCAAGGGTGAATGCCCGAGCCGCGCCATTGGCGGCTGCGGTAGCGAGCGGTCAGAGCGGCAATGTCGGGTGCGGCTTCGTAGCGGTCGAAGTCGTCGACGATGGTTTGAGCCAGCTCGGACTGGAGAGCGTCGAGGTCGAAGTCGCGCTGAGCGAGCTGAAACATTGACACCGGGTTGGGTGCGTCGCTGAGAAATTCGCGCTGGTTGACGTTGATGCCCACGCCGATGATAGAGTGGTCGATAGCGCTTGAGAATGCGTTTTCGATGAGAATGCCGACGAGTTTGCGGTCGCCGACGTAGATGTCGTTGGGCCACTTGATGCGGACCTCAAGGCCGAGGTGTCGCTGCAGCACGTCGGCAATAGATAGCGACGTCAGCATCGAGACGGCAAACGCTTCGGCGGGCCGCACGGAGTGCGGTCGCAGAAGCAACGAGAATGTGAGATTCAAGCCCGGGGCGGCCTCCCACGAGTTGCCACGCTGTCCGCGTCCGGCGGTCTGGCAGAGCGCACGATAGACGGCGCCGTGGGGCAAGCCGGCGGCATCGGCCGCCATGGCCGAGTTGGTAGAACCGAGGGAGTCGAACAGACGGATGTTGACCGGTGTCATTTCGAGACGAGGATGTCGCGCGAGCCGTCGTCGTTGGCACGAATTTCGACCCAGACGGTGTCGTCGGGCAGTATGTCGGCGACGATGTCGGGCCATTCGATCAGGCATATAGCGCCCGAGTCGAGATAGTCCTCGAAGCCAATGTCCATCACTTCTTCGAGGTTTTCGAGTCGGTAAAGGTCGAAGTGGTAGATTAGTTCGGCGGTGGTGTCGGAGCGGTATTCGTTGACGATGGCGAACGAAGGGGAGTTGGCTTCGTCCTCGTCGACGCCGAGGGCTTGCGACAGGGCGGAAATGAAAGTAGTCTTTCCGGCGCCCATTTCGCCCTTGAATGCGTAGACGGTCTCGTCGCCCATGAGTTCGAGAAATTTGTCGGCAGCAGCGGGTAGCGCTTCGAGGTTTTCGACGTGTATGGTTGTAGTGGTCATATATTTATTGTTTTGGTGTCATTGTGATTAGTGGCACGAGCATTTCTTCCATAGAGATGCCTCCGTGCTGGAATGTGCCGGTGTAGTATTGAACGTAGTAGTTGTAGTTGTTGGGGTAGGCGAAGAAGTCGCGTCCGTCGGCGAAGATGTAGCATGTCGAGACGTTGGGCGAGGGGAGTCCGGCGCTGTCGGGACGTTTGATTTCGTAGACTTGACGCGGATTGTAGTTGAGATTTTTGCCCAGCTTGTAGCGCAAGTTGGTGTTGGTGTTCTTATCGCCAATGACCTTGATAGGATTGTCGACACGGATAGTGCCGTGGTCGGTGGTAAGGACGACCTTTGCGCCGCAGGTTGCAATCTTACGGAAAAGTTCGATGGTGGTGGAGTGACGGAACCAGGATTCGGTGAGCGAGCGGTAGGCGGCGTTGGTTGAGGCGAGTTCGCGAATCATCTTCGACTCGGTGCGCGCGTGCGAGAGCATATCGACGAAGTTGAGGACTATGACGTTGATGTCGTTGTGCTCCAAAGCTGCGAAGTCGCGTAGCAGACGTTCGCCGGCCGCCGAGTCGTTGATTTTTGTGTACGAAAAGCGGTGTTTACGGCGGTAACGTTCGAGCAGCGTGGCTATCAGAGGCGATTCGTTGAGGTTTTTGCCTTCTTCGGAGTCGTCGTCGACCCACAAGTCGGGAAACATCTTCTCGATTTGCTTAGGCATAAGCCCGGAGAAGATGGCGTTGCGCGAATATTGAGTGGCTGTGGGTAGGATGGACGTGTAAAGTTCCTCGTCGAAGGTGAAAATGTCGGCCAGCAGCGGCTTGACGGTGCGCCACTGGTCGAGTCGGAAGTTGTCGATGAGAATGAAAAATACCTTTTCGCCCTTGTCGAGGAGCGGGAAAACGCGGTCGGGGAAAATGCGCGGGCTCATCAGCGGGGAGCCGTCGGGCATGTCGGGCATCCACTTCTCGTAGTTGCGACGAATCCACTTACCGAACTCACGATTGGCATCGTTTTTCTGCATTTCGAGCATTTCGTCCATGTTCGACGAGACCTCGGCCAGCTCCATCTCGCGGTAGACGAGACGACCGTAGAGTTCGTACCACTCGTCGATAGTCGAGGCAGAGTTGATAAGGTCGGAAATCTGACGGAAGTCTTCGCGATAGTCGCGAGTGGTCTGCTCGGTGATGAGCCGGTCGCTATGCAGCAGACGCTTCAGTGCGATGAGAATTTGGTTTGGGTTGACGGGCTTGATCAGGTAGTCGGCAATCTTGTTGCCGATGGCTTGGTTCATGATGTTCTCTTCCTCGCTCTTTGTAATCATGATGACGGGAGTGTGGGGCAGTAGCTGCTTGATGCGGCTGAGGGTTTCAAGCCCGGTCAGGCCCGGCATATTTTCGTCGAGGATGATTAGGTCGAAGGGGTGAGCGGCGATAAGTTCGAGAGCGTCGCGCCCATTGTTGGCCGTGGTGACTTCGTAGCCACGGTTGCGCAGGAAGAGAATGTGGGGCTTCAGAAGGTCAATCTCATCGTCGGCCCAAAGTATCTGATGAGTCTGATTCATAGTGTATTATTCGAAAAGAGGGTCGTCGCCTTCGCTGCCGGGGTCGTAGGATGGCATAGCGGGTCGGGTAGGCTGTGGCACGATGACAGGCTGCTGCGCGGGCTTGGTGGGTTGAGATGTCGGTTGGGAAGCCGGCTGTGCGGGCTGTGCGGGCGCGGCGGGTTTGGCGGCGGGCTGAGTGGGTGCTGCCGGCGAAGTCGGAGCTTCGGGTTCGGCCGCGGGAACTGCGGGCTCGACCGGCTTGGCGGCGGGCTCGGGTGTAGCATTTGCAGGAGCTTCAGGAGTCGGTTGGGGCTCGGGCATTTCGACGGGTGTGGCATGTTCGGGCTCAGCTACGGTTGGCTCGGTCGGAGTCGACTCGGGGTCGTCGATGTTCTCGGGGAACTCGGTGCCGTCGGGGCGGATGTCGGCGCTTTCGTCGGCTTCTTGTAGAGTCTCACGGTCGTCGGGCACCAGCAGGTCGGCTTGGGTGTCCTCGTAGTTTTGTTCTTGCAAGAAACGGAAGTACTCGTCGAACGAACGACCTTGCGACAGCATAAGCTTGAAGTTTTCGTCGCTAATGACCACGGGGCGCACACCGCGCGGTAGCTTGAACTCGCTTGATGCGGCCATCACGTTGCGGTAGTGGTTGAGTTCGTCCATGTTTGCGAAGTCGCGGATGACAATCATGCCCAGACGTCCGAAGTTGAGTTGCTCGAGCTCGAAGTCTTTGACGACGAACGACTTGAAATTGTGGCGAGCAATCTCGTAGAGTAGGGCGTTGGACGACACTTCGTCGGTGGCGAAAGTCATGATGAGCAGCTGTCGGTCGTCGGGGCTGAGTTTGAAATTGGCAGCGCCGTCGGCCGCAGCGGTGGAGTCGTTGCTTAGGCGCATATCCCAAATCATGCCACGCATATTTGCGGCGGAGTCGGCGTGAAGCTCACGACCCTGAGCCATGCCTTTGAGCCAAGCGGAGGCGATGGGAGTGATGTCGGTGTCGGGGTATCGTTCGAGCATCTCGCGCAGTACGTTGTTGAAGTCGTCGGGGCGCTTTTCGGTGACGTATGCCAGAGCGTGCAGGAACATAAACTTAGGCATGGTCTTGCTCAGCGGGTACTTTTCGACCATGGTGTTGTAGGCTTGGTGGACGTTGTCGTTGCGGTTTTCGAGATAGTCGTCGTAGGTCTGCTCGTAGAGGCGCGCCACTTCGGCATCCTGGTTGCGAAGGTTTTCGAGGTAGTCGGGGTTCTGGAGGGCTTGGCCGATAGGTGAGTCGGCAAAGTCGCTCAAAATGAGCTGGCGATAAGTCTCGGCGTCGGCGGGTCGCTTCTCTCGCATGTACATGAGGTAGAGGTTGTAGTATGTGTCGAGGCGGTAAACGTTGTCGGGGTAGTCGGTGAGGAGGCGGCTGAATTCAGAGCGCGAGGCGTCGAAGTCCTCGAGCTTGTCTTTGAGGATAACGCCCATGTTGTAGAGCCCTTCTTGAATTACTTCGTGAGCGGTGGCTTTCTGCTCGTCGGTCTCGGGGATTTGGGCCAGGTAGTATTCGGGATAGTGCGGGTCGGAGGCGCGTTCGGCGGCTTCGCTGTCGGCCTCGGGCACAGAGTCGGTCGCCTGAGTGGTGTCGTCGGTGGATTCTTCATCTGCTTCGTCGTCGGAGCTGTCGGAGTCGAAGTCGTCGAAGCTGAATTGCGACTTGTTGCGCCGGCGCCAGTTGTCCTCCAGCTTGCGCGCACCCCAGCGGCGCTGGAATTCGGTCTTGCCGGCGTTGCGAGTGGCGGTGTTGTAGAAGTACCACGAGTTGTCGGCGTTGATAACGAACGAGTTAGGTGCTTGCGAGGCATTGCCCATCGAAGGCTGCTGCCCCTGGGCGGCTTGGTTGGCTCGGAATTCTTCGCGACGCGCTTCTTCGGCCTCTTCAGCTTCCTTGCGCTTGAGCTCCTCGATGAGTTTGTTGACGACTTCGAGGCGCTGTTCGGGAGTCATCTCGGACAGTCGCAACAGCGAGTCTTGCAGTGTGACGTTTTGCGCATAGACAGTGAGCTCGTCGAGCACGTCGGAGCGTCGTTTCAGTACGTCGTAGTTGGGGTATTCCTTAGGCAACTGAGGCACGGCCTCGGCGTAGCAAGGCTGAGCCAGCTGGTATTGGTGGCGAGCGAAGTATAGGTTGCCGAGAGTGACTTGTCCGATGGCTTTGTCGATGCCGTTGCGCGTGCTTTTTTCGGCGGCGAGCACATAGTTTTCGATGGCGTGAGTGGTGTCGCCGCGCGAGAGGTACAGGTTGCCGATAGCGTAGTAAATCTGGTCCTGATAGTCCTTGTTGCGGTCGTAGCGCAGCATTCGGCGTAGGGCTTTGACTTCGGGCTCTATGTTATTGCCTTCGTAGACTTCGCTCTGCTTGATTCGAGCGTTGAATTTAGTGCGGTAAGGCGCCGAAGGCGAGCTGCCGGCTGCTGCGAATGCTTTGTAGGCCTCTTGCTTTTGCCCTAAGCGGCTGTAGATTTGCCCCAGGAGGAAGCGAAGGCGAGTTTTTTGCGCTCCGGAGGCGTCGTTGATAGCTTCAATCAGAAAAGGTATCGCCTCGGCGAGTTGGTTGCTCTTGATGTGAAAGTCGGCTTTGACGAAGTTGTAGAGGCCCTTGAGGTCTTTAGGCAGGCCGTCGGGCTTAATGCGGTTGATGATCACCTCGGCTTCGAAGAGCCAGTCCATGGAAATGTAGGCACGTGCTTGCCACAACTCGGCTTCGGTCACGGTGTTAGGGAGCCAGGTGAAGTGTCGGCTGATGTAGAAGAAAGTAGAAGCGGCTCCGGCGAAGTCGCCGTTGAAGTACTGACCGCGCGCCATTAGCATCCAGGCGTTGTGCAAGAATGGGTTGTATTCGTCGCGTTTGTACCAGGCTTTTTGCTCGGCTGAGAGACGACCGCTTTTTTTAGCCGGACGTTTGCGAATAGAGCGCAGCTGGATAGCTTTCTGGCCCTTTTCGATAGAGCGGGTGAAGTCGCCCTGGGGTTGAGGCGCCGAGGGGGTGGATTTCGCTTCGATGGGGTGCATGAACACGAGCTGCGAGTAGTCGTCCTCGTAGTTAGTCTCCATGTTTTTGAGCGTCTCCTTGTAGTGTGTGTCGCCGTTGTAGTAGATATTGTACTTGGTGATGAAAGCCTGGTAGCGGCGCGTGGCGGCGGTGTTTTTGCGCGGCGAGCACGATGCGACTATGCCTGCCAGCACAAAGGCGGCAAGCAACAGCAACAGCGGATGTCGGCGCAGCTTTCTCATGTAGACGTTATAATAACGGAGCGGGAGGCTAATTATTGTCGGCTGAGGCGGCAGGCTGAGCGGCAGGCGCGGCTTGAACGGGCGCGGCGGGGTAGGCGATGCGCGTGTGGTAGATGGTCATCAGACGCTTTACGAAAGCTTCTTTGATGATGGGCACGTCGCGGAATTCGAGGGTAGAGTCGGCGTGAAGTCCGTCGGCAATCTGCCCGTCGACAATCTTGTTGACCAGGTCGGTGAGCGCCTGGCGCGAGTAGTCGTTGAGCGAACGCGAAGCGGCTTCGACAGCGTCGGCCATCATCAGGAGCGAGGTCTCGCGACTCTGCGGATTTGGCCCGGGGTATGTGAAGTCTTCGGCCGAAGGGTTGGCTTGGTCGGGGTGCTTGCGGCAGTAGTCGTAGTAGAAGTATTTTGCCTTGCCGGCGCCGTGGTGCTCGGCAATGAAACGCTTGATGACGGCCGGCAGACCGTAGCGTTCGGCGGTGCGCAAGCCGTCGGTGACGTGTCCGATGACAATGCGAGCGCTTTGTTCGGGCGGCAAAGCTTCGTGCGGGTTGACGCCGTGCTGATTTTCAGTGAAGAAAGCCGGGTTGGCCATCTTGCCGATGTCGTGGTAAAGAGCACCGGCGCGCACCAGCTCTTCGTTGGCACCCATGGCACGGGCGGCGTCGGCGGCGAGGTTGCTCACGCTCATGGAGTGCTGGAAAGTGCCGGGGCAGGTGTCGCTCAGTTTCCGCAGCAGCGGCTGGTTGGTGTCGGTGAGTTCGATCAACGTGACTGTCGAAACGAAGCCGAACGACTTCTCGATTGCGAACATAAGAATGTAGAGCACCATGCTCAGCAGGGCGCTGATGGTCAGGAACACGGGCATACGCCAGGAGAAGCCTTCGAAGGAGCCGTTCATCAGCAATTCCAGCGCCAGGTAAGCGACGATGTAGGTCAGGGCCACCAGAAGTGACGTCCGCATCAGCTGCGAGCGACGGCTGAGGTCGCGCAGAGTGTAGACAGCAATAGCGGAGGCGCTGAATTGCAGGAAAATATATTCAAGCGCAAAGCTGGTAATAGGCGCGACGATAAGCACAGCCACGGTCGACAGAAATATGGCGGTGTAGGCGTCGAAGAACACTAAAATCAGGATTGGAATGATGGCCATAGGTACGATGTAGACGCCCCCGGGGATGAAGGCCGAAAGCGCCGCCGATAGCAGGAAAAAGACAGTGACGAGCAGAAGCATGAACAGCATGGCTCGGAAGTTGTCGAACAAGTCTTTGCGATAAACGGCGCAATAGCCAACGAGCGCGGCCAGAAGCATCAACACGTAAGCGACTTGGCCGAGGATAGTCAGCCAGTTAGACTGATTATCGCTTGTCAGGCGCGCTTCGAGTAGCTGTTCGTAGGTCTGCAAGTTGGTGAAATCCTGCGGCGTGATAATGTCGCCTTTGTTGATGATAGCTTGGCCTTGAAGGATGACGCCGCGGTCGGCGGTAAGAGTTTGATATTCGTTGTCGTAGTGGCGCTTGTTCTCGGCTTCGTCGTAGACGAGAGCGGGGACGAGGAGGCTATAAACGTCGGACCGGACCATATATTGGTGAAGGTGCGAGTCGTGGACAACGCTGTCGAGACGGCGGTAGACATCGCTGACCGAAACGAGGCCGTTGGTGGCTTGCTCGCTCATAGTGTTGCCCTCGAGGACGCGGATACGGGGCAGCTTGCCTTGCCGAATTTGCGCCATGACTTCGGCCGAGACGACTCCTTCGTCGTAGCAGCGCTTGATGTGTCCGGCGAGGCTCATGCGCTCGGCGGCCGTGCCGGGCAGGCGCCGCACGACTGAGTCGACGGCATTAGCATCGAAAACGAAGATAGGCACGAAGCGTGCGTCGAGTGTGTCGCGCATACGTTCGACGGTGGCCGAGTCGGGGTGAATGGGAATGTCGAACGGGGCGATTAGTTGGGCATAGTTCCAGGGGCGTCCTTCTTCGTAGAACAGTTTGTTGGTACGTTGGTGCGGGTAGAACCAGACGATGACTATCAGAGCGGCAATGGCAAGAGCCACAGTGCGAGCGATGCCGTTAGCGCTTATTTTCGTGATATGTTTCATTGTATACGAGAAGCGGTCTTAATACCGCTGATTGTCAGAGCTTTGTTGCAAATATTCAGAACGACTTCGGTGGATGCGACTTTGACGGCCAATTCGCAAGTGAAAATTTCGCCCTTGGCTTCGATGTTGAGTCGGCGGATGTCGATAGCCAGGTGAGTCGAAATCATCTGGATTAGTTCTTGTAGGATGCCATGGCGGTCGATACCTTCGATGCGGATGTTGGCCAAGAAGCGCGCGCCGGAGTTTTCCCAGTGAGTTGCGACGATGCGGGGCCCGTAACCGGCTTTAAGGACTTGTGCGTGGGGGCAGTCGAGCGTGTGTATTTCGACAGAGCCGGAGTCGGTGATAAAGCCGAGTGTGTCGTCGCCGGGAATAGGCGAGCAGCAGTCGGCGGTAGAGAAATTGAGCGGTCCGGAGTCGTCGCACTTGAGAGTGTAAATTTCTTTGGGATTGACGGGACGGTCGGCGGCGACGACGTCGGATTTTTTGCCGATGCGCAAAATTTTGCTGAAAATGCCGGGCTTGGCGGCAGCCTCGGCGGGCTTACGCAGGGCCTTGACCAAGAAGTCGCCGAGCATGATTTCTTCGTTGCCGAGCTGGTAGCAGAGGTCGTCGCGGTTGGATATGTGGTAAGTGCCTAAAATCTTAGATATTACGGCGTTAGTGTCGGGGATGTTGTGTTCGGCGAGCCATTCGCGCAGCATCTCGCCGCCCTTGGCGGTCACGGGCTGTCGCATCTTTCGCAGAGCCGAGCGGAGGCGCGTTTTGGCGTGAGCGGTAATGAGGAAGTCGGCCCACTCGGCCTGAGGCGTCTGAGTCTGGGATGTGAGGATTTCGACCTGGTCGCCCGACGACAGGCGGCTGCTCAGCGGCACCAGCTTGTGGTTGACCTTGCCGGCGATGCAGTGGATGCCGATTTCGGAGTGTAGCGCGAAAGCCGCGTCGAGCACGGTGGCTTTCGCCGGAAGAGTGATGAGCTCGCCTTTTGGCGTGAATACTACGATTTCCGAGGCGAAGAGATTGAGTTTCAGAGTGTCGAGGAAGTCCATCGCGCTCGGCTCGGGGTTGTCGAGAATGTCCTTGATTGTGCGGAGCCAAGCGTTTAGTTCCGACTCTTCGTCGCCCTCGCCGATTTTGTATTTCCAATGAGCGGCGAAGCCCTTTTCGGCGATTTCGTCCATTCGACGCGAGCGAATTTGCACTTCGACCCAGTTGCCGTCGGTTCCCATGACGGTTAGGTGCAAGGCTTGGTAGCCGTTGGCTTTCGGGGTTGCAATCCAGTCGCGAGTTCGGTCGGGGTGGAGTCGGTAGAGGTCGGTGATGGCCGAGTAGATGTTCCAGCAGATATTTTTTTCCTTCGACTGGTCGTCGCATTCGAAGACGATGCGCATGGCGTAGAGGTCGTAGATTTCCTCGAAAGGCAAGTGCTTGGTTTCCATCTTGTTCCAAATCGAGTAGACCGATTTGACACGAGCTTTGGCTTCGTATTTGAGACCCATAGCATCGAGGCGCTCCTTGATCGGGGCCGAGAAGTCGGTGAAAACTTGAGCGCGCCGGGCCTCGCTGCTGCGAATTTTTTCGGAAATTTCTTCGTATGCTTTCGGGTGCTCGTATTTGAAGGAGAGGTCTTCGAGCTCCGTTTTGATTGCGAACAGGCCGAGACGGTGGGCCAGTGGCGCGTAGATGTAGAGCGTCTCGCCGGCAATTTTGTACTGCTTGTTAGGCGCCATAGAGCCCAGTGTTCGCATATTGTGCAGACGGTCGGCCATCTTCACGAGCACCACTCGGATGTCCTCGCTCATAGTGAGCAGGAGCTTGCGGAAGTTTTCGGCTTGGACGGAAGCCTTGTCGCCGAAGATGCCGCCCGAAATTTTGGTAAGTCCCTCGACGAGCTGTGCGATTTTAGCACCGAACAGACGTTCGATGTCGGCCACGGTGTAGTCGGTGTCCTCGACGACGTCGTGAAGCAAAGCGGCGCAAATGGAAGTCGAACCCAAGCCGATTTCTTGCGAAGCGATTTTCGCCACGGCAATAGGATGCAGTATGTAAGGTTCGCCGGAGCGTCGTCGCACGCCCTTGTGAGCTTCTTTAGCGAAGCGGTAAGCGCGTTCGATGATTTCGACTTTCTTGCGGTGGTTGCTCTTGAGGTAACCGTCGAGCACGTCGGCAAAGGCGTTTTCAATCATCCGGTCTTCTTCTTCGGCTGTCATTCGTGGAGCTTCATTCATAATCTTTGGTGCTTAAGAGTATGGTAGTGTCGAGCTTGGTCGTATTATTGCAATTAACGACAAAAATACGACTTTTATATTAAATCAACAAATAAAAAACGACAAGCGACAAAAAAATAGTTGTAGGAAAAAAATTGGCAGGATGAAAAATAGACGGCCCCGGCGGAGCGAGTCCGACGGGGCCGATATAGATAGATGAGATTGTAGCTTAGTTGAGAGCGCGCGAGAGGTTGTAGCCCTTGAATTCGATATTGGTGCGGGCTTCGTCGGCGAGCGCGGGGTTGAGACGGATAGCCTGGCGGAGGTTGGTGTTGAGCATTTGCTCGTTGCCTGTGCGAGCGCCGAGGATAGCCATCAGGTAGTAGGTGGTGGCGTCGGGGTTTGTGATGCTAGCGAGAGTCGACTTGGCTTTGCTGTAGTCCTTAGCGAGGATCTGAGCGAGGGCAGCGTTGTTGCTCTTGCTGTTGCCGAAGGCGCGGAGAGCGGCAGCGTTGTCGCCGGTCTTCAGGTAGTAAACGCCGAGGGCATCGTTGAGTTCGCTTTGACCGGCGGCAGCACCGAAGAGCTGGTTGGCGCGGTCATAGTTGCCCTTGTTGAGCTCGATGAGGCCGAGGTTCATAGAAGGCTCGGAAGCGTTGCGGTTGAGCGAAGCGGCTTTGCGGAAGGAAGATTCGGCAGCCGAGTAATCGCCGGCGACGTACTGGGTGAGGCCGAGGTTGTTCCAAGCGCGATATTCGTTGGGATATTCTTTAGTAGCGGTCTTGTAGATTTCCATACGCTGAGCGTTGTCGTCGGTGAGAGTAGCTGTGTAGAGGAGTTCGTCGACAGTCAGCTTCGAGGGGTCGTTTTTGGCGAGAGAGCGGAGCTCTTGGTCGCTCTTACCAACGACGTTGATCGAGGCAGTGATGCGCGAGTAGCGAAGTTGAGGCAGGATTTGCTCGGCGAGCTGTTCGAAAACAGTAGAGAGGTTTCGGATTTCGCGTTCGCGTTCTTCGGGGTCTTTGTACATCGAGAGTACGCTGAGGATGAGGTCCTTGTCCTGAATATCGCTTTGAGCGACGAGACGCTGGAAGCCTTCCCAGTCTTCGGCGGTGAACTGAGCGGTGAGTTCGCCGAATTCGGTAATTTGGTCTTTCTTGAGTTGGTCGCGGAGGTATTCGGAAGTGCTCTGTTCGCGTTTTTCGGCCAGACGAGTGTTGAAGTCGAGTGCGCCTTCGGGCGAAGCGTACGACTGGATGTTGAGTTCGGCGATTTGGCGAGTAGAGTCACCGGCAGCGGCGATTATTTCCTTGCGCAACTCAGCGATAGCGTCGCTGTTGAGTTCCGACGAGCGGATGTTGGCTTGGTTGACGAGGAAGCGGATGTCGGCGGCATACTGTTCGTTGATGATGCGCTGGAAAGCGTCGGGAGCAACGGCGGGAGCGACGGTGCCGGCATTAGCGAGCGCAGCGGTAGCAACGACGCCGTCGGCAACCTTAACACGGGGCAGCACATACTGCTTGTTGCCTTGCTTGACGGTGAAGTCGAGTTCGAGTTCGCTCTTGGCCATTTCGGGGCTGTAGATGTAGTTGACCGGGATAGTGACGTTGCCGCCGTATTCGTAAGAGATAACGGGGTTGTTGCCACGCACCTTTTCGCCTTGGAAAGTGTAGGCCTGCGAAACTGTCTCATTGCCATTGTAGACGAGGACCGGAGTGACGGTAACTTCGGCGTTTTTCAGGAAGAAATTAGCGGGAATGCGTGCGTTGATGCGAGCCGGAACGTTCTGTCCGACAACTTCCAGCGGATTAGGATTAACGGTAAAGTAGTCGGAGCTGAATTGACCAAGCTTCTTGCCGCACGATGACAAAGCTACGGCTGCTCCGAGGGCTACGATGTAGCAGACTTTGCGATTCATAATTGTGATAAATATGTTGGGTTTGTATAGTCCTATTTTGACAAGTACAAAATTACAACTAATCTTTCGAAAATTCAAAAAAATCCGATTATTCTTTGTCGCTTTTTTTCGACAAATTTCAGACGCGACTGAGAGGGATAAAAAAACGAGCCCCGCGGCCGATGGCCGCAGGGCTGTTGTAGAGTAGTATGAGATTTGTAGAAATCGTTACTTAACGATCTTGACGGTCTGCGAGCCGGCGGCTGTGCGAGCGTCAACGATGTAGAGACCGGCAACGAGGTCGGCGGTCGAGAGAGACTGACCGGCAGCGAGGTCGGCCATAGCAACGATAACGCCGTTGGCTGCGTAGATGGTGATTGCAGCGTCTTCGGTGGCGGTGATTTGTCCGTTGGCAACAACTACAGCCTGAACGTCGTTTTCAACCACGGGAGCAACAACGCCACTGCCGGGCTTGGTAGAGCCTTCGAAGTTCACGGGAACTACGCCGTAGCCGGTGACGCCGGGAGCTACCATTTCGACAACGGGATTTTCTTCACCGAGTTTGATACGCTTGATACCGCTCTGGTGCAGGGGGTTGGCGGGGTCGAAATCTTCAGCCCACTTGTAGGGTTCGCCATTGCCTGAGAATTCATAAGAAGCAACTTCTTCGGCTGTCGGAGCACGGTAGCACCAGTACATGTATTCGCCATTGGCGTCGAATGCGAGCTGCGATATGCCGATATGTTCGTTGGTAGAGTTGCCTTCGAATTTCACGGGAGCGCCGTCGATCAATTCGCCTTCGAGAACGGTCAGGAAGTCAGCTAAGTTGGGGGTGGGGGTAGATTCGAGAGCTTCGAGCGAGAAGCGGTAGAGACCGCCGGGGATAACGTTTGAACCGGTACCTGCAGTTTCGATGTACATGTAGAGGTGACCGTTCTTGGTGTCGATGTTGAAAGAAGTAGCAATCAGGTTTAAACCGGTCATGTAAGAAACAGCGCCTACGTTAGAGCCTACATCAGCTGAGCTGGTGCCAATGTTGCCTTCCTTGAATGAGAAGAGGCCATTGCCGTTGTACTTCATGCCAACCCAGTAGCGGGGTTCGGGGTTGCCGTTGGCATCTTCGTCCTGAGTGATGGCGAAGCCGTTCTTGATACAGCCGTATGACCAATCGGGACCATAGAACGACATCCAGTTGTTTTCCATCCACGAGGGATAGCTCTGCGGCAGAGCCAGAGCGTCGGCCGAGATTTTGCGGATGCAGACGTTGCGGTCGTTTACATAGAGAGTCGAGCCGTAGATGTAGAGGCCTGTGGGGTCTTTGTAAGCGTTGTTGCCGGTGTTGTCGAGAACGACAGCCTGGAAGAGGTTGTTGTCGACCTGCGAGATGTAGAAGAGCTTGCCGTCGCCTTCGTTGCCGGCTGATGCTGACCACCAGAACTTATTGCCGGCGCTTGCGCCGTAGATGCGGTTGCCAAATTCAACCAGCTGGAAGGTGTGCTGCATGTTGATTTCGTAGTCGTCGGTCTGGCCGTCGGCGTAAACGCAGTGGAGGTTGTTGTCGTCGCCTGCATAGTAAAGACCTGCGGGCATACCCATCTGCTGGCCTGCAATTACAAGGTTGGGGTCGCTCACGATGGTGAGGTATTTCCAACCGTTGGCCTGCTTGTATGCGTCGACTAACGCTTCGGGCACGGTGACAGTGATAACACTTTCTTCGGTGAATACGCCTTCAGGCATAGAAGCGGGATAGAAAGCGCGCACGGTGAGTTCGATGATGCCGGAGCCGGTGAAGCAGTCGGTTTCGAGGATTACGAGGAGCTTGCCGAGGTCGAGGGATTCAACATTGACGCAGTTTTTGAAAGCGTCCTGTCGAACGATGGTGATGTCGTCGCGGAGTGTAACGTTAGAAAGAGCAGCGCAGTCGGCAGCAATGCCGTGGGGCACTTCTTTGCAATCAACGGTCAGCTCGGTCAGAGCGGCGCAATTAGCAGCTACGTAGCGACCAACGGTGCCACCGATGGCGAGCTTTGTGATGCCGGAGCCGTAGAGAGCATAGTCGCCCCAGTTGTTGCAGGCGGGCAGGTTGATGGTAGTCAGGTTCTTAGCGCCGTAGAGAGCATAAGGAGCCACGGCGGTGAAGTCGCCGTTGAGCTCGGTAGCAGTTGCGGCGGGTGCGTAAGCAATCAGAGTCTTGCCGTCTTTGCTGGTGATGTACGAGCCATCGGCAGCCGCTGCGTAGTTTTCGTTTGCTGGGTCGACGGTGAATTTAGCAACAGCGCCGCAACCCATGAAAGCGCCATCGCCGATGCTTGTCACGCTGGCGGGAATCACGATTTCGGAGAGGTTGGCGTTCTGAGCGAAAGCCTGGTTGCCGATAGTCTTGAGTGCTTCGGGGAGTTCAAGCTTGCCGGTGAGGTTGGCGCCCGAGAAAGCGAGGTTGCCAATCGAAGTCAGAGTGGCCGGGAGATTGATTTCCTCAACGCCAGAATTGTTGAAAGCCATTGCACTGATAGTGGTGACAGCATTGCCTAAAGTTACTTTCTTCAGGCTCTTGCAGTTGAGGAAAGCCGACGAAGGAATCGATGTGAGGCTTTCGGGAAGAGTAATTTCTTCGATACCGCTACCTGCAAATACGTTGTAGTCCATGCTGGCAACGTCGCTGGTGATAGTCACGCTCTTGAGAGCAGAGGTGTTCTCGAAGTAGTTGGCAGGAATAGTGGTGAACGAGCCGCCGATAACGAGGGTTTCGAGGTTGGCGCAACCGCGGAAAGCACGTTCGTCCTGAGCAGTGTACTTAGTGAGGTCGATCTGACGGTTGATGGTCAGAGATTTTACGACCGGCACAGCGTTGAAGGCATCGCGGCCGATGGAGATAGGCGAAGCACCGTCTTCGATGACGATGGTTTCAAGCGCGGGGCAGCCCTGGAGAGAAGCACCTGCTACTGAAACAATGCCTGAAGGCAGAGTGAGAGCTGTGAGTGTAGAGCAGTTTTGGAAAGTATTGCCTGAAATCTTTGTAAGCGTGGTGGGGAGGTCTACGCTTTTAAGTTTGACGCAGCCGGTGAAAGCACCGCGGGGCACGTCAACGCCTTCGCCGATGGAGATCGAGGTGATAGGTTCGCCTTTAAATGAGGTTTTGACGCTGCTTACAGGGTAGGTCTTGCCATTGTAAGTGATAGAAGAGGGGATGACAATGTCGCCGGTGTATTCGCCGGGAGCTTCGCCGTTTTCAGGTGCTTTATTAGCGGTCTGAACTTCGAGCTTAGCTTTGGATACTTTGTAGACTACCCCCTCGTGGAGGAATGTCTGGGCCGAAGCGCCAATGCACAGCGAGAGAACCGCTGTCATGACCATGCTTCTTTTAGCCACTGACTTAAACAGAGTAGAAATTCTCATGGTTTAGTAATTAGTTAGTTTATTAGGATTTGTTTGTTGTCTGAGTTCGTTAATAAAAACAGTTGTTTTCATGGGGCTACACTACGGCGTAGTGCTTTGGCCGATGCAAATTTACGAGTTTTTTTTCAAATTCAAGTAGTTTTGCAATAAAAATATGTGTCAACACTTTTATTTAACAATTTATAAAAAAATAATGAGGGAGAGTCGAGCGAAAATATGCAAAAAAGTTCTTTTTATTAAGATGTGTGGTGTTTTTTTCGTAACTTCGCCTTTGAAAAGAGCATAAGCGACATGGAGCAAGAGCTGAAAATACCGAAACACGAGGATATGCGCGGCAATTTGTCGTTCGTAGAATACGGAGCCGGCGGCATGAGCCCGTTCGAAATCGAGCGCGTCTACTGGATATACGACATACCGGCCGGGCGAGTTCGTCACGGTCGGGCGCTACGTCACACGCATGAGCTGATTGTGGCCATGAGCGGTTCGTTCACGGTTCGTCTTGAGCGTCCCGACGGAGAAGTCGCCGATATTTTTCTCGATCGGAGCGACCGAGCCGCTTTTGTCGAGGCCGGGACCTGGCGCGAGATAGTCGACATATCGACCAATGCCGTGGCCATGGTGCTTGCATCCGGCCCGTTCGACGCTGATGAGTATATCTACGACTATGCTCAGTTCAGGCAGCTTGGAACCGATGTGGATTTTGCAGAGAGTCGCGAGGTGTCGGCGGTTGTCGCACCGGCTGATGACCATGCCGAGGGACACGGCATTTCGACAGTTGGCGATTGCCGATTTATCGACCTGCCGCGCGAGCTGCATGTCAATGGCTCGCTGACGGCAGTAGGGAACGGCACGGGAGTCATCCCCTTTGATGTGCGCCGAGTGTTTTACCTCTACGACGTGCCGGCCGGCGCCGACCGAGGCGGTCATTCGCACCACGAGGCGCGCGAAGTGATCGTGGCGCTGACGGGAAGCTTCGATGTCGTGGTCGATGATGGCCATGACGTGCGCCGGTTTACGCTCAATCGCCCTTTCCGCGGGCTCTACATACCGCGGGGCCTTTGGCGCACGCTCGATAATTTTTCGGGAGGCGCAGTCGCCCTGGTGCTGACATCCGAGCGCTTTTCCGAAGCCGACTATGTACGCTCGTACAATCAGTTTGTTGAACTAACACGCAGAAAATGACCGCCGCACGCCAAATCCCATTCCTCGACCTTGCAGCCGTCAATGCGCAGTATGCCGACGAGTTGCACCGCGCAGCCGCTCGCGTCATCGACTCGGGTCGATTTGTCGGCGGGCCGGAAGTTGAGGCATTTGAAGCCGAATTGGCTCGCTTTGTCGGCACGGCATACGCCGTCGGCACGGCCAACGGCCTCGATGCCTTGCGCTTAATTCTGCGGGCATATATCGAGTTGGGTCGCCTCGCACCGGGCGACGAGGTCGTCGTGGCGGCTAACACCTACATTGCTTCAATCCTTGCTATCACCGATTGCGGTCTGCGACCGGTGCTCGTGGAGCCGGACCCGCGTACGCTCAATCTCGACACGGCGCGCATCGAAGCGGCAATAACTGGTCGCACTCGTGCCGTAATGCCAGTGCATCTTTATGGCCGCGCATGCCACGATGCCGCACTGGTCGACGTTGCCGGCCGCTATGGGCTCATCGTTGTCGAAGATAACGCACAAGCTATCGGCGCTCGCTCGGCCGTCGACGGCCGTCGGACCGGAGCGCTGGGCCACGCCGCAGCGTTTAGTTTTTATCCTACAAAGAATGTTGGAGCGCTGGGCGATGCCGGCGCCGTGACGACCGACGATGCCGATTTGGCACAGGCCGTTCGCGCCCTGGCCAACTATGGCAGCGACCGCCGCTACCACAACATATACTGCGGACTGAATAGCCGCCTCGACCCGCTGCAGGCAGCGTTCTTGCGCGTCAAGTTGCCGCATACCGATGCAGACAACGGCGAGCGTCGCCGCTTGGCCGCAATCTACGACTCGGAAATTGACAATCAGGCAGTAGTGAAGCCTCTTTTCGGCGGCGACGACATGGTGTGGCACCAATATGTGTTGCTGGCCGACGACCGCGACGGGCTTCGCCGCTACTTGGCCGACCGAGGCGTCGGCACCGACGTGCACTATGCCGTGCCGCCCCATCGCCAGCCTTGCTATGCCGGGTCGATGGGCAGCCTTGACTTGCCCGTGACCGACGACTTGGCCGCTCGCGTAGTGTCGCTGCCAATCGCACGCGGCACGTCGGCCGACGATGTCCGCTACATTGCTTCAATCATTAACCGGTGCGGAAAATGACAGATAATACATCATTCAGCAATCTCAAAGCCCTCTACCATACATTCGGCTGCAAGCTCAACTTTGCCGAAACATCGACCATCGCCCGCCGTCTGGGCGAGCGCGGAGTCCGTCGCGTCAGCGGTTCGGAAGTTCCCGACCTTATCGTAGTCAATACGTGTAGCGTCACCGAGCTGGCCGACAAGAAGTGCCGCCAGGCAATCCATTCGTTTCATCGTCGCTATCCCGACGCTGCTATCATCGTCACCGGCTGCTACGCGCAGCTCAAGGCCGACGATATCGCCGCCATGCCCGGTGTGGCTGTCGTGGCCGGCGCCGAGCGCAAGATGGACCTTGACCAGTTCATCGACCGCTTCCTGAGCGAGCGCCAGCAGGTGCGCGAAGTGAGCCCGTGGGCCGACATCGTCACGTTCCGCCCCTCGTGTTCGCGTGGCGACCGCACTCGCTTTTTCCTCAAAGTGCAGGACGGCTGCGACTACTGGTGCACATATTGCACCATTCCGCGCGCCCGTGGCCGTTCGCGTTCGGGTACCATCGACGAGCTGGTCGACCAGGCTCGCCGCGCTGCCGACGAAGGCGGTCGCGAGATAGTCATCACCGGAGTGAATATCGGCGACTTTGGCAAGGGCCGCGACGACACATTCCTCGACCTCATCCGCGAGCTTGATAAGGTCGAAGGCATTCTTCGCTATCGTATTTCGTCGATTGAGCCCAACTTGCTCACGCCTGAGATTATCGACTGGGTTGCCGAGTCGCGCGCGTTCATGCCACACTTCCACATACCGCTGCAAGCCGGCAGCGACGAGGTGCTGCGCCTGATGCGCCGTCACTACGACACGGCCCTGTTTCGCTCGCGCATCGAGTATGTGCGTCGTCGCATACCCGATGCCTTTATCGGTGTAGACCTCATAGTCGGCGCACGCGGCGAGACGCCCGAGCTCTTCGAGCAGTCGCGCGCATTCGTTGATTCGCTCGACATCTCGCGCCTGCACGTCTTTCCGTATTCCGAGCGCCCCGGCACTCGCGCCCTCGACCTTGCCGGCGCTGTCGACCCCGCCGAGAAGCATCGCCGCACCGGCATCATGCTCCGACTGAGCGAGGCAAAGTGGGCCGACTTTGCCGGTCGCTTTGTGGGTACACGTAGGCCGGTACTCTTGGAGCACCCCAAGGGGTATCCCGATGTGCCAATGGCCGGTTTTACGGACAACTATCTGCGCGTGGAGGTGGCCGATGCGGGACCCGAGCTTGATAATACAATAGTGAACGTTGACATACACTCGGCCAATGCCGAAGCCGAGAAGCTCGACGGCACGCTTGCACAACCCACTTCATCCGATTTGCAGTCATGACCGCTAACACACTTCGCCTATTGCTCAAGCCGCTGGCTTGTTTGCCGCTAAGCGTACTCTATGGCCTGTCGACGGTGACGGCTGTGGTGCTGCATCGCGTCGTCAGGTATCGTCGGCGCGTGGTGCGTTCGAACCTCGAGGCGGCGTTTCCGGATAAGTCGCAGGCCGAGCGCCGCGACATCGAACGCCGATTCTATCATAATTTCACCGACAATTTCGTCGAGACACTCAAGCTGCTCCACATCACCGACGAGGAGATGGCGCGGCGCATGGAGTTCGTCAATACCGACATCATCGACTCGCTCATGGACCAAGGCAAGAGCATAGTGGTGTACTTCGGGCACTTCTTCAATTGGGAATGGGCTCCGTCGATTTCGCTTCACACGCGCCACAAGCCGTCGGACAAAGTGGCGTTCGCTCAAATCTACCGTCCGCTGCGTTCGCAGGCGTTCGACGGGCTGATGCTTGGCATTCGCTCGCGTTTCGGTTCGGAGAGTATCGACAAGAAGGTGGCGCTGCGCCGCCTGCTGCAATATCGCCGCGAAGGCCGCGTGTCGATTACCGGCTTCATGAGCGACCAGCATCCCAGCCACGGCGACCCGGGCTTGGTCACTACCTTTATGGAGCAGCCGACGGCAATCATTACCGGCACGGAGACGTTGGCTCGTCGCCTCGGTATGGCTCTGATTTACTGGGATATGGAGCGCTTAGGTCGCGGTCGCTATCGCATCACTACCCGTCATATCGCCGACGATGCCGCCTCGCTGCCCGAGGGCGAGGCCACGCGCCGATATGCACAAATGCTCGAAACGACTATCCGTCGCGACCCGTCGATTTGGCTATGGAGCCATAAGCGTTGGAAACATAAAGTAACTCTGCCCGATAATGAATCCTGACCAATCTCATAAATACACTGAAGGTATGCCGCCGGTGGCGGTGATTATTCTCAACTGGAATGGCGCCGCGCTGCTGCGCGAGTTTCTGTCGCAGGTTGTCGCTACGACCAATCCGGCAGTGGGGCGCGTCATCGTCGTCGACAACGGGTCCGACGACGACTCGCTGAAGGTGCTGGCGCAGGAGTTTCCGGCTGTTGAAGTGATAGCTTTCGACACAAACTATGGTTTTGCCGAGGGCTACAATCGCGCGTTGGCCGCTACCGGCTATCCCTACACAGTGTTGCTCAACAGCGACGTAGCCACGGCCGACGGCTGGGTCGATACACTTTACGAATTCATGGAGTCGCATCCCGAGGCCGGTGCCTGTCAGCCCAAAATCATCAGCTATCGCGATAAGTCGCGCTTCGAGTATGCCGGCGCGTGCGGCGGATTCATCGACCGCAATGGCTACCCCTATTGCCGAGGCCGCATTTTTGATGTTTGCGAAGTCGATAACGGGCAGTACGACACCCCAATCGAAGTGTTCTGGGCTACCGGAGCCGCGCTGATGGTGCGCACGCAGCTTTATCTCGAAGCCGGCGGTCTCGATAAAGAATTTTTTGCACACATGGAAGAAATCGACCTCTGCTGGCGTATCCACCTGGCCGGTCGGTCGATATGGGCAGTGCCGGCAGCCACGGTCTATCATCTTGGTGGCGGCTCGCTACCGCCCGACAGTCCGCGCAAGGTCTATCTCAACTTCCGAAACAACTTGTTGATGCTCCATAAGAATTTGCCCGAGCGCGACCGTTGCGCCACGCTGCTGCGTCGTCGCTTGCTCGACACCATCGCGTGGGCGAAATTTGTAGCGACATTCAAGTGGAAAAATGCAGCCGCTATCATCAGCGCACATCGCGACTTTGCTCGTATGCGCAAATCCTACGACACGCATCCGGCCGAAAATCTGTTGCGTACCCGTACGGACGCTCGGCTCAACATCTTAGTCAATTTCTATCTACGCGGTCGCCGCACCTTTGCCGCACTCAAGCGCTAAGTCGGAGCGACGCATCCATGATACATATAAAAAAGTAGGCGGATATGCCTACTTTTTTTGGTTTAGGGGTATAAAAAAGCGAGGCCGACGCTTTCCGGATCGCGTTGGCCTCGCTTTTATAAGTTCTTGTATCGGGCTGATTACTTCTTGCCGCGGTTGCCGTAACGGCTCATGAACTTGTCGACGCGACCGGCGGTGTCGACGAGCTTCTGCTTGCCGGTGAAGAAGGGGTGAGAAGCGCTGGTGATTTCAAGCTTCATCAGGGGATACTCTTTGCCATCAATTTCGATAGTTTCGCGAGTAGCTACGGTCGAGCGAGTGATGAAAATCTGATCGTTCGACATGTCTTTGAAGACAACTTCGCGATAGTTAGAGGGATGGATGTCTTTTTTCATTGTTATAACGTTATAAGCTTATTGTTTCATTATTATACCGGGCTGGTAAGGCCCGTTTATCGTAATGGCCTGCAAATTTACGACTTTTATTTCTTTTGGCCAAATTTTCCACCTCTTTTCATGTAATTTTCAGTATGGAGAGTCTCAAAAAGAGACTCAAAATGCTTCACAAAATGCTTCTTAGATAATGCAATGTTTATCGTGTAATTGAAATACCTTGCTCGTTGCTGTCAAGCACTTTCCCTAATTTATGCCTTTTTTCGGAGTTCTTTCTGAAAGTATATCGCAGAATTACCCAAGGGCGGAGACACTTGTCTGTGTATCGATTTTCGGTTACGGAACGGTATGAACCATCTTCAGTGACCGTTTTTGTGCGGAATTCACCTGTAATATGTTGCAGACACACTCCGATATAGAAATCAGGCGTGAAATTATAGTTTATCTGAAGATTTGCCATTACAGGGCGATAATACTTTGTGTATGACACGGAAGTATAGTCTCTCGAACTATACTCGAATATTCCGTAGAAGGAAAAGTTTTTGGCTTGTGCATTGAAACCTACAGAACCGTAAGTGGAATTTTTTGCATTTTGTCCCTCATAGTGGTCGGCATACCAGCCACCGCCACCATATATGCGTCCCCATTTGAAACGATAACTAATGTTGGCTCCTGCTGAGACTTGTAAAAAATGACCGGAGTTAGCATAGGTGCTATAGTAGATACCATTCTTTGTATAGCCGTATGGCTCAATCATATCTCCAATATGCTTATAGTATGCTTCAGGAGTTATATAAAGATTACCCACATTGAGTGTGTAGCTTGCAGAGATATGATTTATCATCTGAGGCTTGAGATTGGGATTGCCGACCGTAACGAGCAAAGTGTCAGTTGAAATATTATATGGATTCAGACTTGAAACGGTGGGTGCTGTATTGGTAAGTCTGTAACTGAGTTGGATGGAGTTGTGTCCGTTGATTGCCCAAGTCAGAGAGGCCGAACCTCTTGGGCGAATATAACGGTAATCCGTATCACCTGCCTTTGCCCATATACCTTCTATGCCGATAGAAGCACTATAATACAATTTGTTTTTATAAGCAGCACCATAACCGGCATAAATGTATTGATTATAATTGCGATGGTTGAATAGCGGATTTTCACCGACCATATAGTTAATTTCATCAGCCACAAGGGTGCTACGACTACCTAAAATCAATGAGCTGCCATTTGTGAACGTTCGGGAATAATCAAGACTCAGACTTCCTGAATTTCGTTTATTATTAAATAGTGACTCTGTATCAGAGGTTCGTTCATCAAAATAATCCGTTCTGACAGCAGAATAATTATTCTTGTTATAATTATAAGAAAGGCGAACCTCCAAGTCATTCTCGGGCGCGAAAGAGTGCTTGTAATAAAGTCCGGATGTAAGGATTTGGCTATCATCGATACTTGATGAATTGAATTTATAAACTTGCTCCACGTCTGAGGTATATACTCCCGAAGCATTATGGCCGGACTCGCTTTCTTTTGTCGTCCCATAGATTTGAGCTGCAAAATAATCTTTGTTCGTTATCTGCCATTTGAAAAGCAACTCGCCGAGCCATGATTCGGCATCATTGCGGGTCGTCTCCTCATAGTTCTGATTATATGTGGTATTTGAGCGTGTTATTGTAGACTCCATATCGTCATGGTAGACATAGTTGTACGATGCGCGCCCATAAAGGCTGAATTTCTGATTACCCACCTCGAAATAACCTACGCCAAATCCATTGTTGAGGGGAATCTCGTGGCGGGTAGCTGCTTCAAGCCAAAGGTAAGGTCTGGCCGTCTTTTTTAATTTGATGTTTACAATGCTCGATACTCCTTCTTGTAGGTATCTGGCAGAAACAGAATTGATTACTTCTACCGATTCAATGTCTGACGGAGATATAGGATTTACTCCGGAGTTCACTATATTGCCATTAATGAGTATCAATGGCGACGAACCATTGACCATTTTGATAGAGGATGTATTGGCGTCTGAAATCAATAACGGTATTTCCTGTAATGCTTGGAATGGATTGCTCTTTTTCTTTGCATCTGCTGACAGGTAGAACCGTTGACCGTTGGCAGTTCTTGTCACCACCTGACTGCGGTCGGCTACGACAGAAACTTCGTCAAGTTGTATAGACTCTTCTTCAAGGTGATAGTCCTTTTCACAGGTGCCATTCAATACCAAAGAATCCTGTATAGTCTTAAATCCCATACAAGTTACTTCTAATATATATGTTCCTTTGGCGTTGTCGCTCAAATTATATCTTCCATCATTGTTTGATACACATGAATTTACAATCTGCCCATCTTTAATCAGTAACACATATCCTCCAACTATTGCGGTACTGTCTTCCTTTGATGATAATATACCGGTAATATCACTTTGTGCATAAGTGCGGAAGCATTGTGAGAAACCGAAAAGTAGCAGTATTATAATAATCTTACATTTCATGTTCATTATATGATATATTTAAATAAGTACATCAAGTATTTTTTTCTCTGTCTGCAAAGTTATAATGCAAAAATGATTAATATATGTTGTAGGGAATAGTATTATCTATCAGCCCGACGCAATAATTCATTGATTATAAGGAATATATAAAGCGGATAGAACATTAAATCTATCCGCTTTTAATACAGTAATGCAAATCGCTGTTTATCAGCCTATTAAAGAGGTATTAAATTGAAAAGATAGCAAATCGCTGATTGTCAACGGGTTATTTCATATATTGGATGAAAATATCCTTTTCGGGTGAAGAACTACGACATATTTTTTGTTTGAGACGTGATTTTCTATTATATACTACATCCAGCTTTTCATTAATAAAAATGCTTATGGCACGAGATGAAAAACCGGATATCACATATAAAAATAGCGTGTAATCATTTTCTTTTAAATTAGGAAAATTTTTGCGAAAACGAGCCATTAAATTATCTCTATAGAGGTTGACATATTTTTCCATCTCACTGAGTACTTTCTTGTCAGATCTCAACCCGGATATAATGTTCATTACATCGCAATATATTCTATGTTTTTCATTAATCGTACCTTGATATTCATAGTAGGCACTAGTTAGCTGATCTATTGTAGCGAAGTGTTGCTCAAATAGATTATTGATAGCTGTATTTAAGGAATCCAGTTGTTTTTCTTGACGTCTCTCTGTCTCAGATAACCTCTCTTGTAAGACCATTGTTTCGGCATCTTTACCCAGAATCGTCTTATTCATATCAGTTATCTCAGTTTCCTTAATTTTAAGTAAATTGCGAAGATTCAATGCGTTCAGCATATTGTTTTCAATCTCTTTCTTATTTGCCCTATTTCTCTGAAAGAATATCATAGATATCAGAAAAATAATAATGACTAAAGAAAAAATCAAAACCTTCGCAATTTTTCTTTTATGTTGAAATTCACTTTCTTGTAATTTAATTGAAAAATTATGGTAATCGGTAACCATTTGTGTTACATTCTGTGTTATTACAGTATGTAATATGCTGTCTTGATGTAAATGTTCATTTTCCAATGCGTTTAACGCATTTTCATAATCGCCAATACGTTTGTTGATTTCATAGGGTAACCATTGATTAGAGGAATCTCTCTCAAGCACTTTATCCATATATAATTTGGCATTATAATCATCACCGATTCCGATGTAAGCTAAACCAATGTTTTGATAGTCGTCTATGCCGACTTCAAAATTACTATCTTTTTTAAGAGTATCATAGACCATCAAAACGTTATCGTATTCGTGTAAAGCCAGGTGTGAAAGCGCTTTGGATTTCAGCGCTTCAATATACAAATGCACATCAGCATTATGTTGTGCAATTTTAGCGACTTGCTGCATTATATCAATACATTTTTTGTAATCATTTACATTATGATATGCGCATCCTAATCGCCATAATGCCCATGAAGTGTATGTCTCGGAACCGGATTCTTTAAAAGAATCGTATGACCGCTTCGCGTAATTAAGACTTTCTACATTATTGTATATCTTATCATATACATTAGAGCAAGAACGATAAATCAGTCCAAGGTAAAAATGGTCATTAATGTTTGTAGCAATTTTTTCAGCTACAAGCAGATTTATGATTGCCTTTGAATACTCCCTGCGGTTTTCTTCTATACGCGCCAAATAGTAGTATGATAGCATTTTATGGTATTCATCATCGCTGTTCTTATAGAAGTTTACAGCGGTTTGAATCATCGATACATCCTTCGAATCAATATAGTTTTTATCCTCTGCTTGAACATACAATAATGCAAACAAAGCCTTGTCTGCCGCAGATCGGAGTGTGGTGGTATCAATATTCTGAATAACATTTAAGGCGGAATCCGGTTGAACGGACATTAATTGCTCGACAGACATTAATGTCTCGTTGTGGTGCATAGTTTGGCTACACCCGAAAAAGATAAAAAGGAATACAGTTATAACAAAACTATATATATTGTGCAATATCTGATTCATACTCAACATAATTACTTCTGCAAATTTCGCGCATCTCAAAGTGAATTTTTACACAATTATCAGGAATGGGATGAGAAAATTCGCCTTGCCATTGTGTCGATCTTTTCATGATAGGCTACCTGTAAATCCAAGGGAAGGAATGACAGTCTTATCAATTCATGCCATTCGGGAACGGCTTTGGACAATCGGGAGAAAAGGTTAGCAATTACTGTTTCATTCATGCCGCTGTCGCGCATCGCTTTCTCGAAATCCTCACGTCTTAACCGTTTCTTCTTTCCGTTGAGGGTTAATGCCAATTCTTCGTCATCCTCAGGCATGGCGAGAGCGGTTGACAGAAGATCGTATGCCGGTGTCAGTATATAATTGTCAGCAGGTCGGAACAGGGAGAAGTTCTTCAAGTGCATGTCGGCATTTCCCGTCAGCCATGAGAAGAGTACCACTTCCCAGAAATTTACAACATCCAGCATGGGTGCTGAGGAATAATGGCGAATTAGTTTTGCGATGCGCTCGTATGAACCTTTGTATTTGTCCTCGGTGAGTCGTTCTGAAAGCTGGCACATATCTTCCATTGCAATCTTTGTCCCTTTTTTTGTTCGGTCGACGCGACGGGTAATATAGCAGAGTTCGCCATCTGAAAATCGAATCAACGAGTGTGGAACGGTCTTAATTCCGGCAGCCTCGGCCATGTGCATTGTCAGATCTTCGTTTTCCGGTAGATTCGCAAATCGGTCAGTCTGTGGTTTCAGGATAAAACGCCCCCACAATCCTACGATAGTGAAGCGTTGAGGCCCTCCGGCATGGCCGCGCGAGATGTCGAGCGAGAGTTTTGCTTGAACGCCCGTGACGGAGGTGCTTGCAGTCACTATCTCACGCGCCAGCTCTTTGATATTGGCGCGAGTATAGGGTAATATCGGAATTGATGTCGATTCAAATATTTTGCGGGCACAGGCCTTATGATAATCGGCTTCACCCTCAGTTAATGACTTATAGCAAAACAAACACTTCATGAATAATTTTTGAGAATTTAGATTTTAGAATGGCGAATAGAGAAGCCTAAATATCAACTTTCGATTTGCGTAGGAACGACACTTATGTTGCCAATACAGTCCTTACAGCAGGCAAGTAGCAATGAAAATCTATCGCGGGCCGATATTTTCCAGCTTTGTTCCGCTATATCGAGGAGCCACCCTTCGGGAATGAGACCGTCAAAGAACGGGAACAGCACTTTGTCGCGGTATGGTTTATCCGTTAGTGGCAAGGTCAGACTCACGGCAACGGCACTCTCCGATTTGAGATAATCCGAATCATAGCGAAATTCATAACCAAAATCATCTTCGGTTAGAATTCCGGCGAGCATTTTGTTTAGAAATACATTAGCTTGTTTCATGGAGAGTTAGGAATTAAGAGTTTAGAATAGAGAAGCGTGTATTTAAATATTCAACTCTGAATTTTCAATTTTTATCGGAGCCATTTGTGCACCGAAAAGTGCGAGTAACTGATTTACCTTGTCAAGGCGAAGAGTTGTTTTACCTTGTTCGAGCTCACGCACAAAGCGCAGACCGACTCCGGATTTTTGGGATAGGTCAATCTGCGTAAGCCCGTACTGCTTACGCATCTCCTTAACATATTTAGATAGCTGAGTCATAGCATAAACTCTTTTGTTTTGATAGTTGTAAATCGCGAATGAGCTTGAAGCGAATGTTGGCAAAGGCGGCGCGCGGAGGTAAAGCCATCAAGCCATACCGCAAAGATACAAAATTATCTCCTGACTACACCATTACGGGTATAATTTTTGTGTAATAATGTGTATTTATACCCTTTAGGGTGTAAATTTTCAATATTCTCTAATCCAACTTTCGGATTTGCTACATTTTGTCGATTGTGGAGTAGAGGGTTTGCAGGTAGGCTTGGGTGAGCCGTGCGGTGGTGTCGGAGGGGGCAGGCCGGCGGTCGCTGTCGAGGTAAACTACGGCGGTGTCGGTCGGCATGACCATCGCAGCAACTGACGGCTCGGAGAAGAATGCAAAGTGTGGGGTCGCCGTGTCGAAGAGGTCGCGGCTGAATGTGAACTTGTCGTGTTCGATGCCGAGCATGGCAAGCAGCGTGGCGGCGATGTCGGTCTGTGCGGCGGGCGTGTCGATTGTCGCGCCTCGGCGGGCGAGGGCACCGCCGGTGATGACTAATGGGATGTGGTGTCGGTCGGCCGGCCGGTCGAGGTTTTCGGGCCAGGCGCCCAGGTGGTCGGGTACGATGACGATGAGTGCGCGGTCGTAGCCGGGTAGCGCCTTGAGTGCGTCGACGAACGCTGTCAGGCAGCTGTCGGTGTATGCAAATGCGTTTTTCTTAGGCTCGCCGGCAAAGCGCGGATTGCTGTATGGAACTTCGAAAGGCTCGTGGCTGCTCGAGGTTTGTATCACGCGGAAGTGAGGAGTGGCAGTGTCGGCTGTTCGAATGTCGGCCAGGGCGCGTTGGAACACGAGGTGGTCGTGCGCACCCCATTTGCTGGCTTTATCAGCCACGGCAAAGTCAGCGTCGGATATGATGGTCTCGAATCCGGTGCTTTTCAGATAGGCTTTCATGTTGGTGAAATTTGCGTCGCCGCCATAGTAGTAGGCCGTGGAGTATCCGGCAGCGGCCAATTCGCCGGCGATGCCGGGCAGGCGCTCAATCTTGTCGGTGAATTTCATGATGCTGGTCGAGGGCTGGGCCGGGAAGCCGCTCAGAATGGCCGGCAAGGCGCGGTCGGTGCGGAAACTCGATGCGTAGCAGCGGCTGAAAGAGATGCCCTCGCGCGCCAGCGAGTCGAGCCCGACAGCAATGTCCTCGCCGCCGAGCGACGGCATCAGATGTGCCGAAAAGCTTTCAAGGATAATGAGATAGATGTCGGGTCGCGAGCACGTCAGCAGAGTGTCGGCTTGCGAATGCCCCCGGGTGTGCGTGGCAGCCATCAGCGCTTCGGCTTCGTCATCGGCCATAAAGCGGTATTGGCTACTGAAGTCGGCCTGGTGCGTCAGCGAATAGAGCAGGCTGAAAAATGGGTTGATGGCTGCGTGGTTGAGTCGCTGATTGGTGCTGAAATAGCAGTGGCTTAGGTTCATGGTCGAAACCGTCACGCCTCCGCGGATAGGCAGGAACAGTCCGGCCGTCACGAGCAAGCAGACAGCCGCGGCCTTGGCGCGCTTGGTCTTGGCGACCGGCTCAACTCGCTTGCTTACAAACCATAAGGTGGCGAAAAGCCCGGCGGCTAACGCTGCCGTGGCGATTGTGCCTACGATGCCTTGCCACCACTCCACGCTGGCCAGCGCAGCCGAGGGCGACGTGGTGAAGTAGAATATCGGGGTGGCGTCGAGTCGGAAGCCCCAGTAGGCATATAGCCCGAGGTCGATGGTAGTGATAGCCGCTACGACCACGGCAATGATGGCAAAATAGCCTTTCAAAATCTTTTTAATCACCGACATAGCGCCCAAGCACGCGCCCGTGAGAAGCAGCGCCGGAATGGCGGTCAGATAGCCGGCCACCGAGCAGTCCATGGCCAGTCCGTGCTTGACGGCCAGCGCAAACGCCGAGGCCGCACCTATGCTGATAACGTCGTGATACAGAGCGACGAAAAGAACCTTTTGCACCACGCCAAACACTACGAACGTGGCAAATATCAGTAATATCGTTCGAATAATCTTAGCCATACGGCTACAAAAGTACCACTTTTTTTCGAATTATGAGTACTGAAAGTTATGAACTGCTTGATGGAACTTGTGCCGAGAAATGGTACAGGCCGCGTTTATCTTTGCGTCGATAGAAATCTCGCTGCCTGCGGGGTGGTGATTATGAGTTTTGTAGTTGGCGTAAAAGTATTAACTTTGTAAGCCGGTATTGATACACGGATAGATACCACAATTATATATAAAAAAGATGAAAGATTTTGCAGCCATAGATTTTGAGACGGCCAATGGCCATCGCTCCAGCGTGTGTAGCGTCGGCGTAGTTGTGGTGCGCGAAGGGCGCATAGTCGACCGCTTCTACAGCCTTATCGAGCCGCGTCCCAACTATTATAGCGGCTTCACCACGGCCGTTCACGGCTTGACTCGCAGCGACACCGACGGGCAGCCGACGTTTCCGGAAGTGTGGGCTCAGATAGCGCCGATGATAGGCAATCTGACGCTCGTGGCGCATAATCGGCCCTTCGACGAGAGTTGCCTCAAGGCTGCGTTTGCCGAATATGGCATGGAATATCCGCACTACAACTTCATGTGCACGTTGGCGGCGTCGCGTCGCTGTCTGCGGTTGCCCAGCCACCAGCTACATGTGTCGGCCGCGGCCTGTGGCTACGACTTGGCGAACCACCACCATGCGTTGGCCGATGCCGAAGCGTGCGCAGCCATCGCACTCAAACTCTTGTGAACGCGATGGCGTCGGGCGAGTTAGAGTAAAGTGTGTAATTCGTAGAAACAAATCCACAAAAATTATAATATTTGAGGAATT
>CAYSQI010000003.1:61818-112978 GCA_964433215.1 uncultured Bacteroides sp.
AAGGCGGTTTGGAATATGTCGTTTGCGGGTTAGCGGAGGCGGGAGATGCGTACGCGCTTGCCTTTGATTTTGGGGGCTTGTGCGGCTTCGACGGCCGGAATAGCCGCGCGGCAGATGGCTACGTATGAGCCGTGGTCGCGGAGGTCGATTTTGCCGACGTTGGCGGGTTCGATGCCGAGAGTTTTCATCATGAAGCCGGCGATGTCGGCTCGCGAGATTTTTTCTTTGCGGCCGGCGTTGATGTAGTATGTGACGGCAGCGGGGCGCTCGGGTCGCCGGTCGGCGTGTGTGAGCGTCAGGTCGTTGTCCCAGTCGATGTATTCGCCGAGAGATTCGCCGGGAGCGGTGATGATGTATACGTCGCCACGGGCATCGACGCGCGCGGTGCGGCCGTTGCGGTGAGTCCACGCTTGCGCTGTGGGCGGCATGTGGTAGTGCACGACGGCTTCGACGGCTTCGATGTCGAGTCCGCGTCCGGCGAGGTCGGTGGCCACGAGTATGGGAGTGGTGCCGTTGGCGAGAGTGATGACGGCACGTTCGCGGTCGAGCTGTTCGAGTCCGCCGTGGTAGAGTGCGGCTGGAAAGCCGTCGCGGCGGAGGCGGTCGATGACACGTTCGGCGCTTTCGCGATGGTTGACGAAGACGATAGAGCGTTTGCCCGAGCCGATGTAGTGGAGTAGGTCGGTGAGGGTGTCGAGCTTGTCGCGCGAGTCGGCTTCGACGCGAGCGATGTGAAGGCGCGAGCGCGTGGAGCCGATGCGGTCGATGACGGTGGCGTTGTCGAAGTCGACAAAGTCGGGCAGCTCGTCGGCGCGAGTGGCTGATGTGAGGACGGCGAATGCGGGTTTGCGCAGTCGGCGTACGATGCGGCTCATCTCGCCTTGGAAACCGAGTTCGAGGCATTTGTCGTACTCGTCGATGGCGAGGATGTCGACAGTGGCCGGGTCGATGGTGTGTCGGTTGAGGTGGTCGAGGAGTCGGCCGGGAGTGGCGACGACGATGTCGGGTGCGATGGATAGCGAGTTGACTTCGTCGGTCATGGAGTGCTTGCCGTAGAGAGCGGAGACTTTGTAGTCGGGCGCGAGCCGGCGTACGACGTCGGCAATCTGTATGGCGAGCTCGCGCGACGGAGCGAGGATGAAGGCGCGAATGCCTCGGCCGGGGTCGCCGAGTCGGCGGATAAGAGCGCCGGCGAAAGCGAGAGTTTTACCCGAGCCGGTGGGCGAAAGGATAATAAGACGGCGGCCCGAGGCGTTCCAAGCCTCGAGCTGCATACCATTGGGCTGCTCGATGCCGATGCGTCGGGCAGCCAAGGCAATTTGCTCGCCGGATATCATTTTTTCTTGAGCGCGGCGTCGATGAGGGCGTCGAGAGCCGAAGCCGGCAGGAGCTTGTCGGTGCCGGTGTAGACTTGCTGAGTGCCGTCGGGGAATAGGAAGATAACAGTGGGCACGGCTTGTATGCCGAAAGCTTCGGCGGTAGCGGGCATATTATCTACGTCGACGGATATGAAATCGACTTGTTTGTATCGCTTGGCAGCGTCGCGGAAGACCGGTGCGAGCTTACGGCACGGGCCACACCAGACGGCGTTGAAGTCGAGGATAGTGAGTCGCTTGACTTTCTGTCCGGGGCGGAAGGCTTTGTCTTTTTTGAGCGAGATGACGGTGCCGGTGCGCTGAGCCGTGGCGGTCTGGGCGGCCGGGCGGCTTTGCTCGGCTGAGTTGTCGGCGGAAGAATTGCCGGCGCAGGCGCCCAAAGCGAGGACGATGGCGGCAGCGAGAGTCAGTATTATCTTTTTCATATTCGTAAATCGAAAGAGTAGAGAGTAGGTAAAGGCCTTGACGGGCTAATGATTAATGATATTAACGAATAATAAGACTAAAAGTTAACGTCAAGGTTTAAGCAGAAGCTAAAAAAATCCGGCGTCGCCCGCAGAAAAGAAGCAGCGGGCGATGCCGGGTTGTAGTTAGGTCGGATTAAGCGGGAAGGGCAGCGTTGGTCTTGTGCACGGCTTCAGCGCTCTTGTGGAAGAGTGCTTTTTCTTCGTCGTTGAGGTCGAATTCAACGATTTTTTCAATACCGTTGCGGCCGAGGATGCAGGGAACGCCGATGCAGAGGTCGGTTTCGCCATATTCGCCTTCGAGCAGAGCCGAGCAGGGGATGAGCTTCTTCTGGTCGTGGAGGACAGCTTCAACAACCTGAGCAGCAGCAGCGCCGGGAGCGTACCAAGCTGAGGTGCCGAGGAGCTTGGTGAGGGTAGCACCGCCTACCATAGTGTCGGCAGCAACCTTTTCGAGCTCTTCCTTGGGGAGGAGTGTCGAAGCGGGGATACCGCGGTAAGCAGCGAAGCGAGTCAGAGGAATCATGGTGGTGTCGCCGTGTCCGCCGATAACGATGCCTTCAACTTCCTTGGCGTTAGCGCCGAGAGCGTTGCTGAGGTTGTATTTGAAGCGAGCGCTGTCGAGAGCGCCACCCATGCCGATGATTTGGTTTTTGGGCAGGCCCGACATCTTGTGGATGAGGTAAGTCATGGTGTCCATGGGGTTGGAAACGCAGACGATGACAGCTTTGGGCGAGTGCTTGAGCACGTTTTCGGTAACTGACTTCACGATGCCGGCGTTCACGCCGATGAGTTCTTCGCGAGTCATACCGGGCTTGCGGGGGATACCCGATGTGATGACAACGACATCGCTACCTTCGGTTGCGGCGTAGTCGTTGGTAACGCCTACGAGGCGGGTGTTGAGGTCGAGGATGTTGGCTGTCTGCATGATATCCATGGCTTTGCCTTCGGATACACCTTCCTTGATGTCGAGGAGAACTACTTCGTCGGCAACCTGCTTGGTTACCAGGACGTTTGCACAGGTTGCGCCTACATTGCCGGCGCCGATAACTGTAACTTTTGACATATCTGTATAAATTAGGTTTATAGTTTTATGGTCGAGAGTTGTGTATTATTCCGCAAATATACGGAATTTTTTCCACAATCAATCTTTTTATCAGAATTTTTAATTTTTATGGAAAATTCTTTCGATAGCAATCCACCAATCTTTGACTAAAAGGACGAGGGGCGAAATCAGCGGCCGGAAACGCGGCTTGTGGGTGGTAGTGAACATTTTGAGCTCATGGTGATGGCATCGGATGTCGAGAATGTCGGGCAACTCGGCGGGGTCGCCATCGATGTGAGTGACGGTGGGCTCGTTGCGCTCGATGCGCAGGTGATTGGTGCGGAAAGTGCGGATTTTGCCGTGGTTGCCGATTACGCCGGTAATCATTTCGAGACCCGAGAGCGCGTGAGTGACGAAGTTGCCTTCGTGAACGATGGTGACGTCGAGCAGACCGTCGCGTATAGATGCCGACGGGGCAATGAAAGCGTTGTTGCCGTACTGCGAAGCGTTGCAGACAACGACAAGGAAGGCGCGCTCGGTCATGACGGTGTCGTCGATGATAATGCGATAGGCCTGCGGATGGTATTGGATGAACTCGTCGATGGCGCTCGAGATGTAGGTCATGAGTCCGCGGCGGTGTTTGAGCGAGAACCGGTGGCTGACGGCCGCGTCGAAGCCTACGCCGAAGGTGCAGAAGAATGGGCGGTCGTTGACGGTGCCGTAGTCGCAGGCTTCGATGTGGTTTTCGGCAATGACTTTTAGCGAGCGACGGATGTCGATCGGGATGCTGATGTGGCGAGCGAGGCCGTTGCCTGAGCCGGCGGGCAGGATGCCCAGCGCCGTGTCGGTGCCAATCAGTCCGGTAGCGACTTCGTTGACGGTGCCGTCGCCGCCACAGGCGAGGACGCCGTACGCGCCGGCCGCCGCCGCTTCGCGAGCAATGCGAGTGGCGTCGCCGGGGCCTTTGGTGTACTCCACGTCGACGTCGTAGCCCATGCGTCGAAGGTGCTCGGGCACCCAACGTGATACGCCCTTCTTCGACAAAGTGCCTGAAATCGGATTGATAATCAGAGTTAGTCGCTTTTTTTCCATTCCGAGGGCAAAATTAACAAAATTTCGTGATTTAACCAATTACTTCTTGAGGAGAGTAGTGGCGGGCGCGTAGTCCATGCGGATTACATTCATTGAGCCTTCGGATGCGTCTTTCACGATGGCATAGTCGGCCTCGGCGTAAATGCCGGCGGCCACGACGTCCTCCATCGGGTTGACGTAGAATATAGTAGCAACGCCGGCCTCACGAAGGGCGATGAGGGCATCGGTGGTCGGTTGGTTGACGGTGTAGACCACAGCGGTCGGTAGCTTGGTGCGCCGCGAGCGAGCCAGGGCGTCCTGCTCGGCCGTCGTGCCGCCGACAGCCATGCCCGACGATTTCCAGGCGCCGTGCATCACAATGACGGTGCCACAAGGTTTGTACCCCTGGGCGACTGCCGTGTTGGCCACGGTCACCGCCATGTCCATAAACAATTCATCGGTAGGCTCCGCCTTGTCGACAGGCGAAAGCTTGACTTGCGCCGACGCGGCAATGGCGAACAACGCGGCAATGGCGAGCAGAACTATTTTTTTCATTTCTTCTTGATTACGACGCGGTCGATGAGCGCGTGATTGGTTTTCAGATTCATATTTTCATTCTCGGGGCGGAAGACGATACCCAGGCGGTGCTTTCCGGCTTTGAGGCTGACGTTGAGCGTATTCGACGAGCCCCAGTCGTCCCAGTTTGCAACGCCACGATGCGGCAGCACCAGAGTGCCGGCGTCGGTGCCATCGACAGTCAAAGTGCGGATAGCACACTTGTTTTCGGTATTTACCGGGCCGTTACCATTGGCATATACCACCGAAATAGCATAGGTGCCGGCTTCGGGTGCGTCGAATTCCACCTCTATGGGCGCGGAGTTGTGGTCCAGCTCGTAGAATCCACGGCCGGTGAAGCCGCTTACAGGCTGCTCGGGCTGATAACTAATTTCAGCCGAAGTCATCGCTGTCGACTCGCCCGGCATCTGCAACACAACGGCAGGCAGGTTGTCGACAGGCTCGGAGGCGAACGACTCTACACCGTCGGTGCTGAGGCCAATCACCTGATACTGACCGGGAATGGTGGCGGCGTAGGAGGTGGTGCGCACGGTGTCGACGGGTTGGCCGTCGCGCAGCACTACATATCGAGCGATGTACTCGATAGGCTGCCACGACAGTAAGTTGGCGACCGGAACGCCCTCGCCGGCAAGCGCGGGCTCGTGAGTCAGACGTGCCAGCGGAGTCAGCGGAGCCTTCACGTTGGCCATGTGGTTGACTTTCAGCGGCGAAATCGGTTCGTCGGCCATAGTGACGACGATGGTGTGGCGGCCTTTGATGTCGGTGGAAATTAGCGGCTTGTGCTCGCGTCCGTCGAGTGTGAATGACTTAATCTTGTTGCCGTAGCCGCGCACAGTGATATCGAGCACGGCATCGCGATAGCGGAAACCACGCAGTGTGCGCTCGGCAGCCAACGCCTCAGGCACAAAGGGAGTGATAGCTAAGCCATCCTTGCGGAAGTCGATGCCAAACAGCACTCGGTGGGTCAATGCCAAGTTGCCGGCCAGGCACCAGAGCATATTCGAAGAGTTGAGTTCTGTGGCGATGTCGCCGTTGTCGAGCACGAAATTTTCCTTATTGGTAGTGAAGAGCGCAGCCGGGCGGAACACCGAGCCGATTGCCTCGAGCACACCCTGTTCGTTGCCGACACGCGCATTGGCCATGGCCCAATACGACGCCACCCACGGCCATAGTGCGTTGTTGTGGTATGGTGGCATATCGGCAATCTGCGGGAAGAAAATACCTACGCCAAAGGGGGTGGTCGGATTGTTCTCGGTTATTGACACGGCGCGGTCGGCCGGAGCTATATCCCAAAGGATGGTCTGCGCTTCGCCCAAAGTCTCGGCGCGCGGGTTCAGGATTGAATAGCCGCGTCCGTAGTTGTACATTGCATAGTAACCCTTGTCGGCCAGCCATAGGTTGTCGTTGATAGCACGAGCCAGGTCATCGGCCAGCGACTGATAGCGCTTGGCATCGTCGACCTTGCCTAAGTCGCGGGCAATCTCGGCCAGAATTTGCAGCGTGCGAGCATGCACAGCCGAGGTGCTCAGTGCTTCCGACTCGTAGATGTCGGCCGTCTGCATCCAGCGAGGGTAGCTCTGCTCGCGCCAGTCGATGAAGGAGGTTTCGCCCTTGACCAGGCCTGTAGCCGTGCGGTGAGTCACCTTCAGGTCGTCCTCCATCGAGTTGCGTATGATCGGATAGATATATTCGAGCCAGTCGCGGTCGCCGGTTACCTTATATAGTTCGTAAGCAGCCACAGCCCATATCATACGGTCGGAGCTTATAGGCCAAGCGCCGCCGCTGCCGGTATCCTGCACGATGCGGCCTGTAGGCGTCACCTTGCAGCGCAGCGATATTTCCGAGGCCTTGGGTTGCATATAGGCCATAGAGAGAATGATTGAATAGCTGACGTCGCGCGTCCAGACGCCGGCCCACTCCTTGCCGGTGCGCAAGGTGGTGTCGGGTTCTACGGCATTGAGCATTTCCTCCAGGCCGAGGTTGTAGACAGCAGTGTGCAACTTATTGGGAGTGACCAGCTGCGGGTATGCGCTGATGTCCTGAGTCAGCGTCCACGTTTTGTTGACGGGCATACGGTAGCCGGGCTGCGCCGAGTAAGTCGAAATGAGGCTCACGCCGTCGGGCGAATATGCTACGTACTCGCCTTGAGTGATGGTGTCGCCGTGCCAGCGGTAGGCATCCGTGGCGACAATCTCGGCGTTCATTGACATCGCGCCCAAGGTCAGTGTTAAGCCAAAAGTTGTGATTTTCAGGTAGTTCATTGTTAAGTATGATATAATTAGTCGATAAGTTTCAATCTCAGATAGCGGCGTGTGTCGCGGTTGATGGAAAAATGACGCGAAGCCCTGCGCCCGACAACCCACATCAGCTTGTCGTCGCGCCAAAGCAGCCATGTCGACTCCTTCTCGGCAGCCGTGAGCCGAGCGTGTGCGAAGATGTCGCTCACCAGCTTCGAGCCGCACATGCCGAAAGGCTCGAGGCGGTCGCCGCGGCGCCATGGACGCAGCTGCCAGCGCGGGGAGCCGTCGAGCGCGCGCTCATCTATATATATGACCCGTGGGTCGCCCTCGGGTTTAAAATCGGCCACATCGTGAAGAGTGATTTCAATCTTCACCGGCACGTGAATGTCGTGCAATAGCGACACATCGTAGCAACCTGAGGCCGGAGATTCGGCGACGCGCGCCGCTCGCAGATATCCGTGGTCGACACAGCGCACGGCCTCGCCGGCATAGAACGAACCACCCGAACGCTCGGCCGCAATCAGCATATCGTCGGTTTGCCGTCGGGTAAAGCCTTCGCCACGCAGCATTTCGAAGAGCAGTAGCGGGCCGTCGGGGTCGAGAGCCAAGGCTTTCAGGTCGATATCGCCCGAGTGGGCATCGGTGTAGTTTGCCGCACGGGCGCGGATAGCTCTGTCGTAGAACGCTTTGTTCTCGCTCAGCAGAGCCATTGAGCGCAGCACGGCGTCAGATCCGCCCTGTTTCAGTTCATCAAGCAGCGGCAACAGATGATGTCGCAGCCGGTTGCGCAGGAAGTCGTCGGCCGCATTTGTGCTGTCGTCGACCCACACGAGGCCGCGTCGATGCAGATATGCTTCGATGTCGGCTCGGCTAAAATCGAGTAGCGGACGCACCACCATGCCTTGCTGTGGACGGATACCCGTCAGGCCGCCGATGCCGGTGCCTCGCAGCAAGTTGATGAAGAACGTTTCCAATACGTCCTCGCGATGATGCCCGACGGCTACGGCGCAGGCGCCTTGTCGGTCGACCAAGTCGGCAAACCAAGCGTAGCGCAACTCGCGACACGCCATCTCGACCGATTCGCCCGTGGCACGCCGACGAGCCGCGACGTCGAAATCCTTCACGCACAAATCCACACCGAGCCGCTCGCTGACGGCTTCGGCATGGTGCATGTCGCGCGTGGACTCGTCGCCGCGCAGATGAAAATTGCAATGCGCCGCCACGCAGTCGTAGCCCAGCGCAGTCAGCGCCGCCAGCAGCGCCACCGAGTCGGCGCCGCCACTGAGCGCTACCACCAGCCGGGCAGGCGCTTGCGGCAAGCCATGCCGCTTTATATAATCTCGTGTATTTTGCTCAAAAATATCCACCTCGCAAAGTTACGCATTTTTTGCAATCTTCCAATCGCGAAATTTACCTATTTACAATGCCGGGCAGCAATGTGGTATTTGTAAAAAAATTGGAAAAAATCGGCAAAATTTGGCATTTAGTCGGCTTTTTTTGGCCGATTTGGCTTAATTGTCTATATTTGCATTCTTGTGAAATCGGCCGCGGCCGACGGACATACATAAAAATGCAAACTAATACATACACATAATACAATGAATTTGCGAAAGATGGCCACTGCGCTGATGGTGGCAATGGCAGCCGGAGCCGCGATGGCCGTCCCTGCCAAGCGAGATGTAATACACAGGGTTGCTCAGCCCGACGGGACCGTTGTAGAATTGACCCGCCTCGGCGATGAGTATTCACACATCTATCTGACAACCGACCGAGTGCCCGTGATGGTTGATGCACAAGGTCGCTATTGCTACGCGACGCTGAGTGCCGACGGCTCGGTAAAGGCCTGCTCGCTGCAAGCCACGAATCCCGAAATGCGTTCGGCCGCCGAGCAGCAGTTTGTCGTTTCGATTGACAAGGAAGCCGTGGCGGAGCGAATGCTGTCGCGTCGGTCGGCGCAACGTGCCAATCAAGCACCTCAGCGCGCCAATCAGTCGTCGAATATCGGCTTGTATGATGCACTTTTTCCACACACGGGCGATGTGCATGCACTGGTAATCCTGGTGCAATTCTCCGATGTGAAATTCACGGTGACAAATCCTCACGACTATTTTACCGATTTTCTGAATAAGGAAGGGTTCTCGGCCGACAGAGCAACCGGCTCTGTGCGCGACTACTTTGTGACGTCGTCGATGGGCCAGTTTACGCCGACATTCGACCTCTTCGGTCCGGTGACATTGCCTAATAATTGCGCCTACTATGGTGCTAATGATACGTTTGGCAACGATAAACGCCCCGGCCACATGGTGTTCGATGCTTGCACATTGCTCGATAGCGAAATCAATTTCGCCGACTACGACCTCAACAACGACGGCAATGTCGACAACGTCTATATTATTTATGCCGGCCAAGGCGAGGCCTCGTATGGCAAGGAAAACACAATCTGGCCTCACCGCTGGACTATGCAGGACGCTTATGGCTCGATTCCTACGTTTGATAACAAGGGCGTCAACGACTATGGATGCTGCAACGAGTGGGAAGATACCACGGTCGACGGCATCGGTACGTTCTGTCACGAATTCAGCCATGTGATGGGCTTGCCCGACCTCTATTATACCGGCAGCAGCTATTCCTCGCCTCTCAACTATGTGACACCCGGCTCGTGGTCGGTGCTCGACTATGGCCCATACAACAACGACGGGCGCACTCCGCCGGTGTATTCGGCTTTCGAACGCAATGCTATGGGCTGGATTGACCCTATTGTCCTCGAGAAAGCTGCTAATATCACGCTTCGCGACCTCGAAGATTCTAACGATGTGGCTATCGTGCTCACGGACAATAAAAATGAGTTCTACCTGTTCGAAAATCGCCAACAGACAGGCTGGGATACCTATCTGCCCGGCCACGGTATGCTGGTGTGGCACGTGAATTATGATGCCGCCGCTTGGCGCGACAATGGCCCGAATAACAAACAAAAACAATGTGTCGACATCGTGGAAGCGAGCGGCTTGGCGGATAATTCAGACTGGGAGACGATGGGCACATACACCTTCCCCGGCACAACGAATACGACTTCTTTCACCGATGATACTACGCCGTCGATGCGCACGTGGGCCGGCAAAGCCCTGGGTGTGCCTCTGACCGAAATTGCCGAAACCGATGGTGTCATCACCTTCGATGTGAACGGTGGCAACGTAGAGCTCTCCGCTCCGCAACCCGTCGTGACCGACATTTTTGGTAATGGCTTCACACTGACATGGCCCGCTGTCGATAAAGCTAAGGAATACGTCGTAAATGTGTTCACAAAGGACGATGACGGCAACCAACATCCGCTGAGTGCCTACACAGACTACTCGGTTGAGGATACGACCGCGACTGTGACCCGCTTGCAGCCACAAACTCGCTACTACGCCACCGTGCAAGCCAAGCGAGGTGGCAATGTGTCAGAAGCGAGCGACGAACTCGAAATCATGACCGGCGAAGCGACCTTCGATATGCTTGTGCCTGTCGTAGCTCCGGCCACTGAAGTGACTGCCGAACGTTTCGTGGCAAATTGGAATGCTGTGGAAGGTGCTGAAAGCTACATACTCAACGTCAGCGCAATGACAAATCAAACACCCGTAAACGAAACCGTAGGCTTCGGCTCAGGCAACAGCTTCTCTATCCCGACAGGCTGGACGTCGACATCATCGGAATACTACAAGACATCATCTACCGGATATCATGGACCCGAGACGGGTGCGCCCTCGCTGAAACTCAAGAACAAGGGTGGAGACTACATTCAGTCGCCCGTCTATGAAGGCAACGTCACGTCGTTCGACGCTTGGGTGCGCAGTGCCAGCGGAGTGGCAATCAACTATGTAGAAATCCAAGGCCTCACCGCTACGTCCCTCGAGGCCGCAGGCGATAGCGACTGGACCGTACTGTACACGAAATCAGATATTACGACAGATGTCGCCGGCGAATTGATTAGCTTGTCAGACATCCCCACCGGCGTGCACGCCATCCGACTGGTATTCTACAAAATGGGCAACGGCAACCTGGCTGTTGATGATATCCATATCAGTGTTGGTGGCGAGAGCGAAGAAGCCCTCGACGGATATACCGACCTCAATGTAGGCAATGTCACGTCGTATGCGGTCGATGTGCCGCAAGGTGTTACCTCACTGAGCTATACCGTGACCGCAGTGAATGCCGCAGGTGTCAAGTCGGAGGTTTCCGATTTGATGGAAGTCAAAATCGGCGCGGCCGCAATTGATATCGAAGCAGCCGGCAACGATGTGAAAGTCGTTGGTGAGAGCATTGTAGTGACAACAGCCGCTGAGTCGACTCCGGTGGTAGTAGCCGACCTTGCCGGCCGCGTGATTGCAACCGCCATTGGCTCGACGACTGCCCACGTAGCCCCCGGATTCTACGTCGTGCGCGTAGGTGCAGCTTCGTGCAAGGTGAGCGTTCGCTAAATTGTCATTCGCAAGTACACAGCCCCGCGAGTCAACAACTTCGCGGGGCTTTTTGCTGCATATTTCCGGCGGATTTTTATGCGAGTGTTGAAAATGTTGCGTAACTTTGCTATTGTATTATTTGTTAAGATATAAGATGAAAAAAATGAGCATACCGGCGCTGCTGCGCCTGCTGCCAGTGGCGGCGATAGCGTTGATAGCTACGGCTTGCGGTAAGTCCGGCGATGGCCGCCCGGTAGTGGCCGTGAGCCTCGAGCCTCAGCGATATATCCTCGAACAACTCGTTGGCGACCGCTACCGAGTGGTGACGGTGCTGCCGCAGGGTGGCAACCCCGAGACGTTCGACCCGACGTTGACCAATCGGCGCGATGTCGACAACAGTGTGGTGTATTTCACGATTGGCAATCTGCCGTTCGAGAACACTATCACCGATGGTATCAATCCCGACGTCAAGGTCGTGAACACGTCGAAGGATATCGAGCCGATTTACGGCACCCACGGCCACTGTCATGCGCATCATCATCACGGACATTCGCACGGAGATTTTGCTGACCCGCACTACTGGGCGTCGGTGAAGAATATGCGCGAGGTGAGCCGCACCATGTGCGAGCAGATGAAACTCGTTGACCCTGACCACGCGGCCGACTACGCAGCTCGCTTTGCGCAGCTCGACGGCCACCTTGATTCGCTCGACCGCGCGTATGCCGAGCGACTGGCCGGAGCCGAGACTCGCTCGTTCATCGTGTGGCATCCGGCTTTGAGCTATTTCGCTCGCGACTACGGCTTCGAGCAGATTGTGGTGTCCGACGACAACAAGGAAGTGTCGTTGCAGAAATTGCGCGAGGTGATTGACAAGGCTAAGGACCACGGCGTGAAGGTGTTTTTCAGCCATGGCTATTGCAATCCCGGCCAAGCCGAGGCCGTGTGCAACGGCACCGGTGCTCGCTTTGTCGAAGTGAATGTGGCTAATTACGATTGGGAGAACCAACTTAACACTGTAGTAGATGAACTTACACGAGATTGAAAGCCACTTCGGCACCTGCTGTCACCACCCCGAGCCGGTGGAGGTGCATCTGCACGTCACCGACCGGCCGCTGATAGAGCTGCACGATGTGACAATGCGTCGCGAGAGTCGCGTGGTGCTCGACAATGTGAATTTGCGCATCAATCGCGGCGATTTTGTGGCCATAACCGGTCCTAACGGTGGCGGCAAGACGACTATGCTGCGCATCATCCTCGGCTTGCTGAAGCCTACGTCGGGTTGTGTACACTTTCCGTCGGGACGGCCGTCGGTGGGCTATCTGCCGCAGAAGAATAGTATCGACTCGCATTTCCCGATATCGGTGCGCGAAGTGATAGCTTCGGGCCTGCTGGGTTCAACGCTGGCCGAGCCGGCCGATGTGCAGGTCGAGCGCGCGCTGGAGCGTGTGGAAATGACCGACCTGGCCGATCGTCCAATCGGTCGCCTGTCGGGCGGACAGGTTCAACGCGCCTTGCTGGGCCGTGCCATAGTGTCGTCGCCGAGTCTGCTGGTGCTCGACGAGCCTCTGAGCTATGTCGACAAGCACTTCGAGTCGCACATCTACCGACTTATCGCTTCGATAGCCCCCAATGCAACAATTATACTGGTGTCGCATGAGATGACAACCATCGCCGCGATGGCCAACCGCCATATCGTAGTCGACCGTTCGGTGAGCGAATGCAGCGCTAAGCGCCACATAGCCCTGTCGTCGTGCGACTCTTGATTTATTCTCCTCAAATTCTAAAAAATGACTGACGAAAAGAAAAATCAAATGTTTGGCTCTGATAGCGAGCGAGAGTTTGCCGAATACACGGCCGACGATGCTCGCTTCATGCAGATGGCTATCGACCTGTCGGTGAAAAATGTAGCTGAGGGTGGTGGGCCGTTCGGTGCTGTCGTAGTGCGCGATGGCCGCGTGATTGCCACGGGCGTCAACCGTGTGACGGCCAATTGCGACCCGACAGCCCACGCCGAGGTGTCGGCGATCCGCGCCGCTTGTGCCGCCGAGGGCGATTTCAAACTGCGCGGTTGCACGGTCTACTCCTCGTGCGAGCCCTGTCCGATGTGCCTGAGCGCCCTGTATTGGGCCGGCGTCGACCGCATCTGCTACGGCAACACCAAAGCCGATGCCGCAGCTATCGATTTCGACGACTCGTTCATCTACGACCAGCTGGAATTGCCGCGCGAGCATCGCTCCATTCGCTGCGACCACTTCATGCGCGCCCAAGCACTCGAAGCCTTCGTCGCCTGGTCGGACAACCCGTCTAAAGTCGAGTACTAATAATATCGGATAATAGCGACGCAGTCTGCTGCACCGTTGAGGGTGTCGCAGACTGCGTTGTTATTTGATAATACTGTGACGAATTTACATTACTTCGAGGTCGGAGTCGAGTCGCTGGCGCACGACTTCGTACATCAGTACGCCGGCGGCGACGCTGACGTTGAGCGAGCCGATGTGGCCAAACATCGGAATTGATACACGCTCGTCGCACAAAGCCATCACTTCGGGCGAGATACCCTTGTCCTCGGCGCCCATGACGAGCGCGGTGGGGGTGGTGTAGTCGGCCTTGGTGTAGTTGGCTGAGGCCTTTTCGGATACGGCCACGACTTTGAAACCGCTGTCCTTCAGATAGCGGACAGCCGAGGCGATGGAGCGCTCGCGGCATACGGGCAGCGAGTGGAGTGCGCCGGCCGAGGTCTTGATGGCGTCGGCGCCTACCGACACAGAGCCGCGCTCGCCGATGACGAGAGTGTTGACGCCGCAACATTCGGCAGTACGGGCGATGGCTCCGAAGTTGCGCACGTCGGTGATACCGTCGAGTACTACGACGAAGGGCAGGATGCCATCTTCGAAGAGTTGGTTGACCAGATGCCCTAAATTATAATATGTAACGGCCGACAACATGGCGATGGCGCCCTGGTGGTTCTTGCGGCAGATGCGGTTGAGCCGCTCTACGGGCACGCGTTGTGCCACGATGCGGTGCTCCTTCATCAGTGCAAAGAGTTCGGAGGCAAGTTCGCCGCTGAGGTCTTTCTTGATGAAAAGTTTGTCGATAGGTCGGCCTTCGCGGATGGCCTCAATGATGGCCCTCAGGCCGTAGATATAGTCTTCTCGTTCCATTATCGTTCTTGTTTTTCGAGCATCGAGTCGGCGGCAGCCAGAGCGGCGGGGTCGTCGGCACCTGCGCCGAGCATCGCTGCAATCTCGTGGCGACGGCTCTCGGCATCGAGCTCGGTGATGAATGTTTCGGTAGTTAGTTCGGAGTCGCGCTTGAACACTTTGAAGTGTCGTGCGCCTTTGGCAGCCACTGCGGGCAGGTGAGTGATGGTGATGACCTGCATATTGCGAGCGATGTCGGCCATCATGGCGCCCATGCGCGAGGCCACGTCGCCCGAGACGCCGGTGTCAATTTCATCGAAGATGATGGTGGGCAGGTTGACTTTGTCGGCGAGGATAGATTTCAGAGCGAGCATCACGCGCGAGATTTCGCCGCCCGACGCCGTGTTGCCAATTGACTGAGGCTGCTGGTTTTTGTTGAATGCGAAGAGAAAATCGACAGTGTCGATGCCGTCGGCATTGAGTTTGCCGGTTTCGACGCTGATGTCGATGGCCAAGTTGGCCAAGCCGAGAGGGGAGGCTTTGGTACGTAGCTCTTCGGCGAGTCGCTCGGCGGCGGCGTGGCGGCGCTCGGAGAGCGACGTAGCCAGCCCGAGCGCTTGTTTTTTGAGTTGTCGGGCTTCCTTTTCGAGGTCGGCGAGGATGATGTCGGCGTCGGCCAGGTCGTTGAGTCGTCGAGCCAGAGCGTCGCGCACTTCGATGAGCTTGTCGGCCGAGTCGGCTTTGTGGCGCGCCATCATGGCCGAGAGGCGTTCGAGTCGGGAGTCGACTTCTTCGAGCATAGCCGGGCAGTCGCCGACGGCCGAAGCGAGACCGCTGACCGATGCGGCGATGTCGTCGACTTCGGTGCGGACGTTTTCGAGGCGCTCGGTCAGTGCGCCGAGCTCGTCGGATGTGTGGGCAATGGACTGCAGGGCGCCGAGTGCGCGGTCGAGTAGTGCGGTCGCGGTCGGTTCGCCCCAGTTGAGACATTCGCCGGCATCGGCGAGGGCCGATGCGAGTGCTTCGGTCGAAGCAAGCGAGTCGCGACGCTGTTGCAGATCGATGTCCTCGCCTGCGATGGGGTTGAGGTTGTTGATTTCGTCGAGCTGATAGCGTATGTAGTCGGCATCGGCGCGAGTTCGTTCTATAGCGGCGCGTGTGTCGCTGAAGCGGTGCAGGGCTGTGCGATAGTCGGCGTATGTGCGATGATATTGGTCGAGTAGCTCGGCATTTTCGGCCAGGCTATCGAGTACTCGGAGCTGGAACGCGGCGTCGGCCAGCAGTAGATTTTTGTGTTGCGAGTGGATGTCGATGAGTCGGTCGGCAATGAGCCCGAGAGTGGCGAGGTTGACCGGAGTATCGTTGACGAATGCGCGCGAGCGGCCTGATGGCAGGATCTCGCGGCGCATGATGCAAGCGGCGCCGCCGTCGTCGATGTCGGCTTCGGTGAATATTGGGGTCAACGCCGAGCGAGAGATGTCGTCGAGGTTGAATTCGGCTTCGACGATTGACTTCTCGGCCGGGTCTTTAATGGCTCGCATGTCGGCACGATTGCCGCGCAGCAGTCCAAGTGCGCCGAGGATGATAGACTTGCCGGCACCGGTCTCGCCGGTGATGATGTTGAAGCCGGCGGCCGGGTCGAGAGCCAGGTCGCGAATGAGCGCGTAGTTAGTGATTCTCAGGTGTGTAATCATTTGTTTTCCCGGCCGTTTTTGATTTGAACGAGCTGAGTCTCTTCAGCAGGATATATTGGTTGCAACAAGTTGTAGACCTTAGAGCGCTCCTCGCCCGGGGCCTTGGAGTAGACGTTGACGAGCTCGGGGAGCTTGGCGTCTTTGAACATAGAGAGCACGACCGACATAGGCTGCAATTCGTAGATTTGCGGGAGTGCATCGAGCGACTGAGTGATAGCGGCGCGTCCCTTGTCGGGCGACAGGGCCATTTGGTCGAGGCCGTTGCGGTGGTAGTCGTAGGTGAGTTTGCGGATTGCTTCGCCGGCCTTGCCTTCGGTGTAGGCTGTGAGTATGGCGCTTCGGTTTTTGGTGTCTTCGAAGGCTTTCCAACCGACTTCGCCCGACGACTGTGCCATCTGTACGATTTGTTTCAGGCGTTCCCAGAAGGCTTCGCCACCGTTAGGAGCGAAAGAGTCGAAATCTACGGCCAGAATCAGGTAGGCATAGAAATTGAGGATAGCCGTAATCTGGCTTTCCATCGAGTTGACGGTGTAGTTCAGCGGTTCGCCTTCGCGATATGTGAAGTCGATTTTCGAGTCTTTGAAATTAATCAGCGTGGTGGTGTACGAGCTGTTGTAGACCGGTCGTGTCGACTGCACTTGTAGGTCGCCTTTGATGGTGCCGTCGCCTTCGTCGTACTCTTTGATGGTGAAGAATAGGCGGCAGTCAATCTTTTCGTTGGCAGCGAATTGCGCCGGGGTGAATGTGGTGGTGTTCATGTAGTCGCTGACAGCTTCTTGCAGAGTCTGAAACACCGACTTATTAGTGCCGGTGAGCTGGTCGGTGTTGATTTCGACCTCGCAGTTGAGTTCCTGAGCCTGTAATGCGGCAGGAGCGGCTGCGATGAGCAGGATAGATGCTATACGGCTGATTACATTCATAGTGTGGCAATATTGTCGAAAATGTCGGCGGCAACGTCGGCTTTAGACTTTAGGGGGAAGTCGATGCGGTCGCGACCGTCGGCAAAGAGAAGTGATATCTTGTTGGTGTCGACGGCGAAGCCGGCGCCTTCGTCGGCCAGCGAGTTGGTGACAATCATGTCGAGATTTTTGCGACGAAGCTTGTCGGCGGCGTGCTCGAGCGGACGGTCAGTCTCGAGAGCGAAGCCGATGAGGCGTTGTTCTGAGCGCTTGACGGTGCCGAGGGTGGCGGCGATGTCGGGGTTCTGAACGAGCCGGAGGGTGTCGACGTTGTCGGTCTCGCGCTTGATTTTGTGAGTAAGCTCCTGTGCGGGGCGGTAGTCGGCCACGGCAGCGGCCAGGATAGCAATATCGGCATCGGCCCAAGCCGCCTTTGCGGCCTCGAGCATCTCGCGAGCGGAAGATACGTCGATGCGCTCGACGGAGCTGTCGAGCGGCAGCCGGTCGACGGGGCCGCTGACGAGGGTGACGTGCGCACCGCGGCGAGCAGCCTCGTTGGCCAGGGCATAGCCCATCTTGCCGGTGGAGAAGTTGCCGATAAAGCGCACGGGGTCAATCTTTTCGTATGTGGGGCCGGCAGTGATAAGCACTTTTTTGCCCTTCAACTCACCCTTGGCAGCGAAGAATGTGCGCAAGGTGTCGACAATCTGCTCGGGCTCGGCCATGCGACCTTTGCCGGTGAGGTGGCTGGCGAGCTCGCCTTCGCCGGGTTCGATGATTAGGTTGCCGTATGAGCGCAGGCGTTCGATGTTGGCGGTGGTCGAGGGGTGGGCCATCATGTCGAGGTCCATGGCCGGAGCGACAAAGACCTGAGCCCGACACGACAGGTAGCTCGTGACGAGCATGTTGTCGGCTACGCCGTTTGCCATCTTGGCGATGGTCGAAGCGGTGGCCGGTGCAACGACCATGGCATCGGCCCAAAGGCCGAGCGACACGTGCGAGTGCCACTCGCCGGTGTTGGCGGTGAAGAATTCGGTGATGACGCCGTTGCCACTCAGAGTGGCGAGTGTCAGCGGTGTGATGAATTCGCGCGCGGCCGGGGTCATGATTACTTGCACCTCGGCTCCGGCTTTGACGAGAAGGCGCGTCAGTATTGCCGACTTATATGCAGCGATGCCGCCGGTCACGCCCAAGACGATATGTTTACCGGCAAGCGGCTCGGTCATTTTGCTCATTTCGCTTTGCTCTGCTCGAGTTTTATACGGGTAAAGACACGCTTAGTGTCGCCGGCGAAGTCGCCTTGCATGATCCAGCTGTAGTAGCCGGGGTCGGAGGCGAGGACGTCGGCCACGGGGCGGCCTTTGTACTTGCCGAAGTTGATTACTTCGCGTCCCTGGGCATCGCGCACGATGCGGCCGGCCAGGTCTACGTTGTCGTTCTGCGACGAGAATTTGGCGAGCTCGTTGACGTCGCCCGACAGTTGGTCGTAGCGGTCGAGCTGAGCGAGGAACACTTCGTAAGTGGCCATCGTGTCGGCGGTGGCTCCGTGGGCGCCTTCGAGTTCCTTGTCGCAGTAGAAACGATATGCGGCGGTGAGGTTGCGCGGCTCCATCTTGTGGAAGATGGTCTGAACGTCGATGAATTGTGCGCGGTGGAAGTCGAAGTCGACTCCGGCGCGGTGGAATTCTTCGTCGAGCAGAGGTACGTCGAAGCGGTTGGAGTTAAACCCGGCGATGTCGCAGCCTCTCATTTGGTCGGCCAGCGAGTGTGCCACTTGTCGGAAAGTCGGGGCGTCGGCCACGTCGGCATCGGTGATGTGGTGGATGGCGGTGGCTTCGGCCGGAATCGGCATTTCGGGGTTGATGCGTCGGGTCTTGACTATTGGTTCGTGTTCCTTGCCCGGCATGATTTTTACGAGCGAGATTTCTACGATGCGGTCTTTGAGAATGTTGACACCTGTGGTCTCCAGGTCGAAGAAAACAATCGGACGGCGAAGGTTTAGTTTCATCAGCTAAGCAGTTTATCGGGAAAGAATCGATGCCCGGCCCAAAAAAGGCCGAGCAGCTAAATCAGAATTTGTCGACGTTCATAGGCATGAGCAGCATGACGAGCTCTGTGCCTTCGGGATTTTCGCTGGGGCAGAAAACGCCGGCGCGCGACGGGTCGCTTAGGTCGATGAACACCTCGTCGGTAGGCAGCATGGTCATGAAGTCGATTAAGAAAGGAGCGCTGAAACCGATGATCATTTCGGGGCCGTTGTAGCTACAAGCTACCGTCTCGCGAGCGCAGGTGCACATGCTGTTGTCTTCGCTCTTGATGAGGATGCGGTCGGATGTGATGTTGAATTTTTCAAGGCCGTAGCCGGGGTCAACGAAAACGCCGACGCGACGCACGGCAGCCAGCATGGCTTGGCGGTCGACCGACATGCGGTAGGGCGACGACTGGGGGATGACGCGGTTGTAGTCGGGGAAGCGACCGTTGAGGAAGCTGCACATCAGCGTGTACTCGTCGTTGCTGATGACGGCTTTTTTGCGAGTCATCGAAACGTGGAGCGTCGCTTCGCGGGTGAACGTGTTGCGAATCACGGTAGCGGGCTTGACCGGGATGATGCACGAGCCGGTGACGCCGGGCGCCTGGCGCGAGTCGGTGTATCGTACCAACTTGTGTGTGTCGGTGGCTGCGAACACTACGCGGTCGTCTTTCAGGTCGAGATATACGCCCTTCATCATCGGGCGGTAGTCGTCGTCGCCGACGGCGAAGATAGTGTATTCGAGGCCTTTGAGCAGGGTCGACGATTCGATGTCGAATTCGATAGGCTCGCTATCGTCGTCGGTTTGTGAAAATTCGGGATAGTCGGTGCCTTCGATAGCGTTGAGGTTGTACTCGCCACCGGCGTACTTGATTTCGACTTCGAGAGTGTCGTCGTTGACAGTGACTGTGAGGCCCTGATCGGGGAGAGCTTTGAGCAGCTCGACCAGACGGCGAGCAGCGATGCAGAAGCGACGGCCGCCTTCGGCATCGGTCACGGCAACGCGAGCCGTGAGCGAATTTTCCATGTCGGCACCGGTGATGATTAGTTCTTCACCGCGGAGCTCGATAAGGAAGTTGTCGAGAATAGCCAGTGCATTCTTGGGGTTAATCACCTTGCTAACAGCCGAAACGGCGTTTGCAAAAACTTTACAGGGGATGTTGAAGCGCATATCTTATGTATTTTTGTTGTATCAAAAGAATTTAGTTTACAAAATTACATAATTTTCCGTTGCTTTCAAAGTCTGAACCCTGTTTTTTCATTTAAGATACGCGCGCGAGCACGTAAAAGTCGAGAATGAAACGGTCGGTCGTTATTGTAGGTTGTCGCGGACGCGGTCGAGATACTTAATCATGGCGGCAGAGTCGCGGCGCTCGACGATAGCTTGCAGCTCGGCGAGACGCTCTTGAATCTCGGCCAATTGTCGGGGTGTGTGAGGGTTGAAAAGAATTTCGCTGAGCAGGAAGTCGTCCTCCGACATAAGTCCGCGAGCTATGCCGAGGTGGCGTTTGAAGGTGGTGCCCGGAGCGTCCTGATGTTTCATTACGGAGCCGAAAACGAGAGTTGAAGCGAACGGAATCGAGAGCGAATATGCAATGGTCTCGTCGTGTTCGGCGAATGAGTATTGCTCGATGTGCAAACCAAGTTTCGAGTATAGGTCGATGAAGAATTGACGGCCGCGTTCGTCGCCGTCGGTGATGACAATGGCATTTTCGTCGGCCAGGTTGCTGAGCGAGGCGAATGTCGGGCCGAACATGGGGTGGGTCGATACGAACGGAAAGCCCGACGAGGCGTAGAACTCCGGAAGTCCGGTTTTTACCGATGCGATGTCGCTCAGCAGAGTGCCGGGCTGTAGGTGAGGTATGACGGCGCGGAAGGCTTCGATGGTGTATTTCACCGTGGCGGCGTTGATGACCATGTCGGGCGCGAAGGAGTCGACTTCGTCGAGACCCTTGAAACGCAGTACGTTGTATGTGAATTTCAGCCGTTCGGGATTGAAATCGTATACGGCCACTTCGTGTTCGAACGACAGGACGTCGCTGAAGAACGAACCCATCTTTCCGGCTCCGAGAATCAATATTTTCATCGTCGTTAACGTTTTTCGGATTATTTTTCCTTTGATATTACAACTTGCTGGCGCACAGACTCTTCGTGGATTGCAAGATAGACTTTCTTGAGGAATTCGATATCCATTTCCATGGCGGCTCCGTTCTTGAGGCGGGTGCTCATAACGTCGTTGTATCGGTTGGCTTGCAGGATGGGCATGCTGTGTTCTTTTTTGTAGCGTCCGATTTCGCGCGACACTCGCATACGCTTTGCCAGGACGTCGAGCAGCTCGTTGTCGAGTACGTCGATTTGTTGGCGTAGGAAGGCGAGATTTTCGGTCGACTGATGCTCGTCGCGAATCACGAGCGAGTTGAGAATGTAATTCAGGACTTCGGGCGTGATTTGCTGAGCCGCGTCGCTCCAGGCGCAGTCGGGGTTGCAGTGGCTTTCGATAATCAGGCCATTGAAACCCATGTCGAGAGCTTGCTGCGCCAGCGGAGCAATCAGTTCGCGCTTGCCGCCGATGTGGCTGGGGTCGCAGATGATGGGCAGGTTGGGGTAGCGAAGGCGCAGTTCGATAGGAATGCGCCATTCGGGCACGTTGCGGTAGACGTGAGTGCCGTAGGTGGAGAACCCGCGGTGGATGGCGCCCAGACGGCGCACGCCGGCGTTGTAAATACGTTGCAGACCGCCAACCCATAGCTCGAGGTCGGGATTTACGGGGTTTTTCACGAGCACAGTCACGTCGGCGCCGCGCTCTTGCAGAGTGTCGGCAATCTCCTGCATGGCGAAGGGGTTGGCGCATGTACGCGAGCCAATCCACAGGATGTCGACTCCGGCATCGAGCGCCTGCTCCACGTGGCTGCGAGTGGCGACTTCGGTGGCTGTGTGCATGCCGGTGATTTCGCGCACCTTTTTGAGCCATTCGAGGCCGGGCGAGCCGACACCTTCGAATCCGCCGGGCTTGGTACGCGGCTTCCAAATGCCGGCGCGGAATAGCTTTATGCCACAGGCCGCAAGCTCGGTGGCTGTCTTCAGTACTTGCTCTTCGGTCTCGGCGCTGCATGGGCCGGCGATGACGAGGCGGTTATCTTTGAGAATTCCTTCGGGGACTATCGGTTTTAAATCGTTCATTTCAGTATTTGTTTTAGGATGCAAAATTAAGCAAAAACTCGGCGAATACGTTCAAGGGCCTCATTTAATTTTTCTTCGGGTGCGCAGAGGCTGATACGCACGTACTTATAGCCGTTGTTTCCGAAGATAAACCCGGGGGTGATGAAAACCCGCGCTTCGTACAGAGCTTTGTCGGCGAGTTGCTCGCCGCTCTCGACCGAGTCGGGAATTCGTCCCCACAGGAACAAGCCGCGCTGCGAGTTGTCGAACCGGCAATTCATGGCGCCCATGATTTGCTCAGCGATTTTGCGTCGGCGGGCATATTGTTCGTTGAGAGAGGCGTACCACGAATCGTCGGCAGCCAAAGCTTGCACGGCGGCTTGCTGCACGGCGCGGAACTGGCCGGAGTCGATGTTGCTCTTAACTTTCAAAATCCAGTTGATGAAAGTGGCATTACCGGCAATCATGCCTACGCGCCACCCGGCCATATTCTGGCTCTTGCTCAGAGAGTTGAGTTCCAGTGCAATGTCGGCGGCGCCATTTGTGGCGAGGATGCTCAGAGGCTTGTCGTTCAGTATGAAGCTGTAGGGGTTGTCGTGCGCGATTACGATGCCGTGTTTGCGACCGAAAGCGACCAGCTTTTCGAAAACTTCGACGGAGGCTTGTCGGCCTGTGGGCATGTGTGGATAGTTGACCCACATGAGTTTTATATTGTCGAGCGGCAGCTTTTCGAGCTCGTCGAAGTCGGGCAGCCAGTCGTGTTCTTCGGTCAGGTTGTAGGTGAAGATTTCCGCGCCGACCAATTTGCTCACGGAGGTGTAAGTGGGGTAGCCCGGGTCGGGAACCAACACGCCATCGCCTGGGTTTAAGAAGGCCAACGAGATGTGTAGAATGCCTTCTTTGGAGCCGTTCAGAGGTAAAATTTCCGTGTCGGGGTCGAGTTCGACTCCGTAGTGGCGAGCGTACCACTGGGCGAAGGCTGAGCGTAATTCGCGGATGCCGGTGTAAGGCTGATAGCTGTGCACGTCGGGCCGCTGAGCGGTGAGGCATAGCGTTTCGATTACCGAGCTGTGAGGCGGACGGTCGGGGCCGCCCACGCCGAGCGAAATGACGTCGAGCCCGCGCGCGTTCATCTCGGCCACTTCGCGTAGCTTTTTCGAGAAGTAGTATTCTTTTATGTTGTCAACGCGGTCGGCCGGCTGAATAGATTCAATAGATTTCATGTTTGCACTCTTTATATTCGCCAAGTGATTTGAAGTCGGAAATTAAAGGACGAACGGCGTCAATGGCTTGATGGAAGCGCACATAACTGTCGAAAGTCAAGTCCAGGTAGAAGCGGTATTCCCATTCGCGCCCCACGATAGGGGTCGACTGAATTTTCGAAAGGTTGATGTCGTAAAACGAGAAGATAACCAGCACCTTCGATAGTGCACCTTTGGTGTGGGGTAGCGTGAATACAATCGAGGCTTTGTCGCACTCCTCGGGTCGCGGCTTCAGGGAGTCGGCCACCAGCGGGTCGGCCACTATCAGGAAGCGAGTGAAATTGCGCTTGTTCGTTTCGATGCCCGAAGCGAGGATGTCGAGGCCGTAGAGTTTTGCGGCAAATTCACCACAGACAGCGCCCATCGTTGCGCACTGATTGTCGGCAATCTCGCGAGCCGTCCCGGCGGTGTCGAATTTTTCAGTGAGTCGCAGGTGGGGATGTTGATGCAGAAATTGGCGACATTGCATCAGCGCCATCGGGTGCGAGCCTACTTCGCGGAGGCTTTCGATGGTCTGCCCTTTCATGGCCGCCAGCACGTGCGAGATGCGCATTTTCGTTTCGCCCACGATGGTGAGGTTGCTTTTGCGCAGGAGTTCGTGGTTTTGTAGCAGAGCTCCGGCGATGGTGTTTTCGATAGCGACGATGCCAAGTAGAGAGGCGTCGCTGTCGAGCGCTTCGAACATGTCAGTGAACGAGTCGAAGGGCACGGTGTCGATTTCCTCAGCGTTGAAGTATTTGCGAGCCGCTGCGTCGTGGTAGCATCCGGCGACTCCCTGTATAGCTACTTTTCGTCTCATTGTTTCTATGCTTTGTCGTATTCATTGTGGAATTTAAAAAAACTCCCGACAATCATTTTGCCGGGAGTTTATTGGAAATATTTGAAATGCTTTTTGTCAAACTTATACACATAAACGCCCGGTCTTATTCGTGGTAAAATAAAACGCAAAAAAGCAATATGAGTAAAATCGAGTCATTGTTGGTGTTTAGAAAATAACTTTGTCGGTTAGTGTTCTTGTTTGGTCGCAAAGTTATATACTTTTTTTCAAACTACAATAACTTTTTTCTAAAATTTTCAAGAAAAAAATTATAATTGTTCGTAAATAGTTGTGTTGTAGTGATATTTTGTAAGCAGGCGGCCGTTAACGGTGGCCGTGGTTGTCGGCTGTGCGGCCGTTCAGTCGGAGGTACTCGGCGATTTCTTCGGCGATGCCGGTGGCGAAGTCGACGGGGTCGTATCCGAAGTCGGCAATGGCTTTTGCGCAGGAGTAGGTGCGAGGCTCGGTCATGCGTTGGACTCGTTCGCGCAGGTCGATGTGTCCGAGCGTGGCGGCCCACAATGTAGCGGCAGCAGCGTAGGCTATAGCCGGCGGTATCGGGATGAAACGAGTGCGCTTGCCCAGCAGCCGGCTGATGGTGCGAAAGATATCGATAAAGTCGATTGACTCGCCGCCGCTCAGGTCGTAGACTTTGCCTCGGGTGATGTGGTGGTGGAGCAAGACTTTGAGGTAGGCGCGTCCCAAGTCGGAGTCGCGCACGGGGCGAATGGCGGTGTGCCCGTCGCCGATGAGCGGGAATAGCCGAAGGTGGTCGACGAGGCGGATGAAGACGTTCATGGTGCCGTCGTTCGGCGCGCCGTAAATCATGGTGGGGCGGAGCAGTGTGATGTCGCACGGAGTGTCGGCTGTGATGTCGGCAATTTCCGACTCGACTTGGCGGTAGTATTCGCCGGCGGCTTTATAGCGCGAATATATGCCCGAGGTGTGTACCATGACGAACCATCGCGGGCCGTCGGGTGCGGCGCAGGTAGCGCGGATAAGCGGCACCGAGAGGTGTATGCCGGCTATGTGGAGTAGGGTGTCGTGGCCATGGACAATGCGACTGAGAAATTCAGAGTCGTCGATGTCGCCCCGGACTACGTTGACACCTGGGATAGAAAAAGGAACGCGCGCGGGGTCGCGCGCGATAATGGTTACCGCGAAGGGTAGGGAGCCTTCGGCCTCACGAAGGTCGGCGAGACGCCGCAGGAACACGCGGCCGGAGCGGCCGGTTGCGCCGGTGACGAGTACGCGCTTCGGTGCCGTCGGTGTAGGCATATAAGCCGTTTATTCGAAAATATGGTTGAGCTTCGAGAAGATGCGTCGCTTGTCGTCTTCGCTCGGGGTGATGTTGGCGGATTTGCGCAGGTTCTCGACGGCTTTCTTTTCTTCGCTCGATAGCTTCTCGGGAATGTAGACCATGATGTTGACGAGTTCGTCGCCTCGAGAGCCGGGGCTTTCGGGCGAAGGGATACCCTTGCCGCGCATTCGAAGTACTTTGCCGGGTTGAGTGCCGGGTTCGATTTTGAGGCGAGCGCGTCCGTTGATAGTCGGTACTTCGACCGAGCCGCCCAGTATGGCAGTGGGGAGGTCGAGCATCAGGTTGTAAATGATATCGTTGCCATCGCGGATTAGCTCGGGGTGCTTGATTTCCTCGATTACGACCAGCAAGTTGCCTCTGACGCCTCCTCGGCGTGGTGCGTTGCCCTTGCCTTTGACGGTGAGAGTCATGCTGTCGGTGACGCCGGCCGGGATGTTGAAAGTCACCTGCTCGTCTTTGCGCACGATGCCTTCGCCGTGGCAGTGGTCGCAGCGCTCGGTGATGACCTTTCCGGTGCCTTCGCAAGCGGGGCATGTGCAGCGTTCTTGCTGGATGCCGAAGATGGTCTGCATCTGGCGGATGATGGTGCCGGTGCCATTACATTGCTGGCACGAAGCGAAGGCTGTGCCGTTCTTGGCGCCGGTGCCTTTGCAGTGTTCGCACTCGACGTATGTAGGTATTTTGATGTTCTTGGATGCGCCGTTGGCGATTTCGTCGAGAGTTAGACGTACGCGTATGCGCAGGTCGGAGCCACGACGTTGACGTGAGCGACCGCCGGCAGCGCCGCCGAACCCGCTACCGCCGAAGTGTCCGCCGAATATGTCACCAAACTGAGCAAAAATATCCTCCATGGTGAATCCGCCGCTGAACCCGCCGAAACCACCGCCGAAGCCGCTACCGCCAAATCCTTGCGACCCCATCGAGTGTCCGAATTGGTCGTAACGGCGGCGCTTCTCGTCGTTGCTCAGTACGTCGTAGGCTTCGGCCGCTTCCTTGAACTTCTCCTCGGCTTCCTTGTCGTCGGGGTTCTTGTCGGGGTGATATTTGATGGCCAGCTTGCGGTAGGCTTTTTTGATTTCGTCGGCATTGGCGGTCTTCGACACACCGAGTACTTCGTAGTAGTCTCTTTTCTGATTAGTGTCCATGTCGGTTGAACGGAATAATGTTGGATGGTGACTGTTATTCGCCAACAGCTACTTTGGCGTGGCGCAGCACTTTGTCGTTGATCATGTAGCCGCGAGTGGTGGTGTCGACAACCATGCCTTTGAGCTCCGGAGCGGGCGCCGGGATTGTGGCGATGGCGTCGTGGAGGTCGGCGTCGAAAGGTTGGCCGGTCGATTCGATAGGCTTCACGCCGTTGTCGGCCAGGTATTTGAGTAGTTTGTTGTGGATGAGTTCCATTCCTTGTCTGACGGCTTCGGCGTCGTCGGTGTTTTTTGTGGCGGCCAAGCCGCGTTCGAAGTCGTCGACAATAGGAAGAATACCCAGCAAGACTTTTTCGCCGGCGTTGCGCAAGAGCTCTTCGCGCTCCTTGAGAGTGCGCTTGCGGTAGTTGTCGAACTCGGCGCGCAGGAAGAGGTATTCCTTCTTCTCCTTTTCGATAGCAGCTTCGAGGTCGGCTATTTTTGCGTTGAGAGTGTCGGTCTCGTCTTCGACAACTTCGACTTCGACGGCGTCTTCGGCTGCATTGTCGGTGGTAGATGTGGCTTCAGTAGTGTCGGGAGCGTTTTTCAGCTCTTCGTTTTCGGGGTTATGTTTGTTTTCGGTCATAATTTTTGTGTTTACACGACTATCTTAGCAAAAACGTTGCCAAAGACGCTTGTTGGGGCTCGTTCTTTAAAAATAATAACAAAACGAGCCGGATATCGTTCAAAAGGCGGTGCTTAGCCGAGCGCGGGCCCCATCCATGTGTCGCAGTCTGTCAGTCGCTCGAGCGCGAGATGTGCCAAATTGTCATTTGCAAAGATGCCAAAGACGGCCGAGCCCGAGCCGCTCATGGCGGCATATACGGCTCCGGCGTCGTACATGTGTTGTTTGAGTCGAGCCACGTCGGGCAGGGCGGCAAAGACAGTCGGCTCGAAGTCGTTGACAAGTCGGTCGCGCCATTCGGTCGGCTGAAGGGCGATGACGTCGAGGGGCTCGTGGTCGGGTCGGCGTGGTGTGATGCCGCGGTAGGCCTCGGCAGTGGAGACGCTGCCGCTGCGACCTTTGGCAATGGCGAGGGTAAATCCGCTCAACGAAGGTATTTCGACGGGTGATACGTCTGTGCCGATGCCGGTGCAAAGAGCAGGGCGGTTGTAGATGAAGAAAGAACAGTCGGCGCCGACAGAGGCGGCGATAGAGGCCAGGCGGCTATCATTGAGGCCGAGATTGAGCACTTGGTTGAGTCCGCGCAGAGTGAATGCAGCGTCGGCGCTGCCGCCGCCTAATCCGGCTCCGTCGGGGATGATTTTTTCGAGGTAAATGTCGACCGGAGGGAGTGGGCCGAGCTCGCGCTCGAGAGCCCGTACGGCTTTCATTACCAGATTTTTCTCCGGAGGGCAATCGACGCAGCGACCGCTGACTGTGAGGGTGTGATCGGCGTGGCGTCCTGGCACGATTTCGAGGACGTCGCACCAGCCTGTGGGCAACATGACGGTGGTCAGGTCGTGGTAGCCGTCGGGGCGCCGGGCTGTCACGCAAAGGCCCAAGTTAATTTTTGCGTTTGGAAATAGTACCATATCGAATGCAAAGGTACGGACTTTTTTTGACTTTTTGCCTTTTTATTGTGCTTAAACGGAAGAGCTTTTAACAGTTGCGACAAATGGAAAAAAAACATTCGGAAAAAGGCGACAATTATTTTTGTGTATATAGCTGACTTTCGGAAAATTTTAACTATCTTTGCAGTCAGAAAAACGAGAGCTATGGCCTCCGTAAGAGCGTCGTGGCGACAGAAAGTCGTGAGAGTCAAATGCTAAGCGGCAAGATGTCGTGGCGTTAGCCTTTTGTGGCGGCCGTTAAAAAAGGAATATAAATTGAAAAGACTATGATATCTTTGTCCATTTTTGGAATTTCAAACAGCGGCGTGCTTGCTATCACAGCCTTGCTGACGGGTGTGGCATTGGTTGCACTTGCAATGTGGATAGCCGGGCTGATTTCGCCGCGATCGTTCAACCCCCAGAAAGGGGAAGCTTACGAATGCGGTATCCCTACACGCGGCGAGAGTATGTCGCAGTTTCATGTAGGATACTACTTGTTCGCAATTTTATTCCTTATGTTCGACGTCGAGACAGTGTTTCTGCTGCCGTGGGCCGTTAACTTCAATACGGCAATGAGCGCAGGCGTGGTCGGCGTCGCAGTTTTTTTTGGAATATTAGTGCTGGGTCTCGTTTACGCCTGGCGGAAAGGAGCTCTTGAATGGAAGTAACATGCAAATCGATGCCTTACGAGGCATTTCAAGATAACGAGTATATCGAAAAACTCGTCAAAGAGTTGCAGGAGAGCGGCACGAATGTGATCGTAGGCTCTTTTGACAAACTCATCAACTGGGGGCGTGCTAACTCACTCTGGCCGCTTACATTCGCCACCAGTTGCTGCGGTATCGAATTCGTGTCGCTTGGCGCGGCTCGTTTCGATATGGCCCGATTTGGCTGGGAAGTTGCTCGTGCCTCGCCTCGTCAGGCCGACTTTATGATGGTCGCCGGTACGATAGTAAATCGCATGGTGCCGGTATTCCGTCGTCTGTACGACCAGCTTGCCGAGCCAAAGTATGTGATTGCATGCGGCAGCTGCGCTATCTCGGGCGGTCCGTTCCGCAAGAGCTACCACGTGGCCAAGGGTATCGAAGATATCGTACCCGTCGACGTGTTTGTACCCGGCTGTCCTCCGCGTCCGGAAGCTATGATTTATGGTATCATGCAGCTCTCGCGCAAGATTAAGGTTGAAAAGTTCTTCGGCGGCGTCAATCGCCAAGAGAGCCGCAAGGATTTTCTTAAAGAGCATCCGGTCGATTAAAAAGGCGGAGCCGGCATATCAACGCAGAATAAAACGAAAAACAAAGGCTATAACCAATCATAACAACCCCTTATGGCTAATTTACAGGAAATGATCGCCAAGCACTTTGCAAGCTGCCCCCTGGCCGCCGACGGCTCGGGTAATCCGCAGCTGACAGTGGCAGCAGCCGACTGGCATGCAGCCGCCAAGACGCTTCGCGACGACCTCGGCCTCGCCTATCTGGTCACCATCGTCGGTATGGACTGGGTGGAGTCGCTCGGCTGTATATATTATTTAATGTGTCCGACCACGGGCGAGACATGCTCGGTGAAGGTGCTTGCAACCGGCGACCGCGAACATCCGTATATCGACTCGGTAGCCGATTTGTGGCGCATTGCTGAAATCTACGAGCGCGAAGTTTACGATTTCTTTGGAATCATCTTCGTCAATAATCCGGATATGCGTCGCCTTTTCCTCAATATCGATTGGGTGGGGTATCCTCTGCGCAAGGACTATAACGAGGATCCGGCATTGAACCCTGTGTCGATCGAAAACGAGCGCCAGAGCGACAATACCGATGTATATACTCGTGATGACAACGGCAATGTCGTGAAAACCGAGCGTGAAATCTTCCACAAGGACGACTTCGTGGTGAACATCGGCCCGCAGCACCCTGCGACTCACGGTGTGCTTCGTTTCCGCACGGCAGTTGACGGCGAGACTATCAAGAAAATTGATGTCTATATGGGTTATATCCATCGCGGCGTAGAGAAGCTCTGCGAGTCAATGACTTATCCGCAGACTCTTCATTTCTTCGACCGCCTTGACTATTTCTCGGGCCATAATTACCACCACGGCCTGTCGATGCTCTTCGAAAAGGCTGCCGGCATCGAAATCTCGCGTCGCGCTCAGGTTATCCGTGTGATGATTGACGAGCTGTCGCGTATAGCTTCGCACTGCCTGTTCATCGGTACATACTGTATGGACTTGGGTGCCACCACGATGCTGTTCTACACACTGCGTGTCCGCGAGCAGATTCTTGATATCTTCGAGAAGACCTGTGGCGCACGTATGTCGTTCAACTATGCTTGCATCGGCGGTGTAATGCAGGACCTCGCGCCCGACTTTGTCGATGACGTGAAGGCTCTGCTGGCAATACTCCCCAAAAATATCAAAGAGTACAACAAGATATTCACCGGCAACGTTATTGCACGCAACCGTCTGGAAGGCGTCGGCGTTCTGTCGAAAGAAGACGCTATCTCGTATGCAGTCACCGGCCCGTCGGGTCGCGCATCGGGTTGGGCTTGCGATATGCGTAAGCTTCGTCCCTATTCGATCTACTCAGAACTCGACTTTGAGGAAGTCGTGCGCACGGAAGGCGACTCGATGGCTCGCTTCAAAGTGCGTATGGACGAGATGGAGCAGAGCGCTCGCATCCTGGAGCAACTCGTCGACAATATTCCCGAAGGCGAATATTGCGTGAAAGTGCCCAAGGTGCTCAAGTTGCCTAAGGGTCAATGGTGCGAATTCGTGGAAGGCTGCCGCGGTACGTTCGGCGTCTATCTCGAAAGCGACGGCACCACCAAGCCTTACCGCTTGAAGATTGCGCCGCCCTGTCTGCCGCTGGCCGCCGTTGTCGACCATATCACTACGGGTAGCAAGATTGCCGACCTTATCACCATCGGTGGCTCGCTTGATTATATTGTACCCGACATGGACCGTTAATACATTCATCCGCATATTCTAATGGAAAATTCACATATTTTTGACTTCTCGAGAATTACGGGCCCGATCCACGACTTTCTGATGGGCTTTTTGCCTTCGTGGGCTACGACCACTATCGAATGTGTGGCCGTCGGTGTCGGTCTGCTGCTGGTCTACGCGTTGCTGGCTCTCTTCTACATCTACTTTGAGCGTAAAGTCTGCGCCGCTTTTCAGTGCCGTCTCGGCCCGAACCGCGTAGGTCCGTGGGGCTTGCTGCAGAGCTTTGCCGATATGTTCAAGATTCTCATCAAAGAGCTTATCGAGCTGCGCCACATTGATAAATTCTTGTTTGCGCTGGCTCCCTACTTGGTAATCATAGCTTCGATGCTTTGCTTTGCGACTTTGCCTTGGGGCGAAGGTCTGCAGATCATCGACTTCAATATCGGTATCTTCTTCTTGGTGGCTTGCTCGTCGATTGGCGTGCTCGGCATTCTGTTGGCCGGTTGGTCGTCGAACAATAAGTTCACCCTCATCGGTGCACTTCGTTCGGGCGCACAGATGGTCAGCTACGAATTGTCGATTGGCTTGTGCATCGTGACGATGGTTTGCCTGGCCGGCTCGATGGATATTACCGACATCGTATATGCGCAGAAGGACCACTGGTTCATTCTTCAAGGCCATGTAGCTGCAGTGATTGCATTCGTAATCTATATGATTGCCGGCACGGCAGAGACCAACCGCGGCCCGTTTGACCTTCCCGAAGCAGAAAGTGAGCTTACTGCCGGTTACCATACCGAGTATTCGGGTATTCATTTCGGCTTCTTCTATCTGGCTGAGTACCTCAACCTCTTCATCGTCTCGGGTGTGGCAACGCTGCTCTTCTTCGGCGGTTGGATGCCTTTCCACGTTGATGGTTGGGATGGTTTTAATATGATTATGGACTATATACCGACGCCTCTGTGGTTCATCGGTAAGGCTGTAGCCCTGTCGTTCATCATCATCTGGTTCAAGTGGACATTCCCCCGTCTGCGTATCGACCAGCTGCTGGCACTGGAGTGGAAATACCTCCTGCCTATCAATCTCTTCAATTTGGCACTGATGGTAGCAATCATTACCTTCGGCTTGACACTTTAAAAATAATTAACAACCTCCATATACCGCTAACACAATGAGCGAGACAATCGGTAAAATTGCACAAGTAATCGGCCCGGTGGTCGATGTGGCCTTCGAAGGCGAGGGCGTCGTACTGCCTCCTATCTACACGGCTCTGAAGATTGACCGTGCCGACGGGACAGAGCTGATCATGGAAGTCGAACAGCACATCGGCGAAGATACCGTTCGCTGTGTTGCCATGGAAAGTACTGACGGCTTGCAGCGCGGGCTTGAAGTGAAGAGCATGGGACAGCCGATTTCGATTCCGACCGGCGACCAAGTAAAGGGTCGTCTGATGAATGTTATCGGCCATGCAATCGATAACCTTCCTGCCTTGAATCGCGACAATCTGCGCTCAATCCATCAGCCGGCACCTGAATTTGACGACCTGACGATCGGCACGGAAATTCTGACTACCGGTATTAAGGTAATCGACTTGCTCGAGCCCTATAGCAAGGGCGGCAAAATCGGCCTCTTCGGTGGCGCCGGTGTGGGTAAGACGGTGCTCATTATGGAGCTGATTAATAACATCGCCAAGGGCCACGACGGTTTCTCGGTGTTCACCGGCGTTGGTGAACGTACTCGCGAGGGTAACGACTTGCTGCGAGAGATGATCGAGAGCGGTGTCATGCGCTATGGCGACAAATTCTTGGAAGGCATGGAGAAGGGCGAATGGAACCTTCAGGATGTCGACCATGATGAGTTGAAGAACTCGCAAGCCGCACTTGTGTTCGGCCAGATGAACGAACCGCCGGGCGCACGTCTGCGTGTGGCTCTGACCGGCTTGACGGTTGCCGAGCAATTCCGTGACCAGGGTGCCGGTGGCAAGGACGTACTTCTGTTCATTGACAACATCTTCCGTTTCACCCAGGCCGGTTCGGAAGTGTCGGCTCTGCTGGGCCGCATGCCGTCGGCCGTAGGTTATCAGCCTACCTTGGCTTCCGAGATGGGTATGCTTCAGGAGCGTATCACATCGACGAAGAATGGTTCGATTACTTCGGTACAGGCTATCTATGTGCCTGCCGATGACCTTACTGACCCGGCTCCGGCCACTACGTTCAGCTTCTTGGATGCAACCACGGTGCTTTCGCGTAAGATTTCGGAGCTCGGTATCTATCCGGCCGTCGACCCGCTGGAATCGACCTCGCGTATTCTCGACCCCAATATCGTAGGCGAAGAACATTACAACACGGCTCAGGCTGTGAAGCAGTTGCTTCAGAAATACAACGAGCTCCAGGATATCATCGCCATCCTCGGCGTTGATGAACTCTCTGACGATGATAAGCTCGTAGTGGCTCGTGCTCGCCGTGCCCAGCGCTTCCTCTCGCAGCCCTTCCATGTTGCAGAGCAATTTACCGGTCTGCCCGGTGTGCTGGTGCCGCTGAGCGAAACTATCCGAGGCTTCAAGATGATTCTCAATGGCGAGATGGACCAGTATCCCGAGCAGGCATTCCTCAACGTAGGTACTATCGACGAAGCTATCGAAAAGGGCAAGAAACTGCTTGCCGAAGTGAAATAAAGTAGTACAATTATTAATTCAATAACATGACACTCAAGATTATATCGGCTGAAGCTATAGTTTTTGAAGGTGAAGTGACTGTGGTGACCCTCCCCGGTACTGTCGGTTCCTTTACTGTACTCAAAAATCATGCTTCGCTTGTGTCGACACTTGTCGAAGGCGATATCGAATACACAGATGCCGCCGGGAAAAAGGAGGCTCGCCACATATCCGGCGGGCTGGCCGATGTCGATAACAATGTAGTGTCAGTTTGTCTTTATTAATCCCGGTCATGATTCGATTAATCTGCATAATGCTCATATCGCTGTTCACGGGCGTGCTGATGCCGGCTAAGGCATCCGAGCACGAGTCCGATGCACAGCAGTCGAAGGCTATTGATCCCAAGGCGATTATTTTTGAACACCTTGGCGACGGCTACGGCTGGGAAATGCCTTTCAACCACCACAAGCGTATACCGCTGCCGGTGATTGTGTATTGTACCGACGGCTTCCACTGCTTCTCGTCGTCGCGTGTGGCTCACGGAGCTACTTATGTCGACGGCGGCGTAGAGTTCAAAATCGCCGGCGAAGATAGCCCGTACAAGGGAAAGGTAGTGGAAATCGTTGATGGCAAAGAAGTCAAGCCGTTTGATATTTCGATTACAAAGAATGTAATGGCCGCTTTCATCACGGTGTTCGTCGTAATCGGCTTGATAATGTGGCTTGCACGCTACTATCGAAAGCATCCTGATTTCAAAGCTCCGCGCAAAGGTCTCGGAGCGATAGAAGTCGTGGTGTCGTTTGTCTACGACGGAGTGATAAAGTCGACTCTCGGGCCGCAGGCTCGTCGCTTCGCTCCTTATCTGCTTTCGGTGTTCTTCTTCATCTTGACGATGAACTTGCTCGGGTTGATTGTAATCTTCCCCGGCGGTGCCAATCTTACGGGCAACATCGGTGTAACTCTCGTGTTGGCTATCTGCACCTTCTTGATGACCAATCTCTTTGGCACCAAGCATTATTGGAAAGAAATCTTCTGGCCCGATGTGCCTATCTGGTTGAAGTGCCCGATTCCAATTATGCAAGTTATCGAGGTCTTCGGTATGTTCACCAAGCCGGCGGCATTGACAGTGCGTCTGTTTGCGAATATGATGGGTGGCCACATGATAGTCATCGTGCTGACGCTTCTGATATTCATCTTTGCGGCCATGAGTCCGGCAGTCGGAGCGGCTACATCGGTAGTCTCTATCCTCTTCTCGGTGTTCATGCTCGTGATAGATGTCTTGGTAAGCTTCATTCAGGCGTATGTGTTCACGATGCTTTCGACGATTTTCATCTCTTTGGCACAAGAACACGGCCACGACGAAGCCGCACATAAAGACGAAACAAAAGAGACCACCGCAGCAGCCGTGGCTGCAACGAAATAAGAAATAGAATAAACAAAAATATCAAACCTCTTAAACAAAAAAAGTTATGTTAGGATTATTAGCAGCAATTGCATCTGGAACAGCAATCGGCGCAAGCATCGGCGCAGCAATCGCAGCCATCGGCGCAGGTATCGGTATCGGTAAAATCGGCGGCGCAGCTATGGAAGCTATCGCTCGTCAGCCCGAGGCAGCCGGCGACATCCGTAGTAGCATGATTGTAATCGCAGCTCTTATCGAGGGCGTTGCCCTGTTCGCTGTGATCGTCTGCATCCTTGCTCTCTTTGTGTAATCAGTTAAGCGTAAGGCTTATACTCTAACAGTTGAATAATGGAACTATTCACCCCTGACTTCGGGCTCGTCTTTTGGATGTTCGTGTCGTTCGCGATTGTCTTCTTCATCTTGTGGAAGTTCGCGTGGCCGGGCATCATCAAGTCGCTTGACTCGCGAGCAGAACTGATTGACAAGGGTGTGGAATATGCCCAGAGTGCGAAGGAACAGCTCGACAATGCCCGTCAGAGCGCTCAGGAAGTGCTGAATGAGGCTCGTCGCCAGCAAGCCGACATGATGCGCGAAGCCGACCGTATCAAGACTCAAATGATCGAAGATGCGCGACACTCCGCTCAGCAGGAGGCTCAGAAGGTGATGGACAATGCCAAGCTACAGATTCAGCAACAGCAAAAAGAAGCTCAGCTCCAATTCCGCAACCAAGTCAGCGAGTTCGCCCTCGACATTGCTTCCAAGGTGGTTAAAAACCGGATGCAGGACGAGAAAGCTCAGGCCGAGCTCGTAAACTCTCTGCTCGACGATATCGAGAAGAAGAACTAAAAGATTACTGACACGATTATGAACCAAGGTCTCATCCCACGGCGATATGCGATGGCTCTGTATAAGGTCGACCTCGACCGCAATACAGCTGCTCGCACTTATACGCTGATGACCACGCTGCAGCGCTCGTTCGACGAATTGGCGGGTCTCAAAGCGGCTGTGTCAAACCCCTTTGTGGCGGTCGACGACAAGGTGAAATTGCTCACCACCGCTGCCGGCGCCGCGAAGGCTGACACTACGTTTGCCGACTTTCTGAAGCTGATCGTCGGCAATAGCCGCATTGATATGGTCGATCTGATTGCGCGTGCTTATTGCGACATTTATCGCCGCGAAAATAATATCCGGCGCGTAGAGGTCGTCACGGCCGCGAGACTCGACTCGGCTGCCATGCAGCGTATCAAAGACCTTGTCGTCAAGGAACTCAAGGGAGCATCGATGGAATTCAGCACCCGTGTGGATTCGTCGCTCATCGGCGGATTCGTGATTAACATCGACAACGAGCGCCTCGATGCCTCGCTCTCGAACCAACTTAAAGAGCTTAGGCTCTCACTCCTCCAATAAGTTTAATATTTTATCCCTGCTATAGCCCACAATGATTAATCCAAGCGAGATTTCTGAAGTCTTAAAACAGCAACTCGAAAGCGTCAACACTACAGTCAGCTTCGAAGAAGTTGGCCAGGTGCTTGAAGTCGGCGACGGTGTAGCCCATGTCTATGGACTCGACAACGTCCGCGCCAATGAGCTTGTTGAATTTGAAAACGGCGTAAAGGGCGTGGCTCTCAACCTCGAGGAAAGCAATGTCGGCGTCATTCTGCTTAATAACGTCAACAAGGTGACCGAGGGAATGAGCGTCAAGCGCACGGGCGAAATCGCTTCGATTCCCGTGGGCGAAGGCCTGCTTGGCCGTGTAATCAACGTACTCGGCGAGCCTATCGATGGCCGCGGCCCCATTACGGGCGATTTGATGCTCCTGCCGCTGGAGCGCAAGGCTCCGGGCGTTATTTACCGCCAGCCCGTCAATCAGCCGCTCCAGACCGGTATCAAGGCTGTCGACTCGATGGTGCCCATCGGCCGCGGTCAGCGCGAGCTGATTATCGGCGACCGTCAGATCGGCAAGACTGCTATTGCAATCGACACCATCATCAATCAACGCAAGAATTTTGAAGAAGGCAAGCCCGTATATTGCATTTACGTGGCTATCGGACAGAAGGCTTCGTCAGTTGCCGCCACAGTTGACACACTGCGACGCTATGGCGCTATGGACTACACTGTAGTCGTGGCCGCTACGGCAGCCGACTCGGCTTCGATGCGCTACTACTCGCCCTTTGCCGGCGTGGCTATCGGTGAGTATTTCCGCGACTCAGGCCGCGACGCCCTCATCGTCTACGACGACCTGTCGAAGCAGGCTGTCGCTTATCGCGAAATCTCGCTAATCCTCAAGCGTCCTTCGGGCCGCGAGGCTTATCCCGGCGACATCTTCTACTTGCATTCGCGTCTGCTTGAACGCGCTGCCAAGATTATCGACAACGAAGAAATCGCCAAGAATATGAATGACCTGCCCGAGCCCTTGAAGCCTATCGTCAAGGGTGGTGGCTCGCTGACCGCCCTGCCTATCATCGAGACTCAGGCCGGCGACGTTTCGGCTTACATTCCGACCAACGTGATTTCGATTACCGACGGTCAGATTTACCTCGAATCGGCTTTGTTCAATCGTGGCATCCGTCCGGCTATCAATGTCGGTATCTCCGTGTCGCGTGTGGGTGGTAACGCTCAGATTAAGTCGATGAAGAAGGTGGCCGGTACGCTGAAAATCGACCAGGCTCAGTTCCGCGAACTCGAATCGTTTACCAAATTCGGTGGCGATATCGATGCGGTGACTGCTCGTGTCATCGACAAGGGTCGCAAGAACGAACGTCTGCTCATTCAGCCTCAGTATCATCCTGTGCCCGTAGCCGAGCAGGTTGCCGAAATCTATTGCGGCGTCAACGGCTTGCTCGAACGTGTGCCCGTCGATAAGGTGGCCGAGTTCGAAAAGCAATTCGTGCAGCTGCTTCAGACTAAGTACAAGGATGTGCTGGCGACAATCGCCGAGGGCAAGCTCACCGACGAAGTCACTGCCAAGGTGGCCGAAGCTGCAAATCAGATTGCCGGACAATTTTAATGTATAATATCAACCGCAAATGGCAACATTAAGAGAATTAAAAGGACGCATTGGTTCGGTAGCTTCGACAGAGAAGATTACCGGAGCGATGAAGATGATATCGTCGGCCAAGATGCATTCGGCCGAGGCTGCATTGAAGCGCCTCAAGCCCTATCGCTCGACCATCGAGGGCATCATCGCCAACCTGCTCTCGGCCGATGCCCCCTTCGCATCCCCGCTGGCTGAAAGCCGGCCTTTGCAGAAGGTCACTATCGTAGTGTTGGGTAGCGACGACGGTCTTTGCGGTGCCTATAACGTCAATCTGGCCAAGTATCTCGAGCAGAAAATCGACGAATTGCGTTTGGCTCACGGCGACGGCCTCTGCATCGAAGTCGTGCCTGTTGGCCGCAAGATTGTTAAGGCTGTTGACCGTCTGAAGGGGCGTGTTGAGTTCAATATCGTAGCTGATATTGATTCGAAAAGTGAAGGCGAGGCCGTCAAAGCGTTCGAATACAAGTTGCGCGACGCTTTCCTGAGCGGCTCGACTGATGCTGTCGACTTCGTGTATATGAATTTCCGCAGTGCCGGACGCCAAGTCGCTACGACCGACCGTCTATTGCCTTTGTCGCCCGATGCTTTCGTCGGCACAGACTCTGCCGATAAGGCTCTTGCAGAATCGCGCCCTTACATTTTCGAACCCGATGCTCGGCATATTTTCGAGAATGTATTGCCTATGTATCTGCTTTCAGTTGCACAGGAGATATTTATCGAAAATCGTGCGTCAGAACAGGCCGCCCGAGTCATGGCCATGCAAGCAGCCAGCGACAATGCCAAGAAGCTGCTCGACCAGCTACGCCTCGAGTACAATAAACTGCGACAACAATCCATCACCAACGAGCTGCTCGACATCGTCGGCGGCCAAGTGCGTGACTGACATAATTATTGAAATAACCATAATTAAGATACCAACAATCATTAATAAATGGGTAGTGTAAAAGAATACTTTTCATCTCTGGGCACGGGCATCGCTTCTCTCTTGAAGGGAATGGCGGTGACCGGTAAGGAATTTGTGACGCCCAAGATCACCGAACGTTATCCCGAAGACCGCGATACGTTCAAGTGGCCGGAGCGTTTCCGCGCAGTCCTGGAGCTGATCTACGACCAGGACGGCAATCACAAGTGTATTGCTTGTGGTACTTGCGAGCGTAATTGCCCCAATGGTACAATCACAGTCGTGACCAAGATGGTCGACACGCCGGCAGGCACTAAGAAGAAAAAACTCGATCGTTATACCTACGATTTGGGCTCATGCACCTTCTGCCAGCTTTGTGTCACTTCTTGCCCGACCGGCGCTCTGCGCTTCAGCAACAATTTCGAGCAGGCCGTGTTCACGCGCTCGAAACTCGTCAAGCAACTTAATTATTTGCCCGAGAAGCCCGAACCCGAGCTGACCGAGGAAGAAAAGGCACGTCTTGCCGCCGAGAAGGAAGCCAAGATTGCCGCTGCCAAGGCTAAAGCCGCTGCTCTGAAGGCAGAGCGCGAGGCTGCCGCTGCCGGAGCACCCGCTGCTGCCGCTGCCGCACCTGCCGCCGCTCCTTCGGCTGCCGAAGCTGCTGCTGCCAAGGCTCTGGCCGCCGCTAAGGGCGATCCTGAGAAGGAAGCCAAAATCCGCGCCGCTCTCGAAAAGGCTGCAGCCCTTCGTGCACAACGCGAAGCCGCTAATGGCGCTAAACCTGAATAATAAAAACTAAAAACCAATATGGAATCAGTAGGAAGTATCATCTTGTATGTGATTGTCGTTGCGGCGATGATCATCTTCTCGGTACTGGCCGTGACGACGCGTAAGATTCTTCGCGCCGCTACCTACCTGCTTTTCACCCTGTTTGCTGCCGCGGTAGTCTACTTTATGCTTGACTATCAATTCCTCGGCGCTGTGCAGATTGCGGTGTATGCCGGTGGTATTGTGGTGCTCTTCGTCTTCGCGATTCTGCTCACGTCCCATCCCGGACACAACTCTGAGAAACTTGCCTCCAAGCGCCGCGTTATCGGCTTGATTGCTTCTCTCGCTATGCTGGTTGTCAGCGGCGGGTCGCTTTTGGCTCGTCTCAACCTCTTCGAGGCTGCGAAGGAAACTGAAGCTCTGCCCACAATGCAGACTATCGGTCAGTCGATGATGAGCGCCGGCGAAGGCGGTTATCTCTTGCCTTTCGAGGCTATCAGTGTCCTGTTGCTCGCATGTATAATTGGCGGCATAGTTGTCGCTCGCAAACGTTAATTGGCTATGGAACTGACTGCTATACACTTTCTCATTCCGTCGCTGATTATGTTCTGCTGCGGACTCTATGGTTTCCTCACCCGTCGCAATATGATTGCGATGTTGGTGTCGCTAGAGCTGATGCTCAATGCTGTGGACCTCAACTTCGTGATATTCAATCGCTTCCTTTTCCCCGAACAGATGGAGGGCATGATGTTTACCCTCTTCGCCATAGCACTTGCTGCTGCCGAGACTGCTCTGGCCATCGCTATTATCATCAATGTGTTCCGCTCGGTTCACAATGTTGACGTAAGGGAGCTTAACCAAATGAAATTCTAATCGACATGAGCCCTACTATCCCTATTTTAATACTGGCGATACCCCTGTTTATGTTCATCTTCCTCGGCCTTTGCGGCAAGAAGATGAGTCATCCGCTGGCCGGTACGCTCGGTACGCTCGGCATGGGCACAGTGCTCGTGTTGGCCTACTATACGGCTTATACTTACTTCTTCGGCGGCGACCCGTTGTTCATTAATGCAGCAGGCGAGCGCTTGCAGCATATCGTATTCAACGCTACGTGGCTGCAGTTCACCGATAAGTTGGTAATCAGCCTCGGCTTCTTCCTTGATCCTATCTCGGCTATGATGCTGGTGGTAATCACCACGATTTCGTTCATGGTGCACCTTTATAGCCTCGGCTATATGCGCGACCACCACGGCGTTTACGAGAAAGGCTTCCAGCGCTTCTATGCGTTCCTGTCGTTGTTCAGCTTCTCGATGCTCGGCCTCGTTGTAGCTACCAACATTTTCCAGATGTATATCTTCTGGGAGCTCGTGGGCGCGTCGTCGTACCTCCTTATCGGTTTCTACTATACGAAACCCTCGGCTGTGTCGGCTTCAAAGAAGGCATTCATCGTAACTCGTTTCGCCGACCTCGGCTTCTTGATTGGTATTCTTGTACTTTCGTACTATACCGGCACCTTCAACTTCACCGACCTCACGTCAGTGCCCGTCGAAGGCCTCGCAGATACTTTCCAGGTCGACTTGTCGACTCCCGAGCGTATTCTCGGTATCTTCCAAGGCAGCGCAGCTCCCATGTTCATGGGTGCTTCGGTGATGACTTGGGCCCTCGTGCTCATCTTTATGGGCGGTATGGGTAAGTCGGCGATGATGCCTCTGCACATTTGGCTGCCCGACGCTATGGAAGGCCCGACTCCCGTGTCGGCGCTTATCCACGCTGCCACCATGGTCGTTGCAGGTGTTTACCTCGTCGCTCGTCTGTTCCCGCTTTACTTGATGCAGGAAAGCGCGCTCGTCATTGTCACTGTGGTAGGTGCTCTGACCGCATTCTACGCAGCAGTCGTGGCCTGCGCTCAGATCGATATCAAACGAGTGCTTGCATTCTCGACGATTTCGCAGATTGCGTTCATGATGGTGGCTCTGGGTGTTTCGCGCCCCGAACATCATGAGGGCCTCGGCTACATGGCGTCGATGTTCCACTTGTTCACGCACGCTATGTTCAAGGCTCTGCTCTTCCTCGGTGCCGGTGCTCTGATTCACGCTATCGGTTCGAACGACTATACCGCTATGCACGGCCTGCGCAAGCACATGCCTATCACACACTGGACATTCCTTATCGGCTGTCTGGCAATCGCAGGTATCATTCCGTTTTCGGGCTTCTTCTCGAAGGACGAAATCTTGAGCGCTTGCGGCGGCTACAGCACTCTTGTTTACATCTGGATGTCGCTTGTTGCTGGTCTGACCGCCTTCTATATGTTCCGTCTCTACTACCTTATCTTCTGGTGGAAGGAACATGAAACACCCGAAGGCCACCACGCACCTCACGACCAGCCTTGGACCATGTCGCTCCCGCTCATTATCCTTGCTGCCGTTTCGTGTGTCGCCGGTTTCATCCCCTTCGGCAAACTTGTAAGCTGGAACGGTCACGAATACGACTTTATGGCTCACTTCGATTGGAGCGTTGCTTCGGTCAGCCTTGCTGTGGCTATCATTTCGATTGGCCTCGCTACTGTGATGTATCGCAAAGAGAACGATCTGCCCAAGCGTATGCGTCAGGCTCTGCCCAACCTTTGGACATGGGCTCACCATCGCTTCTACTGGGACGAACTCTATATGTTTATCACTCATAAGATTATCTTCAACAGCGTCTGCCGACCGTTGGCTTGGTTCGACCGCCACATCATCGATGGCACCATGGATGCGTTCGCCGCTCTGACCAACAAGGCTTCGAACTTGATTAAGCCCCTCCAGTCGGGTCAGGTTCAGATGTACGTTTGGATTTACATTATCGGAGCCCTGCTGCTCGGTGGCATAACAATCTTGTGCTATGCGCTCTAATCAATTAAGTGCCTATCATCTCGGAAAAAAGTAACAAGCTATGTTTTCAAATATATTAATCTACTTTGTAATCATCCCGCTGGTGATGCTGGGCGCTCTGGCTCTGTGCCGGAACATCAAGCAGATTAGAGCGGTGGCCGTGACAGGTTCGCTGGCCCTGATTGCACTCTCCGTCGTGCTGTTGGTGCAGTATCTCGGTTTGCGTGCCATCGAAGCAGAGGCTATAGCAGCTTCTGATGGTGCTTTGAAGGCCGCTCCGATGCTCTTCACCGACTCTTGGACGTGGTTCGGTGAGCTTAACATTCACCTGGCAGTTGGTGTCGATGGTATTTCGATTGCCATGATTCTGCTGTCGTCGATTATTGTCTTTGCGGGCTCGTTTGCTTCGTGGAGCATTAATCAACCTAAAGAATTCTTCCTTTGGCTCATCTTGCTGAGTACCGGTGTGTTCGGCTTCTTTATCTCGATCGACCTCTTTACCATGTTCATGTTCTACGAGGTTGCTCTTATCCCCATGTATCTGCTTATCGGCGTTTGGGGTTCGGGTAAGAAGAACTACTCAGCCATGAAGCTGACACTGATGCTGATGGGTGGCTCGGCCTTCTTGATGCTCGGCCTTATCGGTATCTATTATCACTCGGCAGCTGATGGTCAGCTGACATGGAATCTGCTCGAAATCGTAGAGAACAACGCTATCCCCCACGGCTGGCAGCAGTTCCTCTTCCCGATGACCTTCGTTGGCTTCGGTGTGCTGGGCGCCATGTTCCCCTTCCACACATGGTCGCCCGACGGTCACGCTTCTGCCCCGACGGCAGTGTCGATGCTCCACGCAGGTGTGCTGATGAAGCTCGGCGGCTACGGCTGCTTCCGCGTCGCTATCTACACGATGCCTCAGGCTGCTCACGAGCTTTCGTGGATCTTCCTGATTCTGACCGGTATCTCGGTTGTCTACGGTGCGTTCTGCGCTTGTGTCAAGACCGACCTCAAGTACATCAATGCTTACTCGTCGGTTAGCCACTGCGGCCTGGTGCTCTTCGCCATCCTCATGCTCAACGAGACAGCTATGACCGGTGCAATCATGCAGATGCTCTCGCACGGTCTGATGACAGCCCTCTTCTTCGCCCTGATTGGTCAGATTTATGGCCGTACACATACTCGCGAAATCACCCAGATGGGTGGTATGATGCAGATTATGCCTTACCTCTCGGTTTGCTACGTTATCGCCGGTATGGCTTCGCTGGGTCTGCCCGGCTTGAGCGGCTTCGTAGCTGAAATGACCATATTCGTCGGTTCGTTCAAGGCCGGTATGGCCGACTACCTCGCCGGTGCCGGTTCGCTCCGCCTCGTCTTCACTTTGGTGGCTTGCTGCTCGATTGTCATCACTGCAGTCTACATCCTGCGTGTTGTCGGCAAACTCCTCTTTGGTCCTGTCTACGACGATCACCACCGCACCCTTACCGATGCAACCTGGTGGGAACGCGTGTCGACTGCTTCGCTGATTATCTGCGTTGCCGCTATCGGCTGCTTCCCCAACTTCTTTAGTAAATTGATTAGCTTTACCTTCTCGAAGGATATCTTTGCCGTGCTGGGCATGTAATTAAGAAAGTCAAACAATGGATTACTCACAATTTTTAGCAATGAAACAGGAGCTGGCCGTGCTGGTCATCTTCCTGCTGGTGTTCCTTTACGACTTGTTCATGCCGCGCAAGGCTCAGAAGGGTCTGCCCGCTTTCACCGCCGTACTGATGCTGATTGCGACCGTAGCCGGTTGCTTTGGCTGCTGCCTCGGTGTGACGGCCGACACTACTGCTTTCGCAGGCATGTATGAGACCTCGCCCGTCGTGGCCGGTATCAAGAACATCCTCAATATCGGTATGGTTATCGTGCTGATCCAGTCCGTCAAGTGGGCCAACAGCGAGCAGATGACCATGCGCCGCGGCGAGTTCTACGAACTGCTGATGGTGACACTCTTCGGTATGTATCTGATGGTGTCGGCTCGTCACTTCCTCGTCTTCGTAATCGGTCTTGAATGCGCATCGCTGCCTCTGGCTGCTATGGTCGCTTTCGACAAGAACCGCTACGAAAGCCACGAAGCAGCCGTGAAATATATGCTCACCGCTGTATTCTCGTCGGCTGTGTTCATGATGGGCCTGTCGTTCGTCTACGGCCTTGCCGGTTCGCTCTACTTTAGCAAAATCTATGTAGCACTCTACGCTCACAAGTCGATGATGCTCGTCATGGCTTTGGCATTTGTAATCGCCGGTGTCGGTTTCAAGCTTTCGCTTGTTCCCTTCCACCTCTGGACAGCCGACGTTTACCAGGGCGCTCCTACTTCCGTTACCTCTTACCTTTCGGTAATCTCGAAGGGTTCGGCAGCCTTTGCCTTCATGGTAATTCTCTGCCAGGTATTCGGCTCGTTCTACAGCCAGATTTGGGAGTGGATGCTCTATGCGCTGATTGTCGTTACGATTACCATAGGTAATCTCTTCGCCATCCGTCAGCGCAACATGAAGCGCTTCTTGGCCTTCTCGTCGATTTCGCAGGCCGGCTACATCATGCTCGGCATTATCGCCTACAATACGCTCGGCGTGGCTGCCATGATGTTCTACATCCTCGTTTACATCTTCTCCAACCTTGGCGCATTCGGCGTTATCGGCGCTATCGAGAACGCTACCGGCAAGGTGTCGATGGACGACTATCGCGGCCTCTACAAGACCAATCCGCGACTGGCCTTTACCATGATGCTTGCCATGTTCTCGCTGGCCGGTATCCCGCCCTTCGCAGGCTTCTTCTCGAAGTTCTTTATCTTCACCGGCGCTCTGCAGGGTGCCAGCGTAGCCATCTACGTACTCGTGCTGATTGCGTTGATCAACACTATCGTGTCGCTCTACTACTATCTGCTCGTTGTGAAGGCTATGTTCATTAGCGAAGAAGAATGTGTCGTGGCCAACTTCCGCTCTTCGTGCAGCGAACGCCTCGGCATGTGGATTGCAGTTGCCGGTATCGTATTCCTCGGCCTCGTAAGCCCCGTTTACGACTACCTGATCAACCTCGCAGCCAATAGCGAACTCTGCATCTTCTTCATCAAGTAATAAACATCCCTTTCTATATAGCGAATGCCGCTGCGAATCGTCGTAGCGGCATTCGTTTTTTAACAGATTGTGAACGTTTATGTTTTTCGTCGGCCGAGATTCGCGGCTATCATGCCGGCGATGATGATTGCCATTGCAGCGATTTGCAGTGGCGCAATCTTAGCGATACCCATTGCTGCAGAGGCTATTGCGGCAATCACCGGCGTCAGATATTGGTATGTCGAGACGAGTTCGCTGCCAATAAGGCGGTTGGCCGGTGCAACTAGAAAATAAGCAAAATAGGTCGGTCCCAGGAGTATGAATATGAGTTCCGCCCAAGGTATGGCTCCGGCTTGTCCGGCCAATAGCGGCGCTTCGGCGACTTTTGGTGTCAATAATATCGCCGGTATTGCGGCAAATAGAAAAGTCCAACGCAAAGTTGTTGTCGACCGATACTTGCGATTGGGCTTTTGCATCACGATGAGATAAAAAGTGTAGCACAGTGTAGAAAGTAAAGCCAGGAGCTCGCCTAGTCGGTTGTTTGTGCCTGCGCTGCCGTGCTCGACAAGAATCACAAGTGCCGCGCCGACGAATGATGTCAAGATGCCGGCACACTCCAACGTCGCCGGCCGCGTGTGCTCGATGAGTGCGCGATATAGCATCACCAATATCGGCGGCAAAGTCATGATGATTGACACGTCGATCGGGTCGGCGTAGCTGAGCGATAAGTTCAGCAGATACATGAACGAAAATAGCCCAACAATGCCGCCTGCGGCCAGGCGTAGTCGGTCGTTGGGTGCAACGCGCTCGCGCCGTACGAATAGCGCTGTGAGCCCCATCAGCGCGCATCCGCCTACGATACGCACTGCCGTGACGTCTTCCGCCGTCATCCACCGTGGCACCAGTACCTTTACCGCCGGAATGTTCAGACCGAAGAATATGGTCGCGAGCAGTATGTAGCCGTTGCCTATGAGTTGGGTGCGCGGCGATGACGACGTGTCGTGCTGAGGGGTAGGGCGTTCGAGCATATATGTATAGTCGATTTTGATAAATATAACGCGCACGCGGTGCTCGTTGTTTGCGTCAGATTGCCTAACTTTGCAAAGCAACAAGGCTCAATTAGCGATGAACAAACACGTAGAACTACACTTTGCCCCGCTGCAGGGCTTCACGGTACCCGAATATCGGCAAGCCTACGTCGATGTATTCGGCGCTGACGCTGTCGACTGCTTCTATACGCCATTTCTGCGCATACATGCCGGTAAGATTGAAGCACGTGGCCTGCGCGACGCTGCGCAGGCTCTCAAAGCGCCTGTCGAGACGGTGCCACAGATAATTTTCGGCTCTCTCGACGAATTTGATACACTCACTTCCGCTCTGCGCAACCTTGGCGCAAAGCGCATCGACCTAAACCTCGGATGTCCGTTCATGCCACAAGTGCGTCGCGGACGCGGTAGTGGCACGCTGCGCCAGCCTCAGCTGCTTGCCGAAATTGCCAATCGCATCGTAGCCGACACGGCCGTAGAATATTCCGTAAAGATGCGCCTTGGTGTCGAAGAGCCCGACGAATGTCTCGACCTTGTGCCAATTCTCAACGATATGCCGCTGCGCCATGTCGCTATCCATCCACGAACCATGCGCCAGCAGTATGGCGGTGAAGTCCATCGCGAGGCCTTCGAGCGCCTCGCCTCGCAGCTCACGCACCCGATTATCTACAATGGCGACGTGCGTACTGTCGAAGATATCGACCATTTGACTGTGGCGTATCCCGACTTACGCGGCGTCATGATAGGTCGCGGACTGCTTGCTGCGCCTTGGCTCGCTACAGAGTGGCGCACCGGTGAGACAATGCCCCACGCAGAGCGCCTTGCAGCCCTGGCACGCCTGCATGAAGGCTATATGCAGCGCCTTTCTGCGCGTCTGTGCGGTCCACAGCAATTGCTCACCTGCTTGAAACCATTTTGGGAATACCTGGAGCCGGCCATCGGCCACCGCCCATATCGCACTATCGTCAAATCCCGCACCCTCGACGCCTACACCACCGCCGTCGCCTCCGCCCTCAATAATTGAACATACAGAGCTGATTATTTTCCTTGTATTGCTTGCGCTCGGATATACTTATTCCATGTTTGGCATTAGTGGATAGTCGAACCCTCTATTCTCCGCTATACGACTGCATCTTCACAAGTTACAATTTCTATGGCTGTTGGCGATACGTCAAGATGCTGACCCCGGGCGCGACTCGCCGAGTCCGCGACTTGCATCTTCCGCATAAGAGATATGGAGGCGTTTTGTAGTCGCTTGATAGCCAAAGTCTCGCAAATATTGTTTACCTTTGCAGCATGAAAACATACATAAAATTTTTCACTTTACTAATTTGTTTGTCTCTGCACTTTGGATGCTCGCAGTCTAATTGTGAGGCCAAAAGTCGCGGAACTTGGAACTACGAAACCAATACTTACATAGATAATTCTCGTAATATTCAATGGGTTTTGTCTAATATAGACGATTGGCGTATTGCTGAAGATTATCAACTTCCTAAATATGCGCAATTTTGTGCTGCTGCAGACAAATTTGGAATAAGTGTACTCTTATTTGCTATCCCAATTGATAAGAGTGAAAGAAATATTTCTATAAAAAACGCCTCTGATAGTTTTATTAATGGAATGATTGATTCATTTAAAAAACAAGCTATTGTTTTTCCAGGCATACAATATAGTGAACCAATAAAAGAAAATGTTCGATATATGTTTAAGGAAGCATTGCGAGTATCTGTTAATTCTTTTGTAACAGATGAAAGATTAGTCTCCGATAATGCTGTGCCTTTTGCTTTTCAATTATATGCCTTTATAAAAGATGATGAATTAATTATAGTAAATGCGATGGTGCCACAATATATTATTGATATGGCAGGTCAAGAACCGTTTGACGATTTATTAAATAGATTATCATATATAGACGCTACAAGAGAATTATTTTAAATTGTCTTTTCGCGAACCGTATAAGGTCCATAACTTTGTGGGAAACAACCACAAGTTATGGACTTTTCATTCTCAGAAAACAACTTAAACTCCGTCGAGAACCTGCCCGGGTGCGAGGCTCGTGCGGCGTTCACCGTCAACTCTATCCTCCGCTATACGAACTGCATCTCCACAAGTTCCAATTTCTATGGCTGTTGGCGGTAAGTCAAGCTGCTGACCTCGGGTGAAACACGCTGTGCCCGCGACGCTTGTATCTTTCGCATAAGTGACATGGAAGTTTTCCTATAACGCCCAGTCTAATAAAAACTTTTTATGCAAGTGCTTGTTGTTGTAATACAAATGCACTTACTTTGCAGTATAAAATCCTACAACGATGGATAAAGCACGTCCCAAAAAAAATCAGAGTTTCCGTTTGTCAGTTGAGCTAATAGAACGTTTACGCCAACTTGCCAAACTTCAGAATCGCAGTCTTAATAATTATGTTGAGACTTTGCTCCTTGATGCCGCTTATAGTGAACCGAACGAGATTACGCTTGCAGCCATGAAAGAAGCTCAAAGCGGTTCGTTGCGTAATACAGCGCCACTTGACTTGTCATCAGTTGAAGCGATGGAACGCTCAATGGGATTATGAAAAAATTACATCCCACCACCCAATACAAAAGGGATTATAAGCGATTTCGTAACAATCCCAAAAAGTTGGAGAAACTTATGGACATACTCAATATGCTTCAGTCGGAAATTCAAATTCCTGCTGAGCATTTTTTTTCTGTCGATGAGGAAATCTCGTGCTTTTTTCCCTTATTTCAATGATAGGTCAATAAACATTTTGACGCGGGCAAGATATTCGCGGAGAGTGTTTTTGATACGGTTGCGACGGATTGGCGATGGTTCGGCATTATAAGCGACAGCGTAAATGTCATATTTGTCAGCGAGGAATATGGCTCGCTCATTATGGTATTTCTGAGAAATCAGTGTCAGGCTGTCAAGACCATAAACATTTTTTGCCTTCTCAATGGAATTGAGCGTTCTCGTTCCGTCATAGTCAAGGAGAATCTTGTCAGCCGGAATGCCTCTCGCCACCAGCGAATCCAATATCGCTTTAGGTTCGTCACAACCTATCGTCTGAGTTTTGGTATAATCACCACCACTGGCGATGATGACGTCAATCTTTCCTGCTTTATACAATTCATCTGCTGCTTTGATTCGATTGTCAAAGTAGAAATTGTGTGCTCCATCGGGTGTTATTGGGGAAGTAGCCAATAATACCCCCACTTTGTTATGAGGGATTGCGGCAACATTGTCGTAAGTTTTGCCGGAAGCATTCCATACGACTACGAAATGGCTCACGACAATCAGGAGCAGAACAAACGTAACTCCAGCTGCCACTAACCATAAAAGTGTTCTCTTACGCATTTTTATTGATAATTTGTTCTATTAAGAATGTATTCTTATTATGATACATCTCTCGGTCGTGCAGATTGGTTAGTTGTCTCGGCGATAAATAAACTTCGCCAAGCCAAAGATATATCGGCGAAATCCTGGCTGATATTTGAGCAATCTGTCGAACCAATTAAGATGGTTACCGACGAGCTTTACTACTACTCCGGCATAAATCATTGCGAATAGCGTTCCTACTCCGATGATGTTCCATTGCCATGCTCCGAAGAATAAATAACAACTTGCGACGGCGAGGACTACGAGCAAAACATCTATGTATATTTTAATCGTAGGGAATGACTTGCCTGTTACTTGGCTTATTGCCACAGGCAATCCTTCGCCGGGCATAGTCACTGATCCACAGCGGACTTCAAATGCTATACCTACCGCCATAATTGTACATCCCACAATCTGTACTACTGCACATTCAAGTAAGCCGTTGCACACCAAGCCTGCTGTCAAAAACATATTCAAATCCATTAGTCGACCGAATACCCAACCGATTAGCAATTGAAAAAGCTGTACTATTTCAAAACGGCGGCGAAGTATCAGTATCTGCAAGGTCACAAATATGATGTTTTGGATTATGGTATATTCACCGATTGTGAGAGCAGGGGCTAAACCCTGTTCGCCGGCTATTGATAGCGAAAACGGCAATGATGAATTGACGCCACACCCAAGGTCGGACCTGATACATAGTACAACTCCGAGCGTCATTAAATAAAGAGAGAATAAAAGTAACGTATGTTGCCAGACGAATGAAATCACACGATTCTTCGTCGTCATAGGTTGCGATAAATGCATTGTGCCTATA
>CAYSQI010000004.1:0-95156 GCA_964433215.1 uncultured Bacteroides sp.
TGTTCACCGGATAGCTCGATAAATTTCTCTCATTTGCCATTTTTTTCGTAACTTTGCAGTGCGATTCACACAGAGTTGCACTGCAAATGCTTCACTTTCCAATAGTTACCACAATTTCAACTGCAGTCCTCCGCCAGTGGGGACATCTTGAGAACTGGAAGAGCACGGCCTCGACTGAGAGTCTGCGCTAATCCGCACGGCTCGAACGCACACACGAGCCGACAAGCAGCCACGCCACGAAGCGACCAACCACAGGCTGCAAATATTCACTTTTTTACATTATCATTACTTTTTAAGCAAATGAACAATCGCAGATTGCTCATAGGGTTGTTGTTATCGGCCACTATGAGCAGCCAACTATGCGCTGCTGCTACGGCCGAGCGCATGGTCACACTTGAAGAATTGTACGAAATTGCCGAAACGTCGGCGCTGCGACTGCGCCCGACCACGGCCGACGAAGACGCAGCTCGCCGCGCCCTGAACGTAGCTCGCGACAATCGACTACCCGACATCGGCGTCACAGCGTCGGTCGGATACATCGGCGACGGTTTCACCACCGACCGCGGGTTCGGCGACTATCAGCGCGCGCCGATTCCGCATCTGAGCAACGGACTGAGCCTCAACGTGTCGCAACCCGTCTACGCAGGCGGAGCAATCACTGCTCAAATCGACATGGCTCGCCTCGGCGCCGAAGCCGCGCACCTATCGACCGAACTCGAGCGCGACAACCTGCGCATGAGCCTCACCGAATGGTATCTCAACCTCTACAAATACAGCAACCTACGCACCGTGGTCGAAAACAACATCGACCGCGCTCGCAAGGTCCTCGCCGAAATGCAAGCGCGCTACGAACAAGGCGTAGCGCTGCGCAACGACATCACCCGCTACGAACTACTCGTGGCCGACCTCGAACTGCAGCTGACCAAAATCAACAACCTGCTCGACGTCATAAACCACGAGCTCGTCACTGTAGCCGGCCTGCCCGAAGGCACCATCGTAGTGCCCGACAATTCCATCATCGAGCGCTTGCCTTCGGCTGCGGCCAACGAAGCTTGGTGGCAGCAAGAAGCCGCCGACAACGCCCCTTCGCTCCGACTTGCTCGCACACAAGTCGACATCAGCCGTGCATCCGAACGCTTAGCACACAGCGAACGCCTCCCGCACATCAACCTTCAGGCCGGCTGGACCATCGACGGCCCCATCCTAGTCGAAGTGCCGCCAATCAATCGCAATCTCAGCTACTGGTTTGTGGGCGTAGGCATCAGCTACAACATCTCATCGATTTATAAAGGCAACCGCAAGGTAGCTCGCTCGAAAGCAGCCACACGCGCAGCCATCGACCGCAGCGAAGTCGCCGACCAAAATGTAAGCCTCAATGTCCGCGCCGACCACATCCGCTACCTCGAGGCCTTCGAAGAACTCCGCACGCAGCAGAAGAGCGTCGAACTCGCTCAGCGCAACTACGACACCACCTTCCGACGCTACACCGAAGGCATGGCTCTGATTACTGACATGCTCGACGCCTCCAACTCGCAACTCGACGCCGAGCAGCGACTCATCAACGCTCGCATCAACATCATCTATTACTATTACAAACTTCTATATACATCCGGAAAGATATGAACCACCGCACTAAAAAGATAATCTCATACATCATCAGCATCGTAGTCATCGCCGCAGCCGCCTTGTGGATTGGTAGTAAATTCTACCACGGCCGCAATGTCGAATTCACCGACAACGCACGCGTGGCACAGCAAATCGTGCCCGTCAACTGCCGCGTGCAGGGCTACATCAAAGAAATCCGCTTCGACGAATTCCGCCCCGTGCGCAAGGGCGACACCCTCGCAATTATCGACGATGCCGACATGCGCCTGCGCGTGGCTCAGGCTCGCGCCGACCTCGAGAGCGCTCAAGCCGGCCGCAGCGTGGCCGGCCGCAGCGTAGGCGTAGCCAGCGCCAACGAAGCTGTCAGCGAAGCGTCAATCGAAGAGGCCAAAGCGCTGATGGACCAAGCCGCTACAGACTTCGGACGCTACAGCCGACTTCTTGAGCAAGAAGCCGTCACTCAGCAGCAATACGACGCAGCCAAGACGCTCTACGAAGCTCGCAAAGCACGCTACGAAATGCTTGCTCGCCAGCGCACCGCCTCGTCGTCGGTTGTCGAAGTATCGCGCCAGCGTATCTCTCAGAGCGAAGCCGGCATCGAGCTGGCCAAAGCGCTGCTCGAAACCGCCGAGCTCAACCTCTCGTACTGCACCATCATCGCTCCATGCGACGGCTACGCTGCCCGCAAGGAAATCCAAGTCGGCCAGCTCGTTCAGCCCGGCCAGACTTTGCTCGAAATCGTCGACTCGGCCGACCTGTGGGTGACCGCCAATTTCAAGGAAACTCAGCTTCAGCACATCGACGTGGGCAGCACTGTCGAAATCAGCGTCGACGCCATCCCCGACGTCGTATTCCACGGCTCGGTTGAAGCTATTTCGAAGGCCACCGGCGCCGAGTTGTCTATCCTGCCGCAGGACAACTCTGCCGGTAACTTCGTCAAAGTGCGTCAGCGCGTGCCGGTTCGCATCCGCTTTGAAGCCGACAACGACAGCGAAGCCATGAGCCGCCTGCGCGCCGGCATGAACGTCGAAGCCAAGATTAAGTTCTGATATGGGTCATCCTCACTTACCGTCCGGACCGTTCGACGTACCCGACGTAGCGTCGTTCGTCCCGCGGCGACTCAAGCCCTGGATTTTCATCATTTTCGTGGTGATTATCCAGCTATCGGGCGGCGTCTACCTCGCAGCCGCCTCCGACATGATTGGCACCACAGCACTGATGCAGGAAGACATAATGATGGCCGGATTTGCCTCTCTGGTAGGCATGTCGACCAACTTCGCCGTCATGTTCCGCATCAAATTTCGCTTTTCGACTCGCATCCAACTACTCGCCGCGTGCAGCGTGCTGATTATAGCCAACTTCATCAGCGCTCACACCGATAGCGTCCCGGTGCTCGTGGCGAGTTGCTTCGTGGCCGGCTGGTTTCGCATGCAAGCCACCTTTGCCTGCAACTCCACCATTCAGCTATGGCTCACCCCCGTGCGCGACATGTCGATTTTCTTCAGCTACGTCTACCTCGTCGTCGACGGCACCATTCAGCTCACCGGCATTTCGGCCGTCTACGCCGCCTTCGACTGGCAGTGGGAGTACATGCAGTGGATCATGACCGGGGTGCTCGCCCTGATGATGATTGCGGTGATGATACTCATCCGCCCGATGCACCAACCGCTCCACATTCCCCTGCTGGGCATCGACTGGCTCGGCGCCCTACTCTGGGCCGGCTTCGGACTCAGCTTCACCTTCGTGTGCGTCTACGGCGACTTCTACGATTGGTGGGACGCCGACGAGATTCGCTACGCCTCGCTACTCGGCCTGGCTTGCGCAGCCATCAACCTGTGGCGCACCTCGTTCCTGCGCCACCCCTACATCTCGCTGCAAGCGCTCACCAACCGCAACGTAGTCCGCGCCACACTCATCTACCTCATATTCTTCACGCTGATGGCGACCGAGCACGTCTTCGAACACGCCTACGCTGCTTCGGTGCTGGGCTTCGACGAGACAAATCTCATAGACCTCAACTGGTATGTCCTCGCAGGCATCCTCACCGGCTGTGCGTTTACATATCTGACATTCGCTCGCCGCCGTTGGCGCTACAAGACCATGGTTGCCATCGCATTCGCCTTTGCAGCCATGTACTTGGCTTGGTTCTACTTCATGATCGACTACAACGTCGAGAAGGAGATGCTCTTCCTGCCACTCTTCCTGCGCGGCGTCGGAGCGGTAGTCATCTCCATCGTGTTCCTGACATCGATCGTGCAAAGCGGACTTCCGTTTCAGATTTTTCCGCAGGCTCTGGCCATCAACGGCTTCGTCAGTGCCGTGATGAGTTCCGTGCTCGGCTCCGCCATCGTAGGCGAGTGGCTGAGTCGCACCTTGGCCGCCGACCTTGCGTGGCTCGGTAGCGCCTTCACCGCCGTCGACGCTTCCTCAGCGATGCTCGGCGTCGGGCAAGTCGCCGAAATGCTCAGCCGCCACGCCATGCTCCTGGCCATGAAGGAAATCTACGGTTGGCTACTTATCGGCGCCATCTCATTCTTCGTGATGGTGATGCTTAGCTACTCTCCTCTGCGCCCCTGGGCCATTTTCCCGAAGTGGAAAACTATTCGCCGCATCATCCGCCGCACCTCGCGCGACGAACTGGCCGAGATGGCCGAAGATATGCACAAAAATATCGCATCGGCCAACTGATTTGCCTCTATTTTAAGCAATTGAAGAGGGTGTATCAAATTTCAGATACACCCTCTTCGTGCTTGTTTTAGCTGAAATATATTTACACTACATAGAAATGTATTGTTTCAGTGATTCGACATATTCGACAAAGGCATTGCGGCCTTGGTCGGTTATCCGGGCTGTTGTCCGCGTCTTCTTTCCTACAAATCCTTTTTCAATGGTGATATATCCGGCAGCAGAGAGTTTGTCGAGCTGCACACTTAGATTGCCGGCTGTCGACTCCGTTTTCTCTTTAAGATAGACGAAATCGGCTTCTTCTACATTCATGAGTATCGACATTACGCCCAATCTCAACTGAGAATGCAGTAATGGATTCAGTCCTCTCATGATTCTCGCTTTGCCTTTGCATTAAGTATGTGCCCGGGAACTATCATCATTGCTGCGAATGCGATGATGAATAGCGGCATGAACCATGTCGCCATAAGTGCTACATGTGCCGAGATACAACACACAGTGAACAGTCCGATTAAAAGTCCGATACCGCCCCCTGCAATGAGTGATACTTCTTTGATTATCAACCCCTGCATGATTTCAGCCAAAGGAACGATAATGAGAGCAAAAGCGAGCATCATGCTCCACGAGTCTTTCCCTCCGATAAGAAGAAATCCAAGACATAAGAAGACCGAAGCGATAGCTGACCACCCTACAACCGACCACATATTCGAAGTCAGTCGGTCTGTATAGCTCATTACGCCCATTTCACGGCGCTTTCTCTTAGCCATAATGGGAGTGGCGGTGCCGCCTATCAGCCAAATGAGAAACCACAGCCAGTTGATGGCCGGATGCTTGGTCGTCACAAGGAGCACCCATATCAGTGCAGCCACTGCAATGCTTACGTATCCCCACATGAGTAGGATGTTTCCACAGCCTTTCACAAGGCGCTCTTTTGTGCGTGAGATCATCGATGTTATGATTTCGATGCTCTCGGCTTCTGTAATGTTTCTTTCTTCCATTGTCAAATTTATTTTATGCTTTATAAAGCGGTTTGTATCATAAACTATGTTTTGAAAAAGAAAGAGCAAACCCTTGCATTGTCGCTCTGATTTCTTTTTCGACTGCAAAGATAAAGCAGTTTATGCTATAAACCAAATTTTGGCGTAGTTTTTTTGAAAAAATTTTTCAGTCGTAAACCTCCGGCTGTCAATTTGCGCTTAGTAATCAAATGCTTATCGAAATGGACTTCGCCCGTTTTAACTTTTTTTATACCGCAAGCGCGAAAAAACGAAATTTTTTGAATAATTTTGCGTCATATATGTGGACTTAATCAGTAAATGATCTTTGTAACTGAGCTTTTATGAAAATACATACACTAATATCCGCTCTTGCACTTACGCCTTTGTGCGCAATGGCGCAGTCAACCGAGTCTGATTCTGTCACGACACAGGAGCTTAATGAAGTCGTAGTCGAGGCACGTAACCAACGACTTGGCGCGGAAGTTTCTACTTATATTCCTACTTCAAAGCAACGAAATGCCTCTCAGACTGCCACTGATTTGTTAAGCCGCATGGCAATTCCTCAAATCAAAATATCACCTAACGACGACATAACCGATTTGGCCGGCAAGAGCGTTGATGTCTTTATCGATTTCCTGCCCGCATCAAAAGAGGATTTGCAAGGCATGAGAATGCAGGATGTCAAGAAAGTCGAATATTACGATTACCCCTCCGACCCGCGTTTTCAAGGGAAAGCCCACGTGGTGAATTTCGTAATGCAGAAATATGAATATGGCGGTTATGTGAAGGCCCTCGGCTGGGAGCACACAAGCAATGCAGGACAAATTAGCCTTTTCAGTAAACTGCAATATAAACGTATGACGTTCGATATTGCGGCGGGATATTTCTATATTGATCAGAATCATACAGGAGGAGATGTATATGAAACCTTCCGTCTCCCACAGTCTGATGGAAGTGACAAGGTGTTTGAACGTAATTCAATTCAAGGCAAAGGCAAATGGCGCAAGAACCTATACTGGCCTACGTTCAAGGCTCTCTATTCCTCTGACAAAATTACTATCCTTAATGTCGTAGGAGCAAGTTTCGACCATACTCCTCGCAACTATAGTTCCGGCTTTATTGAATACGCACCGGCGATAACCGAGCGCGTTGACTATTCGCAAAATTCTTCCAACCGCGTCAATTCTCTTTCTTATAGCGGCTATTGGAATTTTATTCTCAACGACAAAAATACCATAAACTTTTCCCCCTGGTATGCCTACTCGCATACAAATACAGGAAGTCTGTATACTGAGGCCGGGGCTGACGATTTTTATAACGCCGCAAAAGACAACTCTCACCAATTCAGAGGAAACTTGACATACTCCCATTCATTTGGCAAATGGGGCTCTCTTAATGTCATGTTCCAGACTTTCATCACCTCGAACAATACCAGCTATTACGGCACGACCAACACAAGCGACAACGCTCGGACTTACCGCATCGGCCCGGGTGCGAAGTACAGCCTGTCAAAAGACAAAGTATATGCCATGGTCGGATTCGGCTACCTTTGGGATCGACAGAAATATCTTGATTACAAAGATGATTCCGCCGCCCCGTGGATTGATTTCTCCCTACAATATGCGCCAAATGACCACCATTCAATCCGTGGCGAATTTCATCACATGAAGTCAATCCCATCGTCAAGTTACCGTTCAGCTGTCACAATTCAGAGCAATCCGCTTATGAGCTATACGGGCAATCCCAACCTGGTTTCTTATGGCAGCTACGATGCCGACGTGAATTATTCATTCATACCTAACAATAAATTCAGCATCTCAGCTTTTGCCTCGACCTGGATAGTTGACAACCGATATGTTTACGATTATGTGCCGACGGAAACAGGTATCTTGCGAACTATCCGACAACCCGGTGGTGGATATTCACAATGGACTTATGGAGCATACACGAGTCTGCGACTTTTTGACAACAAGCTCCAGCTTACGGCACAGCTATCCGGAACATCGGTGCATAACGGCGAGCCGTACAATCTTGATAAGACGAAACTCGTCTATGCTCTTCAAGCAAATTACTATCTCGACAATTGGAATTTCTCCGGACTCTATTACTCTCCGCAAGGTTATCCCGATGGATGTATGGTTGGAACATGGATGAAAACGAAATCATATTACCGTATTGCCGCCGGATGGTCCAATTCCTCATGGAATCTGCAACTGCAACTGATTAACTTTGCCCGCTGGAACTGGAGAAGCGAGAAAAGCATAATGCACAGCCGTTATTACGACAGAATCGAACAGACCTACTCGACCAGCGACCACGCTTTGGCCCGCTTGTCAGTAACATATACCTTCGGTTTTGGCAAAAAGATTCAGCGAGGCGATGAGGCTTCTCAGCAATCGGGTGTTAATTCCGGTATTTTGAAATAGCAAAACAGCGAATCAAAAGAAACGCCAATTCTTGCTTACGCAAGCGACTTTGTCGATAACATAACCCACGCGCCCTTCGCACACCTCCGAGGGGCGTGGTGATTTTGGTGGGGCTGATAGGCGGTGATGTTGCCTCGCACCGGCCTGCGGCCGACTTTCGCTATTGGCAGACTCGCGAATTTTGAGTAAATTTGCGTTTAGTAATCAAACGCTTGTCCGGCGACAAAGCAATTCAACGATAACTATGGCTAAAGAGATTCAGTTTATATTATATAATCTACCCGACAATTCGGGTATTGTACAAGCTTACGTAGAGAATGAGACTTTATGGCTCACTCAGAAAGCTATGGCTCAACTTTTCGATGTTGGCGTACCTGCAATAAACAAGCATTTAACAAATATATACCAAGAAGGAGAGCTATCACCCAAGGCAACTATTTCCAAAATGGAAATAGTTCAACAGGAAGGTACACGTCAGGTTAAACGTGAACAAACATTTTATTCCCTCGATGCCATCATCAGTGTCGGTTATCGTGTAAATAGTCGCCGAGCAACGCTATTTCGCCAATGGGCTACGCGCGTTTTGAATGAATTTATCCGCAAGGGTTTCGTGCTCGACGATGACCGACTGAAACAAGGTAATGCTGCGTTCGGTCGTGATTATTTCCGCGAACTCCTTGAACGTGTTCGCTCAATTCGCGCCAGCGAGCGCCGCATTTGGCAACAAATCACTGACATTTATGCCGAATGTAGCATTGATTATGACCGCCTTGCTCTGACTACCAAAGACTTTTATGCAATGGTGCAGAATCGTTTTCACTACGCCATAACAGGTCGTACTGCTGCCGAAATCATCTATTCCGGTGCTGACCACACCAAGCCTCACATGGGCTTGACCTCGTGGAAATTTGCACCGGAAGGGCGAATTCTGAAATCAGACGTTTCTATTGCCAAAAACTATCTCACCGAAGCTGAAATTCGTTCTCTTGAACGCTCAGTCTCTTCTTACTTCGACTATATCGAAGGACAAATTGAACGTGGCAATGTGTTCAATATGGAGCAATTTGCTGCTAGTGTAAACAAGTTTTTGACGTTTAACGACTATAAGATTTTGCCCGATAAAGGCAGTATTTCAGCAGCACAAGCCAAAGCGAAGGCTGAAGCTGAATACGACCTTTTCAACCCTACTCAGCTAATTGATTCGGATTTCGACAAAGAGATTAGAGAGATAATTGGCAAAGAATAAAATACAAAACCGCGCAGCAAATTCCGCTTCGCAGTTTTTAATTTTTATACACCGCGAGCGCAACTAAACGTTTTTTTCACTTAATGTGCAGCCTGTCCAATTGACAGCGGCATCGCGCACCGGCCTGCGGCCTGCGGCCGACTTTCGCTATTGGCAGACTCGCAATTTTTTTATAAATTTGCGTTTACTAATCAAACGCAACGAAATGAACACCTACGACGATTTAGGTACATACAACAGCGACGCTGAGCACGAAATGATGGTCGATTACGACTACCTTATCAACACAGATGAACTCCCCGAAGTCTTCCACGACGAAAACCTCGAAGGGAATGTCCAATCCTAAACAAAGTTAGAGCCTTAATGTATTATGAGTGAATTTGATGAATATATAGTACATGGTGAGCCGGGACAAAAGGAGAAGGCTGACGCTTGGCAAACGGCTATCGGGCTCCAAGATGTTGATGGGCTGAAAGTTTCGTCATATCTTATTGACACTGCACGTCAGCACATTGAGGGCGAGATTTCTATTGACGACGTTCGAGAACGCATCAAAGTATATTATGAAACGAAATCGGGTCATGATGCCGTTGATGAAGAGGGCGACAAGGTCTCCGCAAATATTGCCAAAATCATTATGGAGCCGTCGTTTGCGTTTTCTTTTATTGGCTTAACGTCTATACATAGGCGCATTTTTGAAAATTGTTTTAAGTTCGCCGGGCAACTGAGAACCGTAGAACTTTCAAAAAAAGAATGGGTGCTTGGTGGAGAAGCATCTGTCTCATACCAGCCTTCTATTGATTTACGCACGGCAATAGAGTATGATTTATCGAGAGAACAGGAATATTCCTACTCAAATAAGCCTATATCTGAGGTTATTCAACATTTAGCCAGATTTACGGCTGATTTGTGGCAAATACATCCATTTAGGGAGGGCAATACTCGAACAACGGCTGTATTCTTAATAAAATATCTTCGTTCAATGGGTATTCAAGCCACCAACGATATGTTTAAAAATCATTCGTGGTATTTCCGTAATGCCTTAGTAAGAGCATCATATAAAGGCTTGAATATATCTCCGACAACAGAATTCTTAGAGCGATTCTTGCGTAACGTAATTCTCGGCGAGAATAATGAGCTTCGTAATCGTGATATGCTTGTAGGTGCAGCCATTCTGCAAACGCCAACTCAAAGTGCAACAGATGTTGTTTCAAAGTGCAATATTTGCACTTTAAACTACACTTTGGAAGAAACAGCTGTGCTAAACTGCATCAAATCAAATCCAAAAGTCACACAAAAAGAAATTGCTTCAATTGTTCGAAAATCGGAGCGAACAGTAAAATCAATTACAGCATCATTAGTTGAAAAAGGAATACTCGTGAGAAAGAATGGACGTCGTAACGGATGGTGGGAATTATCACCCGATATTATGTAGTCTTAACTTTGCTCGTCATTTATAGATTTATATTATTCGCTTCGTTAACTTCGGTTACTGAAGCGATTTTGTGCTTTTGGTGGAGCTGATAGGCGGCGAAGTTGCCTCGCACCGGCCTGCGGCCGACGTTCGCTATTGGCAGCCTCGCGAATTTTTACTAAATTTGCGTTTAGTAATCAAACGCAACAAAATGAACACCTCCAACGATTAAGATATGTACAACGGCGACCCTGAACATGATATGTGGGTAGATTATGGCTATCATGCCAATACCGGTGAGTTGAACGATTATTTCGGTTATAGGCAATATTCGTATGCCCCTATATCTGTTAATACTCGGCAATCTAATCAATCCTCTAACAATCCTCGCAAGAGGCTTAAACGCGATCTTAAACGCATATCTTCGTTACAATCTAAAATTGAAGAAGATAAAAAGTTGTTACAAGATATTGAATTGAAAAAACAAAGTTCGGAACTTACAAATAAATTATTCAGGCTATACCGTTTTCAAAAACGGCAAGCGGAATATCGAATTGAAAAATCCTCAAAGAAAATCGTTAAACTTCAAGAGAATATACCTTCACTTAAAGCAGCTGTTGTTCACGAAAACAACAAGTTAATCACTATTATATCAGTGTTGCTGACTTGTGAAATTATTTTTTTATTTTCGATGTTACTTACCACCATAGTAGAAGTATAAATCTTCTTCATTATCGTAGTAGTAATCCTCCCAAGATTCATAACCTTCGTATGGTTCTTCGGGCGTATCGAGCTCGATTAACAAATGTCCGTTGTGATTCCACCGGCCTTTCTCAACGCCATTTACATAATATACCAGGCACGGTCCCTCTTGAATATAACGATGCTTGGGATTCGCTGCGAGATAATACTCGCCAGTCTCCGCCATTTTCATATTCATAACTGGTCCGTATGTTTTCTTGAACACATTGAATTTCCGGAAATAATGCTTTTGTTGCTTGCCTTCGCCGCTTGAATAATGCATTATCCAATTATCTTCATCAATCTGCCAAGCACTTGCACAATAATTGTCGTGCGCCACTTTTTGCACCATACGATCTACATCTTGAAATGTATATCTTGGTGGTTTCGGCGGCTCTGGTGGTGGTGCCGGGGGAAGCTGTGCGATTGAATCGCGATATCGCGCCCACCTTATCGAATCGGCTATCTCTTTCTCTCGCCGTTCCTTTTGTACCCGAGCAATACGAATTTCGCGTTCCTGATTCTCTCGTTCTATCTGTTCATTCCACCTCTTATTTGCAAGGTGGTTTTTTACAAAATATAAAGTTCCAATACCTATACACAGAAAAGCACACACTGAAATCAGAATGGCACGATACTTTACGGACCATTTCTTATACTCCTTCAATTCTTCTTCTGAATATTTATGATCGGGTTTATATCTCATAATCTGACTACAAAGTTACTATTTTTTTGCGGAAGTTGCGCACCGCCCCCGCGCTTTCGTTTATCGTCGTGCCGCTTGGCCACCAAAGAAACGCCAATTCTTGCTTACGCAAGCGACATTGTCAATAACATAACCACACGCGCCCTTCGGACACCTCCGAGGGGCATGGTGTTTTTTTTTGCGTGTACGGGTAGGCGGCGAAGTTGCTTCGCAAGAGGTGGAGGTGACTGTTCACCGGATAACACGTTTTATTTCTCACATTTGCCGTTTTTTTCTTAACTTTGCGTTTAGTAATCAAATGCAACGAAAATGCTACAATATATACTGACTGAATCGCCGCGCTATAGCGTGGCCGAACAGTGCCAGATGGCTATCGAAGGCGGCTGCAGCTGGATCGACCTCCGCTTGCCTGATATGACCGACGACGAAGTACGCGCGGCCATCGAACCCGACGCCATCGAGATGTGCCGCCAAGCCGGCATTTTCCTCACCGTCGACGACCGCCCCGAGCTGGCTCGCGAACTGGGCCTCCACGGCGTGCGCTTCACTGCCGGCGGCCCTGCCGCCCAAGCCGCCTCGCCCGCTCAGCTACGCGACGAGCTGGGCCCGGAAGCCGTCATCGGCTTCGTCTGCGCCGACCCCTCGGCCGCGCCGGCAATGGCCGCTGCCGACATCGACTATATCTGCACTCCGGCCTCATTCGATAGCAACCGTCGACGCGAATTTATCGCCGCCGTGCGTGCGCTCGACGTTGCCATACCCATCGTAGCCCAAGGCGACATCACGGCCGACAACGCCACCGACTACCTCGACGAAGGTTTCAACGGACTTGCCGTAGGCCGATACATCACCGACGCGCCCGACCCCGTCGAAGCCGTTGCCGCCATAATCGCCGCAATCAGCTGCTAATGGAAAGCCTGCGCTCCATACTTCTAAAGACCGCATTGCCGATTGTCATCGGCGTGGGCGTAGTCGTATGGTTGTTTCTCAAAGACTTCAATCCGGCAGCGCTGTCGATGCTTACTTTCGACACTCGCACCGTGCTGGCGCTGGCAGCGTGCCTGCTGTTTGTCTTCGGTCGCGACTTCGGCCTTGCCTGGCGCTTCCGCACCATCACCGACGGCCGCCTGTCGTGGCGCCGCGCCTTCCGCGTCGACCTCATGTGCGCCTTCACCTCGGCCATCACCCCCTCGGCCGTCGGCGGCAGTGCACTGGCCATTTTCTACCTCAACCGCGAAGGCATCAAGGTGGGCCAAGCCACCACCCTGACCCTCACCACACTCTTTCTCGACGAGATGTTTTTCGTGGTTTTCTGTCCGATATTGGTATTGGTGCTCCCCATCGGCGAGCTGTTCGGCACCACCACCGGCAACGTCTTTCTTGAAAGCGTAAAAGTCATCTTCTGGCTCGTCTACGCCGGCATCGTGGCCTGGGCTGCAATCCTTTTCTTGGGCATTTTGGCTCGGCCCGAGTGGCTCGAACGGACGGTCATCAAGCTCTTCAGCCTGCGCTGGCTGCGCCGCTGGAAGGAAGGCGCCGTGCGCATGACTTCGGGTATGCGAACCACGTCGACTTGGGTCAAGGGGCAGTCGAAGCGCTGGTGGCTCAACGTGTTCGGCGCCACCACCCTGTCGTGGTTCTCGCGCTACTTGGTGGTCAACGCTTTGTTCTTCGGCTTCGTACCTGCGGCGTCGCAGCTGCTGGTCTTTGGCCGCCAGTTTGTGGTGTGGGTGGTACTCATGATTAGCCCGACTCCCGGCGGCAGCGGCGTCAGCGAATGGCTCTTCACCAACTACTATGGCGACATGATCGGCGACCTATCCGCCGCCCTCGTCATTGCGATGATATGGCGCGTAGTCAGCTATTATATTTACCTCGTGGCAGGTGTGTGCCTGCTGCCTTCATACTTCAAAAAACGAAAATGAGACATCTGCTTCTTCTCCTCGTGGCCGCGCTCTCGGCCATTCAGATTCATGCAGCCGAGCGCCGTGCTGCCGTTTTCACCATCGACGACGAAATCGACGCTGCCGCCTGGCTCCACACTCGCAACGTGCTCGACGACATTGCCTCTGACGGCAACGACGTAGGCCTCGTGATGCTGCGACTCAACACCTACGGCGGAGCCGTCGACGTGGCCGACTCTATTCGCACCGCACTGATGCGACTGCGCATCCCGACAGCCGTCTACATCGACCACAACGCCGCCTCGGCCGGCGCTTTGATTTCGCTGGCCTGCGACACGATAATCATGGCGCCCGACGCCACCATCGGCGCCGCCACCGTAGTCGACGGGGCCGGCGACCCGATGCCCGAAAAGTATCAAAGCTACTGGAGCTCAATCATGCGCGCCACGGCCATGGCTCATGGCAAATACGTCGCCGAAGGCGATAGCGTGGCTCGCTGGCGTCGCAATCCCGAGCTGGCCGCCGACATGGTCCGCCCCGACATGGCCGTGGCCTTCACCGCCTCCGAAGCTGTCGACAACGGCCTGGCCGACGGCATAGCCCCCACCCTCGACGAAGCTCTGGCATCGATGGGCTACAGCGCCGCCGACGCCACGTACTACGAATCGTCGACCACCGAGCACTTGCTCGGCTTCCTGGCCTCGGCTGCCGTTCGCGCCATACTCATCACGCTGATTCTCGGCGGCATATACTTCGAAATGCACACTCCCGGCCTCGGCGTGGCCGGCGGTGTGGCACTCGTAGCGGCCGCGCTCTACTTCCTGCCCATGATTGTCACAGGCACCATGGCCGCCTGGGTGGTGATTCTATTCATCATCGGCATCGTGCTGCTGGCATTTGAAATTTTCGTCATACCCGGGTTCGGAATTTGCGGCATCAGCGGCATCGCGAGCATCATCGTCTCGCTCCTGGGTGCCATGCTCTACAGCTTCACCGGCAACTTCGACACCGGGCTCCTCGGACGCGCTTCCATCGTGCTCGGCGCGGGCATCGTGCTGACTATCGGACTGGCTTGGCTCATCACTTCGCGCTTCGCTCCCAAGGGGTTGCAACGCATCGCCTCGCTCACACACGAACAAAAAACCGAGATGGGCTACATCGGCGTCGACACCGCTCCGGCTGCTCTCACCGGACACACGGGCGTAGCCGTCACGGCATTGCGCCCGGCCGGAAAAGTCGAAATCGACGGCACCATCTACGATGCCTCGTCGACCGGCGAATTCATCGACGCCGGAGCCCGCATTCGCGTCGTCCGCTACGAGACTTCCTCAATTTTTGTAGAAAAAGAACCATAACTCATCAAGCCGCCGGTCGGCTTTCTTAAATACCAAGTAAAAAAATGAAATTTATCTGCATAATTCCCGCTCGCTACGCCTCGACGCGCTTTCCGGGCAAGCCGCTGGCCATGATCGGCGGCAAATCGATGATTGAACGCGTCTACACTCGCGCTCGAATGGCCCTCGACGACGTGGTCGTAGCCACCGACGACGACCGCATATTCCAAGCCGTCGAAGCCTTCGGCGGACGCGCCGTCATGACCTCGCCCGACCACCGCAGCGGCACCGACCGCTGCTACGAAGCCTTCTGCATGAGCGGCTCCGACGCCGATGTGGTCATCAACATCCAGGGCGACGAACCCTTCATCGACCCCAAGCAAATTCGTCAGCTACAGGGCTGTTTCGACTCTCCCTCGACCGACATCGCAACGCTGATTCGCCACTTCGACCCGGCGCAAGGCTTCGACGCTCTGTTCGACGCCAACACCCCCAAAGTCGTCACCGACGTTGACGGCCGCGCGCTATACTTCTCGCGCAGCATCATCCCATACGTGCGCAACTTCAAGCACACCGAATGGCTCGACAACGCCTCGTTCTTCACCCACGTGGGCGTCTACGCCTACCGCACCTCCGTGTTGTCGGAGATTGTCAAACTCGAACGCTCGCCTCTCGAAATCGCCGAATCGCTCGAGCAGCTCCGCTGGCTTCAGAACGGCTACAAGATTCAGACCGCCGTCACCGACTGCGCCACCATCGGCATCGACACACCGGCCGACCTCGAGCAGGCTATCAAATTCCTGAATTCACAAGCCGAATGAGCGCCCTCGACCGCACGAAAGCGCCGGCCGTAAGCACCACCGGCGACATCGTCCTCCGCGACGAGACGGTCGTGACCCTGCCCTCGGGCATCGACCTACATCTGATTGACTCCGGCGACCAGGACCTGGCTCGCCTCTCGCTCCTTTGGGATGGCGGCACACTCGACACCGCCTGCCAGTCGCTGCCTCTTTTCATCACCGAAGGCATGCGCGAAGGCACGCTCCACACCTCCGGCGACGCTATCGCCGACGCTCTCGACTTCGCCGGGGCGCGCCTGGCCTCGCGCATCACCGAGCACCACACAGGCGTCGAACTCACCGCCATCAACCGCAAACTGCCCGACCTGCTGCCTCTGATGCGCGAGATGATTCTCGAACCGCAATTCGCCCCCGCTACGATCGCTCACTTGGCCCGCAACTCGGCCGGAGCTTTGGCCACAAAGATGGCAAAGGTCAGCTACCACACTTCCGCTGCCATGATGCGCGCTATCAAGGGGCCCAATCATCCGGGCCTGCTGACCGAGACACCCGATAGCATCCTGGCCACTACGCAAGCCGACGTGCAGTCGGCGTGGACACAAATCTTCGGCTCAGGGCATCTACATGCCTACCTTGCCGGGCGCCTCTCTCCCGCTACCATCGAAGCCGTGCACAGCTTTTTGGAAACGATGCCGGCACCGAAAGGCATCTCGCCGATTGTAATCGTGCCCGACTGTCCCGAGGCGCCGACTCGCATCGATATCGCGGTCGATGGCGCCGTGCAATCGTCGGTCTTGATGTCGATGCCGTCGATTCCGCGCTCCCACCCCGACTACATTGCCCTCCGGCTGGCAATCATAGCCCTCGGCGGATACTTCAACAGCCGACTCATGACCAATATCCGCGAAGAAAAAGGCCTGACTTACAGCATCAATTCGTATCTGCTCGGCTCGTTCGAAGGCTCGCACATGAGCATCGGCGCTCAGTGCGACCGAACCTATGTCGAGCAAGTAATCGATGAGTCGAAAACCGAAATCACTCGCCTGTGGACCGACCCGCTTTCGGCCGACGAACTGCGTCGCCTGCAGCTCAACGTCTGGACTTCGCTCGCCGCCACCACCGACTCGCCTTTCTCTATCGCCGACTACTACATCCTCCGCGACGAAGTGGGCACCTGCTCCGACTATTTCCAACGCCAACTGCTCGAAATCAACTCGCTGACATCGGCACGCATCGCCGAAGTAGCCGAGCGCTATCTCGACCCCGCACGCCTCACCATTGCCACAGCCGGCTAATCGAAACGCCCGGACCCGGCAGATAGCCCCAACTTAGTTACTATCTCTTTTATCTATTTACGATGGACCAAGATTTTGAAGATAGAATAAAGCAATTAATAAAAGAAAGCATTCGAGAAGTGCTGAATGAAATGGCCATGAGTAGGTCAGATTATATCCAGAGAGTTTTAGCACTTTTGCCACAAATTGCACAAAACTGGTGCTTGTGTTATTTCGCTTGTAATTTATCAGATAATCCGCGACATAAAGCCCTATTGCAACATTGGGCAACCGAATTAAAATCATTGCTTGAAAATCTTGAAGATATCAAGTTAAAAAATGGTGATAAGAAAAAAACTACGGATTATGCACTTATTAATGCAGAAGATTTAAATACAAATATCAATAACATAATAAATAAAATCCAGTATGTATTTCAGAAAGAGAATATAAATGATAACGTAATTATTGAAAATTGTGCGATGCGTTTTCAAAATGAATTATTTATATTATCTGACATTATTTCAAATCAATCCGACTTTACCGCAAGCGAATATGTCGATGATAAATTTTTCTGAAATAAAAACAATATTATTCCGGCTGCCCCTATATTAAGACGTCCTTAATATCGCTTGAGATTTTTATAGAGGACGATTATATTTATTGTATAAAAATATACAATTATCAACAAAATACTATTTATTGAATATGGAAAAAAATTGTGAATACAATGATGACCCATTCTTCAGATATACAGACGAAGAAAGGGAAAATATGACAATCGAAGAATATTGTGCTTTGATAGAAGAGCACAATGAATATGCTCGTAACCAATTTGGCAAACTTAACGAACAGGAAATGCCAAGATTCAATACCGTTGAAGAACTTAGGGCATATTACCATTGTATGCCTTTGGACGAGGCAATAAATAAGATGAATCAATTGTTTGATGATGATTGAGATAACGGATTATGCTTATAAGATACTATTTACAACATTTAGTAATAACTTACACAAATTCTCCGAATATGGTACACCTCCGATATTCTATTGGTATCGGAGAATGATTGAAGAAACACGAAACATTGGAAGTTGTCAATATCTAAGTAGAGGTGAATTTAAATACAAATTGGGGTGCAATTTAGGTATTGCATATGTTACCTGTTGGTTGAATAAATAATAAAGCTGGGTCAACTGGTATATGATTGCCTAATTTTTTTTGGGGGCTGGCGCTTGAAGTTTTCAAATATTTATTGTATCTTTGCAACGTTAAACTAAAAAACACACACTATGAAGAACACCAACAAGCACGAAGTATCTAACAATCAAATCATTGAGTATCTAACCAACGCAGCGGCACATGGCGGCTACTGCTTCGACGGCATCTGCATTGAACCCGGCACTGCTGTGACTTGCCTGAAAACTATAGCCCGAGAGACCGGGCTGTCGTACTACCGCGTCAAGAAATGTATCGACCTACTCGTCGAGGCCGGACGCATCTCCGTCACCCGCCACAAGTGCTTCGCCATAATCACCTTCAACCCCGATCCGACGACCGACCGTCAACAAGAGCCCGAGAAAACTCAGTCGGAAGAACAGACAGTCAGCGCATTCGCACCGACAACAACTTCGAAAATCACGAACACGCCGAGCCCTGCGCCCTCGCCGACTCCGACACAACCACACCTCAACCGAGCGGCGCGACGCCGACTTGCTCGCCTGGAGGCAAAAGCGGCGGCTCGGCACTCAAGGCGACCGTGACTCGGCTCACGGACAGATATCGGTCAGTCGCGGAAGTAGATACGCTTGACGCGTGGGGCCACTGAGGCTATAATTTCGTAGGGAATTGTATCGAGTGTGGCAGCGTGGTCCTGCACGGGCTTTTGAGCGCCGAACACTTCGACGGCATCGCCGATTGCCGGCGACGCGACGTCAGTCACATCAATCATACACTGGTCCATGCAGATGTTGCCGACCGTCGGACACTCCACACCGTCGACGACGAACGACGCATTGCCTCGGCCCAGATGGCGGTTGACTCCATCGGCATACCCCACGGGCACAGTAGCCACCACCGAGTCGCGTCGCAGCACACCGCGGCAGCCATAGCCGACAGTAGTGCCGGCCGGCCAGCGGCGCAGCGATATGATAGTCGAGCGCAGCGTGGCCACCGGGCGCAGCGGTGCGTCGTCGCCTTCGAGGGGCGACACTCCGTAGAGGCCGATGCCCAGGCGCACCATGTCGTACTGATACTCCGTGCGGCGCGTGATGCCGGCCGTGTTCAGCACGTGGCGCAGCACCTTGTAGGGCAATGCGTTGACTATCTTCGACGACATCTCGTCGAAAAGTTGCAGCTGGCCATCGGTGTAGCTATCAAGGTCAAGGCAGTCGGCCGTAGCCAAGTGGCTGAATATCGAGGCCACCTCGACGTCGCGGAGCGTCGTCAACTCGGCCACTAAGCCGTCGATTTCGTCGGCCGTGAAACCTACGCGGTGCATACCCGTGTCGAGTTTGATATGTACCTTGAAGCGGTCGACATTCCAGCGAGCAGCGGCCTCGCGCAGCGTGGCCAACTCGCGCAGCGAGAACACCGACGGCTCCAAATCGTAGTCGAACAGCGCCTTATAGTTGCCTGTAATGGGATTGAGCACCACAATCGGCATGGTGATGCCGCCTCGGCGCAGTTCGACGCCCTCATCGATCACAGCGACAGCCAGATAAGCCGCGCCTTGAGCCTGCAAGGTTTTGGATATCTCCACTGCGCCCATGCCGTAGGCCGATGCCTTCACCATGCCGACGATGCCGGTGGTGGGGCGCAACAGCGAGCGATAGTAGTTGAAATTGTGCACTACGGAGTCGAGGTTCACTTCCAGTGTGGTGTCGTGGCGTGGAGCTTCGAGCATGGCCTTGATGCGCTCGAGCTGCTGACGACCGCTACCGAAAAGCAGGATGGTCTCGCCGCTGAAATCGTCGGCATCGTAGTCGCGCAAGAACGCATCGACCGACTCCACGGCTTCAAATCGCAGCGCAGCGAATGCCGGCGAAGCAGCTGCAATGTCGGCCCCGATGCCGACAACGCGGTCGACACCGGCAGCGATAAGGTCAGCGACCACTAAAGCATAGTATTTCTCGGCCTCGGCGCCATAGCGCAGCATATCGGTCAGGATGGCCGTGTTGGTGCGCGTCGACGTCGCGCGACGACTCATGAAATCAAGTGAATGGCGCAGCGACAACTCATCGGCCGTGAAGCCGTCGTAAATCACCACGCAGTCGTTGACGCCCTCGTGCACGTCGATGCGGTTGGTCGGAAAATCGGCAAGAGGCGTCGGCGCGACAGCGATACCGAAATCGCGACACACCGCTTCAACGACCCGGCGGTCGAAATCATCGGCAGCTATCGCCACACACTCAACTCGGCCGGCCAGCGACGCAACGATTTCCTCAACCAATGAGTCGCCGGCGGCATAGTACAGCCGTCGACACCCGGCAAAGAGCTTCACCTTCTCGGCCACCTTCTCGGCTCGGCCGGCAAAGCCCTCGTCGTGTTCGTCGGTGATGGGAGTGAGGATGCCTATCGAAGGCCTGACCACGGCGGCAAGCTCGGCCATCGAACCCACGTGGTCGATACCTACTTCAACGATAGCATAATCCAATCCGTCAATAAAATCGCTAACCGACAGAGGCACACCGATGCGCGAATTCCAGCTGCGCGGACTTCGCTCCACCCGAGTTGTCGGAGCAAGGGCGCGGAAAAGCAATTCCTTGACCACCGTCTTGCCGACACTGCCGGTGATGCCGATAAAGGTAGTATCGGCCATGACTTCGCGTCGGCACTTGGCAATTTGCAGCAATGCCTCCTCAACCGAGGGCACGACCACAAACGTAGCCGCCGGCATCAAATCGGCATAGGCGGCCGGCAACTTTTCGACAAGGAAAAGCTGCACCGCTTTTCGGTACATATCCAAGATGTAGCGGTGGCCGTCGGAGGCGCCACTGATAGCGCAAAACATACCGGAGGCCGCAGTCAGCGGCGAACGGCTGTCGATAATAAGATTTGTAACTACAGAGTCGAGCGCACGGGCGCCTTCGATGCGGGCCCCGGTCGCACGTTGTATATCTCGTATGGTCAAGTTCATTTTTGTATATGACAATTCCGCAATGCGCGTCGGTGATTGTCGGCGATAGTCAGCCTGGTCTGCGGCGTGCAGTATGCTTCGGTAAATTTTTCGTAAATATAATCGACGGCCATGTCCGACGGGTGCTTCAGGTCGGCAGCGTAGAAGCGATAGTCGCGCAAGTCGTCGTTAAGAATTTCAAATGCCGGGAAGTAATCGGCGCCCAGCCGTCGGCACAGTTCGGCGATGGCCACGCGCAGCACGGCTTTCGACAGCGAATTGGCAGCCAAGCCGTAGGCCGTGTACCGGATAGGCGACAACGTGAATATCACCTTTTGGGGTAGCTTCGGCATATCGGCGGCAGTCCAGGCATCGACGATACTGTCGATGGTGAGATTGAGTTCGCGGAACATCGCCGCCGGCAAGCGATGGCAGTTGCCCACGACGTGGCCGGTTGCAAGCAATTCGTAGACGCGAGCCGAGCCAAATGTGAAGATAGCCACCGAGGCCTGCTCGAGTGCCTCGGTCAAGCGGCGGCGGTCGGCGTTGACCTTATCGGCAAGCTCGGCGGGGTCGGCGGCCGAGTAGCGCGAGGCGTAGTCCATGCAGTGCCACGAGTCGTCGTGACAAAAGAAATCGGTCTCGGCATAATCGTCTCGGTGGCTGTAAGCTTGCGCCACCGACAGCGGATTGAACAGCGGCCCGAGCGGATTGTGCGTCACCGCGAAGCCGTCCATAGCCAAACGCTCGCCAACAGAGTCGCTAAAACACGACCCGAGCATGACGATGCGGTCGTCGAACCCGACGTCGAACGACCCTCGCAGCTGCTCGATTTCCGTTCTGAACTTCATCAATACATCTGATAGTCAATCGACAGCACCTGGAATTCGGTGCGGCGATTAATCTGGTCGGCCACATCCTGGTCCTCGGGCGAGAGGTTCAGGATATACTCTTCGGTGAGCACGTCGCCTTCCTTGAACTGTGGATGCTCGCGCGCCAACTTCTTCGTGATAGTCTTGGGGCGCGACTCGCCGTAGCCTTGCGACTGCAAGCGTTCGGGCGCTATGCCGTGCTCAATCAAATAGTCGATTACCGACTTGGCGCGGCGCCCCGAGAGGTCGATGTTGTAGGCATCAGAGCCGTGGCGGTCGGTGTGCGAGGCCATTTCGATGGTGACATTCGGATTGTCGCTCAGCACTTGCACCATCTCGTCGAGAGCTTCCTTCGATTCGGGGCGCAGCGTGGCGCGGTCGTAGTCGTAGAATATGTTTTCGATAACCACCGGCTTGGTGATTGAGGCCAGAATGAAGTCGACGCCATACTCGGCATCTTCCTCGGCCGTGTCGCTGGTGAATTCCTGGCGAGCGTTCAGATAACCGCGAGCTCCGGCGAGCATCACATAGCGCACGCCGCGGTTGAGCGGGAACGAGAACGAGCCGTCCGAGCGAGCTACAGCCTTCTGATTCGAGCCGTCGTCGCCAATGATGCGAATCACGGCATTCGGCACCGGCTCTTCGTCCTTGTCGAGCACCCAACCCGAGATCAGAATTTTCAGCTCGGGCAGTTCGAACGAGTAGATATTGTCGTAGCCGCGAGCATCATTGCGATTGGAGGTGAAAAATCCGGTCTCGCCTTCGCCGAAGGTGATGCCGAAGTCGTCGGCAGCCGAATTCATCGGCGTACCCATATTGACGACCTCCCATCCGCCCGAAGGCTTCTGCGTGGCCTTGAAAATGTCGAGTCCGCCATAGCCGGGGTGGCCGTCGGATGCAAAGTAAATGACCGAATCGGTGCGCACGAAGGGGAACATCTCGTCGCCGGGCGTGTTAATCCACTCGCCGAGGTTTTCGAGCGAGCCCAGGCGCTCCTTGATGTTGATGCGCCAAAGGTCGCGGCCGCCCGAGCCGCCGGGCATATCGCTCGTGAAGTACAGCCACTCGCCCGATGGCGACACAGCCGGATGGCCCATCGCCGAGAGCGTGTCGGCCGTGATTTCGAACTTCTGCGGCGCACCCCACTTGGCATCGCTACGCTGCGAGGTGAATATTTCGACCGTAGTGTTTGAATTCGGTTCGCGGCGAGCGCGGGTCAGGTACATCAGCGAACCGTCGGGCGAGAACGATATGATGCCCTCCTCGACTTCGGTGTTGAGTTCGCCTTCGACCGGCTCGGGGCGTTGCCACACGCCTTGTTCGTCCTTGACAGCCACCCAGATGTCGCTCTTCTTCATGCCGGTGATTTCGCTGCGCGGACCTGTCACCTTCTCGCGGGTAGTGGCGAAGTAGAGGCGGTCGTAAGCACCGGGCACATACATCGGCGAGAAGTCGCTGCGAGGCGAGTTGAACAGGTCGCTCTTGCGCACCACATAGCGAGTAGCGCCGCTGCGCGAAGCGCCCATGCGAGCGCCGGCCAGCTCGGTCTGCGCCTGTACGTCGTCGGGCCGCATAGCTAAGTACTCCTCGTAAGCCTTCACCGCCTGGGCATACTGGCCGGCAGCGTGCAGGTTCTCGGCCAGGCTCAAATAGGCCGATGTGTCGCCATACTCATATCGGATAGCATTCTGATAGGCGGCAGCCGCGCGCTGGAACTGGCGCATACGTTCGTGACACTGCGCCATCTTGAACGCCACAACGCCACGCTGCGGACGGTCGGCCTTCTTGGTCAACTTATTGTAAATCTTGCGATAGGTGCGTGAAGCGTCGTAATATTCACCGCGAGCCATCTGCTCGTCGGCCACCGACATCTTGGCGCCGCCGCAGCCGGTCGTAGCGGCAGCCAGCGCCACCAGCGCTGCCACCAGCGCCGCTCGCATAGTTTTCACTGTCATTTTCATATTTCAGAAAAACGTGTATTTTCCCGTTTTAGTGTGCAAAGATACGTAAATTTCGCGAGAATTCACATCATCTCATTTCCGGTATTATTCTCAGCATCAAAGTAGGGAAGTCTTAAATTAACAATGTGTATTGGCCGAGTCGCACATTTTTCGTAACTTTGTACTCGAATGATACACAGATTGACAACATTAGCCTTAGCCGCAGCCGTTGCTTTTGGTTCTGCGGCTCAAACTATTGAGACCGACTCAATCGAGGACCCCGAAGTCCTCGACGAAGTAGTCGTAGTCTCGGCCAACACCGTGCGCAAACTCACCGGCGCCACCAACACCTCGGTAATCACCACCGGCGAATTGCGCCGCGCCGCCTGTTGCAACCTGGGCGAAAGCTTCACGACCAACCCCTCGGTCGATGTCAGCTACAGCGATGCCGCTACCGGTGCCCGGCAGATTCGCCTGCTGGGTCTCTCGGGCTCGTACGTACAGATGCTGACCGAAAACATCCCGGCATTTCGCGGCGTGGCCGCTCCCTACGGCCTGGGCTACATCGCCGGCCCGTGGATGCAGTCGATTCAAGTGTCGAAAGGCGCCTCGTCGGTGAAAAACGGCTTCGAAAGCATCACCGGACAAATCAACATCGAACTGAAAAAACCGCAACTCGACCCGTCGCTGTCGGTCAACATGTACTACGACAGCATGAACAAGCTGGAGCTGAACTTCGATGGCAATCAGCACTTCGGCCCTAACTGGTCGGGGGGCTTGCTGGTGCACGCCGAGAACGGCTTCACAGCCCACGACGGCAACGACGACGGCTTTGCCGACATGCCTCGCACACGCCAAATCAGCGTGCTCAACCGCTGGACACGCATGGGCACCGACCACGTGTTTCAGGGTGGCGTCAAATTTTTGGGCGAATGGCGACGCGGCGGCCAAAACACGCACCATGGCAGCCACTCGTCGGCTCAGCCCTACCTAATCAACATCGACACTCGCCGCGCCGAGTTCTTCACCAAGAATGCCTTCATATTCGACCACCTGAACGACGGCAACATAGCCTTGATAGTCTCCGGTAGCTACCACGACCAAAATGCCCGCTACGGCGTGCGGCGCAACGACATAGCGCAGACCGAGGCCTACGCATCGCTGATGTTCGAACGCAAGTGGATGGACGGCCGCCACGCCCTGTCGGCCGGCGCAAGCTTCGCGCTCGACGACTTCACATACCTCTACTCGCTCAGCCACGCATCGGCCGCCTCGGCAACTCGGTCGACCGCAACCGAGACAGCGACCGGAGCCTACGCCCAGTACACCTACAACCTCGACGACCGCCTCATAGCCATGGGCGGCTTGCGCTACGACCGCCACCATCCCTACGGCAACCTCGTCACACCGCGAACACACGTGCGCTGGAACGTCACCGACAACTACTCGCTGCACGCATCGGTGGGCCGCGGATTTCGCGCACCGCATCCGCTGGCCGAGTACGGCTACCTGCTGGCCTCGTCGCGCCGATTGGTCATTGACAAGACTCTCGACATAGAGAGCGCATGGAACATGGGTATCGGCACCTCGGCCACACTTCGTCCGCTGGGTCGCAAACTCACCCTCTCGGCCGAATACTACTACACCGACTTCACGCGCCAACTGATGGTGGACCTCGACTCGGACCCACACCAAGCACATATTTTCACCTCCGACGGACAATCGTACTCACACACAGTACAAATCGAAGCGAGCCTCGCCGCCCGCGACGACCTCAACATCACAGCCGCCTGGCGACTGACCGACGTCAAAGCCGACTACGGCCAAGGCTTGGTGCAGAAACCTCTGACATCGAAGCACAAAGGGCTCATCACCATCGGATACACGCCCATGATGGGTCTGTGGCAAGCCGACGTCACCTTCGCCATCAACGGCGGCGGCCGCTACCCTACCCCGGCAGCCGCGGCCGGCCTATGGCCTGAGCGCTACAAGGCGTTCACGCAGCTCAACGCCCAGATAACGCGCAACTTCCGCCACTGGGCTGTGTATGTCGGCGGCGAAAACCTCACTAACTTCCGCCAGAAAAATCCGGTGGTAGGCGCAGACGCTCCGTGGGGCTCCGATTTCGACGCCACGATGGTCTACGGGCCGCTCCACGGCGCCATGGTCTACGTCGGCTTCCGATTTAATGTCACGAAATATTTATAATTTGTCTTAATATGAAAAAACTCTTATCCACTCTCCTGCTCGTGCTGGTCATCTCGACCGTAGCACTTGCCAAAGGCCAGTCGGCCACGGTGGTATTCACCGTCAGCCCGCAGATGACTTGCCAAAATTGCGAAAACAAGATTAAAACAAATATTCGCTTCGAAAAGGGCGTCACGGCCATCGCCACCGACATTCCCTCGCAGACGGTGAAAATCACCTACGACCCGGCCAAGACCAGCCCCGAAAAGCTCACCGCGGCATTCAAAAAAATCGGCTACACCGCTACGGTAGCCACGCCGGCCGGAAAGAAAGCGGAAGGCGAACAGAAAAAGTAATCATCTAATTATCAACTAAAAAATTATGAAATTCACCCGTCTCTTTCTGATCGGCGCACTCAGCGCAGCTTGCGCCGGCATCATCGGTTGCTCGAAAGCCGACAAGGCAGAAGCCGAAGTTGTAGAAGGTCCTGCAGTGACTGTCCTCTCGGTCGACTCGGCACTTTCCACCCTCGAATCCCTCGCAGGCGACACCATCGTAGTCGAAGGCTACTGCAAGCATATCTGCAAACACGGCGGCAAGAAGGCCTTCCTGGCCAACGCCGACACCACCGCGCTGCTGATGTGCGTAGTCGACAACAATCTGCCGGCATTCGCCCCCGACTGCCCCGGCCAAGTGCTGACCGTCTGCGGCGTAGTCACCCCCATCACTATGGGCCGCACCACTCTGGCCGCCCGCGCTGAAGCTGAAGCCAAAGCATTGGCAGCCGCCGAAGCTGAAGGCCACTGCGACAGCGAACGCAAAGCCAACGGCTCGGCTGTCGAACAGCTCGCCAAGCTCGACGAACAAATCGCAGCCGGCGGCGACACCACCCTGGTATGCGGCTACTACGTGCTGACCACTTCGTATGCCGTGCCCGAAGCGCCCGAAGCCTTCGGCGAAGAAGCTACCGAATAACCCCGGCAACACCGAGCGGAAGCGGGCAGCAACGCTGCTCGCGGCCGCTCGGCTTCACCCCCATCCTAATTACCGAAACATCTCACCTCTGCACTTCTCTTCGTAAATGAATTGCGACGTTATCAAACTGCTACCCGACTCCGTTGCCAACCAGATAGCCGCCGGCGAGGTCATCCAGCGCCCGGCCTCAGTCATCAAAGAGCTGGTCGAAAACTCTATTGACGCCGGAGCCACCGCCATCGAAATCATCGTCAAAGACGCCGGCCGAACGCTGATACAGGTAGTCGACAACGGTAAGGGCATGACGCCCACCGACGCACGCATGGCCTTCGAACGCCACGCCACCAGCAAAATCACCGCAGCCGACGACCTCTACTCGCTGCACACCATGGGCTTTCGCGGCGAAGCGCTGCCATCGATTGCCGCCGTGGCTCAAATCGACCTGCGCACTATGCCACAAGGCGAGACGATAGGCACTCGACTACAGCTCAGCGAGTCGCAATTTGTCAGCCAAGAGGCTTGCGCCTGCCGCGCCGGCACCAACTTGATGGTCAAGAACCTGTTCTTCCACATGCCCGCGCGTCGCAAATTCCTCAAAAAAGACTCGGTGGAGATGAGCCACATCATGCACGAGTTCGAACGCCTGGCCCTGGTCAACACCGACGTCGAATTCACCTTCATCTCCAACGACACCACCATGTTCAAGCTACTGCGAAGCAGCCTGAAACAACGCATCATCGCACTGATGGGCAAAGCCATCGGCGGGCAAATCATACCGATAGCCACCGAGACCGCCATGGTGAAGGTCGACGGGTTCGTCGGCCTGCCGTCGCACGCCCGCCGCCGCAATGCGCCGCAGTACTTCTTCGTCAACGGCCGCAACATGCGCCATCCCTACTTCCACAAGGCCGTCGTCGGCTGCTACGCCGACCTCATCGCCCCCGATATGCAGCCTATCTACTTCATCAATCTGCAAGTCGACCCGGCGACTATCGACGTCAACATCCATCCGCAAAAGCACGAAATCAAGTTCGAAAACGAGCAGGCTATCTGGCAAATCATCACGGCGGCCGTCAAGCAAGCTCTTGGCCGCGTCAACGCCGCCGGCGCCATCGACTTCGACTCCGAAGGAATGCCCGACATACCGGTGTTCCAACCCGACGCAAACGCTACGATGCCCGAAATCGCCACCGACGAAGGCTACAATCCATTCAGCGACGACCCTAATCAACTGCCGCCGGTCGGATTCGAAATTCGGTCGTCGATCAACACCGGCAGCACACCGCAGCCACGCGCAGCGTCGGCGATAGCCCCAAGCCGACCGGCGACACAGCGCGTGCCCGACAATTGGGATAAATTGTACGAATCGTTCGTGCAGCGCAGCGGCGAACATCCCGATGTGCAACCCGACCCGACCGAGCCGGTGGCGCCAACCGAGGTGCGCGCCAATCCGATGCCACCGAGCGACGCCCCGACCTTGCTCGATGCCACCGATTCGTACTCGCGCCACTTGTCGCTCAACAACAAATACATAGTGCTGGCCTCGCGCGAAGGCCTCATGATTATCGACCGACACCGCGCACACATGCGTGTGCTCTACGACCGCTATATCACTGAACTAAAAGACACTACGCAGCCGTCGCAGAAATTACTCTTTCCCGAGACCATCACCCTGACGCCCGCACAGAGCACGTCGCTCTCGGCCGTGAGCGACTTGGTGGCGCGCCTGGGCTTCGACGTATCGTTCCTGGGCGACTCAGTGTGGGCCGTCAATGCCGTGCCCGCCACGCGCGGCAACGCCATCGACGTGCTGACACGCATGGTGGCCGAGCTGGCCGAGTCGGGCGAGACCTCCGACGAGCTGATGATAAAGCCACTGGCTAAAGCCATGGCGCGGTCGCAAGCCTTGCTGCCCGGCCAAGAAATCACTCCCGAAGAAGACGAAGCCCTCATCGCCGCCCTACTCTCATCAGCCGAAGCCGCCTACTCGCCCGACGGACTGAAGACATACACCATCCTCGATAACCCAAGCCTGTCAAAACTCTTTCACTGACAATGCTCCGCCGATTAGCCCTGCTATTTGTAGCCGTGTCGACCGCTGCGACCGCCTTTGCAGCCCTTGAAATCACCGACGCGAACGTGCAAGAGGCCCTGCGCGACCTCGACCGCGCCCTTGCCACACGCGCCGACGCTGTCAACCGCCGACAAGCCACCATCGACCGGCTCACCGACTCGCTCGCCAACACCGGAGCGAATACCCAATTGATTCTCGACATCGCCAACCACTACAAGGGGTTCAACAACGACTCGGCTCTGCACTACTACTCGCTGGGAAGCGCCCTGGCCGACCCGGCCGACCGCCTGCCATTCATCCTCGGGCAAGCGGCATTGCTTCCGCTCAGCGGACAATTCGGCCAAGCTGTCGAGGTCTACAAAAGCATCAACGCCGACTCGCTCAAGGCCGAGCAACTCGCCACCTACTACGATGCCGGCCGACAGATGTACAGCTACATCGCCGCCTTCTCGGCCGGCGACGAATCGCAGCGCACCGCCAACACGGCTCACGCACTCGAACTTCAACTTCGCCTGCTCGACGTGCTCCCGACCGACGCGCTCGACTATAAATTCAACCTCGGCGAATACTACTTCCTGCGCGGCGAGCACGGCAAAGCCCGGTCGCTACTCGAATTCGTAATCGAAAACACCACGCCCGACCATCCGCTGCGCGCTCGAGCCGCTCACCACCTGTCAACAATAGCCCGAAACGCCGACAACGCCAACGGCTACATCTACTACCTGGCCACATCCGCCATGGCCGACGTCAGCGCAGCCACTCGCGAAGTGGCCTCGCTGCAGGAACTCGGCAACCAACTCTACTCGCACGGCGACGTCGACCGCTCGTACCGCTACCTCACAGAAGCACTTGCCAGCGCCGTCGAGTGCGGCGCTCCGATGCGCATGATCGAGTCGGCTCGAAGCCTCCCAATCATCGAACACGCTTACGGCGAACAGCTGGCCTCGAAACGCCGCACCATCTACTTCTACGTTGCCGTGCTCATTCTCGTAGTCATCATCCTGGCCATCACCATGGTAGTGCTCAACCGCAAGATGCACCGCCTGCGCATCCTGCAACAAAGCCTACGCCAAGCCAACCAGACCAAGGACGTCTACATCAGTCAGTTCCTCAACCTGTGCTCTATCTACATGGACAAGCTCAACCAGTTCTGTAAGATAGCCAACCGCAAAATCACCGCCGGCAAGGTCGACGACCTCTACCGCCTCACCAAGTCGGGTAAATTTGTCGAAGACCAGAGTAAAGAATTCTACGACGTGTTCGACAACGCCTTCCTGCACCTCTATCCCACCTTCGTGGAGCAAGTCAACGAGCTGCTCAACCCCGACCAGCAAATCGTGCTCAAGGACGGCGAGCTGCTCAACACCGACCTGCGCATCCTGGCCTTCATGCGCCTGGGCATCGATGAAAGTTCGCGCATAGCCCAAGTACTCAACTACTCGCTCAACACCATCTACGCCTACCGCAATCGGCTCAAAGCCCGCGCCATCAACCGCGACTCCTTCGAGGCCGATATTCTAAAAATCAAATCCATCGACTGACCGCCCCAACTCGCCACGCGATGAAAATTGCAAAACTAATCGGCTTGCTGACACTGGCAGCGCTTGCCGCCTGCTCAAAAATTAATACCACGTCAATAAAAACGGTGCACCTCGACGAGCGCGACTCGGCCGCAAGCTGCTACACCGCCATCGTCCCGGCCGACCGACCAGTCGACTCGTATCTTGTGCTCATTCCGGGCTTTGGCGAGTCGGCCGACGACGTACTTGCCGCCACCGAATTGCCGGTCAAGGTAGCCGAGGCGGGAATAGCGGTTTTCATCCCCACACTTCAAGACGGAGTCGAGTCATACAGCTTCTCGACCGAAAGCCAAGCCTGCCTCAATAGAATAGTCAGCGACATACGCTCGCGCTTCGACCTGACTGAGACGCCCTACTTCGTCGGAGGCTTTTCGATGGGCGGCGCCGCAGCCGTTCGCTTTGCCGAATTGCACACCGCCGACCACCCCCGAGCCGTCTTCGCCATCGACTCGCCGCTCGACTACGAACGCTTTCGCTACGCTACCGAGCGCGACGTCAACGTCTATCGCAAAGGCATTGCCGACGGCGACAGCATCTACGTGCAACTCCTCGAAGACATCACGCCACTGGTCGCCGACTCGCCTTATCTGCTATCCGACACCACACACACCGCCATACAGCCGCTCAAGGACACACCTGTTCGCTACTACATAGAGCCGGCCACGCAGTGGTGGCTCGACAACCGACACACCGACGTGCTGGGCCTCAATATCCTCGACGGCACCGCCTTCATCAACGACTTGCGACTGCTCGGCAACGACAAAGCCGAACTAATCGTCACTTCAGGCAAGGGCTACCGCAACGGCGGCAAGACCTACCACCCGCACTCCTGGACTATCGTAGATGTTGCCGACCTGATAGCCTGGCTCCAATCACACCGAGCTATCTGATTCGCCCAAGCCCAAACATCCGTAAATAACAGACCCGAAGTTGCACCGGATTTGGTGCGACCTCGGGTCTGCAGAACTCGTGTCTATTTTAGACACAAGCGAATAACACTATAAGTCTTCGGAAGATACGGCTTTGAATGCAATCGGGATGGTGAACCACACTGCTACGGGCTTGCCGTCGACAGTGCCGGGTGTCCACTTGGGCATTGCCTTTACGACGCGGAGAGCCTCAGCGTCAAGGTCGGGATGAACGCTTCGGACGACTTTTGCTTCGCCGATTGAGCCATCGGCCAAGACTTGAAAATTCACAGAGACTATTCCACCAACCTTCTCGTTCTTGAGATTTTCGGGATAGTTGACATTTTGTGTGAGCCAATTAAGCATTGCCGGGTAACCGCCGGGAAATTCGGGCATCTTTTCGCCGCGAGCCGAGCCTTTGTCGGATTCGCCCTTCAGCGTAATATAGGTGCCGGGATTATCACCGTTCTTGACAATAGAAACCGATGCGATATCGGCAGGTTTGATTGAGTTCATGTCGAAGCCGGGCTCTTGCTTCACGCCATTGACATAAATCGTAGTTTTGCCGGCTGTAGACTCGACTGCGGACTCGCCTGACGCCCCGGAGATCGACACAACCTGTCCGTTGAGTTTAAGGCCCTGTACGCCTTGCACATCTTGGGCATTTTGCGTACCTTTGCCATCCGCAAGCGATACGATAGTCGCTTCAGAAGCAGCGTTGATAGCAGAAGCTACGGCTGATTGATTAAGTGCCAGTACGGCAAGGATGCCCGAAGGCACGATGGCCAGTGCGCGCAGGCGACGGCCGACTGATGATTTTGTTTTGTACATCATGGTAACACGTTTTTTAAGTTTACTGTGATTCAGGCTGTTGGCAAGTGACGGAAATCTCGCGCCAACAGCCTTTTTTATTAATAACATTTGATATTCTTTGGGATTTGCACCGGAAGCTATGACGGCCTCGTCGGCCTGGTATTCATGCACCGTTTTGAGCTCTTCGCGCATGAGCCATGCGGCGGGGTTGAACCATTGCAATATAGCTATCAGCTGCGCGACAAGCAGGTCCACCCAATGGTTGAGCTGCAAGTGGCGCGATTCATGGGTAATAATGACATCGGCCGACGCACGATAGTCGTCGTCGCTCATTACTATATATTTCAACCAACTGAACGGCGCAACGTTCGTATCCTGAGTCACGATAAGTGTGAACTTACCGACTGCATATCGCCTGCCGCCACGAATTGTGCGCCACAGCTTTCCGGCAATGATTAAGGTATATAAAAAAGCGAACAAGACTCCGGCAATATAGACTCCAAGCAAAATACGCGGCAGCACGCTCGGCTCGGCTTCCGGAGTAATGACGGCGACCGACCCACCGATTTCAATATTGCCGAATTCGACATTCTCCTGCGAAGTGCCGGCAAGCCACTCGGCAATCGACGACACGAAGAAAGGGGCTGCAAGCGCCAACAAGTATATGCACAAAAGAATTGCTCGATTGTAGGCATGCTGGTTTTCACCGGCAAGCATCCACTTGTAGATTAAATACATCGCCACAAGCAGAACGCTTGATGTAATGGAATATGCAAAAATTGAACCCATCTGGCAGTCGACGTTTAGTGATTAGCGTTTGTGTGCTTGCTTTCGATCAAGTCGATAATTTCGCGAAGCTCCTCGACTGAAATTTTCTCTTCCTCGGCCAACGCTGAGACGACACTCTTGTACGAATTGTCGAAATAATTGCGAATCACGTCGGCAAGCGAGCGATTGCGGAAATCGTTCTTATCGGCTACAGCATAAAACCGATGCGACGGGCCCAAGACTTCGTGAGCCACATACCCTTTCTCCTCGAGGATGCGCACCGTGGTAGCGACGGTGTTGAAGTGTGGCCGCGGCTCGGGATACAGCTCCACGAGCTCACGCACGAACAGCGGGCCGTGCTCCCAAAGCATATTCATGATGAACGATTCCTTCTCGGTCAGTATCTGTCGTTTTCGTCCGGCTTTCATATCAAACTAAAAATTTGGTTTCAAAACTAAGAAATTAGTTACACACCGCAAAGGTATAACTAAAAAATTAAATTCACAACTAATTTATTAGTTTTTTTTCAAAAAAAATGACGTTAGAACTGTAAACTCCAAAGTTTCCGTGCCGGTAAAATCAGCTACTACGTCGCATACATTCGCTATTTTTGCACAAATTCAGTGATTTGTGTTTTGAAGAATGAAATAATTGTCGTAACTTTGCACAAACAATGTAATCATACGACAAACAATGATTCTTAGAGCTACCATTGAAAACATATACTCTTTCAAGGAAGAGACCTCAATCAGTTTCGTTGCCGGAAAAGGAACTGTACACCCGACCCATGTCAGCCGTGCGCAGAAGCGCGACGACATTTCAGCACTGAAAATCGGAGTGATATACGGAGCGAACGCCTCGGGGAAAAGCAACGTTATTAAAGCGGTTGCCCTGCTTCAGCAGATTGCTGTGGGCAGATTTCACGGCGTTGATTTCGAGCCGTTCAAGTTGGCTAAACCGATAAGTCCTGTTTCAAAAATTGAAATTGAGTTCAAGACCACCGGTCGATACTTTGCTTACGGCGTAGAGTTCTCGATAAACGGCATCAAAGAGGAATGGCTTTATGAGATCAACAGCCGTAGCGACAAGATTATCTTCACTCGCAAATCCAATCAGGAGGGAAATAATTTTGAGTTTGGCGACATCCATGGCGATTCAACGGTAGCCCAGTTTGTGAAGTTCCTCGGTGAAGGAACTCCTGCGAAAAAAAGCTTCCTTTCGGAATATATTGAGCGCAATGGCAAAGGATTGTGCCCTATAAAGACCGCATACTCTTGGTTCGCATCCGGTCTGCGCATAATATTTCCCGGCACCCGATTCAGAGGCATTTCATTCAATGCCGAACAGGATGAAGCATTCCACGAGGCAACTCGACGCCTTCTCCAATATTTCAATACCGGCATTGTAGATATCCGCAGATTTCCGGTGCGTTCAAAAGAGGAGACCAACCTGCCCGACCATCTGCTTGATAAGATAATAAGCAGCTCCACACCGGGGCGCACGGCTCTTGTGGCAGCTCCGGAAAGCAACGAGTGCTTCTTCTTTGATTTCAAAGAGAACGGAACGTATACGATATTCAAGCAGAAGGCGGTACACCGTAATGATGCCGACGACGAGGTCGTTTTTGAAATGGACGAGGAATCTGACGGCTCAATCCGTTTGCTTGATTTCATCCCAATGCTTATCGACTTAGGGCAAAATGAAGTGGATTATATGATTGACGAGCTTGACCGCAGTATGCACCCACTGTTGTCGCAAAAGCTCATTGAGTGCTACCTGCATGAGCTCTCATCAGAAAGGGATACGCAGCTCATCATATCAACCCACGAATGCAATCTGCTCAATCTTGACATAATACGTTCCGACGAAGTATGGTTTGTTGAGAAAGACAAGTGCGGAGCTTCCCGACTGGTATCGCTTGCTGAATACAAGCCTCGCGAAAATGTGCAGAAAGGATATTTACAGGGTCGGTACAGCGCCATACCGTTCTTCGCTCCGATAGAAACATTAAACTGGCAGTGTCATGAGAAAGCGTAAGGATTTTGTTCGCCTTGAAGGTGTTCGCTCCGCACGTCTTGTTGTGATTGCGAGCGAGGGTCGCTGTACAGAGTCCATATACTTCTCGGCAGTAAAAGACCGGCTCCGTGCTCCTAATGTCCATGTAGAGATATTGGCCCGTGATTCCAATGAATCATCGCCCGAAAGCGTACACGCCCGGATTACTGATTTCATGCAGCAATACAACATAGAGGATGATGATGAGCTGTGGCTTGTGATTGACCGCGACCGCTGGCACGAGCGTATGCTCTCGCAAGTGGCTCAGCTTTGCTCACAAAATCCACATCTTCATTTCTGCATGAGCAACCCATGCTTCGAGTTGTGGCTGTTGCTTCACTTGGAAGACATCAGGGAGTATGATGCCTCAACCGCCAATGAACTTGCTCTGAACAAGAAGAACAAAGCAGGTGTGACTTGGCTTAAGAAACGTATGCGCGATCTGCTCGGTTCATACTCAGAATCGAGCTACGATGTCTTCTGTCTGCTGCCAAAGGCGCCAAAGGCAATGTTTATCGCACGCGAACTTGATGTAAACCCGGCAGACCGATGGCCACAGAGCGTTGGTACCAGAGTATATCTTTTGATGGATAGCATAACCGGAAACAACTCAAACAACCAATGAGCCATTATTGCTGGAAATGCGGTCAATATCTCGCTAACGAAAAATTCTCCGACAAAGGTCATGCCCGCCATATATGCAAAAAATGTATGGCGGAAGAACGTGCGCATCGCCGGCAGATATTGAAGGAGAAGCGAGAACGAGGCGAAATACCTGAACTGAAATTGAAGCCGGTTTCGCAGGATATTATCGACTATGTAGAAAAGGAAATAATCCCTCGCTATGCCGTCTTCGACAAGGCGCATCAGGAAAGCCATGTCCGCATGGTAATCGAGCAGAGTATGAAACTGGCCGAGCATACCCCGTCAATGAATTCCGACATGATTTATATCATAGCGGCATTTCATGACCTCGGCCTCGTCAACGGAAGAGAGAATCATCACAAGGATTCACGGACGATACTTGAAGCTGACGAGTTTGTGAAATCCCGTTTTACCCGCAAACAGATTGTGACGATGGGACGGGCCGTTGAGGATCATCGTGCATCCAATCAGAAAAAGCCCAGAAACGGCTATGGATTGCTCGTTGCCGAGGCTGACCGATTCATAGAGGCGGAAACAATAATACGAAGAACCATCCAATATGGTCTTGCGAATTACCCTGAACTCGACAAAGTCGGACACTACCAACGTACCATCAAACACCTTAATGAGAAGTACGGGCCGAAAGGTTATCTGAAAGTCTGGATTCCTTGGAGCGACAATGCAAAAAATTTAAAGAAGCTTCACATGCTACTCTCCGACAGAAAGAAACTTGAAGAGATATTCAACCGCATTTTCGACGAAGAAAACGAGTAGATAGTCAAAAACATAACGACGATTTTTGTCGGCGCGAGCTCTTTAACTTGAGTTTGGGATAAGAGACTACCTAAAAAGTTAAATAGGTGCTTAATTATTTTCTGAGATACATAATTCTATCATCAATAGATAGCCCAAACTCGCGCTGATAGATAAAAAATCGCTCTTTTGTGTAAATTTTACACAAATTATTTGGTAATTTCACAAATGTGTATTAATTTTGCGTAAAATTTACACAACATGATATAAACATTCAAAAATTATGTACTACAATAAGATATTAGGAGGAATTGTAGGTGATATCATCGGTTCTACTCGCGAACTCGACAATGTCAAAACTGAAGACTTTGAATTATTGCCACAAGGTAGTCGTTTTACAGACGACACCGTGATGACTTTGGCAGTCGCCGAGTGGTTGATGACCGACCCGACACATAGCAAGAGTACACTCATTGAGTGTATGCAGCGCTTGGGGCGCAAATATCCTAATGCCGGTTACGGTGGAGTGTTTCGACACTGGCTTAATGCAGAGAGACCCATGCCATACAACAGTTTCGGCAACGGGTCGGCTATGCGTGTAAGCCCTGTCGGTCTGTACGCCAACTCTATGGAAGAAGCGTTGGAACTTGCCCGCATCACAGCATCTGTGAGTCATAATCACCCCGAAGGTATTAAGGGTGCGCAAGCGATAGCCGCCTGTATCTACCTTAAGCGAACAGGAATTTATAATGCGACAGGAGAAATCCGACGCTTTGTAGAGAAGCATTTCGGATACAACCTCGACATAGATCTTAGAAGTGTACGTGATTTTTACTCTTTCGATGCCACTTGCCAAGGAAGCGTTCCAATTGCTATTATGGCATTCCTGCAAGAGCCATATAGCGCCGAACGTGCTATCCGCCTGGCTGTGTCGATGGGTGGCGATTCCGATACTATCGGATGTATGACCGCCTCAATTGCCACAACCGAAAGGCCGCATACGATTAGTAGCTGCAGCCTCTCCCACGATATTGAAGACAAATGTCGCAAGCTACTTCCGCCCGACTTATTAGATATCAACGATCGTTTTTTGGCTTTCATCAATCGACCTTTGAACCAGTCGTATGAAGTATGTGAAAATGGTATTATCTATGCCGGTGAATACCCCGGCGACAAGGATGCCGAAATAGCCAAGCGCAAAATCGAGCACATGTATCACTTTGGCATCCGACACTTCATTGACCTTACCGAAGAAGGCGAACTCCGACCTTACGCCCACCTGTTGCCGAGCGATACGACATACACGCGCTTTCCGATAAAAGATTGTAGTGCACCCACGAGTATCGAGCATGTTCGACGCTTATTGCAACGTATCGAGGACTTCAAAAAGACGAATGGCTATGTGTATGTACATTGCTGGAGCGGCGTAGGTCGCACCGGAACGATTGTGGCGTGCTACCTCTCGCAAAATTGCGAAGAGGCCGATTTGAAACACACCTTAGAGGTCCTTCGCGGAAATTTCTCAGAGATGCCCAAATCAGCCTATCGAAAAGTCCCTGAGACAAAAGCACAGATTGACTTTATCGAACAATTTATAAATACCAACAAGACTTACAAAGAAAGGCAAGCCGAGCGAGTAGCCGACTCCATTCGAGGCTCGATGATAGCAGGTGCAGCAGGCGATGCGCTGGGCTACAAAGTTGAGTTTAAGAGCCGCCGCACCATTCTCTCGCGCTTCGGCGACCAAGGTATCACCAAGTTCGCTCTTGACAGCAACGGCAAAGCTCTTATCAGCGATGACACACAGATGTTGCTCTTTACAGCCAACGGCATATTAATGGGGCTCACTCGCGGATTTATGCGTGGTATCGGCGGTAGTCCTGAAAAATATGTCGATAAAGCATACCTCGATTGGTATTATACGCAGACCGACAGAAAGCACGAAACTCCGACTGATGATTGGCGCGCGACCTGGCTACGCGACCTCCCAGAGATGGCCCATCGACGCGCTCCGGGCAATACGTGCATGAATGCCTGCGAGAGTTTGATACGAGGCGTAGAAGTGCAGAACAACAGCAAGGGCTGCGGAGGAATTATGCGAGTCGCACCTTTGGCGCTGCTTAATGCCGGATACACGTCACGAAGCAATAGTGGCTACTCTGTCGAGGAGCTTGCCGAAGCCGGTGGCTACATTGCCGAATGCACACATAAGCACCCACTTGGATTTTTACCCGCATCACTTCTTAGCGTGCTACTCTACAAGGTCGTTCCGATGACGCCCGAGCAAGTTCGAGAGGAGATTGACGACATCGTAAACGACACGGTAAATATTCTTGACCATATCTATAAAGGTAAATACGAATCCGAGAAGGCATACCTAAAGACACTGACAGACAAAGCCGTGCGGTTGGCACACTCCGACATATCCGATGCCGACGCAATCAGCGAACTTGGCGAAGGCTGGGTTGCAGAAGAGACGTGGGCTATCGCATTGTACTGTGCCATCCGCCATATCGACAGCGTAGAAGATGCGATTATCGCCGCTGTAAACCACGACGGCGACAGCGACTCAATAGGCTCTGTTTGCGGTAATATTATGGGCGCGATTTATGGTTACAAACATATCAATGCCCGCAGCATATTCTGCCCCGACGGAACGAAACTGGAAGAAACGCTCGAACTATCGGAGATAATTCTCACTCTTGCCGATGACCTCTACACCGGCTGCATCATCAGCGAGTATGACGCCATAGACACACCGGCGAAACAACAATGGTACGAACGCTACTGCTTGATGAAGCCTACGGGCATCGGGGAGTAGCGAAGGTAACGCTAAAATGCACGCAGGGCGGAGTCGATTCGGACTCCGCCCTGTGCGTTATAATGCGATTAATCAAATCAGAATTTGAAGCCGATAGAGAGAACGACGCTGTTGGTCTTTTCGGTCAGGTCGGCCGTGGGAGCGTATACCGACGAGTAGTCGGTGTAGGCGTGGTAGGTCGATGTCTTTTTGCGATGAACGTAGGCTGCGTCGATGTAGAACTGCTGATAGCGATAGCCGAGGCCTACAGAGACAGCGTCGGTCGACTTATTCATCGTGTAGGCGGGATTTGTGCCCGAAGTGAAGATTTCGAGGTCGCCATCTGCAGCTTCACTCTTGACGTTGGTGGACGAGTGGTTGTAGCCGGCGCGGAGACTCAGCTGCGAAGTCAGGCGATATTCGAGTCCTGCGCGGATGATATTCGTACCCTTGTAGTAGTTCGAGATGTCGTCGTTGACATAGTCGTCCGACACATATTCGCCCCAGCTATCCTGATACTTCACCGACATATCGCCGAAAGCCTGGTGCTCGTAGTCGAGTGACACGATGGCCGAGTTGCCGATAACGGCAGCAGCGCCGACCATGATTTTCCAAGGCGAATTCATGCGGAAGTTGTAGTACGAATCTTCGGTGTAGTCGCTGCCGATGTAGGGATTTTCGTCGCTTTCGCCTTCGCCGGGGTTATAGTAGCTGTAGCTCGATTCAGCATAGGCCGATTGCGAGAGCGAATACCAGGTAGGCGTGTGCACGGCCAGACCGATGCGCAGTTGCTGCACGGGCTTTAGGATGACGCCGGCCTTGAAATTCCAGCCCGAGCCCGAAATCGAGCGATAGTTCTGCAATTCGAAGCCTGCATCGCCGGGGCCTGTACCTCGGTCGTAAGCGATCTCGGCATTAGCCATGCTCTCCGAGTAGTTGGCATTCATATTGTAGCTAAGGTCGGTGATGCCGAAGCCGATACCCCAGTAGAGGACGTCGGAGACATTACCGCCGAAGTCGATAGCATATTCGTCGACATATCCCGATTCGCGCACGCGGCTGTAAGCGTCGCCCTGAGTGTTCGGACCGAAAAGGCCGGAATACCCGCCCGACGTATTAGGATTGATCATGTACGATGAGTAGGCGAGAATCGACAACCAGTCGGCATCAGAGTCGTAATAGGGATTATACGTGTCGGTGAAATCGAAGTCGGTCGACGGGGTATTGCCCGTGAAGGCGGCGATATAGTTCGACAGCGACGACGAAGTCGAGCCGTTGTAGGCATCGTAAACACGGTCGAACGAGGCGACACGGTTGTACGAAATACCCCACGAGAAAGTACGCATCTGCCCATCGAGACGCACAGTGCCCACGTAGCCGAAGTTATTGCAGTAGGCCTTTGTCTTGTCCTTGCTGATCTTGGTGGTCGAAGTCTGCGACGTGATGCTGTTGGGCGAAATGTCGAGCGTAGCGCCGATTTCGCTGCGGCGATACACGCCGATGCCGGCCGGATTTTGGTTGAGGGTCGAGAGGTCGCCACCGAGAGCGGTGAATGCGCCACCCATCGACATAAAGCGGGCAGTGCCACGCTGGTCGGTCTGCGACAGAGTATATGCGTCGACTGCGCTCTGGGCTGCCAAGCCTAAGGGCAGAGCTGCCACGGCGATAGCTAATGCTGTTTTTTTCATTGTATTTGTGTATGTTATACGCGATTCTTATTATTTAGTAAAATCCGGTCGTTAGCGACGTCCACGGCTGCCACCGCCGCCACTTGAACGGCCGCCGCCACCCGAGCTGTGAGTCGAGCGAGAACCGCCACCTGAGCTATAGCTTGAGCGGCCACGGCTGCTCGAGCCCGAATTGCTATTGTCGTACGATGACGACGAGCGACGCTGAGTGTTATTGTTTCGCACGCTCGAGCTGCTCGAATTGTTGCTCGAATTGTTGCGTCCACGGTTGTAGCGAGTGCCGGAGTTTGAATCCGAGCGATTGTTCGACGGAGCGCTGTAAGAGCCCGAGCCCGGACGGCTTGTAGTAGAGGTATTCGATGAGTTGTAGCGACCGCGGCCCATGTTGCCGGGACGATTGGAGATGCTTGTAGCGCCGGCGCTGATTGCTCCGGGACGGCGGTTGACGGTCGACGACGAGCCACTTGAAGCGGAAGCGTGCGGGCGCGACGAGCCTCCGCTCGATGCCCAATGGCCATGTCCGCCACCGGCGGGTCCGTCAGGTCCGGGATGATGCCAACCCCACGACGGGCCATGGTGGTGCCAGCCCCACGACGGGCCCCAACCCCAATCCCAGGTAGGTCCCCAGCCCCAGCTCCAGCTGAACCAAGGATCGTAGTAGCCGTAGCCCCACGACGGGCCCCAGCCCCAGCTCCACGAAGGCGAATACCAATTGTACCAGGGCGAATACCACGAGCGGTAGCCCGGCCAGGCGTTCACTACGTAGACATTGATTTCAGGCTCGGTCTCGGCGGCATAATAGTAGTTGATGAGGTCGTTATCGCCCGAAGCATTCACAATGTCGGGGTTGTAGTAGCGTTCGAGACGGCGGGTGTAAGCGAACGTGTCGGCACCCGAGCCGAGCGTATCGGCCGAAGCCGAATCAGTCGACACCAAGAACTGGCCGCGACGGTTGTATTCGTCGACATCGACATTCAAGCCGCCCGCGACGGGGGCCCGATAGCTGTCGGCTCCGGGATAGTCGACCACTGTGTTTGGCACGTAGGTCGACGGAACGGTCGTCTGCTGCTTCTTAGGCTTAGCCGACGGGTTGTAGTAGATATCATCTTCGTCGTCCCAGCCGGAAGAAGCCGGGGCTGCCGACACAGCTACTGCGGCTGCGACGAGCATCGACATCAGGGAGAGGCGCTTAATATTCATGACTGCAAAATTTATTGTTTCTACACTTTAGACTTGTCGCCGGCCGACAAGTTTAACGCAAAGGTAGTGATTTTTTCTCTACAATTCTCAACTATTTGTCGGATTTGACACATATATAACAACTTTTAAGCCAAAAACGCCCTTACGAGCGACAAAAACACGAAAAAACTCCCGACGCCATCGGTGTTCGACACCGGCATCGGGAGTTCGATAATCGGCAGTGGAATACGTCGTTAAGCCTCGGGCTTGAAGTCGTATGACCCGATTGCGAGAGTGAAGCCCCAGTAGATAAAGGCTATCGACGTCAAGAACGACACCATCAGCATATCCGACACCCAACCGGCCTCGAGGAAGAAAAATCCTATCAGACAAAGCAAAATACCGTTGACGAGCCCGAGCCACCAAAGGCGCTCGCGCCGACGATACCCGGCTCGCGCCAGGGCTTCGACGCCCCAGAAGATGAACACAAAAGCGAGAAAATAGGGTAATACCGCCTCGCTAAGTATCACCGAGCGCACGAGCATAAAGCCTATAAAAATATTAATCATACCCCCGGCTAACCACCAGCCCCACCCCGCGGAGGAATGTGGGCCCGTCGCTACGCAAAGTTGCACGACGCCGGCCACAATCAGCAGCCAGCCAAAGAGTTGCGAAGCTATAGCATATCCGACCACCGGCCAAAACCAGTAGACAAACCCTGCGACAATCATCAGGATGCCTACGACCATGATTACCCACCACGCACGAGTCTGCGGCAAGTAGTTAATGTTAAGAGTTTTCATAGTGTATGCGTTTTTAAGTGTGTGTGTTTTCGATAAAGTTTTCAGAGTTACGAACATTCGACGACAACGTTTGGTTCGGCCGACCGCCATAAAATTTGACAACACAGATTTCGGCAGAATATTTCGCGCAATTTTTCTGCCGATAACACAAATTATATAAGAATTGAACACCTGATATAGCTTTTTTTGTTAACTTTGCAGAGAAAAGGGAATTCGCATCGATACATGAACGAGCAAGCACTCAGCAGGCTTTATCTAAAAGATACGGCATTCGGCCAACTGATGCAGCGGCGCATCATCAACGTGCTGCTGGTCGCCTCGCGCTACGACGCTTTCATCATGGAAGAAGACGGGCGCGTCGACGAGCAGCTGTACATGGAATACGTGTCGCTCAACCTCAGCTCGCCGCCGCGAGTGACCCGCGCCTCGACCCGCGCCCAGGCCTTAGAGCTGATGAGCCACAACCACTTCGACTTGGTAATCGTCATGCCGGCCAACGACATATCGGAGACCATCGAAGGATGCCGCATCATCAAATCGGCGCACCCCGACATCCCGCTCGTGATGCTGACCCCCTTCTCCAAGGAAGTGTCGCGCCGCATGAAGGGCGAAGATCTTTCGCAAATCGACTACGTATTCAGCTGGCTGGGCAACATGGACTTGCTGCTGGCCATCATCAAGCTACTTGAGGACCGCCTCAACGCCGACGACATCACCGAAGTAGGCGTGCAGATGATAATGGTGGTCGAAGACTCGGTGCGATTCTACTCGTCGGTGCTGCCCCATATCTACAAATTTTTGCTCACACAGTCGCGCGAATTTTCGACCGAAGCCCTCAACGAGCACGAGCAGATGCTGCGTATGCGCGGCCGCCCAAAAGTGATGCTGGCGCGCGACTACGAAGAGGCCGTGCAGCTCTACGAAAAGTATGGCGACAATATGCTCGGGGTCATCAGCGACGTCTCGTTCAAGCGCGAGGGCGTCAAAGACCCGCATGCCGGCATTCGCCTGGCCGAATACCTGCGCGAACGCGACCCGCACTTGCCGCTGATCATCGAATCGTCGGAAGTGGCGAATGCCGAGGCCGTAGCTCGCATCGGCGGCGTATTCCTCGACAAGAATTCGAAAAAGCTACCGGTGGACCTCGGCGAAGCCATCATGGCCAACTTCGGCTTCGGCGACTTCATCATCCGCGACCCGGTCACCGGCGACGAAATCATGCGCCTCAAGGACCTGAAAGCCCTGCAGAAAAACATATTCGACATCCCCGACGAGGCGCTCTACATCCACGCCTCCAACAACGACATATCGCGCTGGCTCTACTCGCGCGCTATGTTCCCGATTGCCGACATCATCAAGCGCCACCGCTTCGAATCAATTGCCGATGCCCCGGCTGCCCGCCAACTCTTCTTCGAGCTAATCGTAAAGTATCGCAAGATGAAGAACCGCGGCGTCGTGGCCGTCTTCCGCAAAGACCGCTTCGACCACTACAGCAACTTTGCCCGCATCGGCCAAGGCAGCCTTGGCGGCAAAGGCCGCGGCCTGGCGTTCGTCGATTCTATCATCAAGAAAAATCCGATTTGCGACAGCTTCTTCGGCATCACCATCTCGATTCCTCGCACCGTCGTACTCTGCACCGACATCTTCGACGAGTTCATGGCCACCAATCGGCTCTACCCCATAGCACTCAGCGATGCACCCGACAGCGAGATACTGGCCCACTTCCTGGCCGGAAGCCTGCCCGAACGCCTGGTCGAGGACTTCTTCGCACTCTTCGAGGTCATCGACCGGCCGCTGGCCGTGCGTTCGTCGAGCTTGCTCGAAGACTCGCACTACCAGCCGTTTGCCGGCATCTATTCGACCTACATGGTGCCGTGTGTCGACGACCGCTACGAGCGGCTACACATGCTCAGCGATGCCATCAAGGGCGTCTACGCCTCGGTTTTCTTCCGCGCCAGCAAGGACTACATGACCGCCACCAGCAACCTCATCGACCAGGAAAAGATGGCCGTCATCATCCAGGAAGTTGTCGGCGAGCAATACAACGACTGCTACTTCCCGAATTTTTCGGGCGTCGGCCGCTCGCTCAACTACTATCCGCTGGGCAACGAGCAACCCGAGGACGGCGTGGCCGAGGTGGCCGTCGGCTTGGGCAAATACATCGTCGACGGCGGCGTCGGCTTGCGCTTCAGCCCGCTGCACCCTGAGCGCGTATTGCAGACATCGACCCTCGACCTGGCTCTGAAGCAGACACAGACACGCCTGTGCGCCCTACCCATCGACGCCTCGAAGTGCGGCACAATCACCACCGACGACAGCTACAACATAGTCAGCCGCCCGGTACAAGACTTCGCCAACACCGGCGCGCTGCGATTTATAGCCTCGACCTACGATGCGCGCGACGGCGTCATCAAAGACTACGAAGACGGCCCGGGCCGACGCGTCGTCACCTTCAACAACACACTGCGCGACAAGGTGTACCCGCTGGCACAGGCCATCGACTTCATGCTCAGCCAAGGCCAAAACGCCATGCAGCGCCCGGTCGAAATCGAATTTGCCGGGCTGATTGCGCCCGGCGCCTCGACATCGCCGGTCAACAAAGGCCAAATCTACTGGCTGCAGATACGCCCGATTATCGACCGCAAAGAACTCGTCACCGACGCCATGCTCGACGTGGACCCCGCCGGCATAATCCTGCGCAGCTCCACCGCCATAGGCAACGGCTCCATCGAGGGGGTTCACGACTTAGTGTACGTGCGGCCCGACACATTCGACTCGGCCAACAACACACGGCTGGTGGCCATCATCGAAGCGCTCAACCGCCGCTACGTGGCCGAAGGACGCGGCTACGTACTCATCGGGCCGGGCCGCTGGGGCTCGAGCGACCACGCGCTCGGCATCCCGGTACACTGGGCCGACATCTCGGGAGCGCGACTCATCGCCGAAGCCGCCATCGGCAGCTACTGTCCCGAGCCAAGCCAGGGCACTCACTTCTTCCACAATCTCACATCGTTCGTCGTCGGTTACTTCACCATAGCTCCGGGCATCGCCGGCGCTTTGTACAATACCGACGCGCTCGATGCACTCGAAGCGGTCTACGACGACGGCCTGGTGCGCGCCGTACGTTTCGACTCACCCCTTTACATTGCTATCAACGGACGCAAGGGCATCGGAGTCGTAGCGACTCAAGCCCCTAACGATCATAAAAACGACATCTAAGATTATGAGCATTTTCAAGACTATCAAACGCGGACTCGGATTTTCCGGCGACGACGACACCGATGATGTCCTCTACTCAGATACTACCGAAGCGACCGACTCGGCCCCGAAATCGGCTTCCGCTGCGGCCACGCCGACTGCGACAAACGTCGAGCCGCTGAAATTCGACCCTGAAAACCAAAATAAAATTTTCGATAAAGTCGTAGAGGTTTTCAACCAATCGCTGCCGACATTTCTGGCGCAAAGCGTCGACCGCGAAGCTCAGATTAAATACTTGCGCGAAGCCCTCGACAGCGGCGTGCGCGACTACCTCGACTCGCTCGTCGCTCAGGCCAAAGTATATTGCGAAAACCGCTGGCAGCAGACCCGCGAGTCGATGGCCTCGGAGCTCGACTCCATCAAAGCCAAAGCGGCCGACATCGAAAAGAAATCGGCCGAGATACAACAAAAACAGCTCAGCGCCGACCGCCAGAAACGCGCTCTATCCGAGCGCGTCCACGACCTCGAAACTCAGCTCGTGAAAATCGAGGCCGAACGCGAACAGTACGAGCTCGAGAACCGCTCGCTGGTCAATCGCCTCAAAGTGGCCGGTGTGCAACAAGAGGACGTAGACAGCGCGCACGCCGAAATCGAACGTCTGAATAGCGAAATAAAACATCTGCGCGAAAACCCCGACGCCGCCTCGGCTGCCGAAGCCGACGCTCTCAAGACACAGATTGCCGAAATGTCGACTGCTATGGAGAATATGCAAGAAGAAGGTCGTGTGGCGAAAGAATTGCTCGAAGATTTGCGCAAAAATCTCGCAGCCGCCAATAAGCGACTGGCCGAGAGCGAGAAGCAACTCGGCGAAGCTAACGACACTATCGAGGAATACAATCGCGAGCTCGACAAAAAGATGGCCGAAGTGAGCGAACGCATGAGCGCCGACGCCGAGAAGATCAAATCGCTAAAAAATGCGCTGGCCGCTCGCGACTCCAAAATCGAATCGCTGCAACAGACCATCTCCGAGAACATACGCAAGCAGGCAAGCCGCGAGAAAGAGCTACAAGCTGAAATCGCGAAACTCAAGCCGCGTAAAGCTGCCGTCTCAATAGCCGACGACGCCGACGACAATGCCGTCGAGACCACCGCCCCATTCATCAGCGAGGCCGACCTGCTGGCTGTCGAAAAATCGTTCGAATCCGAAGACTGGTTCACCAAAAATCCGCCGGCCGAGACTCCATCGATGCGCCAACCCGAAGCCGACGACAAATTCGGCTACCAAGAACCGCGCAAGAGCCGCAACAGCGAGAAAAATCACAATCCCTCGCAATTATCACTTTTCTGACCCATCCTCCGACACAACTATGCAAAAGAAAATTTCAGCACTTATCATAACCGCGGCAGCTGCCATCGCACCCGGTGCAGCCTTGGCCGCCGGCAACAACGACGTCAACCTCGAAAAGATGCGTCCGTGTGTCTATCCCGAAAACCGCCCGTCGGCTCCGTCGGGCTTCACATACGCTCCCGACGGCGAAAGCTACTTTATGCTCAACGACGACTGCAACCTCGTTCGCCGCTACGACACACGCCGAGGCGAAGCCGCCGACACGCTCATCGACCTTAGCCGCACACGCGAGACCAAAATTCCAAGCATCGAAGGCTTCACCCTGAGCCCCGACGCCTCGAAAGTGCTCATTTGGACCAACCGCCGCGACATCTACCGCCGCTCCTTTACAGCCGAATACTACGTCTACGAAGTGCGTTCGCGCATCCTGCGCCCACTTTCGGTAAAGCATCCGCGCCAGCAGTCGCCGATTTTCTCGCCCGACTCGCGCATGGTGGCATTCGTGGCCGACAACAACATCTACGTAGCCAAGCTCGACTACAAGAGCGAAGTCGCCGTCACCGACGACGGCACGGCCAACGCCATCATCAACGGCGTGCCCGACTGGGTCTACGAAGAAGAATTCGCCACGACGTGCTCCATGACTTGGGCGCCCGACAACCTTGGGCTTTGCTTCCTGAAGTACAACGAGACTGAGGTGCCGCTCTACAACATGACCACCTACGGCGTCGACGGCGCTTTTTCAGCCATGTCGACCCTCTACCCGCAAGTGTGGAGCTATAAGTATCCTGTGGCCGGACAGCCCAACAGCCGCGTGACACTGCACCACTACGACGTGGAGACCCGCAAAATCAAAGACATAGCGCTCCCCGACAATCGCATCGAATACATACCGCGCATCGCCTACGGCCCCAATGCCGAGTCGCTCATCGCTGCCACGCTCAACCGCGACCAAAACCTCTGCCTCATCTATAAAATCAATCCTAAGTCGACCATCGCCAAAGAAATCTACAGCGAAGAATCGCGCTCGTGGATTGACCCCGTCACATACGAATCGCTGCACTTGGCCGCCGACCACTTCGTGGTCAACTCCTGGCGCGACGGCTACAACCGCCTCTACATCTACAACTACAACGGCGTCGAAACACGCCGCCTCGACACTGGCGAGGCCGACGTGACGGCCTACTACGGAACCGACGACAAAGGCAACATATACTATCAGATAGCCGCGCCGACCCCGATGGACCGCACCGTGCGCCGCATCGACGCTAAAGGCATCGTCACCGACATTTCGGCCACCGAAGGCATCAACTCTGCCGAATTCGCACCCAGCATGAAATATGCCGTGATGCGCCACGACGACCCGAGCACGCCGCCTGTCTATAACCTCACCAATGCCGCCGGCAAGCAACTTCGAGTCATCGAGGACAATGCCGACTACGCCGCGCGCACCGCCTCGCTCGTGGCCAAACGCGAATTTTTCACTATGACCAGCGGCGGCGAGACGCTCAACGGCTTCATCATCAAGCCCGCCGACTTCAACGCCTCGCAGCGCTATCCGGTGGTGATGTATCAGTACAGCGGCCCCGGCTCGCAAGAAGTGCTGCACCGCTGGCAGCTCGACTGGATGGACGTCTTCGCCCGAGCCGGCTACGTGGTAGTCTGCGTCGACGGACGCGGCACCGGCGGACGCGGCCGAGCATTCTGCGATATCGTCTACAAACGCCTGGGCCACTACGAGACCATCGACCAAATCGCGGCCGCTCGCTACGCCGCCACCCTGCCCTACGTCGACGCTCAGCGCATCGCCATCTTCGGCTGGAGCTACGGCGGCTACGAAGCTCTGATGGCCGCCACCGTGAAAGGTGCCCCCTACAAAGCTGCCGTGGCCGTAGCGCCCGTCACCGACTGGCGTTTCTACGACACGATCTACGCCGAGCGCTATATGCTCACCCCCGGCCAAAACGAATCAGGCTACAACAACTCGGCTCCGGTGCGCCGCACCGCCGACTTGCAGTGTCCGACCCTGATTATGTACGGCACTGCCGACGACAACGTGCACCCGGCCAACTCGCTCGAATTCGTTGCACAACTCGAACAAAGCGGACGCTTCTGCGACATGTTCCTATTCCCGAACAAGAACCATTCGATCTACGGCGGCAACTCGCGCGCCACCGTCTATCTGAAAATGCTCGACTGGCTCAATAAAAACCTCTGACAACGATGTTGCGAACTGACGAAAAGCCCACTAATCGAACGCTGCTATCGCTATGGTGCTACTGGACGGCAGTCATGGCCTCGTTCATAGCGGTGTACGTACTGTCGTTTTTCGTCAGCAAGGCCTGGCTTCCCATGCCCGTGGCCACTCTATCCTACGTACTTCTCGTAGCTTCTCGTCGCAACGCCTACGGGCCGTCGCCCCGATGTGTGCTGATTTTGCGCTTCGGCATGCTCGTCCTGCTCATCTCCGCCATAATCATGGAAACAATCAACCTGCTGAATTCCAAGCTGTTGCTCGATGGGCTGATTAATTGGTCGAACTCCAACCAAGAAATACCCTACGTCACCACACTCGTGCTGATGCCCGTGATGACCATCGTGGCCGCGGCCGAGCTGCTGCTAAGCCACAAAATAGGCTTCTGCCGCGACTGCCGCGCCCGCAACGGCAACGTCCCGGGCAGCTCGGTCATCACCGCCATCTACAAACGCGAGTCGCGCTACCAACTGATGTTCATCCTCGCCGTGTCGACCGCCGTTGGCGCCGTCCAGTGGTGGTACTACTGGGTGTACTACATCAACGTCAACTTCAACAGCCCCGACTTGTTCTTCTTCCGGGTGATGCCTATGGTCATATTGGGTATGCTCATAGTGTTCATGCTCATGCGCTACACCAATATGTCGATTATGATTGGACCGATGCTCAAGGCCAACGATGCGCACAACTCTCTCGTCAGATTTCTGGTCACTGCCGGCGACTACGTCCTTCTACAAGAGATGGCCGACGGCCGCTGGGACACACCCGCCACTACCGAAGTAAATCCCGAAGAATTGGCCAACGCCGACGGGGTCCAACGGCTATGGAACTCCATCGCCGGCATCAAAGACACGCAAATACGGCGCCTTTACGTCAATAAGAACTACGATTTGACCACCGACATCATTCACTACGCGGCATTTACCGACGGCGACAGCGCCGACGCGCCTACCGGCCGACTCAAAGGCCGGTGGATGACTATCGAGACCGTCGACCAACTCTTGAAACAATCGAAGCTCAACGCCGAACTTGCCAACGAAATATACCGAATATTCACCATAACCATGGCCTGGAAAACCTATACTCCTGAAGGCAAGCGCCGCTACCCCATCCGCGGGTATCGCCCGGCTTTCGTCCTGCGCGACTTCAAGACGTGGGACGTCGACTACGACGACCTCAACTGGTTTGAAGTGGCCAACAACAACGAAGACCGCCCGTTCTTCCGCACTCGCCGCTTGTGGCAGCGTCTCACGGGCCAACCGAAGAAATGAGCACCTGTCCGCTTTTAGTTATCACCGGCCCGACCGCCAGCGGCAAGACCGCGCTGGCCGTAGCCGTAGCCCGACGCCTCGGCGGCGAAATCGTCAGCGCCGACTCGCGACAAGTCTACTGCGGCATGGACCTCGGCACAGGCAAGGACATTGAAGAATACGGCGACGTGCCCGTACACATGATCGACATCGTCCCCGCCGGACATAAATACAACCTCTACGAGTACCTGCGCGATGCCAACTATGCCATCGACGGCATCCGCTCGCGCAGCCGACTGCCCATCGTGGTCGGCGGCACCGGCATGTACGTCGAAGCTTTGCTCAACGGGCTGCGTCTGCCCGAAGTGCCGGCCGACGAAGCCTTGCGCACGTCGCTCGCCGACAAAAGCCTCGACGAACTGGCCGCTATCCTTGCTGAAAAAAAGTCGCTGCACAATCGCACCGACATCGACACCGTCAAACGAGCCATCCGAGCCATCGAGATTGCCGACTACTACCAACGCCACCCCGACGAAGCCGTGCACACCACTCCGCACCCGGTCGAAGGCGCCGTGACAATCTGCGTCGACATCTCGCGCGACGAACGCCGTCGCCGCATCTCCGACCGGCTCCGCCGTCGTCTCGAACAAGGCATGGTCGACGAAGTGCGCCGACTCATCGACTCGGGTATCGACCCCGAAGACCTGATATATTATGGTCTTGAATACAAATTCATCACCGAATACGTCATCGGCCGACGCGACTACGATTCGATGGTAACAGGCCTCGAGACGGCCATCCATCAATTCGCAAAACGTCAGATGACATGGTTCCGCGGTATGGAACGCCGTGGCTTCACTCTGCACTACCTACCCTACGACCTGCCGGCCGACGTCTTCGCCGACAAAGTTGCCGAAATGCTCGACCGATGAGAATAGCGGCTCTATTGTTCACACTCTGCGCACTGCCGACCGCTTCGGCCACCGACGTCGTCGTGGCCGACACCACGTTTGCCGACCAACCGGCTTCGCTGAAGATGCACTATCGCTTAGCTCTGTCTTCCGACTCACGACAGCCGGCTGCCGAAATTCGCTGGAATGTCACCGACTCAGGCTGCTACGACTATGCTCGGTTTTCGTTCGACCGCGATAGCCGATACGACGACTGGAACAACTTCACTACCTGCGAGACCGGCACGGCACGCGACGGGGTACGGCAAAAAGCCGATAGCAAACCCTACCGACTGATGGACGACCCGTTTGCCGACGGCTTTTCGCTGCGCATAAGTTCGAGCGAGGGCGGAGCCGTGCTCACAGCCGGAGTCACATCGCCAATCATAAGCCTCCCCCTACCTGTACCATTTAGCGATACAGCTCGCTTCGTCGTGCTTGGCGACAATGGCACGCGACTCACAGGCTCGTTCGTCCACGCTACGTGCATTGAGCCGGCCACGATGAGCCGATTTGCCGACATCGACTCGCTGGCCGAATACCTCAGCCACTCAGCCGACCCATACGAAGGCATTTGGATTTACTACGACCACGACACCAAGCCCGAACGCACCATCGTAGGCGGCCGCTACGTGCTGGCCACCATAGCCGACGGCACCGGCGCCTACGACATCATATACATCGACGGAGCTAAAGACGACAGCGACGCATGGCCGCCGCTGCGCATCAAAGGTCAACTCACCCCGGCCACATTTCCGGGAATTTACGACCTGGAGTGGCTACAGCCCTCGGGCGAGGCTTTGCCGACCGAATACGGCTGCGGCGCCACCTTTGCCGACGACCTGCTCACGCTCCAATTCCCTTACTGGCAGGCAACTGTCAGATTTCGACGACAAAAATGAATCAAGAATTTTCATCATCACTACTCGAAAAAGCCGTCACCGAGCTGTCGCGACTGCCGGGCGTAGGCCGCAAGACGGCGCTGCGGCTGGCGCTTTACATGCTGCGACGCGACCCCGCCGAAGCCATAGCCTTGGGCCAGTCGATTATCGACCTGCGCCGAGGCATCACCTACTGCAATGTGTGCCACAACATCAGCGAGAGTGCCACCTGCTCAATCTGCGCCGACGAAAGCCGCGACCGCTCGACGGTCTGCGTAGTTGAGAACGTCAAGGACGTGGTGTGCGTCGAGCGCACCGGCAGTTTCAAAGGGCTCTACCACGTGCTGGGCGGACTCATTTCGCCCATCGACGGCATAGGCCCGGCCGACATCGAAATCCAATCGCTACTCGACCGCGCCGGCGACGGCTCCATCAAAGAAATCATACTGGCACTGAGCCCGACCATGGAAGGCGACACCACCGGCTTCTATATCAACCGCCGACTCAAAGAGCTGACTTACAAGCCCGCCGTCTCGCGCTTGGCACGCGGCGTCGCCGTAGGCAACGAACTTGAATATACCGACGAACTCACTCTGGGACGCTCCATCGTAGAGCGACGCCCCTTCGACACATGATAGCTAACGAACACATAATACTCCGCGCAGTAGAGCCCGACGACATCGACCGCCTCTACGACTGGGAAAACGACCACTCGGCCATCTTCGATGCGCCGCTGTCGCTGCAAAACATCACCGACTATGTGATGAACTACCGAGCCAACCTATATGCCGACGGCCAGCTGAGACTGATGATTGTAGAGCGCGTCGGCGGCAACACCGTAGGCTGTATCGACCTCTACAACTTCAACAGCGCCGACCGCCGCGCCGGAATCGGCATTTACATTGCCGAGCCTTACCGCCGCCGCGGGCTGGCCTCGGCCGCCATCGAAGCTATGGTCGAATACGCCGCCGGACGCCTCGGCCTGCATCAGTTGTGGGCCACGTGCGCCGTCAGCAACGAGGCATCGTGCCGACTCTTCTGCGGCCACGGCTTCGAACAGGCCGGACGCCTGCGCGCATTTGTGCGCTGTGGCTCGACCTACGAGGACGCCATAATCATGCAGCGGATATTCGAATGAGACGCGCCTTCCTATTCAACCCCGAGAACGACATAGCGCTGGCGCGCAACGTGGCGGCGTTCACGCCGCCGCCCGCCGCCATCGCGCTGCGCCGCGCGGGCGAGTTGCTGCCAATGTGGCTCTGCGAGGGTAGCGACTGCTTCGTCTGCGACGGAGTCAACGCACACTGGTACGAAAAGCTGACCTCCGACTTCGGCCTCACCGCTCGCCCCTGGGACCACGACTCGACCGACACAGCGCCAACACCCTGGGGCTGGTCAGCCGCCACGCGCCGCACCTTCGCTCAACACGGATTTCCGGCGGCGGCACTTCCCGACGACGAGCATCTCACCACACTTCGCGAACTCTCGCACCGGCGCACCGGCGCCGCCGTGGCCCGCGCATTGGCCGCAAAGCTGCCGTTCGCAATCTGGCCGGCAGCCGAAGAATATACCGACGCCGAACGCCTGGCCTCAGCCCTGCGCCAAGGGCCGTGCGTGGTCAAGTCGCCGTGGTCGTCGAGCGGACGCGGCATCTCGTTCACTACGCCCGACAAAGCCGATGCCATGGCAGCACGCGCCGCCGGCATAATACGCACACAGGGCTCGGTGATGGTCGAAAAAGCCGCCTCGCGCGTCTGCGACTTCGCCATGCTCTGGCACTACGACCGAGGCGACTGCCGATGGGCCGGATATTCGCTTTTCGAAACCGGCGACCGCGGCGACTACTATGCCAACATAGTAGCTCCACAGGCCGTGTTGGAAAGCCGCATAGCAGCCTACGCCGACTTAGACCGGCTCTTAGCGATACGCAGCGCTCTCGCCGAAGCGCTACGCAGCGTTCTTGGCGAGAACTACAAAGGTCCGGTGGGTGTCGATATGCTCATCGACGCCGACGGCCTCATCGACCCGGTCGTAGAAATCAACCTACGCTACACCATGGGCTTCATAGCCCTGGCGCTCGAGCCACACACGTCAGCTGAAGCGCGATTTATCGTGGAGCGAGGCGACACCTCAGCGTCGTGCAAATATACCACGACCGACGGCCGCCTCACCGACGGCCGCGTAGCGCTCACCCAGCCCGGCTGCGACTTCACATTCGTGCTGGAAAGTATTCAATAATAGCTTGGATTTTATAAATCTTATAAGTCGTATAAATCTTATAAGTCGTATAAATCTTATAAGTCTTATAAATCTTATAAGTCGTATAAATCTTATAAGTCTTATAAATCTTATAAGTCTTATAAGTCTTATAATTCTTATAATTCTCAGTATCCTTTGCGGTACTTGCCTTCGTTGGCGTCGTCGAGGATTGACAGATACGAGGCGTAGCGCGACTGAGCTATGCGACCTTCTTCTATAGCTTCGAGGACTGCGCAGCCGGGCTCGTGCGTGTGTGTGCAATTGCCAAATCGGCAGTGCTTCGACTCGGCAAACAAGTCCGGGAAATAGTGTGCGACCTCGTACTTATCGAAATCAATCGTTCCAAATCCGCGCACACCGGGGGTGTCGATGATGGCACCGCCGCCGGGCAGACGGAATAGCTCGCTGAACGTGGTGGTGTGCATACCCTGGTCGTGAACGGCCGAGATTTCGGCTGTGCGCAAGTCGAGGCCGGGGATGAGTTCGTTGATCAGCGTCGACTTGCCGACACCTGAATTTCCCGACACGAGCGTAATCTTGTCGCGCAGCAATTCGCGCAGCTTGTCGAGCCCCTCGCCGGTCTTGGCCGATACGACTGCCACTTCGTAGCCAATCGAGCGATAAAGGTAAGCGACAGCGTCGAGCAGTTCGCGGTCCTCTTCGTCGGTGAGCAAGTCGACCTTATTCAGCACCAGAATTGCCGGCACGTCGTAAGCGCTGGCGGTAGCAAGAAAGCGGTCGATGAAGTTGGTCGACGTAGTCGGATGGGCCAGCGTAGCCACGAGTAAAGCGCGGTCGAGGTTGGCGGCAATGATGTGCGACTCCTTCGAGAGGTTGCTGGCTCGGCGGATGATGTAATTGCGCCGAGGCGTGATGGCTGTAATGAAGGCCGTGCCATCGGGCGCCGGTTCGCCGACCGTGACGTGGTCGCCGACTGCCACCGGATTGGTGGTGCGAATGCCTTTGATGCGGAAGTTGCCCTTAATCTTGCAGTTAACTTCGGGCGAGCCGTCGTCGGGTGCCACTACATAGTGCGCGCCCGTGTTGCGTATGACGATACCGTTCATCAGATTTTTTCTACATCGGTAGCACGAAGCCAAGCCGGAGCCGAGCCGTTGATGCTAATTTTGTAATATCGGGGCGAAACGGGGTCGTCGGGCGTCGACACTGAGTCGAGAATCTGCACCTTGGTACCTTCGTGGAGCGGAACGACCTTCTCGGTCTGACGCGGCTGACGGGGAGCCGAATTAAGCAGCGTCGACGGCACTGTCACCACAGCCTCCATGTCGTTGTTGAAATGCTTGACAGCGTCGATGGTGACAATCACAAAATAGAACGTAGCTACGACCATGACGATGCCACCGAAGAAGCCGACTTTGCGCAATGTGATATTGCCACTGAAAATATACAAAGCTATCAGACCGCAGAGCAGCAAGAAAGCGCATAACGAAATCCACGCCCACGCATTTGCGGTAGCAGATGTGACGATAGAGTGATGCAGACGAGTCAGGAACGAATTGTTGTCCTCAGGTTTATCCTCGAGCCGCGAGTTGACAAACTGCAGGTTGGCGCGAGCATCGGAGTGTCCGGGGTCGATGCGCAGAGCGCGTTCGTAGTTGATAACCGCACCGGCCGGCTTGCCTTGGCGATAAAGGGCATTGCCGAGGTTGTAATAAACATCGGCCGACGGACCTTGCTCGGCGAGCACCTGGCGATAGAGCTCGACAGCCTCGCCGTACATCTCCTTATTGTAAGCTGAATCGGCCATCGAGGGCGACACGGCAGCCGCAGCAGCCGCTATGGAGCCGACTAAAGCAATTATTGCAATAAATATCTTTTTCATAGCGATTTACTTAACATTTTCGATAGCCTTGACAGCGGCTGTAGCTCGGTTGTAGACGTCGAACATGGCATCGTCGCTCGACGAGGGGGTGAAACGCGCCATCTCGCAATCGTTGAGCACCTCGATGACCTGAGCCGACACTTCAGCCGACACTCCGCGAGCCTCAAGTCGCTCGCTGATTACGTCGGTGAGCAAATTCGATGCTTGCAGGCCGAGTTTATCGCCAAGATAGCCCTTAAGTGCGCGGGCGAGTTCTTCGTAGAACTGCTCCGACTTGTGCTGGCGCATAAACGAGTGAGCGGTCTTGAAGCGCTTCGACACCACCTTGTTGGCACGCGCGAGTCGGCGTCCGGCGACATCGGCACTGCGCTTGACGTGGCGGCGATAGACGATGACCACAGCAATCAGCGCGCCGGCGGCCAGCACATAGGCGAGCCAGTACCACACCGATTCGGCCACCGGGGCCGATGCAGTGGCTACCTTTTCGGGCAGCGGGCGGATGTGCAGGATATCGGTCATCTCGGTGTTGACGTCCTTCTGAACGCCAATGACGGCCGGGCCGTTGCCCTTGATGACACTGAGGATGAAACCATCGGCCGTGGCAGTCTCATACGAGGCGGTAGCCGGGTTGAAATATACGAAATCGAAGGGGTCGATATTGAACTTGCCCACCTCTTGCGGCACGAAGGGGTAATCGGCAATGAACGTTCCTGCGTAGTTCGAGCCGTCGAATTTGGCATCGATATCGGTTTTCGCAGTGTAGGTTTCAAACGTCGAGGGGAACGTCACCTGAGGAGCGGTCAGATACTTGATGTTGCCGGTGCCGGTCACTTTCAGGGTGTAAGTAGCCGACTCGTTCGAGCGAATGATTTCGGGATTGATTTCAGCCGATACCTTAAAGCGGCCTACAGCGCCGGAGAAGTTGGCCGGGCGCGGCTCGGGCAGTGCCTTCACATCAAGGCTGACTCGGTTGGTTGCCGTCTTCATCTTGCGAGGCACCTGACGATTGGTGACGAAGCGTCCGCGAGTGACTTGCTCATACTCAATCACATTGATTTCGTACTCGCCCGACGACACGCTCAGATGTCCGGCCTTCTGCGGATAGAGCAGATAGCGGCGCATGACGAGCGTCTCGTAGTTGCGGCCACCGATATTTTCGACTTGACTGCGCTGAGGCGTAGGCAGGTCCTCCGACAGGAAGCCGTCGAACACAGGCAGAGTCACCGAGTTGAATTGGTTTTCGATATCGAAGCGACGGCTTTCGGCCAAGCAGAGCTTGATGTCGGCCACCACAGGTTCCATTTCGTAAACGTTCTTGCGCGAGAAGGTGATGATGACCATCAAATCCTCGGGTTTGGTCTGGCCGACCGACGAGCCGACTACATGCTCGCTACCGGCCGACGTGCCACCCGGCTGATAGGCTCCGCCACCATAAGCGGGCGTTTGCTGCTGGCTCGGAGGCAATACCTTGATAGTCTGAGCCTTAGTCTTCATCGTCTGCCCTTTGACCTTAATGGAGACCGAAGGGATAGTGACCGTGCCCTCCTTCTCGGGCAGATATACATAAACAATCGAGAGGGTATAGTTCTGATACGAACCGCTACGCGAGTCGTAGCCGCTCTCGAAGCCGTTGGTGATGCCGGGGCCGGAGTAAAGTTTAAAGCCCTCGATTTGTGGCGGGTCGGGCGTAAGGTCAGAAGCCGAATTTATAGCATTGCTATCGTCGGAGCGAAGTACAAACGACAGTTGATAAGGACGGCCCACGATAGCATTGCGCACCTGTCCCAACTCGAACGTAGTACCGGCAAAGGCGCCGAACGAAGCCACGAGAGCCGCTATAAAGAATGCCGATGTTAACAAAAAACGCTTCATGTGCAGAAAAATGTTACCAGGGTTTTTCAGTAAACGGCTGAGCGGGATTGACTTGCTGCTCGCGCCGACGGGTTGAGTTTTCCTTATTTTGAACAGCTTGCATCATCTGAGCGGCGGTCTGCGACGGCTGCTGTTGCTGTTGTTGCTGCTCTTGTTGTTGTTCTTGCTGCTGTTGTTCCTGTTGCTGTTGATCTTGTTGCTGCTCTTGCTGATCCTGCTGTTGCTCTTGTTGATTTTGCTTTTGCAGAAGGGCCAGAAGCAAGTTTTCGCGAGCTTTGATATTTTCGGGAATTATGCGCAGCGACTTTTTGTAGGCAGCGATGGCGCCATCCCAGTTTTGGTCGTTGAATGCCATGTTGCCGAGGTTGTAAGCCGAATTTGCGGCAAGCTGCGGATAATCCTTATTTTCAGCAATTTGCGTAAAGATTTCACCGGCGATGCGACGGGGGTCGTTTTCCGTACCTTTGTTGTCGTCGGTAGCGAGTTGAGCGAGGGTCACAGCCTTATCGTAAAGCGCATAAGTCGATGCCGGATTGAGCGCCAACGCCTTCTCGTAGTTTTCGAGAGCGGCGTGGAAATTGCTATCGGCATACTGCTCGGTGCCGTCAACGATGAGGTTGCGCTCGGTCTTTGTAGAGCCGGGCGGCACATCGGAAGAGCAACCGGTGACTACCGCAGCGATAAAGATGGCAGATATGTATGAGAATCTTTTCATTGTTGCTTCTTGCTAAAGAAATTAATCTTGCTGAGCCAAGTATTCTTGCGGTCGAGGACGAAAATGTCGAGGACAAGGAACAGCAGAGCGATCCAAGCGAAAATCGGGAATTGCTCGGCACCGGCGGTGTACTTGATGTTTTTGAATTTCGACTTTTGCAACTTGTCGAGCTGGTTGTTGAGAGCGTCGAGCGCATCGGTAGCGGCACCGTTGACAAAGATGCCGTCGCCGGCTTCAGCAATCTGCTGCGCGAGTTCGCTGTTCAGAGCAGTCTTGACGACGTTGCCTTCAAAGTCCTTCATGTACTCGCCACGCTTACCGGCCACGGGGATTGGCGCACCATTGCCACTGCCAAGTCCGACAACATCGAGCTGAATACCCTTCTGGGCAGCCGCCTTGGCCGCCTCGATGGCATCGCCTTCGTGGTCCTCTGCATCAGTAAGGAGGATGATGGCACGATGCACGTCGTCGTCCTGCGAGAAGCCGTTCGACGCCATCGAAATAGCTTCGGCGAGCGAGGTGCCCTGATATTGCATCATGGCCGGATTCAACTCGCTCAGATAGAGTTTTGCCATGCCGAAATCAGTAGTCATCGGCAGCTGAGTCTTGGCCGTACCGGCAAAGACTACGAGGCCTACCTTGTTGCCTTGCAGACGGTCGCACATCTTATCAAGGAGCAGACGCGCGCGGTCGAGACGCGAAGCGGCGTTGATATCATCGGTGGCCGAAGCGTTCATAGAGTTCGAAAGGTCAAAAGCAATCATGACTTCGATGCCGGCCAGCTCCTCGCTATGCTGCTCCTCGCCGGCACGGGGTCGCGCCAAGATAATGATAAGGGCAAACAGAGCCACCATGCGGAGAACAAATTTCAGAGCGGGCTTGTAAGGCGAAGCCTGAGGCATGAGTTGGCGAATGACATCGGCATGGCCGAAACGAGCCAGGCGACGCCGCCGACTGAGCCGCGAGTACCAGTAAATGCCGTAGAATGCGGGTAGCAACCACAGCAGGTTGAGTAGATATGGATGAGCGAAATCAAACATTTCCGAGTAGTTTTAAGGAATTGGACGCAGATAGAGGTAGCGCAGCACGAGTTCGAGGGCAAAGAAGCCGAAGGCCAGCCAAGCCCACATGAGATAGTGGTCCTCGGTATGCGAAAAATTCTTGACGTCGAGAGTAGTCTTTTCGAGGGCGTCGATTTCGGCAAATACTTCGTCGAGCGAGTTGTTGTCGACAGCTCGGAAATACTTACCGCCTGTGGTCGAAGCGACAGAGCGCAGGTCGTTTTCGTTGATTTCGACCTTCTGCTTTTCGTAAACGGGTCGGCCCAAATAATCGAACGACACGGGCACCAGGGCCATGCCGTTAGTGCCGACGCCAATCGAGTAGATTTTCACGCCGAGCTCGCCGGCAGCCTGAGCGGCTTCGACAGGCGTGGCGAGGCCGCGGTTGTTCGTACCATCGGTGATGAGAATGATGCTCTTGCTCTTGGCTTTGCCGTCGCGCAGACGATTGAGCGAGGTGATGATACCTTCGCCGATGGCCGTGCCGTCTTCGAGGTCACCGATTTTCAGATTAGCGAGATAGTTGACGAGCTGGGCGCGGTCGCCGGTCATAGGCAAGCCGGTGAGGCTCTCGCCGGCAAAAATCACCAAGCCGATATTATCGTTCTCGCGGCCGTTGATAAAGCGAGTGGCGACTTCCTTGGCGGCTTCGAATCGGTTGGGTTCGAAGTCCTGAGCATACATCGACGACGAGATATCGAGAGCGATGACAATGTCGGTGCCCTCGGTCGTCGAGGTGTGCCACTTATCGCGCTGCTGCGGACGAGCAAGCACTATAATCAGACAGCCGACAGCTGCCAGGCGAAGCACGAACAGGAAATGGCGCAGATAGCGCTTCCAGGTGCGCGGCACGTGGACAAACGCGCTGGTGCTCGACATCGACATAGCGGGGTGTGCGTCGCGCTGCTTCAGTATGTACCACGCAATGATTGGCACATACAGCAGAAACAACCATAGTAATTGTGGATGAGCAAGCTGCATATCGTAATGTTACTTCTTCTTTGTTGATTCGGTCGAATCGGCTTCAGGCTCAACAGGGACGGGCTTGGTTGATTCGACAAACTGTTCTACGGTATTGAACGACTTGATATTGTCGTCGGACATTGGACGAACCTTGGCAAACTTCACAATGTCGGCCAGGTCGAGAATTTGCTTGATACGAGGCTGGTCGCCGCGAGTCTCGGCATTGTGGCGCAGAGAGGCCAAAATCTGAGTCGACGACATCTCCATGGCGTTGATGCCGAAGCGCAAATCGAGGTAGCGGCGCAGGATATCGATAAGAGTGGTGTAGTACTCTTTCTCCTTGCCGCTTTCGGCCATACGGCTTGCGCGCAGACGCCCCAGGGCAGCCATAGCTTCGGCATAGGGGTCGATAGGCTTGGGCTTGTGCATGATGATGGTGCCGGTCTTGCGATACATAATATAAACGTAAACGCCGACGGCAATCAAGGCCGCAACCAGAAGGCCGAGGATGACCCACGGGAGCCACTCGGGGATATAGTCGTACCAGGCGCGAGGCGGATTGACGACGCTCTCCATAGGATTGAGCGTCTTGGTGGAGTCGATAGGCACGGGGAGCACTTTCAGAGTCAGGATTTCCGACTCGGCGGTATCCTCACCCAAAGCATAGCGGAATGGCGAGAGCGTGAGCACGCCCGGGTACCAGGCCTGCACCAGCATATCGTACTTATATCCGGCCGGAGTGGTGTCGCATTTGACATCGATAAAGTCGAAAGCATCGACTTCCGTGCCGCTCTCGGGAAGGTCGACGACTGCTCCGGCATGCGCGGCATCAATCACATCGAGAGTGATCGTAGCGCGCGAGCCCATCTCTACGACGGTCGAGTCAATCGAAGCGGTAATCTTAATCTGTGCAGCCGAGGGCAGAGCCGCTACAGCCGACAGAGCGAACGCCAATGCTATGTTGCGAAAGATTTTCATTTCTGTGTTCGGTTTTTAAACAAGCCCATGAGCGCCTTGACGTAGTCCTCGTCGGTAGCGACAGAGACGAAGTTGACGCGCGAGGAGCGCAAGGTTTCCGACATGGATTGCTGGCGGTCGTACCACCAACGGGCATAGGCATCGCGCACCTTACGGCTGGATGTGTCGACCCACATGTCGGCGCCGGTCTCGAGGTCGTTGACGCGCATGAGGCCCACGTCGGGCAGCTGAGAGTCGCGCTTGTCATAGACCTGAATAGCCATCACATCGTGCTTATTGCGAGCCATCGCCAGCGACTGACGATAGTCGTCGGCATCAATAAAATCGGAAATCAAGAACATCGTGGAGCGCTTGCGCATGGCATCGGTGAAGTAGCGCAGAGCCAAAGCTATGTCGGTGCCGCGGTGGTCGGGTTCGAAGTCGAGGAGCTCGCGGATGATGAGCAAGATGTGCTTCTTGCCTTTCTTGGGCGGGATGAATTTCTCGACCTTGTCGGAGAAGAACAGAGCGCCGATATTATCGTTGTTCTGCGTGGCCGAAAAGGCCAGAGTGGCGGCAATCTCGGCAATCATCTCGCGCTTTTCGACACCGGCAGCGCCGAATTCGCGGCTACCCGACACGTCGACAAGGAGCATGACCGTCAGTTCGCGTTCTTCTTCAAAGACTTTGACGTAGGGCTTGTTTTGACGAGCCGTTACGTTCCAGTCGATATCGCGAATGTCGTCGCCATACTGATACTCACGGACCTCCGAGAACATCATGCCGCGGCCCTTGAAGGCTGAGTGATACTCGCCGGCAAAAATGTTCTGCGACAGTCCGCGACTCTTGATTTCGATTTTGCGAACTTTCTTTAGAAGTTCTTTTGCGTCCATCTGAACTTGTGGTTAGGGAACCTGAATCTTATCGAGAATTTCAGTAATAATCTCGTCGGTGGTGATATTGTTTGCTTCAGCCTCGTAGGTGACGCCGATACGGTGACGGAGCACGTCGTGGCAGACGGCAATGACGTCCTCGGGCACTACATAGCCGCGCTGGTGCAGGAAGGCGTAGGCGCGAGCGGCGCGAGCAAGGCTGATTGATGCACGAGGCGAAGCGCCGAAGGCGATGATACCGGTGAGGTCGTCGAGACCATAGTCGACCGGGAAGCGGGTAGCAAATACGATATCGACGATGTAGCGTTCGATTTTTTCGTCAACGTAGATTTGCTCTACTACCTTCTGAGCATCGATAATCTCTTCGGGACGGAGCATCGGACGCACTTCGCGACGTTCGTTTGATATGTTCTGGCGGATAATAATCTTTTCTTCGTCCTTCGACGGGTAGCCGATGACTACCTTCATGAGGAAACGGTCGACCTGCGCCTCGGGCAGCGGATAGGTACCTTCCTGCTCGATGGGGTTCTGGGTAGCCATCACGAGGAAAGGCTCGTCGAGTTTGAAAGAATTGTCGCCGATAGTCACCTGACGTTCCTGCATGGCTTCGAGCAGAGCGCTCTGCACCTTGGCGGGAGCGCGGTTGATTTCATCTGCAAGGACGAAGTTGGCGAAGACCGGACCCTTCTTCACCTGGAAGGTCTCGTTCTTGACGCTATAGACCATGGTACCGACTACGTCGGCCGGAAGCAGGTCGGGGGTGAACTGTATGCGGCTGTAATTGGCATCAATCAGCTGTGCAAGAGTCTTAATAGCCAAAGTTTTAGCAAGACCGGGCACACCTTCGAGAAGGATGTGACCATTTGAAAGCAACGCTATAAGCAGCGACTCAACGAGATGTTTCTGGCCCACGATTGTCTGGTCCATACCGTGGGTGATGATGTTGACAAATTCGCTCTTCGAAGCGACTAAGGCATTGAGATCGCGGATATTTACTGATTCGCTCATTTCAATTTTCTGTTATAGTTGATTTTTTTATTTATTCCTTTTGGATGAATTTCAACGACAAAATTACAACTATAACACCTAAATGGTTAACTTAAATTGTTAAATTAAATTATATTTCGTTTAACAATTCAAACTATTAACCATTTTTAGCAAGGTGTGCGGCTAAAACGGTATTTTCACGATGAATTCAGCGGGGAAAAAACTGCGGTGGCCGGCGCAAAATTAACGATGGTTAATGCCGTCGTAACGACAGACACAATGCCGAGTTCGAAACCTACCCACAAAAAAATTACGCTTTATGAATTAATTTTTTCAATAGAGTGTTGCAAATATTCTATTATTGTTGTAACTTTGCAACGCAAAACTAAAAAAAACACACACTATGAAAAACACAAACAAAATCGAGACATCTAACAATCAAATTGTTAATCTCCTGATCGAAGCAGCCAGCCACGCAGGCTACTGCTGGGACGGCATCAACATCGAGCCGGGCACAGCCGTCACTTGCCTGAAGACAATAGCCAACGCTACGGGATTATCTTATTATCGTGTCAAAAAGTGCATCAGCCAACTCGTCGAGGCCGGACGCATTACCATCACACGTCATAAGTGCTTCTCAATCATTACCATCTGCGCAAATCCCTCGCACGACAAGCAGCAGAAAGAAGGTGCAGAGACAGCTAAAGCAACAAAGCCGAACGCACAAATACCTGACAATCAAGCACAGGCAAAGGAGCAAAAAGCATCGGCTATGTCGACTCCGAAAACTGCATCCGCACAAACCATGCCGACAACTCAGGCAGCGACCGGACCACAGACGTCGCTACCCCCGACGCAGCCACTTCTCAACAGAGCGGCTCGCCGACGGCTCGCTCGCCAAGCAGCAAGAGAAGAAGCTCGGCGAGCGAAACGAATTCGGGCTTGATTAATCGCTAACGGCGCCTTTCAGACACACTCGGGCTCGCAAGTCCAGACGAAAGCGCGCAGACCGAGCTTTGGACGATCGGCATCGAGCGCACGCAGACGTTCGAGCAGAGGTTTCACGCGCTCGTCGGGCACCATGGTGATGATTGCCGAAGCCAGCGAGGGCCAGGCGTGCGAGCCGTAGTGAGGCTCGCCGGTGGCCGAGCCTCGGCCCGACACGAGCGGCCAGGCCGTGAACCCGCGACAGTTGAGTCTATCGAGAGTTTCCATAATATGCTCATGGTGAGCTTGGTCGTATGTTATGAATACAGCTTTCATGCGGATAGGCGTTTACGGAGTTGTTTGCGATGCTTGCGACGTTTGTTCTTCACGCCTCGGCCTGCGAATACGCAGTAGAGGACGGGGACGAAGAGCAGAGTCAGAATTGTAGAGAAAGTCAAACCACCAATGACGGCGGTACCCATCGGGCGCCACATTTCAGCACCTTGACCCGAGCCGATAGCCATCGGCACCATACCCAAAATGGTGGTGAGCGATGTCATGACAACGGGGCGCAGACGCGAACGGCCGGCATCGACAACCGAAAGCTTGATCGACAGACCGCGTTCGCGGTTGAGGGTGATGTAGTCGATGAGCACGATACCGTTCTTCACCACGATACCAATCAGCATGATGGCGCCGATAAGACTCATGACGTTGAGCGTATGGCCGGTAAGGTAGAGAATGAAGAACACACCGGAGAATGCGAACATGACCGATGTCATGATGATGGCCGGATATGTGTAGCTTTCGAACTGTGCCGCCATGACGATATAGACGAGGACCAAAATCAGCACGGCCAAAATCAAAAGGTCGGAGAAGGAGTCCTGCTGGTCTTCGAACTGACCGGCGAGCTGGATAGTGACGCCTTGCGGGATGTCGAGGCGGTCGATGGCCACGTTGGCCTGCTCGACGACTTGCGACATAGGCACGTCGCGCACGATAGTGGACACGGTGATGATACGCTCGCGGTCTTTACGTTCAATCGTAGGCGGAGTGTAGTGTTCGACGACGCGACCGACGTCCTTGACGCGGACAGCCTTGCCGGCCGCGTTGTAAATCAAGATATTCTCGATGTCGGCCAGCGAGGTGCGCGATTCGGGCGCGTACATCACCTTGATGTCGTATTCCTCACCGTCCTCGCGGAATCGCGAAGCCGTGGAGCCGTTGATGCGGTTGCGCAGATAGTTGGCCGCGGTCGAGAGGTTCAGTCCGTAGATAGCAAGCTTCTCGCGGTCGAAGTCGACACGATACTCGGGCTGGTAATCGGCACGCGAGATACGCACGTCGGCCGTACCGGGGATAGCCAGGAGCGCACGGCTCAGGCGAGCAGCCACGCTGTCGGTTTCCTCGAAGTCGTAGCCGTAGATTTCGAAGTCGATTGAAGCTTCGCCACCCATGCCGCCTTGTCCGCCGACAGTCACTTGCGTTTTCTTAAATTCGGGATAGTGCTTGAAGTCTTCGCGCATGAGTCCGGCGATTTCGACGATGCCACGTTCGCGCTCGCCGGGGTCGGTAAGTCGGATATTCATCGACACGATGTGCGGGCCGTTGTCGCTCAAAGAGGCGAAGGTGTTGTCCGACGAAGCCGTACCGGTCGTATAGTTCAGCACCTTAATTTCGGGATATTTTTCAGTCCACTCGGCCGTCAGACGCGACATCACTTCGTTGGAAATTTCGACGCGAGTGCCGATCGGGAGCTCCAATTTGACGCTCAGGCGGGCATCGTCGGCCGTTGGGAAGAACTCGGTGCCGACCGACTTAACAACAAATATCGAGAAAATGAAAGTCGACATACACACGACGATGGTAATGAGCTTGTGCGAAGTCACCCAGCGGAGGAGCGACGCATAGCCATGGTCGAGGGCATCGAGCATTTTGCTAATCGGGGTGAAGAAGATGGTGTAGGCCTTCGAGTGGTGAGTCATACGGCGGAGGAGCAGCGAGCAAAGCATCGGCGTGAGCGAGAGCGCTGCTACAGTCGAGATAACCATCATGATAGTCACCATCCAACCGAGTTGCTGGAAGAGGACGCCGGTCATACCTGTCACCATTGTCAAGGGGAAGAATACGGCAATCAGCGTGAGAGTCGAAGCGATAACCGAGATAGCGACCTCGTTGGTGCCATGCACGGCGGCTTGCTTCGGGTCGGAGCCACGTTCGATGTGCGTGGTGACGTTTTCAAGGACCACAATGGCATCGTCGACCACCATACCAATCGAAATTGATAGCGCCGATAGCGACACGATGTTGAGCGAATTGCCGGTGAGGGCCAGGTATATGAACGAGGCGATAAGCGAAATCGGGATAGTCAAGGTGATAATCAACGTCGCGCGCCAACGACCCAAGAAGAAGAACACGACAATCACGACGAAGAGGAGCGCATAGAGCACGGTCTCGACGAGCGAGTTGATGGTGTTGCGGATGTTGTCCGACGTGTCGACGATAACGCCGAGCTTGACATCAGTGGGGAGGCGTTTCTGCAAGCTTGGCAGCATCTTGAGCACCTTGTTGGAAATTTCCACAGAGTTGGCGCCGCTCTGCTTCTGCACGATAATCATAGCGCCGCGCTTGCCGTCGGTGTAGGTAGTCTGCGTACGTTCTTCGAGGGAGTCGTCGATGCGAGCGACATCGTGGAGATATATGTTGCGGCCTTCGAAAGAGCCGACAACGATGTTGGCCATATCGTCCGACGACACGAATTCGCCTTGCACGCGCAGCGAATATGTGTTTGAGCCGAGGTCGAATACGCCGCCGGGGATGTTGCGGTTTTCGGCAGCGACGACGCTCGAGATTTGCTCAACGGTAAGGTTGTAGGCTTCGAGGCGGGCCGGGTCGACGTAGATGTGAATTTCGCGTTTTGGAGCGCCGGAAATCGACACCGAGCCTACGCCCGAGATACGCGCCAGCGGGTTAGCCACAGCCTCGTCGAGAATTTTATAGAGGCCCGGCATACTTTCCTCAGCCTGAACCGACAGCATCAAGATAGGAATCATGTCGGTCGAGAACTTGAAGATAATCGGAGTCTCGGCATCGTCGGGCATCGACGATGATATCATGTCGAGCTTGTCGCGCACATCGTTGGTCAGCACGTCGATGTCGTAGCCATATTCGAATTCGAGCGTGATGACAGAAATATTCTCGCGCGAAGCCGAAGAAATATGTTTAAGGTTGCTCACCGAGTTGAGCACATTTTCAAGAGGGCGAGTCACATTTTGCTCGATATCCTGAGCGCTGGCACCTTGGTATGAAGTCATCACCATCAGGGTGTTAGTCTCGATATCGGGATATAGGTCGATCGGAAGTTTGTTGAGCGAGAACAGACCGAGGATGACGACAGCCACGAAGCACAGAGTCGTCATAATAGGCCGCTTGACCGCTCCGCCGTAAATACTCATTGCTTAATACTTTGGTGTAAAGAAGTGAATGAAACGGGAAATAGGCTTACTTGCGGACGTTGATTTTAGCGGGAGCGCCGTCGGCGAGTCGGGTCTGGCCGGCCACGACCACCGTGTCGCCATCGGCGATGCCGTCGAGGAGCTCATAACCGGTGTCGATGCGCTGGCCGAGCGTCACGCGGCAGAACTTGACAGTGCCGTTGCTATACACATAGACATACTTATTGTTGGAGCCTTGCTGCTTGACGATAGCGAGGTCGGGCACGACTACGTTTTCGACATCGCCGAGGTTAATCGAGACGCGCGCGAACATACCGGGGAGAATACGGCCGCCGGGGTTGCTGAGAGTCACTTCGACGGGGAACGTACGAGTATTGACGTCGACGGCAGGAGCGAGGCGAGTAATCTTACCGGTAAAAGTTTCGCCTTCGAAAGCATCGAGGGTCACATCGACGGTCGTGCCGCGGCTGATGCGCGAGATGTCGCTTTCGTTGATATTAATCACGACTTTCACAGTCGGGGTGATTTGGCCGATAGTGAGCACCGGCTGAGCGCCGGTCATGTCGCCCGGGTCGTAATTACGAGCAGTAACGACACCGCTGATAGGAGCTTTGAGCACAGTGTTGTCCAGGGTGTTGCGATATTGAGCGCGCTGCGCGTCGAGCTGAGCTTTATACTGGTCGACAACGCTTTGGGTGCCCGAGCCGATATTCAGGAGCTCGACGGCACGATTGTAGTTTTTCTCCGTAAGCTGCATATTGACGAGCTGCTGGTCGGCATTAGCATCGTCGAGAGTTACGAGCGTCTGGCCGCGACTTACGTGGTCGCCGACATCGACGGTAATCGATGTAATACGGTTGGACATCGACGGGGCGATATTGTTAATATTTTCAGCCTCGACATTGGCGGTGTACTCGGCAGTATGAGGCACGATTGCCTTGTGAGCAACGCCCACTTCTACGATTGCTACTTCGTCGTCGACATTGACGGCGGCTTCGTTGTTGTTTTCCTTGCCGCAAGAGGCCAGCATCGAAGCGGCCATAGCAGCGACAATCATCTTTTGGTATCGCATACGGTTATCAGTCGTTTAAGGTCGTGTTAGTAGTGTATTTGTCGATGGGAGCATTACCCAGCAGCAGCTCCAGGTCGCTGGAAGCTACGAGATAGTTGTAGAGCGCTTGGAAGTAGCCCAGGCGAGCTTGCGTGAGCGAGAGTTCGCTGTCGCGCAAATCGAGGTACGACGAAGCACCGAGGTCGAAGCTCTTGACCTGAATGTCGTGAGCGCGAGTGGCTTGTCCGACACTTTCATTGCTCGAGGAAATCTGCTTCAAGTTGAGCTTTATGTTGTCGTAAGCGAGCGACACCTGCGAGTTGAGTGTGCGGGTGAGGTTCTCGCGATTGTAAGTCATCTCATCGAGCGCTATCGAGGCCTGCTTGATGCGGTTGTAGCGCTGTCCGCCTTGGAAAATCGGGAACGACAGCGACAGGCCTACGACCGAGTAAGAAGTCCAGCGGAAGTTGCGCAGCGGATTGCCGTTCGACGACGAGTTCCAGTTGTAGTTGCCCGTGATGGCCAGCGTGGGATACCAAGCGGCGCGCTGCACCGAGAGCGTCTGGCGCAAGGTGCGTGTCTCGATTTCGTTCATCACCAGCGAGGTGTTGTTCGAAATGTCGTTGCCGAGAGCCAAGACGTCGGCATACATAGTCTGCTCGTAGTCGGCCAAGGTGCCGCTGATTTCGTAAGGCACGTTGACGTCGAGCCCCATAAGGATTGACAGTTGCAGACGAGCGCGGTTGATGGCAATGTCGGCCTGAATGATTTCGGGTTCGATATTTTTCAGAGCCACCGAGGTGCGCAGCACATCGTACTCCGAAGCATCGCCGAGTTCGTATCGGCCCTTGTAAGTATTATAAGTAAGTTCGGCCATATCGTAGCTGTCCTGAATGACACGCCGGGAGTCCATGGCGAGCATCAGAGCATAGTAGGCATTCTTGACTTGATTGACCAGGTCGAGCCGCGAAGCTCGAGCCTGCTCTACAGCGCGTTCGATCTGCACGTCGCTGAGCTTGAGCGAGGCCCACAACTGAGGCGCGATAAGCGGCATCGAAGCCTGAAAGCCGAGCGAATACATATTGTCGAGGCCCATCTTGATGCCCGAATCGCCACCACGCGATTCAGCTTGAGAATCGGCGTCCACGTCCGTTTCAGCGTCATCACCGCCCATAGAGCCGAAGGCATCCATGTTCATATACATCACTTGCTTCTGTACCGTACGCTGGTACGAGCCATTGAAGCTGACCGTGGGCAGCAACTGGCCGATAGTCTCTTTGCGCGAATAGTCGGCTTTCAGTACCTCCATATCAGCGACCTTGACGGTCGGATTGTCGGAAAGCGCTATGCGCAAGCAATCGTCGAGCGAAAGCGTTGTAGTCTGCGCTATGGATGTCGTCCCGACCGCAAGCGCAATTACCAAAGGAAGAAAAAATTTACAATGCATTGTGCACTAAGTAATCGAAATAAGGTAAAAAACTTTGCGAAGATACAACAACTTTACGAAAATAAAATTAAAAAGACCTTACGTACAACATTTTTTATCCATTTTTGTATTTTTTTACACAACGAAAACCAAAGTCGGCTAAAAAGGGGAATAAAAATGCTCAGAAATTGCGAAAAAATGCGTAAGTTTGCATCGTGACAAAGAACAAAGGCAAACAACCGGAACAGACGCCGGCCGAGCAGTTCGAGCAATACCTGCGCGAGCGCCACAAACGGCAGACCGTGGAGCGGCGCGCCATCCTCGAAGCCGTGGTCGGCCTTGCCGGACGCTTCACCGCCGACGCAGTGACGGAGCTGATGTCGGCAGGACCATGCCCGGTGGCCAAGCCGACAGTCTACTCAACGCTGGAGCTGCTGGTCGATTGTGGCATATTGCGTCGCCGCTCGATTAATCGCGGAGCCTTCAGCTACGAAACGGCGACCGACAAGCCCGACTTCCGCATCGACTTGGTGTGCTCGGTCTGCGGCAAAGTGAGGACACGCCACGATGCCGACATGGCCCGCTATCTGTCGACGCGCCGACAACCCGGCTTCACGCCTACGGACTACACCTTGCAAATCTACGGCATTTGCCGTAGTTGCAACAAGACACGACATATCACAAGTAACAAAAAATAAATTCACTATACATATCACGAAAAATCTATGAAAGTCGACATTCTACTGGGTCTCCAATGGGGCGACGAAGGTAAAGGCAAAGTTGTAGACGTGCTCACGCCGCGCTACGACATAGTGGCACGCTTCCAGGGCGGCCCCAACGCCGGCCACACCCTCGAATTCGAAGGCCGCAAGGTCGTACTCCGCTCGATACCCTCGGGCGTATTCCAAGGCAACGTCAACATCATCGGCAATGGTGTAGTACTCGACCCGATACTGTTCATGAACGAAGCCAAAGAGCTCATCGACGCCGGCACCGACCTGCGCAAAATACTGAAAATATCGCGCAAAGCGCACCTGATACTGCCGTCGCACCGCCTGCTCGACGCCGCCAACGAGGCAGCGAAAGGCTCGGGCAAAATCGGCACGACCGGCAAAGGCATCGGCCCAACGTACACAGATAAGATTTCGCGCGCCGGCCTGCGCGTCGGCGATATGGAAGCGCCCGACTTCGCCGAGCGCCTCTCGGCCGCCATCGCTCGCCACGTCAAGACCATCCGCGACATGGGGTCGGAAGTCGACACTCAGGCACTCGAGAGCCTGACACAGCAGTGGAAAGAAGCCGCAGCGTTCCTGCTCACCTTCGACCTCATTGACTCGGAACACTTCATCAACAAGGCCCTCGATGCCGACAAGAAGGTGCTCTGCGAAGGCGCACAAGGCACCATGCTCGACGTCGACTTCGGCTCGTATCCGTTCGTAACATCGTCGAACACCATCGCCGCCGGCGCTTGCACCGGCCTGGGCGTGGCTCCCAACCGCATCGGCGACGTCTACGGCATCTTCAAAGCCTACTGCACCCGCGTGGGCAGCGGCCCGTTCCCGACCGAGCTCTTCGACGAGACCGGCAGCCGCATGCGCGACATCGGCCACGAATATGGCGCCGTCACCGGCCGCGAACGTCGCTGCGGCTGGATCGACCTGGTGGCTCTGCGCTATGCCGTGATGCTCAACGGCGTCACCAAGCTCATCATGATGAAGAGCGATGTGCTCGACTCGTTCGACACCATCAAGGCCTGCACAGCCTATCGCATCGGCGACACCGTGACAGCCGACTTCCCCTTCTCGCTCGAGACACCCGGCGCTCTGCCCGAGCCCGTCTACACCGAGCTGCCCGGCTGGAAGACCGACCTCACCGCCGCTCGCTCGGCTGCCGACTTCCCCGAAGCCTTCAGCAGCTACATCAAATTCATCGAACGCGAGCTTGGCGTGCCCGTGGCCATCGTATCAGTCGGCCCCGACCGCTCACAGACCATCGAAATTTAACCCCCTCTAAAGTCAACGACTATGGCAATCGTCAAACCATTCAAAGGCGTGCGTCCGCCACGCGACCTGGTTGAGCAGGTCGCCTCGCGCCCCTACGATGTGCTCAATTCCGAAGAAGCCCGCGAGGAAGCCAAGGGCAATCCGCGCTCGCTCTACCACATCATCAAGCCCGAAATCGACTTCGAGCCCGGCACCGACGAGCACGATGGCCGCGTGTATGATAAGGCCGTCGAAAACTTCAAGGCTTTCCAAAGCAACGGCTGGCTCGTACAGGACGACAAAGAACATTATTATATATACGCACAGACCATGAACGGCCACACACAGTACGGCATCGTCATCGCCGCCAACGTGGCCGACTACATGAACGGCGTAATCAAGAAGCACGAGCTGACTCGCCGCGACAAGGAAGAAGACCGCATGAAACACGTTCGCGCACAGAACGCCAACATCGAGCCGGTGTTCTTCGCCTTCCCCGACAACGAAGCGCTGCAACAGGTCATCGACACCGTCACGGCCGACGAGCCCGAATACGACTTCACAGCCCCCGACGGCTTCGGCCACACCTTCTGGGTGATAAACGACGATGCCACCATAGCTCGCATCACCGAGGAATTTGCCAAAATACCCTACCTCTACATCGCCGACGGGCATCATCGCACAGCGGCAGCGGCTCTGGTAGGCAACGAGAAGGCACAGCACAACCCCGACCACTGCGGCGACGAAGAGTACAACTACTTCCTGGCAGTCGCATTCCCGGCCTCGCATCTGACAATCATCGACTACAACCGCCTGGTCAAGGACCTGAACGGCCTGACGCCGGCCGAGTTTCTCAAGAGACTCGAAGCCAACTTCACCGTCAAGGATATGGGCACCGAAGCCTACCGGCCGAACGAGTTGCACAACTTCGCACTCTATCTCGAAGGACATTGGTACTCGCTGACGGCCCACGAAGGCACCTACGACGACAATGACCCCATCGGCGTGCTCGACGTAACGATTTCGTCGGACCTCATCCTGCGCGACATCCTCGGCATCACCGACCTGCGCTCGGACAAGCGCATCGACTTCGTCGGCGGCATCCGCGGCCTGGGCGAGCTCAGCCGCCGCGTCGACTCGGGCGAGATGGCCATGGCACTGGCACTCTACCCCGTGTCGATGAAGCAGCTGATGGACATCGCCGACACCGGCAACATCATGCCACCGAAGACCACATGGTTTGAGCCCAAACTGCGCTCCGGCCTCGTGATACACAAACTCGACTAAAATACGCCCACGACAGGCCTGCAACAGGCCTGTCATTCCAATCAAAATACAATAATATAAATGTCAGATAATAAAAAAGAAATAATAGTCAGCGGCATCCGCTCGACCGGTAAACTGCACCTAGGCAACTACTACGGAGCCCTGCGCAAATTCGTAAAAATACAGGACGACTACGATTGCAACTTCTTCATTGCCGACCTTCACGCGCTGACCACCGCCACCGACCCCGCTGCACTGCACGCCAGCGTCAAGGACGTGCTGGCCGAATACCTGGCAGCCGGCATCGACCCCGAGAAGGCTACCATCTTCGTTCAGAGCGACGTGCCTGAAATTTCAGAGATGTACCTGCTACTCAACATGCACGTTGGCATCGGTGAACTGATGCGCACAGCCTCGTTCAAGGACAAGGCCCGCAAAGCGCTGGGCATCACCGTTGGCGACAATACTGCTGATGACAATGATGAAGCATTCGAGCAGCAAATCATCGGCGCCGAGACCAACAAGCGCGTCAATGCCGGCCTGCTCACCTACCCCACCCTGATGGCAGTCGACATCCTCATCCAGAAGGCCACCAAGGTACCCGTAGGCAAGGACCAGCTGCAACACCTGGAGCTGACTCGCCGTTTTGCTCGCCGTTTCAATTCGTTCTACGGTGTCGACTTCTTCCCCGAACCGACCGACTTCGACTTCGGCGGCGCACCGGTGAAGGTTCCCGGCCTCGACGGCTCGGGCAAGATGGGCAAGAGCGAAGGCAACTGCATCTACCTCACCGACGACCCCAAGGTGCTGCGCAAGAAGGTAATGCGCGCCACCACCGATGAAGGCCCCAAAGAGCCGAATTCGCCGATGAGCCAGCCTGTGGCCAACCTGTTCTCGCTGCTCGAACTGACATCGACCCCCGACGTAGTAGAGCACTTCCGCAATGCTTACGCCGACTGCTCGATTCGCTACGGCGACCTGAAGAAGCAACTGGCCGAAGACATCCTCGCCATCACCAATCCGATACGCGAGCGCGTCAACGACATCCTTGCCGACGAGAACTATCTGCGTCGCGTCGTAGCGCAAGGCGCCGAGAAGGCTCGCGCCCGCGCCGCCGCCACTCTGGCCGAGGTGCGCCACATCATGGGCATCCGCCCCATCTAACGACAAAAGCCGACAAACGGACTCGAGAGGGATACATTCCCCCTTTCGAGTCCGTTTGACAAAATAAATTCAACACCTAACCTTATCTATAAACCAACCAAATGAAAAACTTACTCAAAGCAATTCTCGCCGTCGCAGCCTCAATGGGTATAGCGACAGCATGCTCACCGGGCGCCGGCACAAATGTAGCCGACAACTCGGCCGACACCGTCGACATATTTGACCACCGCGGCGTCATGGTGCGCCACAACATCGACCGGCCGACTATCTACTTGCTATTTTCAGCAGATTCAATGTTTGAGGGCGCCCCCACGGCACTCAAAGCCCTCGACGAACGCGGCCTGAAGGGCAATTTTTTCTTCACGGGCAATTTCTTGGAGCGCCCCGAGAACGCCGAAATCATCCGCCGCGTCGTAGCGGGCGGCCACTACGTCGGCGGCCACTCGAACCGCCACTTGCTGCTGGCCGACTGGGACAAGTGCGAGCCGATAGTACCCAACGACTCGCTGATAGCCGACGTGGATTCGAACTTTAATGCGCTGAAAGCGTTCGGCGTAGAGCGCGACTCGTGCCGCTGGTTCATGCCGCCGTTTGAATGGATAGCGACCGCCCAAGTGCCTGCGCTGCAAGACTCACTGGGCCTGAAAGTCATCAATCCGACACCCGGGATACAGATTTTCCGCGATTACACCACCCCCGATATGCCCGAATACCACAGTTCGCAGCAAATCATCGACCAGCTATTCGCATTCGAGAAAGAGCGCGGACTCAACGGTGCATTCCTTATATTCCACCTGGGCACACAAGACCTTCGCACCGACAAGCTGTACGACCACATGCCCATGATCCTCGATTCACTCGCGACCATGGGCTATACGTTCGAAAGGCTACACTAATCCGCGACGGCGTAGCTACCTGAGCAACAGCATTATATGCGGTCGAGCACGGTGGCTATCAAGTCGCGTATACCCGATTTGTAATTAGGATTGGCGCTGTTGTTGTAGCGGTTGGCGATAATGGAGCAAACCGTCATGCAGCGATGGCCCATCAGACGACCCAAACCTGCCAGGGGCGCACTCTCCATCTCATAATTGGTGACGTGTCGCCCCTTAAATTCGAATGCTTCGATGCGGCGGTTAAGGTCGGGATTCGACAGCGGCAGGCGCAGCTCGCGACCTTGCGGTCCATAGAAGCCGACAGCCGAAATAGTGATGCCGCGCACCATGTCGTCGCCGCCGATTTGGCTTACCAAGTCGGCATCAGCATCCACTACGTAAGGCTTTGCCCACAGCGGATTCCAACCGGTGTGTTCGCACAGGGCATGTTCGAATTCGAGGTCGGCGACGTCGTTGCGGCCGGCATAGTAGTTGAGCACGCCGTCGAAGCCAATCGACTTTTCGGCAATGACCGGTGTGCCGAGCGAAAGCTCAGGCTGCAAAGCGCCCGAAGTGCCGATACGCACCATGGTGAGGCTGCGCAGCTGCTGGCGCACCTCGCGAGTCGCAAAATCGACGTTGGCAAGCGCATCGAGTTCGTTGATTACGATATCGATATTGTCAGGACCGATGCCATGGCTCAAGCACATGATAGGCTTACCGCGGTATGTGCCGCCGATAGTGTGAAATTCGCGCGAGGAGACTTCGAACGACTTGGTGTCGAAAAATTCAGCAACCATATCCACACGAGCGGGGTCGCCGACGAGAATTATGCGGTCGGTAAGTTGCTCGGGAAGCAGGTGAAGATGAAATACCGAACCGTCGGGATTGATAATAAATTCGGAAGGTGGAATGATTTTCTTTTCCATGGTTTTCTGCGTTAGTTGTTAGTAATAAATAAGGATGATAAGATGCACACCGGCGGAGCTCAAACATTGAGCCGGAAAGAGCCACCGGGGTTTGAAGCGAGTAGATCGGCCATCTCCATCTGCATCAGGCGGGCGCTGAGCGGGCCGTATGGAATGCCGAGCGCCGCCACCATATCGTTGAGAGTAGCGTCGGGATGAGCGCGCAGATGGTCGATTACTTGCTGAAAATCAGGCGATATATCGTCGAAGACCAGCTCGGTCTGTTGACCTTCGCGCGGTCGCGTAGCCCAATTCATAGCCGCTACCAGATCCTCGGCACTGCGGATAATAGTAGCCGTCTGCGAGGCGAGCAAAGCGTTGCAACCGCGACTATAGCGGTCGGTGACACGGCCGGGCACGGCGCCGACGAGTCGGTCATAGCCGGAAGCAATTCGCGCCGTGGAGAGCGCACCACCGCGAGCATCACTTTCGACAACAATGACAGCATCGCTCAACCCGGCCACTATTCGGTTGCGCGCCAGAAAATTACCGCGATGAATCTGCGAGCCGGAAGTGTATTCGGTGGCCAAGACACCACCTTCGTGCACCATACGGCGAGCGATGTCGCGATGGTCGGCCGGATATATCGTGTTGAGCCCGTGGGCTACGACACCGGCTGTCGGGACACCGGCAGCCAGAGCGGCCTTGTGAGCGCTCACATCGATACCGTATGCGAGACCGCTGACGATTACGACGTCATCGACCAACTCGGCCAGCTCCGCGACCAACTCACGGGCGAAGTCGATACCATAGCGCGTAGCATTGCGAGTACCGACAAGCGACACCACGTGGGCAGCATCGAAAATATCGCACTTGCCCAAGTAGTAGAACGCCACTGGAGCATCGGCACACTGAGCGAGCCGCCTCGGATAGTCGGCATCGGCCACAAAGCGCACGCCAATATCGTGAGCGCGAACAAAAGAGAGCTCCGCACGAGCAGCAGCCACAACCCGAGCCCGCTCGGCGTCGGTACAAAACTTGGCCGGGGCGCCCATTGCCTGCCACAACTCAGCCTGCGAACGACTGAAGAACGCCTCAAGGCCGCCAACGCGGTCGAGGACTTCAAGCGCCGTCGCAGCCGTGAAGTTGCGAATCTGCGAAAAGGCAATTCTATGTAGCAGTTCGTCGTCAGTCATAATCAATCGAGATAAGCGGCAAAGTGGCTGAACAGCTCCTCACCGCGCGAGAGACGGCCATTGACCAGCGTAGCGACTTCAACGACAGCCTCTACGACAGGCTCGCCCTCGGGTGTAAAAATATCTTGATAAAAAACAAACAACGCCCCGCGGCGGCTCACCGAAAGCTTCGACACCATGCGTTCGCCAAGGCCAAGCGGACGGCAATACTTCACTTCGACGCGACGCAGCACCGGGTCGATGCCCTGAGAGTGCATCACGCGAAACGACAGACCGGCTTGCTCGCAAAATTCGTGGCGCGTATGCTCGAGGTAGTGCAGATACACCGCATTATTTACAATGCCTTCGGAGTCCACTTCGTAGTCGCGGACCTTCATAGGGAGTTCGAATATATATTGACGTTGTTCTTTTCTCATTTTGTTGTTTTAAAATGCAAAAATACGATTTTTTCCGATAATTACCGCGCGAAAAAAGCGGGAAATAACGACACGCAGATTAAACAAGCAAGTGCGAATTTACAAAATATTTAGAAACCATTCTCAAAAAAAGTGATGTTTCAGAAAGGCACCGAGACATTTTTTGCCCCGCGCAGGTTCAAACGGATAGTGGATGATATGTACGTAGGGGTGAAGGACTTGTCTTAGGAAGTTGAAATGTTGTGTTTATTTCGCGGGTGTTTAACAGTATGCGGAAGGGGGGGGCTGTGGGGCACCTGTAAAGGATCTGTAAAGAAATACGCGAAAATCATAAGCTGAATGAATGGTTTGATAAAAACTTTTGTGTAACTTAGCGGAGCGAATTGTGGGCGACGATTATTGGCATTGTTGCTTGCGACTTTACCAACTTTTGCGGTTATATATCGATTATCATGAATAGAATTGACGGTATTGGAGCAGTGCCGATGTTCGGAGTCAGTAGGCTTCGGATGGGTACTGACGGGCCTGGGGTGACAACGCTGGTGGGGTTCATGCGGTGTCCGCTGCGCTGTCGGTATTGTATAAATTCTCAGTGTCATGAGCCGATTTTCGAGAATGATGGCACGACTGTGCGCCCCGAAATCATGATGTTATCGCCGCAAGAGCTGTATGACAAGGTAAAAATGGATAATATCTACTTTCAGGCCTCCGGGGGTGGTGTGTGCTTCGGTGGCGGAGAACCGACTTTGTACGAAGGGTTTATCTCGGAGTTTCGTCGGCTTTGCGGCGACAAGTGGAAAATCACTATCGAGACTTGTTTGCATTGCTCGGCAGATACTATCGAACGTCTGTCGAGCGTAGTCAATTATTGGATAGTGGATGTAAAGTCTTTGGATAGAACGATTTACAAAGAATACACGGGCGTAGATTCTAAAGTGTTGGATAATCTGCGAGTATTAGAGAAGTTTGTCAGCAAGGAACGAGTCAACATAGTGGTGCCGCATATTCCGGGGTATAATGATGATGTGGATTTAAACGCTAACATACAGTTAATTAAGGATACATTCGGATTTGAGAATGTATCAATAAAAGAGTACATAAATCGCTTAAAATTATGAATGCAGGCAAAACCAAATGTAATTTTTTGAAGACAATCCGCCGTGAAATCGCCACGCAATATGACTTGGTGTACAACCCGGAAGAATGTACGAACGAGGGCGAGTGCAGTGGCACGTGTCCGAAGTGCGAAGCCGAGCTTGCCGATTTGCAGCGCCAGTTGGACGCTCGTGGCATCAAGGATGTTGAATTGCTCGAAATGGCAACAACGGGGCCGGAAATGGACCCGGAAGAATTCACAGAAATATCACCTTTAGGCGGTCTTATTGTAGACTATATGCAGAAGCAGAATGAGCGCTGCACACCCTCGATTGAACAAGGATTTTTTTAGTATTCGAGAACACGTGCTCGAGTGTTTTGACTGATGATTATGCCTCGCGATGGCGCCCATAGGTCAGGATGCTGCCGAGGGCAAGGAAGATAAAGCAGAGGACAAACGACTGCAAGAGTATGTCGCCATTGCCGATAAGCGGCGACACCAAACCACCGGCTACGAAGCCTATGCCGCCAATGAGGGCAGACGCCGCTCCGGCACTCTCGCGGCCCCGAGCCATAGCTGCAGCAGTGGAACTCGTCATTATCAATCCGACAGAGATCAGCAAACCGACCGTGAACAATTCGTAAAGAATAAGGTCGCAAGTGTAAAACGCGACAACTATCAGCGCAGCCAGCGATATAGCGGCTCCGACCAGCGTCCCGGTCGTAGCGGCTAATGACATTGTTCGAAAACGAATTGATAGCGACGAGCCAATAGCTAAGGCTATTGCGTTAATCGCGAACACGAGCGAGAACTCGAGAGTTGACAAGCCGAAAATGCCCTGCACGATAAACGATGTCGATGATATATAGGCGAATAGCGACGCCATCGCCAAGGCATATAGTATACAGTAACGCCCAAAGCCTTTGACACCGAGCGCCATAGCGTAACCTTTGAGCGAGTGGGCAAAATTACCGCTGATGCGTTTCGATTTTTCGAGACTTTCTTTCAATGGGACGCATAGAAACGCCAGCGCCACGCCAAGCGCGAGAAGCAGGACAAAGATACCTTTCCAACCCCAGACCTGAGCGACGGCGCCGCCGACTACCGGTGCGACCACCGGTGCAATGTTATTTATTGCGCTCAGCGTAGTGATAGTTTTGTCGAGTTCGCGCCCGGAGAACAAATCCGTCGCGATGGAGCGCGACAACACAATGCCGCCCGCGCCGCCTATACCTTGCAAAAACCGCGCCGCCAGGAATATCTCAATCGAGTCCGACAAGCAGCAGACCACCGTCGCGGCAATGAATATCATCAACGTGTAGATCAGTATCGGCCGACGGCCGTAATTGTCACTGGCCGGGCCGAATAGCAACTGGCCGGCGGCAAGGCCCACCATACAAAAGGTCAAACCGAGCTGCATCTGCATGGCGTCGCAATCGAATACGCGCGTCATCTCGGGCAAGGCCGGCAAATACATATCGATAACGAATGGACCGAAGGCCGAAAGAATACCGAGGTAGACTATTAAAAATGCAAAGTATTTTCGACTCGTCGCGCTCATTCTGTTATTATCGGGCGGTTATTTGTTTCAAATCATAACGTTGTTAGGCGTTGCAAAATTAATAAATATTTTGCAAACGATATAGCGGATGATTTGTTAAGAAATCAAAAGGGCAGAAAACAATGGCAAAACAAAGTGGCAACAAGTAACACCGACTAGCGTAAAATACGAGGGGTCTGCCGACCGATGCGGTCACTTTTGCCTAGTTTTGCCAACATTTTGCCAATTTGAAAACCGCGAGCCGGCAAAATTGGCTTGTCCAAATAATAATTTTGCGTAACTTTGCACATTGTAGGGCTTGAAGCAAGCCCTAAGCAACAAACCATGAAATAAATTAACACCTATATTCACTTTATCCATTTATGAAGAAACTACTTACAATCATGGCCATTGTCGTTGCGGCAACGACAGCGAAGGCCGCCGAGTATCCCTACATGGTGCTTCGGCAGACCGATGGTTCGACGGTAGTCGTAAAGTCGGACAACCTACGTTTCTCAGTGAACGAAGGCACACTTACAGTGTCAAGCACTGATGGCCAGCAAGTTCTGACACTTGCAAATCTGGTGTCTATGCAGTTTTCAAAGGACGGTTCAGGCGTCGAGTCGCTCGTGATTGACACTGACATTCCCGTCGAAGTCTACAACACCGCCGGTGTGTGCGTCGGTCGGTATGACAACCTCGACGCAGCCCGCACAGCCATCGAAGCCGGCGGAGTCTACATCGTAAAAACTGAAAAATCAACCGCTAAAATTTATATACAATGATGGGACGTAAACTTACCACTATCGCAGCCGCATTGTTGTGTATCAGCGGCGCATCGGCCCAGACTCTCCACGTCGAGAACGGGTCGGTTAGTTACAATTTTCCCGCCGCAACTGCGGGCGAAATGCTTTTCAATACGGACAGCACACTGACGGCACTCGGACGCGAAATGCCGCTGAGCTCCACCACCACAATGTGGGTCGACGACACCACTGTCGAAGACAACATCGTGACAATCACCTACTCCGGCACATCAGCGCATGTCGATGTGGCTGGCAACATCGCTCGCTACATTGACGCTACCGTCGAAGGCGGACATGTGTCAATCACTCAAAGCGCCGACGTGGCAGAGACAACTTGCGGCGAGATCACCTATCGTCTGTCGGGCGAATCGGCCGACGGCTCGTTCTACCTCGCCGGCTCGTACAAGGCAAGCCTCGAATTGCTCGGCCTGACACTGACCAACCCCTCGGGTGCAGCAATCGACATCCAGAATGGCAAGCGCATCGACATGAGTATCAAGTCGGGCACAGTCAACTCGCTCACCGACGGCGCCGGCGGCTCGCAGAAGGGCTGCATCGTCTGCAAAGGTCATCTCGAATTCAAGGGCAAAGGCCAGCTGACTGTTGCCGGTAACACTGCCCACGGCATTTACGCCAAGGAGTATATCGAAATGAAAAATTGTACCATCAATGTCGTATCGGCCGTGAAAGATGGTGTAAACTGCAACCAATACTTCTTAATGGAAAGCGGCTCGCTTAGCGTTAGCGGTACCGGCGACGACGGCGTGCAAGTATCGTTCAAGGACGACACCGACCGCGAAGCCGAAGACACCGGCTCGTTCACCATCGTCGACGGCACTATCAACGTCAATGTAACGGCCGACGCTGCCAAGGGTATCAAATGCGAAGGCCCGATGAACATCCAAGGCGGCTCAATCACCGTCAACGCAGACGGCCAAGGCATCTGGGACGAGGAAAAGGTTAAGACCAAAGCCGCAGCATGCCTGGGCGCCGACATGGACCTTACCATCGACGGCGGCACACTCAACCTCACCGCTACCGGCGGTGGCGGCAAGGGCATCAACGGCGACGCACGCCTCATTGTCAACGCCGGCGACATCGTCATCAAGACCTCGGGCGGCATCGTGGCTTACGTCAACAACACTCTGTACACCAACTACACCGGCAACACCGACCGCCTCGACAGCGACATGAAGTCGTCGCCCAAAGGCATTAAATGCGACGGCGACATCATCATCAACGGTGGCACTATCGACGTCACTACCACCGGCAATGGCGCTGAAGGCATCGAAAGCAAGGCGACTCTGACCATCAACAAAGGCAACGTCACCGTCGCCTCGACCGACGACGCCATCAACTCATCAAGCCACATGTACATCAAAGGCGGCACAGTCACAGTGGTAGCTTCCGGTAACGACGGACTCGACTCCAACGGCAACCTCTACATCGAAGGTGGCTACGTCATGGCCTTCGGCACCAGCGCACCCGAATGCGGCCTCGACGCTAACGAAGAAGAAGGCTACACTGTAGTCTTCACCGGCGGCACCGTTCTCGCCGTTGGCGGCGGCAACTCCGTACCATCGTCATCGTCGGGTTCGACCCAACCTTACGTAACGGGTAGCGGCTCCGTCACGGCCAACTCTAACATCTCGCTGAGCGATGCAAATGGTGACATACTGGCCACATTCACAGTCCCGGCAAACTATGCAGGTAGCTCGGCCGGTGGCCCCGGCGGTCGCCCCGCACCCGGCGGCAATCGTCCCGGCGGACAAGGCGGCAGCTCGGTACTCATCACTTGCCCGGGCCTCACCTCAGGCTCGAGCTACACCATGGCCATCGACACCACGACATCGAGCGTCACCGCTCGCCTCACCGGCAGCAGTGGCCCCGGCGGTCGTCCGTAATCGATAGACACTCACTGAACACAAAGGCGCGTAACCCAACTCGGATTGCGCGCCTTTGCTATAATGCTGTGTTCGATGAACTTTAGCCGGGAAAGATTGCGGTCTTGATGACGCCGTCGGCTCTGTCGGCGAAAAGGTCGTAGGCCGCTTCGATGTGGCTCAGTGGAAAGCGATGAGTGATGAGCGCAGTGGTGTCGATACGGCCATCGGCTATCAGCTGCATGATGGTGGCGCAGTCGGCAGCGTCGACGCCACCTGTCTTGAACGTAAGGTTCTTGCCATACATCTGCGGCAGGGGCAAGGTCTGCGCTTGCTCGTAAAGGGCCACTACGGTGACTATAGCATTTGGGCGCGCTGCACGCCATGCGAGTTCAAACGTGTTCAAGCCTCCTGCCACTTCGATTACACGGTCAGCGCCGCGGCCATCAGTCAGGCCAGCCAAAGTAGATTCGCACTCTCCGGGGCTGACAACTTCGACACTCGGATAGTGGCGGCAAACAAAGTCGCGGCGACTATCATCGGCTTCACACACCACAATGCGCTGCGGAGCGTAAAGGCGCACGCACTCGAGGGTGCAAAGACCCGTGGGGCCGGCGCCGATTATCAGCACAGTGTCGTCAGTAGAAATTTCCGATATCTTCGCAGCCCAATAGCCTGTGGCGAGGATGTCGCCCACAAAGAGAGCCTGTTCGTCGCTGACATTTGCCGGAATGGGGGTTAGTCCATTATCCGCAAACGGCACTCGCACGTACTCGGCCTGGCCGCCGTCGATGCGGCAGCCCAGCATCCAGCCGCCTGAGGTGCAATTGTTGACGTAGCCACGTTTGCAGTAAAAACACTCGCCGCAGAACGTCTCGACATTGACCGCCACACGGTCGCCCGGCTTCACATTTACGACTTCAGAGCCGACCGATTCGACTATGCCTACCATTTCGTGACCGACCGTGATGCCAACACGTGCTTGCGGCACAGCTCCGTGCAAGATATGCAAGTCCGACGAGCAGATGCTCGAGAGCGTCACACGCACGATGGCGTCTTTCGGGTCAACAATCACGGGCTTCGGTTTTTCAGTCAATTCAAACCTCCCGGGCGCAGTATATGTCAAAGCTTTCATAATTTCACTTCAATAGATTTAGTGTAAATTTAGCGATTTATTTTCAAAAACCACCACCTTACGACGCTGAAACGCCCCACAGCTAACAGCCTAAACAAATTTACCTAATACTTGCAATTTTGCTAACTGTCGCCTTGTGGAATATAGCCTTCTTGGTCGTAGGCTCGGCGATAGTGGTGAATGATAGCAATAAGGCTTTGAAGGTCGGCTGTCGGAGCGGAGAGGTCTCGGTATTTGGCAAATTGGTCGTTATAGCGAGAGGCGGAGCCGTCGGCGATACGCGTCGCGATATCGTCCGGTATGAGAAAAGTGGCGCGCGTGCCCAGATGTTTTTGGAATTCAGTAAGAAAGATATTGATACCTGCCAAATCGAAGTCGCCAAAGTGGATGTATCGGTTGGGGATACTTTGCAGCCAGCTGCGAAGGTCGGTAGACTGCGGATAGCGCGACACGAAAAGTAGCGAAGTGGCTGGGGCACAACCAATTTGGGCCAAATAACGCTCGAAGAATGTCTGCTGGCTACGTATCCGCCGGAAATTTTCCATATTTTCGACTCCGACAACAAGTGCATCGGAAGGTATCTGAAATTGAGGCCAATCAGTAATGAACGTAAAGGTGCCGTCGGGCGGGTCGATGGTGATTGCACGGTCGCGTAGCCGACAGGCGAGCGGACGATACACATTGACAGGAAATCCGGGGCAAGCACGGACAGTCATGAGCTTGGAGTTGCCCGCAATTCGAGCCAAATCTGCACGCGAAATATCATCGGAGTCAACGATTGACGCTGCAGCCGCGAGGTCGCGAAATTCTTCGAAAGTCGACGACAAGAAGCGACCCAGGTCAACCTGACTGATAGCCTTATAGGTGCGCCGGCTGCCATGAGCGTGAACCGACAGAAGTCCTTCGGATAGGAGTGTGTCGGCGAGCGCTTTTTGCAAGGCACTGGCCGGGATTGACTCACCGGCTATTAGTCGGCGAAGGTTGTTGATGAGCGTTTTTGACAGGCGCATTATATGTTATTGACGGTCAGCAGACGTGTGATGCGAGTCCGTGCTTTTTGGTCTTTGGTCAGCAAGTAGTTGTACTTGTAGATATCAGCATTGTAGCCCATCGGGGAGCTGTTGATGAGGTAGATGTTGCGAACGTTGGCGAATTGCAAAATGCCGGCAACGTTGCTTGGGTGCAATTTGCCGATTTCGTCCATCATACAGTGGATGATGAAATCGCCGTTCTTGCGAGCCGCCTTAGACTTGAACACATTGATTAGCATAATGTTGACCATAGCCTTAACGAGGATATCTGTTCCGTCGGAGCCCACGTTGTTGATACGCTCGACCCAACCTGTATTGTTGTCATTCTCCTGAACACGGAATTGCAAGCGGAAAGTGTCCGAGAGGTTCAGTTCAGCACGGGCAGGCTCTTTGTTGAGCTGCGTCATGAATCGGCGTATGTATTCGACAACTTTGAGGTTAACTTGGTCGCGATCGTCGCCTGAAAAAAGATTGGCCTGTCCGAACGAGAATTCGTTTTCTTTAGTAAAGTTGTGAATCGAATTAAGCAACTGCATGAGGCGGTCCGACGACTCTTCGGCTTGGAGCTCGATACTGCGAATGACACCGGCGAAATTGCGCTCGCGGAAGTCGCGGTTGATGTCGTTGATGATGCCTTTGATTTCGGCAGAGTGATTCATCAGCATACCAAATTCGCGCGATATGTTGCGTAAGATATCGTTGTAATGGTCGCTGACGCGTTCGCGATAGTCTTCGATGCGGTTGTCATCGACAAATTCCTGGAGTGCAACGGCGAAGATCGGGAAGTCGTCGTCGTTTTGTGGAGCGACAAATTTGAATATATTGTCGGCCGAGAAGTGCGTAAAGAAGTTATTGACCGCCCGCTTTAGCTCGACTTGAATGGCTGCTTTGCGGTTCAATGCGCCGCGCATGAGGCTGACAAGTTCGGTGCAAGGCGTGGCGTTCTTCTCCGGCGTGTCATCATCCAATAGATAGTCCGGAATACTTTGCTCGACTTTGCATAGTTGTTCATATTGTCGCAATCCTTCGTTCATACGCCCAAGCATTTCGTTCTTGGTGATGAGATTGGCGTTGTGCTCTTTTTTCTCGGACTCGAAGCGACGGCGTTTATCTTCGAATTTTTGGCGAATAGCGGCATCTTTGTCTTCAAGGCGCTGCTTTTCGTTTTTGTATTCGTCCTCGTGGCATAGCAGGTCATCTTGGTCTTTTTTGTATTCAATGACGAAGTGAAGCTGCTTGTCAATTTTATCGAGTTGCGCATCAATTTCGGCAATAGCTTTGCGACAAAGTTCGATGGCGGCAGTATCTGCGCCCTTACCTTTCAGCTCGTCGCTCTCTCGCCGGTCGAGGTCCTTGCGCCGGCCAGCGATGTCGTCAGCTTTAGCCTTGTGCTCCTTAGTTTGCTGAGTTTTCAGCTCATCGAGTCGCTTTTTGTCCTCTTTAATAGCCGAATTATATGCTGCCTCGGCCTTCTTAAGTTTGCGGTCACGATCAAATAAAATCTGTCCGCGCTTGTTCTTCTCGGCTTCTACGTTCAAGATTGCTTGAGCGAGGACTTCCTTGCGCTTCTCTTCTTCCGCCTTAATAAGTTGATTTTCAATCTGCTGCAATTCGCGCAACTTGGTTTGCAAATCCTTGCGTTTAAGCGGAATTTGATTTAGCTGATAGTTAAGCAACGACTCCTGCTCTTGGTTTTCCGAAAGCTGAGCCTTGGCGGTTTTCTCTACGGCAGCAATTTCAGCTACTTTCGCGGCTTCAAGGTCTTTTGCTTCTGCGCCCTTGACTTCAATGGCCTCCGACAGCGTTTTTTGCATAGCGCGATAATCGTCGGGGGTGCGATGATGAGTGTCGATTGCGTCGAGATCAATGTTCAGGCCAAAGAAGCCGGTGCCCTCAGCAAGCGAAGGATTCAGTCCGGAGGCATACAGCACGTTCTGTTCGTCAACGACTTTACCAATATTGGCTTCCCAGCCCGGCTTGTTTTGCACAAGCCACTGATACAGAGAGCCGTTCCAATTGTGCAAAATTTTATTGACATCGGCCAATTGTCCTTTCAGTTCATCGATTTCAGCTCTTAATGAGGCTGCTGCTCGGACATAATCCTTTTCGATTTGTTCACGCTTGAGGTTGACTTCCTTGCGAATAGTTTCCAACCGGGTTTGTACGACTGTAAGCCGACTACGACAATCCTTCTCGTCGGCCGTCAATTTTGCGATATCATCATTGCACCGAGCAATATCATCGCGACGCGGATGCCAATATTTGAGTTCAACTAAGCGCTTATCTGCACGCGAATGCTCAGCCTGCAAATTGTCGAGACGCTCATCGGATTCGGCAAGGCTCTTGTTGTACTCGGAGTCGATTGCCGCTTTTGTGGCATCGCGACGTGCCGACAATTCGTCGCGGCGAGCTTGAATCTCGTCGCGCAGACGCTGTAACGCCTCAGTATGAGCCCGCTCGAGAGCTGTCAACTCGCCGGCAAGCGTCTCGCGAAGGTGTTTGTACTTTTCAGCAATATCACTATACTGACCTTGGAGTGCAGCGAGTTGTTTGGTTTTCTGCTCCTTATCCTTTTCGAAGATTGGGCGACGCGCTTCGAAATCGATTATGCTTTGTATGTCAATATCAGCATAGTATTTGCGCTTTTTACGAATATCGGCGAGTTTTGATTTGTAAACTGCTATTTTACTGATGATAGCTTCGTGTTCCTCGTTAAAATCGGTTTGTAGGCGTTCGAGCTTTTCGACAAGCGTATTTATGGCTAAACGGATGGCACCAATTTCGTCGGAGATATGCGGAAGCTGCTCACGCGTATTTTCGACTGCGTAATTGAGACGTCGCCACGTCAGACGCAGCTCATGCTCGGCTGCTCGAAGGCGGTTGTTACAGTCGATTACCTTGTTGGCTTTTACCCTTACGGACACCTCGCCGGTCGGGTCCTTGCGATACCAACATCCGATTTCTTCGAATTCGCGCTCGAAATCGGTCAAAAGGCTGCGGTATGGCGTAAGATTCACGGCATCTTCGATGTCGGTCATCGATTGGATGATGGTATTCTTTACGAAGTCGGCATCGAGCTTGCTATTGAGGAAAACATTCTGTATCGACCGCGGAATGTTCTGATATTTACGACTTTCGACTAAAGCATACTTATCGTAGCGGTGACTCGTGTCGCGAGTATTACCGAAAATTATGTTGCGATACAGTTCGTAAGTGTCTATCTTAGCACTGATCTCAATGCGGTCGCCAATGTGACTGCGGATGCGTATCCAATCGCTCTCGGCGCGATTGTCCGGGCCTATAAACCAGTCCTTGCTGTACGGCGCGTCGATAAATCGGAATACAGCCTTGCCTTGGCTGCGACTGAGCATAATAGTGTAGGCTGAGCGATCGGTTGCCACCTCGTAGATGATGTACGAATTGCTTTTAGGAAAGTAGAATTCCTCGAATGTGCGCTGACCCGGCTGTATGCCCAGGTGCATCTTGTCGGCAGTATAGAAGAAAAGAATGGCGCGCAGCACCGTACTCTTGCCCACGCCTTGCGTGCCGGCGAAATGCACGTTCCCGTCGAGCTGCACCTGCGCATAGGGGATGTTTGCGCTGTTTATAAAGATAATTTTGTTAAGGTGTCTCATGGCCGGGTGATTCTTCGGGTTCTTCTTCGTTGAAAATTGTAATCAAATTCACGAGGTCTTCGACATAGCGGAAGGCCGACGTGACTTTATAGGTGCCGTCTTGTTCGTTGACGATTTCGGCATAGCCCATGTGGGTGAGAGATTCGGTCAGCTTTTCGACGACCTCTTGATTGGTCTTTTGCTTGCGAAATAGTTTACGGGCCTTTTCGCGCAACTCTATGTCGAGGTTGACACGCTCGAGGATCTGAGTAGCACGAAACTGATACCCCGTCGAGAATGCGATATCGTAAGTTTTTAGAAAATCGAGAATATCGACCCACTGGGCAAAGCTCAGCAACTTTTGTTCGATCGACAGCTTGGCCTCTTTGCTGCGCGAAAAGTAGTAGTAGCCATCGCCATAGTCGAGTTTCAGCCCGATTTCTTTAAAATAGCTTTCGTAGTCGTCGAAGTTCTCCTCTATGTCGCTGAAGAAATGTCGCACATCCGCGTCAGTGCTATCGACAGATATGAAAGTGCCTCTTATCAGGCGGTCATATATTTTCCCGGTGTTCGCTCGCATATATTATTTGGAAATTTACTTTTTCAAATTCTTCGTACTCATCTGTGAATTTAAGGTTATCGCTGAAGATGGTCGCTATCTGGCAATAAAGCACCAAGTGGTCTTTCAACTCGCGAGGCTGCGAGTAGTTGTATTCCCTGATGAAATTGAACAAATCGCGACCCTGAGCTAAGAAGGCATTCCACATTCTCGTGATGCTTACTTCGGGCCGCACAGTCGGCTTCTCGCTCATAAACTCGGCGTCGATTGGCTCGGCCTCGGCACGATTCTGACGGCGAATATTCGCTTTATCGGCAATCTTGCGGATAATGGCTTGTGCCTCGTCGTCGGTGCGTAGCATATCGAGCGACAAGAAGAAGCGATTGTATGGCCGATTTTCCATCCATACGGGGTTGATGTTGTCGACTGCTCGCACTACATTCGTATCTTCGCGCCATGTCAGTTGGTCCTTCAGATACTTCAGGCGGCGAATTTTCTTATAAAGCAACGTTTGCTGCTCTATTTGATTAAGATACTTGATTATCTGACGTTCAATCTCCAGAAGGCTATGTGACGCCTCTGTAAAATCGTTGCGCACATCCATACACGTGCGCTGCATCTCGGCATCGCAGACGACACTGAAAAAGACATTGCTACTGTCGATAATCTTTTCGCATTCATCCATCAGAGTTTGGATATTCTCGCGCTTCTCATCGAGCTTCGCAAGCTTCTCTTTCTTGATTCGATAATTTTGCTCCTGCTTATAGGTGTCATCGACGTTGCGCTTAAGATCCACAACATTTTTGAGCGTACGAAGCCCGATACGTCGCAATATCTTTCGAATATTGGTATAGTACAGACTTTTGCGCTGTTCATTGTTCTCCTCGCGATAATAGTTGATGTTATCTTTAAGCGATTCGATATACTCCCTGACGCTCGCTATGCTGATTTCTTCATTCATATCGAGCACCTCTTCAAAGAAATTCACATACACGTCGTCGAGCTCCAGAAAATCGCCATTCTCGTGCAACACTCCATGATCGATTAAAAATTGTATTCGTTCATGGTTGTCAACGACTTGCATAGCAAAATCTGTTCGATAGGCAAGCGATTTACGCCTCTCGAACATGTCGCCCAAAAGCTTCTTTTCGCGGTCCAAGACCTTGATGAGTTCTTCGATTGATCTAAAATGCGACAACGATTCCATACGTACAACTGATGACGTGACTCTGTTTCGCAAATTTAAGCAAAAAATCGGATAAAAATAAATTATTGAACGCTTTTGAACGCAATTCGGCAACCTTCGGCATCTTTCGGCAACTTTTGGCAACTTTCGGCAACGACCTCATTATTGCCTTTATGTAAAAATATAAATCAATAGAATTAAATTTAAAATAAACAATTGCCTTAAAGATATGGTACAACGAGTGGATAGCAGCGTAAATCGGCTGCGGCCCAATCGAGTTGGGCCAGCGTAGCCTCTGTTTGCCAAGACAGTGCATTATGTTCAAGGCACTTAGGCGCCTCGCCCGGACTCAAGCGGCAGATACAAATAGTCATGCGAAGCACAAAATCAGGATACTCGTGCGACATTTCCGGCAGAAGCTCTATCACCTCTATTTCGCAATCAAGTTCTTCGCGTATCTCTCGCACGATTGCTTCCTCTTCAGTCTCGCCGGGTTCAATTTTACCGCCCGGGAATTCCCATTTCAGCGATTTATACGCCACATCGCTGCGCCGACGTTGAGCCACCAGCACACGCCCTGACTCAATTATCGCCGCACCGACGACTCGCACCATCTTCTTTCCTTCGCTCATCGCTAATCAATTACTTAGTTCTGCAAAGTTAAGCAGTCTCTGCAACAATACCAAATACACCATACAAATTCAAATCCTGTCGTGTTTCGCACTAATCTTTTACGATTTTTGCATATTTATTGACGCATTTTCGACCTTCGACAGCAAATAATTGAGTAAATTTGCGAATAAATACAATTATCAATCATTATCATGAAAACAGAATTTACTGACAACTATTTCAGCCGACGCAATCTTGCCATCGACATGCTCCGAGCCATCACCATGTTGGTAATGATTTTCGTCAATGACCTTTGGAGCATCAGCGACGTACCTCACTGGCTCGAACACGCCGAATTCGGCGAGGACTTTGCCGGACTATCCGACTTCGTTTTTCCTTGTTTTCTCTTCGTGATGGGTATGTCGATACCCTATGCAATCGAAAACCGCTATGCCAAAGGCTTGTCGGCCGAATCGACTCTGGGGCATATCTTGGTTCGTTCGTTTACGCTCCTGATTATGGGCGTGTTTACAGTGAATTCCGGCAATTTAGCCGACTCCGTTCCCTATAATTCATACGTCTACTACGTACTCATATTTATAGCCTTCTTACTGATTTGGAACCGCTATCCGTCGACACCGTCACACCGTGTCCTGTGGGCTACACTTCGCATCATCGGATGCGCCATCCTTATCTATCTGATGGTTACTTGCAAGCACGGCGATGGAAGCCCCTTCCGCGCAAGCTGGTGGGGTATCCTCGGCATCATCGGCTGGGCATACCTATTCTGCGCTTCAACTTACCTGCTGCTTCGCCGCCGTCCGATAGTCATAGCCGGAATTTTCGCATTCCTCATAGTATTGTGCATCACCACTACGCCGCTACGCGACAGTTTCGGCGCAAGCACCATCCTCGGCCTGCCTGAAGGCCACTTCATAAGCTCCCTGCTCGGCTCTCTACACATCGGCAACGGCTGCATGGCTTCGCTGACAATGGGCGGAGTGATGCTATCTCTCGCCTCAGCCCGACTCACCACCCTGTCGCCAAATCGTCGACTGCTATATGGCCTCGCTGCGGCGGCAATCATGCTCTGCATTGCTATCGGCCTGCATCAATTCTTCATCGTGTCAAAGCTCGGCGAAACTCCCACATGGGTATTCTACACATACGCCATCGCCATCACGCTCTACTTCACCCTCAATCGCTTGGTCGAACTTGGCCTCACTCGATGGTTCGTCATTATCAAACCCGCCGGCACTGCCACGCTCACCGCATACCTGATGCCTTACATAGCTTACGGCATATCAGGCCTCACCGGCTGGCACGTACCCGAGTCGCTCACACATAGCGCTTATGGTATCATCGTCTGCATATCCTTCTCATTCATAATGATTTGGCTCGCAGGACTACTTGGCAAGCTCCACATACGACTCAAAATCTGACATCCGACCTCGTCAAAACTTTTATTTCTCAACAAATCAGCGTACTTTTACACGAAAATTTAGCGCGACTCGGAGCCTCGCTAAGGAATTATTCAGAATATGAGCAAAGAAGATTACATAAAGGCCAATCGCGATTGGCTCGAAGCAAAAACACTCGAAAAAGACGTCTTGCCTCTCGCCAAAGGCATTTACTATAAGGTTATCAAAAAAGGCAAAAAAGACGGCCCGCGGCCCAATCCGCGCAGCGTAGTCACCGTTCACTACACCGGTTGGACCATCAACGGCAAGAAATTCGATAGCAGCCGCGGCGGCACTCCGGCCGCCTTCCGCCTCAACGGACTAATCGAAGGCTGGGTCATCGCATTGCAGCAAATGACCGTCGGCGACAAATGGGAAATATATCTGCCGGCCGAACGAGGCTACGGCAAGCGGTCAATCCCCGGCATCCCCGGCGGCTCAACCCTCATCTTCGAAATCGAGCTCCTCGCCATCGCCTAAAGCAATTTAATTATCTCGGAAGAAAGGCGTACGTTGCGCAGCATGGCTATCGCCGAAGGCGCACGCGGCGCAGCCTGGATAGCAGGCGTCTCGCCTGCGAAACGCCAGGCGTTGGTAATTTTCTCGGAGGAACGTGATAACTATCCACAGCCTTTCTGTAGAACAACACAAGCAAAAGTGACCCACTTTCACCGTTTTTCCTGACCCACTTTGCTCCGTCGCATCCACGTAGCTGCTGGCGCGTGTCCTCCGCGTCGCAGGCGAGGACGCCTGCTCTCCAGGCTGCGCCGTGGGGGCGACTGGCGAAACAATCGGCAGCGGCGGTTGTTCGCGGGGCGGGGGCGGTGGGGTATAATGAAAGCGCCCCGG
>CAYSQI010000005.1:0-83631 GCA_964433215.1 uncultured Bacteroides sp.
GTTTATTTATGTATTGTTTATTTTTTGTTTACGTCTATATAAAAAATTTTTCAGACTCTTTTTTCTATCTTTTCGGTTAGTCAATCGCGTTACAAAACATTGACGCCCTAAAGTTAGATAAAAGAGTCTGAAAAAAATTATATATTTAACAAAAAATTACAGAAATTGTCGTTTTAGCACTTTTTTGACGTTTTTACATAAATATTTTTACGTTTTAGCATGTTTTTTGACGTTTGAGTATGGCTTTTTTGACGTTCGAATTAACTCGGCTGCTCGTTCTTGGCAACTCCGTCGGGGATTTTTCGCCACTTGGCCGGCGAGATACCTTCCTTTTCTTTGAACGTTTTCATGAAATGGCTTAGCGAAGTGAAGCCCGATTTTTCGGATATCTCCGCGAGCATTGGATCAGAGCAGCCGGCCATGCACTCTTTGGCGTATTCGATACGCATGTCGCTAATCCAATTGCGAAACGTCGTCTTATACGTGCTGTTGATATACTTCGAGAGATAGGTGCGGTTTGTGCGCAGCGTGTCGGCGAGTCGTTTGATTGTGAGCCCCGTTTGGAGGAAGCCTTTCGCTGCAATCCAGCGCTCGAGCCCGTCGGCGATTTCCTCGAACCGCCGTTGATCGATGACCGGCTCTGCCTCTTCCTCCTCCGGCTCGGATTTGCTTTCGGGCTCGGTAGCGAAGAGAGTCTTTTCGTCGGTCGAATTTGCGCTCTCGTCCAATATCACCGTCTCGACTTGCTCGTAGAACAGTAGGTAGTTCTGATAGCAGCAGAAGACGTAGATGTAGAGCGGCAGCGACGACAATATCCACAGGTAGCAATACTCCTCGGGCAGGAATGTCAGCACGCTACAGCCTACTCCGTACACGAGCACGTAGTAGGTGAAGTGGTTCATCCATTTGATGTACATGGCCAGGTCGTCGGCCGCCGTCTCGTCGAACAGTTTCACCGCTCGCCTGTAAATCGACAGTAAGCGATACGACAGGAACAGGCCGTAGCACATCAGCCCTATGGCTAAGCTTATCAACGCCAGACGCTGTGTCGCCTCGTCGGTAATGTAGAATTTTGTCAGCAAGGCCAGCGCGCTGTATCCGCCCCAGATGATAACGTGTATGGCAAATCGGCGGGTGCTGATGTAGAAGCGGTTGATGAGCGTGTTCAGCGCGGCCGTGAATACCCAGTAGCATAGAAAGTAGGTGGTCAGATTCATCAATATCGCCGCTACCGGGTCGACAAAGCGCAACTTCAGTATGTAGTGCGTAAGGTAGTTGGCTGTCAGCAGCAGGATTGCGATCGCCATCAGGCGGCGCGACTTCCGATAGATGCCGAATATCACCTTGTCGGGCGTACGGCCAAACCAAAAGTAAATACTAAAAAAAAGCATCAACGGTATCGTGATGCATAAGGAATAGTTATATAGAGTATTGTCCATGAACGGAGCGAGTTTTTATGTTGGCGCAAAGGTACTAAAAAATCGGAAATTTTGCGTAACTTTGCGCTCAAATATTTTCACAAAACACAAAAATCTATGTCAACAGCTGCAAAGCCCCGACTCCGGTATTTTGACATGCTCAAAGGCGTGGCAATCTTTCTTGTAGTCATGGGGCACGTAATCACCATGTGTGTCCGCGAGGTCGACCGCACGGCGCTTTTTAAATTCCTCGAGCAAATCCACATGCCGCTATTCTTTTTCATCAGCGGCTGGTTCACCTTCAAGCAGGCCGACGACGGCGTGGTGCGCCCCGCCGTGGGGCAGCGCGCCCTGCGCCTACTGCTGCCGATGGTTGCGGTCAGCTCGCTCTGGGTGTTCTACTTCCCGCATTCGGGCCTCGAATCGCCCATTCAGTCGACTTTCGGCGCTCTGTGGGCCGATACGTGGAAGAATGGCTACTGGTTCACACTCGTCCTGTTCGAAATCATATTAATATATGTGGCGCTGACGCCGCTGCTGAGCCGCTGCCGCCGGGTGGCGGCCTCGTGCGGCGTGGCCGTGGCGGCCTGGGCCGTGCTCGTCGCGCTATACATATATATCTTACCGGCTTCGGTGTCGGGCTACCTGAGCCTCGAACTCACCGCCACGTTCTTCCCGATTTTCATGTTCGGCGTGCTTGCTCGCCGCTATCGCGAGGGTTTCATGGCGGCCGTGCACAACTCGCTGTGGCAGACCGCCGCAATGGTGGCCTTCGGCGTGTGCCTGTATATGTGCTGCTGGCCGTGGGAATTCGGCCTCGAAGGCCTGACGCTGATGGCGCTCAAAGCCGTGCTGCACTGCGCGCTGGCGTTGATTGCCATGGCTGTGTTCGAAGCCTGGGCCGGCCGCGCCTTCGCCGACGACGCACGCCCGGCCACCCGCACCATCGCTTCGGTGTGGGAGTACCTGGGCCGGCAGAGCCTCGGCATCTATCTGCTCCACTACTTCTTCCTCTTCCCGATGGGCTCGGTGTTCCGCCCGGTACTGCTCGGGTTCAACCTCTCGCTCGTGCCGATGGCAGCCTTCGCGGCTTTCTGGGCGGCGTGCATCATAGCGTGTGTGCTGGGTGTAATCAAGCTGCTGCAGCCCTCGCGCACCCTCTCGCTCTTACTCACCGGCTCTAAATAACATTGATTTATTTGACTATATTATAAAATTCCTATGCCTACAGCACTAATCACCGGTATTACCGGTCAGGACGGCTCGTTCCTGGCTGAGTTCCTACTCGAAAAAGGCTATGATGTACATGGTATCATACGCCGCAGCTCATCGTTCAACACTGGTCGCATCGAACATCTGTATCTCGATGAATGGGTGCGCGACATGCACCGTCGCCGCCTGGTCAACCTCCACTATGGCGACATGACCGACTCGTCGTCGCTCGTCCGCATCATCGGCGAAGTCAAGCCCGACGAAATCTACAACCTGGCCGCGCAGAGCCACGTGAAGGTGTCGTTCGACGTGCCCGAATATACAGCCGACACCGACGCCGTCGGCGTGCTGCGCCTTCTCGAGGCTGTGCGCATCCTCGGTATGGAAAAGAAGTGCCGCATCTACCAGGCCTCGACCAGCGAACTCTACGGCAAGGTGCAGGAAGTGCCCCAGTCGGAGACTACCCCCTTCTATCCGCGCTCGCCTTACTCCGTGGCCAAGCTCTACGCCTTCTGGATTATGAAGAACTATCGCGAGAGCTACGGCATGTTCACGGCCAACGGCATCCTGTTCAATCACGAGTCGGAGCGCCGAGGCGAGACTTTCGTCACGCGCAAGATCACACTTGCCGCCGCTCGCATCGCCGCCGGCAAGCAGGAAAAACTCTACTTGGGCAACCTCAACGCCAAGCGCGACTGGGGCTATGCTCGCGACTATGTGGAATGTATGTGGCTCATCCTGCAGCAGCCCGAGCCCGACGATTTCGTAGTCGCTACCGGCGAGTATCACACCGTGCGCGAATTTGCCACGCTGGCCTTTGCCCGCGTCGGCATCAACCTACGCTGGGAGGGCGAGGGCCTCGACGAGAAGGGTATCGACCAAGCCACCGGCCGCGTCCTCGTGGAAGTCGACCCGCGCTTCTTCCGCCCCGCCGAAGTTGAGGAGCTGCTCGGCAACCCGGCCAAGGCCCGCAAGCAGCTGGGATGGAATCCGCGTACTACCAGCTTCGAACGCCTCGTCGAAATCATGGTCGACGCCGACGTGAAGCTCGTTCAAAAGGAGGGTTGATATGGCACCGGCTAAAGATACCAAGATATACGTCGCCGGCCACCGCGGTCTGGTGGGCTCGGCCATCATGCGCAACTTGCAGCAGCGCGGCTACACCAACGTCATCGGCCGCACTCATGCCGAGCTCGACCTGCTCGACCCCGTAGCCGTCGAACGCTTCTTCGACGACGAAAAGCCCGAAATGGTGGTGCTGGCCGCCGCTCACGTGGGCGGCATCATGGCCAACAGCATCTACCGAGCCGACTTCATATATCAGAACCTGCAGATTCAGCAGAATGTCATCGGCGCCGCCTGGCGCCACGGTGTGCAGAAGCTGTTGTTCCTGGGCTCGACTTGCATCTATCCGCGCGAAGCTCCGCAGCCCATCCCCGAGACGGCTCTGCTCACTTCGCCCTTGGAATACACCAACGAGCCCTACGCCATCGCCAAAATCGCAGGCCTGAAGCTCTGCGAGTCGTTCAACTTGCAGTATGGCACCGACTACATTGCCGTCATGCCGACCAACCTCTACGGTCCGCGCGACAATTTCGACCTGGTCAACAGCCACGTGCTGCCGGCCATGATGCGCAAGATGCACTTGGCCTCGCTCCTGGCCGACGGCGACCTCGACGGCCTCCGCGCCGACCTCGCCCGCCGTCCGCTCAAGGATTTCGACCCGGCCGAGGCTTCGCTGGCCGACTTCGCCGCCGTGCTGGCGCCGTTCGGCATCCATGCCGACCACCTCGACCTCTGGGGCTCGGGCACGCCGCTGCGCGAATTCCTCTGGAGCGAAGACATGGCCGACGCTTCGGTGTATATGCTGCTGAATGTGTCGTTTGCCGACATCATCCGCGACTGCCCCGACCGCGATATCCGCAACACTCACATCAACATCGGCACCGGCATCGAGCACACCATCGCACAAGTCGCCGAGATGATTAAGGCTGAAATCGGCTACAAAGGCGAAATCCGCTGGGACGCTTCGAAGCCCGACGGCACCATGCGCAAACTCTGCGACGTAGGCAAGTTGCACTCGCTCGGCTGGCGCCACACCGTAGAGCTCGCCGACGGCATCGCACGCCTCTATAAGTGGTATCGCGAAAATTAATCTTCTTGTCGCGCACCGGCAAAATCGTAGTTTTTTCGGAAAAAGTAGCGCGCCGTTGCTGATTTTTGAAAAATAATCATTAACTTTGCGTGCAATAAAAATTATAGCAAAATATGGCGTCTTTTATTGCAGACCGAGTAGCTATGGACGGACTCACGTTCGACGACGTCCTGCTCATTCCGGCTTATTCAGAAGTGCTTCCTCGCGAAGTCAGTCTTTCCACTCGCTTTTCACGTAACATCACCCTCAATGTGCCTATCGTCTCGGCCGCTATGGATACCGTGACTGAGGCTCAGATGGCTATTGCTATCGCTCGCGAGGGCGGTCTGGGCGTGATTCACAAGAATATGCCCATCGCGGAGCAGGCCCGTCAGGTGCATGCCGTGAAACGTGCCGAAAACGGCATGATTTACGACCCCGTGACTATCCGTCGCGGCGCTACCGTCGGCCAGGCTCTCAAGATTATGGAAGAATACCACATCGGCGGTATCCCCGTAGTCGACGAGAAGGGCTACCTCGTGGGCATCGTTACAAACCGCGACCTTCGCTTTGAGTCTGACCTCAACCGTCAGATCGACTGTGTGATGACAAGCGAAAACCTCGTGACCACGTCGCAGAGCACCAACCTCGAGGAAGCCGCCCATATTCTGCAAAAACACAAGATCGAAAAGCTGCCCGTAGTCGATGCTGCCGGCAAGCTCGTCGGTCTGGTTACTTATAAGGACATCACCAAGGCCAAGGATAAACCCTTCGCTTGCAAGGACCATCTGGGTCGCCTGCGTGTCGCTGCCGGCATCGGCGTGACTCCCGACTCGATGGACCGCGCCCGCGCTCTCGTCGAAGCCGGCGTCGACGCTCTCGTCATCGACACCGCTCACGGCCACTCGCGTGGCGTAGTCGGCGTGCTCAAGGCCGTCAAGGAAGCATTCCCCAATATCGACGTAGTCGTCGGCAACATCGCCACCGGTGAAGCTGCCAAGTATCTGGCCGACAATGGCGCCGACGGCGTCAAAGTGGGCATCGGCCCGGGCTCTATTTGCACTACGCGCATCATTGCCGGCGTCGGCGTGCCTCAGCTGTCGGCTGTTTACGATGTGGCCAAGGCCCTCGAAGGCTACGACGTGCCTCTGATTGCCGATGGCGGCATCCGCTACTCCGGCGACATCGTCAAGGCGCTCGCCGCAGGCGCGCACTCGGTGATGCTCGGCGGCCTCCTCGCCGGCGTCGAAGAGTCGCCCGGCAGCACTATCATCTTCAACGGCCGTAAGTACAAAGCTTACCGCGGCATGGGCTCGCTCGAAGCTATGGAGAAGGGCTCGAAGGACCGCTACTTCCAAGGCAACGAAAGCGACGCTAAGAAACTCGTTCCCGAAGGTATTGCCGCTCGCGTGCCTTACAAGGGCTCGCTCTACGAGGTTGTATATCAGATGCTTGGCGGTCTGCGTGCCGGTATGGGCTACTGCGGCGCTCCCACCATCGACGCGCTGCATCAGGCTCGCTTCACGCGCATTACTAATGCCGGCGTAGCCGAAAGCCACCCCCACGACGTCACAATCACCAGCGAAGCTCCCAACTACTCGTCGGGCCAGCGCTGATAAGTATCATATTTTTTATAGGCTGCCTAAAATTCGTCCCTACCGAATTTGGGCAGCCTATAAATTTTTATTGACGCAAACATAATAAATCGGAAAACATATCGTTATAGCATTTGTATAACTATGTTTTAACCGACTATTCACGATAATCCAATCATGAAAAAGCAACTTTTGGCTCTCGGAGCTATGGGTTTGACCCTCGCAGCCGCTTGGGCCGCGCAATCGACTGACCCCGTTCTGATGAACGTCGCCGGCAAGAATGTGCATTTGAGCGAGTTCGAGTATCTGTATCATAAAAATATGTCGCAGCAGGTGCAGCCTCAGTCGCTCGACGAGTATGTCAATATGTTTGTTGACTATAAGCTCAAAGTGGCCGACGCTGAAGCTGCCGGCATTGACACCACGCAGGCTTTCTTGACCGAATTTAATCAGTTCCGCAACGACCTTGCGGCTCCCTATATGGTCGACACCGCCGTGCAGAATCGGCTCTTGCGTCAGGCCTACGAACACATGTCGTACGAGTTGCTCGTCAGCCACATCATGTTGTACGATGGCAATGAAGCCAAGCTCGACTCTATCCGCACGGCTATCATCGAGGGTAAGACGACTTTCGAAGCCGCTGCAGCCGAAAATTCTATCGACAAGCCGTCGGCTGCTCGTGGCGGCCTGATGGGTATCGTGCTCCCCGGACGCTATCCCTGGCCCTTCGAGGAAGCCGCTTACGCTACTGCCGAAGGTCAGATTTCGAAGGTGATCAATTCGGGCTACGGCCTGCACATCATCCGCGTCGAGAAGCGTCAGCCTGCCCGTGGCGAAGTGCTCGTCGAGCATATCTTGCGCACTACCGGCGGCCTCTCCGACTCGGCTGCGCTGGCGCAGAAAGTGCTCATCGACTCAATCTACACCGTCGTTTCGGCCGACCCATCGAAGTTTGCCGAGCTCGCCGGCTCGCTGTCGCAAGACCCCGGCTCGGCTTCGCGCGGAGGTGCGCTCGGTTGGGTTGGCCCGGGCCTTACCGTGGCCGAATTCGACTCTGTAGCCTTCGCTTTGCCCGTCGGCGCTGTCTCGAAGCCTTTCATGACTCGCTTCGGCTGGCACATCGTTCACAAATCGGACGCTCGCACTGTCGGCTCGTTCGAAGACAATATCGACAAACTTAAAACCACCATTTCGGGCGACGCTCGTTCTACCGAGGCTTCTAATGCCTTCACCACTCGCATGATGCAGCAGTACAAGGCCAAGCTCATCACCAAAAACTTCGACAAGCTGCGCTCGCTTATTGAAAAGACCGACGCCGTCTACGACTCGGCTTTCGTGGCTGAATTTGGTCGCTCGAATTTGCAACTCGTCGAAGTCGCCGGCAAAAAATTCACCCTTGGCGAAGTCGTGACTTCGGCTCCCTTTGCCGCTCTCCGTGGCGTCGATAATATCATGGAATATATCGAGCAAAGCGCCGGCCGTCTGATGGCCGCCAAGAGCCTTGAAAAAGCTCAGGAAGACCTCGCCCTGACCAATGTCGATTATCGCAACCTCGTCAACGAGTATCGCGACGGCATCCTGCTCTTCGAAATCTCAAATCGCAACGTCTGGAAGCGCGCCGCCGAGGATAAAGCCGGCCTTGAAGAATTCTTCCGCAACAATCGCGACAAGTACAGCTGGGACGCTCCGCGCTTCAAGTCGTTCGTCATTTTCGCTGCCAACGATTCTATCCTGGGCGAGGCTGTGGCTTACGCTTCGACTATCCCGACCGACATCGAGCCCACCGAATTTGTGAAGCTGATGCGCGATAAGTTCAATCGCGACGTCAAGGTCGAGCGCGTCATCGCTGCTAAGGGCGAAAATGCCATCACCGACTTCCTGGCCTTCGGTGGCGAAAAGCCCTCGACAAGCAATGCCCGCTGGGCGTCGTATGCAGCCTTCCGTGGCCGTGTCATCGACCAGCCCGAAGAGGCCGCCGACATCCGTGGCGCTATCGTCGCCGACTACCAAGCCGAGCTCGAACGTCAGTGGCTCGACTCTCTCCGCTCTCGCTATAAAGTGAAGATTAACAACAAGGTTCTCGAACAAGTTCGTTGACCTAACTCCTGAAATACTATGTGCGCAACCCGCCTGTCTGCCTTCGTTCGTCGTCTGTCAGTGGCGGGTTGCGCCTTTTTTATCATTGCTGCGCTGGCCGCTTGTGGCTCGGATGCCGACTCCGACGCTCAAGCCGATGCGCCCGATGTCCTCGTCAGGGTAGGGAACGCAACCCTGACTGCCTCGGAGCTGCAAAAAGCTGTGCCCGCCGGGTTGGCGCCCGACGATTCGGCCAACTATGTCAAAGTCTATGTCAAAGACTGGATCGACGCCCGCCTCGTGTCGGAAGTAGCTGCCGAAGAAATCGACATGACGGAAATCGACCGCCTCACTCGCGAATATCGCGACCGGCTCATCCTGCTCGAATATCGACGCCGACTCTACGCCGCTCAGTCTGATTCGATTTCCGAGGATTCAATTCGCGCTTACTACGACGCGCACGTCAAGGAATTCCGGCTCGAACGGCCGCTCATCAAAGGCACCTATTTGAAAGTACCCGGCGATGCTTCCAACCTTCGCACCCTGCGCCGGCTTTATGCTTCGAACGACACCTCCGACATCGACCGCCTCGAAAAGGAGGTGCTTAAATCGGCCATCCACTACGATTATTTTCGCGACCGCTGGGTCGATTGGGAGCAAGTCGAAACTCGCATCCCTGTCGATTTCGGAGCCACGCCCGATGCTTGGTTGGCGCGTAATCGCAAGCTCGACACCTCTGAGGGTAGCTACACATATCTCCTTTACGTGTCGGAATACTTGCCGTCGGGCAGTCCGATGCCCTTCGACTACGCTCGCAACCTAATCGTCGGCCGATTGCTCAACGCGCAGCGCCAAGCCTTCGACGAGATGGTGTCGCGCCAACTCTATGAGCGCGCCCTCGGTAGCGGCAAACTCAAAGTCTATATTCAACTATAGCTCCTGCCGTTTTTTTTCGTCTTGGGTGGTGCGAATTGCAATACTCTGCTAATCAAGCATTAACATCATGCGTGGGCGGCAACCCGGCAGGTCGAGCGCCGACGCAACACACGGCGCACTGAATAGCACCATCGCCAGCACGTCGACGCGCACGTTTAGTTCAACCCCCTTCGTATTTGTCCCGTAAGGCTCTACTCGGCATTGGCCGTGGCTGAGTCGAAACACTGCATTGTTGCTCTCGATAATGCTATCGTGCACGCGTATAGCCATAGCGATTTGCGGATTTGTCGCGGCTATGGTCTCGAGCACTTTGGCCACGTTCACAATCCGTATCATGCCGCGAGCAAGCAGTCCGCTCACCTTGCAGCCGGGCGCGCCCCATACCACCATCGGGCGCTCGCCTATTTTCGCCCGAAGCATTCCGAGGGCAGCCTCGGCGGCTACCGAGTCTGTGGCAAGCAAGGCCCTCACCGTGGCTGTGTCGCCGACAGTGGCAAATGCCATCGCTTGCGACTCGCTCGGGCCGGCAACGGCTACCGCGGCTCCCCCGTCGATCTGCAAGTCGCACAACACATGTTCGAAATCGCTGAGGCTGTGCTTCACGACGCAGCATCCCGTATTCTCCAGCTTGGCAAACATATCGTAGCTCGGCTCAGTCGGCGTGTATCCGGCGGCTATCGCGAACTTATGCGCCGACGTGTAGCGTTGCTCGTCGACGTAGAATGCCGACGCGAATCCGAACTTCTCGTAGAAGCTGTATAGCCGCCGAGTCGCCGGTATCAGCATCGCGAATGCGTCGCCTCGGCTTGCCGACTCTGCAATTGTCCGATGCAATAGCCGACTCATGTAGCCTTTGCCGCGTTCGCGCGTCGCTGTCGTTACGCACGACAGGTATCGTCCGCGCAATTCGTGCCCGTAAAAACTCACATCGTATGGTTGTGCAAGTAGCGTGCTGACCGTCGTGCCGTCGACTTCGAGTGTCCGAATGTCTGCGGCGCGGCAAATCTCGTTGACAAACCACTCGTCATGTTGTCGCGTCGTGCCGAAGGCTTCAACGTATAGCCTTCTGAAATCTTTTTTGGATGCCATCGTGTTTTTCTTCTTGTCGTTTTCGATTTGTATCGGTAATCCATCTTCTATAACAATCAAAAGTCGTTTTTGGCTACCGATAAAAAAGGTTAAAGGTAATAAAATAATGGCCGAAATTGCGTATCTTTGCACTCAATCCGGTAGTAGGCCGTCGACTGATGGTTATTGTGTGCTATTATTTACGTAATCCGTTGGTTGATAACGTTTTTAGGTATCATTGCCGGTTTCTGATTTTTACTGACTGATGAGATATTCAATTATATTCTTGATAACCTTGTCGTTGTCGTTGATGTTGGCAAGTTGCGAAGGTGATACTCCCAAGCCTCCAAAGCTTACAGAGCCGACTGAGCACACTACGCTCGTCTATATTGTAGCTGCTAATAATCTCGGACAACAATATGGCACGACTCCCAAGGCCGATTCGCTTGACCTCGACGAAATGCAACTTGCAGCTCGTAGCGGCGCCCTCGGCAGCAATCGCTGGGTCGTGTTTCATTCCACATACACCGGCAATCGCTTGCTCGAGCTAACGTCCCAAGGCCTGAAGGTCTTGAAAGCTTACGGCTTGGAAAATGCTACCGATGCTTCGGTGATGCAGCAAGTTATCGACGATGTAAAACTCATGGCTCCGGCCGACAACTATGGCTTGGTGCTTTGGAGCCATGCAAGCGGTTGGATTGAGGACGGCTCGGAGTATTTCGCGCCCCAATCAATGCAGGCCCAGGTGACTCCTTTGTCGTACGGCAGACACAACGGCCGCACTATGAACACTACCACCTTGTGTTATGTGCTCGAAGACGAAGGCTTCGAGTATATTTATTTCGACTGTTGCCTCATGGGTGGTGTCGAAGCGATGTACGAGCTGCGCAACTGTGCTCGCTACATTGTGTCGAGCCCGTCGGAGCTGCCGCGCGACGGTATGCCCTACAACTTGAATGTCGGTCCGCTCTCGGCCGGCGGCAAGGACAACATCGTCAAGGCTGCGCGCAACACTTTCGAACTCTATCAGTCGAAGCTGAAGGCCGCCGACCGTACAGCTACCATGACTGTAGTAGAGACTGCCGGGCTCGAACGCTTGGCCGATGCTACTCGTGCGATTTACGATGTCACGGCGCCTTCGCATCCGCTCAAGGTCGTGACTAATTATTACGGGTCCGACCGCGTCACCCAAGGCTACTATCTCGATTTCGGCGAGTATGTGACGGCACTTCACGAGCGCGACGCTCTCGATGCCGCTTTGCTGGCCGAGTTCAATTCGGCTCTCGCTTCTGCGGTGATTTACAAAGACGCCACCGAAAAACTTTGGGACGATTGGACTCTATACACCACTTCCGGCCTTTCGACTCGTGTGCTGCTGCGCGCTGAGGACCTCTCCGTCAAAGGCTACGATCACCTCGAATGGACCAAGAAAGTTGTTGCCCCTCGTTTTAACAATAATTGATGATTATGCGACTAATTCCACTGATACAAGACGTTCTGCCCACGATGCCCGAGATGCCCGATTCGATTCCGTCGATTACGAACGATATAAGTCTGCTCAAGACTTTGCCGCTCGACGACCTGATTGAGAAATTCGTCTCCGGATTGGTGACGTTGGCCGTCAACCTGCTTATTGCCGGTGTAGTCTTCTATGTGGGCAAGTTCATCATTCGCAAGCTCTACAACGTGGTGGCGCGCATAATGTTGCGGCGCCGCGTCGACAATTCGCTGGCCACCTTCGTGCTCAGTTTCATACGCATTGTGCTGTATTTTATTCTGATTGTGACCGTTATCGGCATTCTCGGCATTGAGACCTCGTCGTTCTTGGCGATTTTTGCCTCCGCCGGCGTCGCTATCGGTATGGCGCTTAGCGGTACGCTGCAAAATTTTGCCGGTGGTGTGCTGATTTTGCTTCTCAAGCCTTATCGCGTCGGCGACTACATTGAAGCTCAGGGCTTTGCCGGTACGGTTAAGGAAATTCAGATTTTCAGTACCGTCATTTTGACGCCCGACAACAAGTCGATTACGATTCCCAATGGCGGGCTCTCCACCGGCTCTATCAACAACTATTCGCGCGAAAAATATCGTCGTGTCGACTGGAAAGTAGGCATAGCCTACGGCGACAGCGTCGACACCGCTCGCCGTGCGCTTCTGGCTATCGTCGATGCCGATGAGCGAGCCCTGAAAGCCGACTTCGACGACGTCGAAGAAGAAGTTGCGGCTGATGTCGCCGAAGAAGAACAACGCCTACAGCAGCAGGCCGTTAAGCTGCAACGCTCGTTCTTGCATCGTATCTTCAGCCGACACAAGGAGAAAGTCGTGGAATGGAAGGAACGACGCGAGGAAGAAATCAAAGCTCTGCGTCCGCGGCGCAACTTTAGTCCGAACGTTGTCGTCAACTCGCTCGACGATAGCGCTGTAACCCTAAAACTGACCGCTTGGACACGCACATCCGACTACTGGGGGCTCTTCTACGCCGTCAACGAGCAGATTTACAAACAGCTGCCCGAGCAGGGCATTAGCTTCCCGTTCCCGCAGATGGATATCCATCTGCCCGACGGCCTTACCACTGAAATAAAACAAACTATATATGACAAACAACAGCAAATGGAACTATCTGCCTCTGACATCGGAAGAGCAAAAGCTCGAGAGTGAGCTCGCCCGACGCTATGCCAATTGCACGCCTGTGTGCGAGCTTTTGGTGCAGCGCGGCATCACCTCGATTGAAAAGGCCGAGAAGTTCTTCCACCCTTCGGTTCGTGACCTCCACGACCCCTTCTTGATGCCCGACATGGACAAGGCTGTCGACCGCATCAATCGCGCTATGGGGTCCAAGGAGAAAATTCTCGTTTTCGGCGATTACGATGTCGACGGCACTACGGCGGTCGCACTCGTTTACCGCTACCTCCAGAATTTCTATTCTGAAATCGATTTCTATATCCCGACTCGCTACGACGAGGGCTATGGTATCTCGCATCAAATCATCGACGCAGCCGCTGCCGATGGCGTGAAACTAATCATTATACTCGACTGTGGCATCAAAGCCATCGAGGAAATCGAATATGCCGCCTCGCTCGGTATCGACTTCATCATCTGCGACCATCACGTCCCCGACGAGACGCTCCCTCCGGCTGTCGCTATCCTCAATCCCAAGCTCGAAGGCTCCACTTATCCGTGCCGCCACCTCTCGGGTTGTGGAGTAGGGTACAAGCTCATGCAGGCTTTCTCGATTTCGAACGGTATCGGCACCGCCGAGCTCGAGTGTATGCTTGACTTGGTGGCTGTCAGCATCGCTGCCGACATCGTGCCTATGGTTGGCGAAAACCGCGTCATGGCTTATATGGGCCTCAAGCGACTCAACACTAATCCCAACTTGGGCCTGCGCGCCATTATCCGCACTTGCGGGCTGGGTGGCAAGGAAATTTCCATCACCGACGTTATCTTTAAGATTGGTCCGCGCATCAATGCGTCGGGTCGAATGCAGAGCGGTCGCGAAGCCGTCGAACTTCTCGTGGCCCGCGACTCGAAGGATGCGGCCGCCAAGAGCCTGGCCATCGACCAGTACAATAAGGACCGCAAGGAACTCGACAAGCGTATTACCGAGGAAGCTGCTGCTATTCTCGAGGCACGTGGCGAAATGTATTCGCCCAAAAAGTCGATTGTCATCTACAACAAAGATTGGCACAAGGGCATCATCGGCATCGTCGCTTCGCGACTTACCGAGCTCTATTACAAGCCATCGGTCGTGCTTACCTTTGCCAACGGCCTTGCCACAGGCTCGTCGCGCTCCGTACAAGGCTTCGACATCTACAAGGCTGTCGACTCGGCTCGCGACTTGCTCGAAAACTTCGGCGGACATCCATACGCCGTCGGGCTTTCGCTCAAAGAGGAAAATATTCCGGAATTCTCTCGTCGTTTTGAAGAATACGTGGCCGAGCATATCCTGCCCGAGCAGCAAACTCCCGTTATCGACATCGATGCCTTCCTGACTTTCGCTCAGATTACCCCTGAGTTGATTTCTACGCTGAGGCTTTTCAATCCTTTCGGACCCGGCAACCAGAAGCCGACATTCTGCACTCGCAATGTCAAGGACTTCGGCACCAGTATGCTTGTCGGTAAGCATCTTGAACATATCAAGCTCGAACTCGTCGACGACACATCCGGAAAGGTTATCAATGGCATCGCCTTCAACATGGCTCGCTACTTCGACTATATCCACGACGGCAAGCCGTTCAACATTTGCTACACCATTGAGGAAAACAAACACCACAATGCCACCTCGTCGCTGCAGTTGCTGGTGAAGCAGATTCGAATTTCCGACGAGACTGAATGATGACTCCCGAGGACGTTCTCGACCGCTATTGGGGCTACGACAGCTTTCGCGAGTGTCAGCGCGAAATTATCGACTCGGTTCTCGCCGGAGCCGATACAATAGGTCTGCTGCCTACCGGTGGCGGTAAGTCGGTGACGTTTCAGGTGCCCGCAATGATGCTCGACGGTGTCACGCTCGTCGTGACGCCGCTCATCTCGTTGATGAAAGACCAGGTCGATAATCTGCGCCGTCGCAACGTTCCCGCTGCTTGCATCCACTCGGGTATGAGCCGTCATGAGCTGAACGTGGCTATGGATCGCCTTTTTATCGGCAAGACCAAGTTGCTCTACCTCTCGCCCGAAAAACTTTCGCGGGCCGATTTTATAGCCTCGATTGCTTCGCTCCCGGTCAACATGATTGTTGTCGACGAGGCTCACTGCATCTCGCAGTGGGGCTACGATTTTCGCCCTTCGTATCTGCGAATTATCGAATTGCGACGCACTTTCTCCGATGTGCCTGTGTTGGCCTTGACCGCTACAGCTACTCCGCAAGTTGTGGCCGATATTGCCGACAAACTCGGTATGCGCTCCCCGGCTATCTTTTCAAAAAGCTTTTCGCGCGATAATCTCAGCTACATTGTCCGCCATACCGAAGCCAAGGACGAAATGCTCGAGCAAGTGCTGCGCGGCACCTCCGGCTCGGCTATCGTGTATGTCCGTTCGCGGCGTCGCACCTCGGTCATCGCCGCTATGCTCGAGCAGCGCGGCATCAGCGCCGACTTTTATCATGCCGGGCTCGCACCCGAGGAGAAGGAGGCGCGCCAGGACGCGTGGATGGCCGGCGAAAAGCGTGTGATGGTCGCTACAAATGCCTTCGGCATGGGTATCGACAAGCCCGATGTTCGTGTCGTCGTGCATTACGATTTGCCCCCTTCGCTCGAAGAGTATTATCAGGAAGCCGGCCGATGCGGTCGCGATGGCCTCGCTTCGTATGCCGTACTGCTCGCCGCTAAGGCCGATAAGGGGCTGCTCAAGCGCCGATTGAGCGAGTCGTTTCCTCCGCGGGCATATATTCGCGATATTTACGACAAGTTGTGCGTATTTCTCGACGTGGCTATGGGCGAGGGCTTCAACCACACGTTCGAATTCAACGTCATCGCTTTCTGCAAGCTCTACGAGCTGCAGCCGCGCCCGGCTGCGGCGTCCCTGTCGATTCTTTCGCGCTCGGGCGTCATTGAATATGGCGACGACGCCAACAGCCGTTCGCGCATCATGGTCGTTATGGACCGACGCGATTTCTACGCGCTGCAGCTTCCGCCCGATGTCGACGCAATTCTGCAAGCCATCATGCGCACTTATACCGGCATCTTTGCCGACTTCGTGCCTATCGACGAGTTGCGCTTGTCGTATCTCACCTCCTATTCTACCGATGACGTCTATCAAGCCTTGCTGCTCCTTTCGCGTATGCACGTTCTTCAGTATATCCCCAAGCGCAGCTTGCCTTACGTCTATTTCCCGTCAAATCGCGAGGAAGGCCGACATATCATCATCCCTCGCGACGTCTACGAACAGCAGCTCGAGCGCGCCACCAAGCGAATGGAAGCCATGCGCGACTATGTCTTTTCCGACGAAGGTTGCCGCGTGGAGCGTATGCTTCGTTATTTCGGCGACCCTACGGCTCGCCCTTGCGGCAAGTGCGACCTCTGCCGCGCACGGCGCAAGCGTCAGCCGCACGACGTGGGTCCCGCTCTCGAACAGTTGCTCGACCGAGGTCCGCTCGATGTCGGACTTGTTCGCCGCACCTTCCCGACAGTCTACGAAGAAGCGATGACCTATCTGCGCCGCGGCGCAGATAGCGGGGCGCTCGTTTTCGATGGCATTGCTTTCTCGCGCCGATAATTTTTGTTTCTGTAGGCACTTGCCGCCATTCGGCTACCGACTTATTTGGCATTTGACCTGTTCAAAAACCAGTTCAAAAATGACTTTTCGCCGTTTTTAACCGCCCTTTTTCCGTTTGTATCGAAAATTATTGCTACCTTTGCATAAAATTTTTCTTTTGGAAGAAATGAAACAAGTCAAGTACGAAGGCATGACCTTCCAGCCGTTTATCTCTCGCGATAGTATTGATGCCCGCATCCAAGAATTGGGTAAGGAAATCACGCGCGACTGTGCCGATAAATCGCCTCTGTTCATCTGTGTGCTGAACGGGGCGTTTCCTTTTGCATCCGACCTCTTCCGCGCTTGCGAAACGATCGACGCCGAAATCACCTTTATTCGCCTCAAAAGCTACGAAGGTACAGGCACCACCGGCAAGGTTACCGAGGTCATGGGTCTGCACGAGGATATCAAGGATCGTACCGTTATCATCGTCGAAGATATTGTCGATACCGGCCATACCATCAAGCGTCTGATTGACACGCTCAGCGCTCAGCAACCGGCTGAAATCAAGGTGGCTACCTTGCTCTTCAAACCCGAGTCGCTCGTCGAGGATGTTAAGCCTGACTATGTCGGTTTCTCCATTCCTAAGAAATTTATTATCGGTTTCGGACTCGACCTCAATGAGAAGGCCCGTAACCTCAACGACATATACATACTTAAAGAAGATTAAATGCTAAATTTGGTTATATTCGGCGCCCCGGGTAGCGGAAAAGGCACTCAGAGCGACCGTCTTATCAACGACTATGGACTGCATCACATATCCACAGGCGAAGTTCTCCGCGACCATATAGCCCGTGGTACCGAGCTGGGTAAGATTGCCGACAGTTTCATTTCTAAAGGTCAGCTTATTCCCGATGATTTGATGATTAAGGTCCTCGAAAGTGTGCTTGATTCGAACCCCGAACAGACTGCCGCCGGCGTCATCTTCGATGGTTTCCCGCGCACTATCGAGCAAGCTAAGGCCCTAAAAGTGATGCTCGCAAACCGCGGCTCGAAAGTACACGCTGTCATCGGCCTCGAAGTCGATGAGGACGAACTTATTCGTCGTATGCTCAACCGTGGCAAGGAAACAGGCCGTGCCGACGACAATATCGACACTATCAAGAATCGTCTGAAGGTCTACCACTCGCAGACACAGCCGCTGCGCGACTACTACATCGCCGAAGGTAAGTACCATCCTATCAACGGCAACGGCGACGTCGATAAAATCTATGGCGATATCCGCGACTCGCTCTCAAAGCGTCTCGCTGATTGATTGATTGCTTAAGCCCTTTTTCCGACGTGCGGGAGCTCGTCTTTATTAACCCTGATTAACACGCTGAAGATTATGACTAATTCACAACAGTGGGAAGGTCGCGGCTGCGACGTTAACCTGCTCTACCAGCAGACTTTTGCCGATAATTATCCGCTGCCGGCAATTACCGACTATGTCTCCGGCAAGACTTATACCTATGGCGACATGGCCAAGCACATTGCGCGTTTTCATCTCTTCTTCGAAGAGGCCGGCATTCAGCCCGGCGACAAAGTTGCGCTTTTAGGCAAGAACACTCCATTGTGGATTATGGCTTTTATGGCTTCGCTGACCTACGGGTCGGTGGTCGTGCCCATTCTCAGCGATTTCAATCCGGTCGACGCTGCTAACATTATCAATCATAGCGATGCTTCGCTGTTGTTTGTTAGCGACTCGATTTGGAATCATATCTCCGAATACGATTTCCCGCAAGTCAAGGCGGTCGTCTCGCTCGACAATCACAAAATGCTGCGCTGCGACGATGAGAAGCTCGAGCGTTTCCTGAAGAATTTGTCGCGTTGGTTCAGCCGTCGATATCCCAACGGCTTCACGCGCGACGATATCGTCTATAGCCCGCGTGCCAACGAGGATGTTGCTATCCTCAACTACACGTCGGGTACTACCGGCTTCTCGAAGGGCGTGATGCTCTCGTACGACAACGTTGCAGGCAACATTTTCTTTGGTATCAAGACTCGTCTGCACTATTCCGGCTCGCGAGCTCTGTCGTTCCTGCCGTTGGCCCATGCTTATGGTTGTGCATTTGATATGCTGGTGCCTCTGGCTGTCGGCTCGCACGTGACCGTCCTCGGTAAGACTCCGACTCCGGCTATCTTGATGAAAGCATTAGCACAGGTCAAGCCCAACTTGATTATCTGTGTGCCGCTCATCCTCGAGAAAATCTACAGCAAGATGATCGTGCCGATGATTACCAAGAAGCCGATGCGCTGGATTTTGGCCGTGCCGATGCTCGACCGTGCCATTTACAGCCGCATTCGTTCGCGCTTGGTCGAAGCTTTCGGTGGCGCTTTCGAGGAAATCATCATTGGCGGCGCGCCGCTCAATCCCGAAGTCGAAGATTTTCTTTATCGCATCAACTTCCCCTTTACGGTCGGATACGGCATGACCGAGTGCGGCCCGCTGATTAGCTACACGCCTTGCCGACAGTTTATTCCCGCATCGGCCGGTCGGATGCTGCCCAATATGGAAGGCCGCATTAGCAATGAAAACGCCGCCGGCGAGCAAGGCGAAATCCTCGTGCGCGGTCAGAACGTGATGCTCGGCTACTACAAGAATCCCGAAGCTACCGAGGCCGCTCTCGACGCCGATGGTTGGCTGCATACGGGCGATATGGGAAGCATTGGCGGTCCGGTCGGACGCACTATCTTCATCCGTGGTCGCTACAAGACTATGATTTTGAGCGCTAACGGGCAGAATATTTATCCCGAAGAAATCGAGGCGAAGCTTAACAATATGCCTTACGTGAGCGAAAGCTTGGTCGTGGATCGTGCCGGTAAGCTTGTCGCTCTGATTCATCCCGACGACGATGATGTGCGCGCCGCTCGTCTCAGCGATGCCGACCTGCATGCCGCGATGAATCAGAACCTTCGCGACCTTAACAAACTTGTTGCACCTTACGAACAAGTCTCTGATTTCGAAATTATTGCTGAGGAGTTTGTCAAGACGCCCAAGCGCTCAATCAAGCGTTTCATGTATAAGTAATGCGCCTTTCTTGCGCCGGATTTTGCCTCTCGGCTGCTCCTCCGACCGCTATTTTTTTTGATTATGAAAAAGATTGAAAACACGGAATTCGGCGGCGAACGTCCGCTTTTCGGCTCGCATGGCCTGCTTCTCGACAACGTCACTATCCACGCCGGCGAATCGGCGCTGAAATGTTGCTCCGATATCACAGCCGCCAATTGCCGATTTGAGGGTAAATATCCCTTCTGGCATGTTCGCGGTTTTGTCGTCGACCATTGTGTTTTCACTCCCGGGGCGCGTGCCGCTTTGTGGTACTCGTCGGATTTGACGATGACCGACACGCAGGTCGACGCTCCAAAGATGTTTCGCGAGATGCAAAACATCAGCCTGACTCGTGTCCGTATCCCCGACGCACAGGAGACCCTGTGGCACTGTCGCGATATCCGAATGCGCGATGTCGAAGTTGCCCGTGCCGACTACCTCTTCATGCACTGCGAAAACATTGATATTGAGCAGTATCGCCAGCAAGGCAACTACTCGTTTCAGTATTGTCGCAATGTAGTCGTTCGCGATGCTGTCATTGACTCGAAGGATGCGTTTTGGAATACCGAAAACGTCACCCTCATCAACTGCCGGCTTACCGGCGAGTACCTCGGCTGGCATTCCAAAGGTTTGCGTCTCGTCGATTGTCAAATCTCCGGTACGCAGCCGCTGTGCTATGCCACCGACTTGGTGATGGAGAATTGCACGATGGCTCCCGATTGCGACTTGGCTTTCGAGGACTCTTCGCTGCAAGCCTCAATCCGTGGCGTTATCACGAGTGTGAAAAATCCGAAGTCGGGTTCGATTGTCGCTGATGCTATCGGTGAGGTGATTATCGATGAGCACGTGCTCGCTCCGGCCGATTGCGTCATTACCACTCGCGAAAATGACTGATTTAGATTTCGATACGATTGTCGACCGCCGAGGTTCCAATTCGTATAAGTGGGATACCACGCCGGCCGGTGCTACCGCTATGTGGGTGGCCGATATGGATTTTCGCACCGCTCCTTACATCGTCGAGGCTTTGCGTCGGCGCGTCGACCATGGCGTTTTTGGCTATACTGCTGTCCCCGACGCCTATTATGAGGCTGTCTGCGATTGGTTTTCGCGACGTCATGGGTGGGCGATCGACTCGCGCTCGATTATCTACACCATCGGCGTGGTTCCGGCCATCTCGGCCATCATCAAGGCGGTTTGTCGCCCCGGCGAGAGTGTTATCGTGCAGACTCCGGCCTATAATTGTTTCTTTTCTTCAATTCGCAACAACGGATGTCTATTGGCTGATAATCGTCTGATTTACAATGCTGACGACGGCAATTATAGCGTTGATTTCGAGGGCCTAGAACGCTTGGCGCGTCGCGACGACGTCACTTGCCTGCTGCTTTGCAACCCACACAATCCGGCCGGCCGCGTTTGGACTCCGGCCGAGCTGCGTCGCATCGGCGATATCTGTCTTGCAAATGATGTTTTTGTCATTTCCGACGAAATCCATTGCGAACTCGTTTACGGCGGCCGTTCGTACACTCCCTACGCGACGCTCGGCTCGGAATATGCCCGCGCGAGCGCTTCGTGTGTTTCACCCAGCAAGGCCTTCAATATCGCCGGCTTGCAGATTGCCAATATTGTGGCCGTCGACCCGGCGCGCCGTGCCGCTATCGACAAGGCTATCAACATCAACGAAGTGTGCGACGTCAATCCGTTCGGCGTCGAAGCTACTATCGCGGCATACAATCGCGGCAGCGAGTGGCTCGACCGACTTGTCGCTTATCTTTTCGAAAACTATCGCCTCATTGTTGACTTTTTCGCGCAGCATTTGCCGCAGTATGTAGTCACACCGCTCGAAGCCACTTATCTGGCATGGATCAACGTGGAGTGCACAAAACTCACGGGCGAGCGTGTGGCCGAAATTATTCTCGACCGGGCCGATGTGCGGCTCAATGGCGGTGCCATGTATGGCCCCGGTGGCGAGAATTTCTTGCGGCTCAACTTTGCTTGCCCGCGCAGCGTGCTGCAGTCGGCCCTCGAGCGCATGGCGCCCGTCATGGCCTCCCTTGTCTGATTTTTTACAGGCGCATGTGGTTCATCATCACGCCGGCAAAAGGCAGCCGGCCTATGGTCTTGAACCCGAGCGATTTGTATAGCGTTTCGGCCGGGCGATTTTCCGGCTCGCAGAGCAGCCCCAGCGGTTTGCCCAGCGCGTGCGCCTTCTCGGCGGCGCATTGTATCAGGCTATGTGCTATGCCGTGGCCGCGATACTCCGGGAACACCGCCAGCGAGTCAAGGTAAACTTCGTCGGGCGTCGTCTCGTCGGCCATCGTTTCGGGGTCAATATCGAGTCCAAGTATTTCGGATGCTTTAGCTGTGAAGGCGCGGCGCAGTTCGCGCAAACGGGCGCCGTCGTAGGCTACTACAATACCTGCCACGTGGCCATCAGCGGTGGCGGCTACGTGCGAGTTCAGGTAGCTGTATTGCGAGTCGTCGCGTTCGGCAAGCTGGGTGAAGAGGCGGCCGACCAGTGGCCGACGTTCTGCGGTTTCGGCAAATCGCATTGCTATCTCTTCGCCGATGGCCATGATGATGGCGCGTGCGATGAAGGGGGCGTCGGCTGCTGTGGCCGGTCGGATGCTAATAGAGTCCATGTTCGCTTAGAATTTTGTTGATTGTGTTGATATAGACGTCGGCTGCGGCGTTGAAGCCGTGGCGGCGCAAGGCCGAGTGCCGCGCATGGATATTCAGCAGAGCATTTTGGCGCAGCATCGTTTGTGGGCGGTGTGCGATTACTTCGGAAGCATCGCGCTCGGCCACATCTTGTATATTCGGTATTGGCTTCGGCGCCGCAGGTTGGGCTATGCCAACCTCTTCTGCCGCTGCCGTATCGCTAACTGCGTCTGCCGCTGCCGTAACGCTAACTGCTTCTGCCGCTGCCGGTTGTGGTTCGTTCGTGGGTGTGTCGAATTTTGTCGGTTGCGGCTCGTCGGCCGGGCCGTCGCACCCTCGGATGCAAGCTATTGCGAATACGATTAGCAGTATCGGCAGGATTATCACCAGGAAGATTCTGTCCCAGCGTAGCCTCACACGTTGCTTTTTACGGCGAGCTGATGATGCGCGTCGTGCATTCTTTTTCTTCTGTGCCATGGTCACGCTTCGCTGTCGTTCTCAATCAGGCGATATACGCACTCGCGTACCTGCTCCATCAGTCGGCGTGGTGTGGACGTGGCGCCACAGATGCCGATTGACTCAGCGTCGGCCAGCCAGCTCGCGTCGAGTTGTGTCTCGTCGGCAATCAGATGCGACCGTGGGTTCACGTCGTGGCAGTGCTTGAACAGGATTTTGCCATTCGAGCTTTTTGCTCCGGCCACGAAGATGACGACGTCGTGGGTCGACGCAAATTCGCGCAGATGCTCTACGCGGCCGGCCACTTGGCGGCAGATGGTGTCGTACGATGTCAGCGACGCGCCCGGGGCGAGTCGGCGGCGTATTTCTTCGATGATTATGTTGAAGCCTTCGACGCTCTTGGTGGTCTGTGAGTAGAGAAAGATGTCGCGTGTGAAGTCAATCTTGTCCAAGCCGGCAAGGTCCTCGACCACGATGGCCTCGCCATCGGTCTGTCCGACCAGTCCGTTCACTTCGGCATGTCCGATTTGCCCGTAAATCACTATCTGTGGGTGGCGTGTATCCGTGCGTGTGTCATACGCCTCTTTGATACGCTGCTGCAGCTTGAGCACTACGGGGCACGTGGCGTCGATGATGTGTATGTTGTTTGCTCGTGCTATTTCGTAGGTCGATGGCGGCTCGCCGTGTGCGCGAAGCAGCACGTTCACGTCGTGCAGTTCGCGCAGTTGTTCGTGCGTGATAGTCTGCAAGCCGCTGCCCTGCAGGCGCTCCACTTCGTTGCTGTTGTGCACGATGTCGCCCAAGCAGTATAGCGAGCCGGCTCGTTGCAGCTCGTCTTCGGCTTTGCGTATGGCTGTGACGACGCCGAAGCAGAAGCCCGAACGCTCGTCGATTTCAACGATTGGCGTCATGTGCGCTGAGTTTGGCGATGGTCTCGTTGAAGCGTTCGAGTAGCCATGCGTCTTGCGTGGCTATGTCCATTGTCGAGTTGTCGATTGCGATGGCATCGTCGGCGCGTCGCAGCGGGCTTTCGGTGCGTGTGCGGTCGATTTCGTCGCGGTGTACGACATTGGCCAGCACTTCTTCGAAGCTCACGTTCGAGCCCTTGGCCAGCAGCTCCGCGAAGCGTCGCTGAGCGCGGGTCTGGGCCGAGGCGTCGACGTAAATCTTCAGTTCGGCATCCGGAAATACGGTGGTGCCGATGTCGCGGCCGTCCATTACTATCCCTTTGCCGTCGCCAAGTGCTTGCTGTTTGGCCACTAGGTCGTGGCGCACGGCCGGTATGGCCGATACGGGCGACACTACGTTCGACACTCGCAGTTGGCGTATGGCGTCTTCGACGTCGACGCCGTTGAGCATCGTGCGCTGAGTGCCGTCGGCCTGCGGGGCAAAGTCAATGTTTATGTCGGGTAGGGCGGCCACCAGGGCGTCGGTCTTGATTGTGCCGTCGGCGGCTACCAGCCCGTGTTCGAGGCCGTAGAGGGCCACGGCGCGGTACATCGCGCCCGAGTCGATATATCTGTAGCCGACTGCGGCGGCGAGCCGGCGGGCCATGGTGCTTTTGCCTGACGACGAAAATCCGTCGATGGCTACTATGATGCGTGGGGTTTCCATTATTTAATCAATTCGTTGAGGCTAAGGTTTAGATTGACCATAAAGGTGGTGGCGCCGGTGTGAGGCTGGGCGAAGGCCACGCCTACGCCGTAGGCTCGGCCACGTATGCCGGCCGCCAGCGAAAAGCCGGAGATGAAGCTGCGGTGGTAGGTCGACATATCGGTGCGGGCTTTGTAGTTATAGCCAAGACCGAGATAGAAATTCTTGCTCGAAATCAGGTCGGCGCCGAAAATGAGGTGGCGGAAGAGATTCGACGAGAACTTGTCCTTCAGCTGTGGCTCGGAGCCGGCTGTCCCGTCGCCCAAGTCCATGTATGGCAATTTCCACTTTGTCAGGTTCCAGGCCGTGACCGAAAAACGCACCGGGAAGTTGCCAAATACTTTCGACCAACCCAGGCGGATGTCGAATGGCAGTCGGTTGTAGCTTTCGTCGAAGCGCTTCACTTGGCCGCCCAGGTTTGCTATCACCAGCGACAGCGACAAGTCGCGCTCGGGGTTGAAATAGTTCAAACCCAGGTCGGTGGCGATGGCGAATGCAGTGTAGTCGGCGTAGCTGCTGTAGAGAAATTTTATGTCGAAGCCGCCGCGCAGTCGGTCGGTGATGTCGTGCGAGTACGCCCCGCTGATTGCCATATCTATCGGCGAGAATGTGCCCACTGTCGAGCCGTCGGGCAGCGTCTCTGTGATCGACCCGTAGCCGAAATATTGCAGCCCGGCGCTCCAGGCAGCGCGTTCGCCGGCGCTGTGGGCGTATCTGACTCCGGCCAAGTTGCTTCCGCCCAGGTAGCGCATATAGTTGACAGCGACTTGCCCCGACATCTCCGGACCCAGTAGTGCCGGATTTTGGTCGGACGATTGCAATTCGTCGTCGACAAGCGTTATGTTCATGCCGCCGAGGCCGTAGATTTTGCTCGATGAGGGGATGTTGAGCCAGCTATACGACGAGGTGCCGTCCTGAGCAAAGACGGGCATAGCTATGGCCATCGACATGGCGGCCAGGGCGCAACCGATATATCGTTTCAAAGCATTCATTTTTCTTTTAACGTAATATCATCCGAATTATTGCAGCCTTGCCGGATTTCTCCTCAATATTTCTGCGAGGCCTATCGAAAAAAAGTCGGCCGGCAGCGGTGGTGCTGACGGCCGGCGGGGTGCTGTTAGTATTGTTAGGTATGGCTGCTATGCTTGGCTAATAGTCATGTCGGTGATTATCTGCGACGACCGCGTTGCTGTCCGTCGGGGCGTGGACCCATCGGCATTGACTGCATCAAGTAGCAATTTTCCAGGTACACTACGTACTGCTCGGGGGTGAGGATACTCTTGACGCCTTCGAGATAGGCGCGTTGTGCATCGAGGCGTGCCTGGCGGAATTGAGCTATCTGGGCCGAGTCGGGGCGCTGGCCGCGTTCGGGACGATTTCCCATCTCGGGGCGTTTTGCGGCGCGTTGTTCGTCGAGCGTTTTCAGCGCGGCTTGCTGTTCGGCGGTCAGTTCGATGCCTTTGAACAGTTCGCATCCTCGGTTGTCGCACGTTTGTTCGGTGCGGGGACCTTTGCGGCGGTCTTGGCGGTTGTTGTCGCGAGCCGATGCGCCGATTGCGCAGATGGCCAAGGCTGCAATGACGATTGTCAGAATCTTCTTTTTCATAACTTACCTATTGTTCATTTAATCATTTTTGGAATTCGTTCATTTTCAAATCTGTTTATTTGACAAACTCGCTCGAATTTGGTTTAAATCGGAATATTCCGATTTATAACATGTTAACATTTTCTGTTTTCAATTGTTAAGATACAATAGTGATTTTGCACCGGGAGACCTCCGTGTTGCTTAGTTGCCTTGTCGAGGGAGGTGATTTGAGCCGTTCTCGATGCGGTTCACCGTAAGTGGCGAACAGGTCGCACGTTCAGCAACCAGGGCAATCGAGAGATTACGATGTACCTCTTTCGTTGTCGTAGATAAGCAAAATCCTTAGTAACTTTCTTCATGTCATTGCGGTGAAATATTTGTTGCGTTTGTTGCGCGTCAAAAATTCGCGCAACAAAGACGCAACAAATTTAGCATACACACGCACTTTTGTAGAGTAATTTTTATTTACCCACAACTCGCTATTGTGCTGAAACACTTGCTATTAAAGTGCTTGCGCGTGCGTTTTTTTTTCACCGAAAATCAGGCCCTACTTTCCGATGCACTATCCTTATGTCGTTGAGAGCGTGCTACTTGAGCTTTTATAATACAGAGGTAGGTCGCATTTCTGATTTTTGAGGATTTGGATCCTCACGGCTGGCTTCATCCTTCGGAAATGAACTCTCTTTCGTATATCTTGCACAAGTGCAAAGTCAATGATTTTTCGTGTGATAAACAGTTAAAATACGGAAATTAAATTTCGAGTAACTGTAAATTTTCAGCTCCAGACCCGATGGGCAAAGCGCTCGATTATGCCTACAAACTCTGGCCCAGACTCCGCCGATATGCCGAAGATGGTCGCTACCATATTGACAACAATCCGGTCGAACGCGGCCAACGCCCAACCGTATTAGGGCGAAAAAACTACCTGTTTAGCAAAAACGATAACGGTGCAGTTGACAATGCAATATTCTACTCCCTAATCGAAAGTTGCGATATCCTTGGCGTCGATCCATTGCATTGGCTAACCCACGTGCTAAACAATCTGCACATCGATACGACCGAAGACGAAATAAAAGACATACTCCCTTATTACTCGAATTTCTCAATAAGGGCATTATGAAACTTAGAGAAAAACACTTTGAGTTTATCGGAAATATATATGAAGTTAGTTTCTTCGTCTAAAATAGGTCTTACCATTTTACAAGTTGATATAACTTACTGGATTCTGAGATTCGGGATTTACGATGTTCCAGACGCATTTTTCGAGATATGGAGAGTCTTCTACCTCCGTTCCCTCAAATTCATAACGTTCCGTTTTACCTTTGTAAGTTTCTGATTTATACCAGTGGGTTGGATGGAATACAGCTACTACAATACCGTGGACCGTAGCAAGCACAAGATTGGCTTTTTCTGCACGATTCACATCCAGATGCCAATAATGACGGGCACAGTCATAAATGTCCCGTCTTTCTTTTGCATCAAATGTCTTACTTATGTTAACACAGACCATGTGGTCTTCAATACTTGGTTCTATATATTGTGCCATTTCTCTTAGTTCGTTATTCAGCGAATGAAAAAAAACGGGGCTATTCGATGTTGAGTTTGCGCTTTAATCTTTCGAGTATTTTTTTGGAGCGTCGTTCTACTGTCGGAACCATGAAATCATGGTATTGACGTAATGCGTCAGGGAGAAGCTCCGGTTGAAAGTCGCGTGCTGAATTTGATATGCCGTCGAAGAGGAGTTTCGGAACGCCATCATTACCGATAAATTCTTCAAGGAGAGAATTTTTCATGAAAGCTACAAAACCCTCTTTCCCTTGATAGTCTTTCATCAGCTTTCGGTTCTTGTATAGGACTGCCTTTACATCCATATTCTGGTTCTTGGCATTGGTCATGACATCATACATTGCGATAAACATGCGGTCGATATATCCCCTCATTTTGGAATCGTCGAACATATTTGCCATAATCGCCTTGTTAGGCCATACGATAAGGTCGCCAAGTGTATAGCAGTGAGAGAATAACTCTTCTGCCATGTCGATTATCCCATTGTCAGGACAATGGGCATCCAATGCTTTGAAACGTCGGTCAGCTATGCGTGCTCCGGCAAGACGTTGGTAATGAATAATAGTCCCGATTTGATATTGGTAAGAATCCAGAGTCTCAACGTTCAGGTCAGGCCAGTATTCGCCAAATACTATTTCTATGATTGACTTGACTATCGCATAATTCTGAATCATTGTGGGTCCTTTTATTGGACCATATTTCTTATCTTCCCGGAGAGAATGAAAGTCAAATTTTAGAAGATTATCAATCTTTCCTTCCAAATGCTCGGAAATGAAGTCTATGACAAGATTTGCGGCATACGAGCCAGAGGTTTTTGCCTGATGTTCCTCAGCTTTTTTACGTTCCATCCGACTTCGGCATTCAAACCACGACTCTGTTTCAAGATTGAATTTCCAGTAGTCACAACGACCGCTTATATAGCTTTTTCGGAAACTCTCCTGAAAGAGTCGTCCGCATCCGAATGGTCGTCCGTTTGTGCCCTTTGCATACATACATCCATCGCATACGCTCCCAACAACACCTCGCCAAGGAAAGCCATCATAATCCTGGACTATGTCGCGGTCATCAGCCAAATCATGAATGATGTAGCAAAAATGGCGGTTATGGTCAATGATATTTTTATGTCCGCTGAACGGATCCTCGTCGAGTGTATAATCAGGTGCTAAGGAATATGGTTGTCCCTTAAGAGTGTAACCAATGGGGCGAGACATCAAAGCCACCCAATCGGTGTCCGTAGAGCGAGGATGGACCAATTGCTTCATCGTCTCGTCGAAGCTTCTTCTTGCAATTTCAACCAGCGTGGTTCCGCTGCCACCTGCTTCATTTATGAAATTGAAAATGGTCTCGTTATCTCCCAGAAACATCACAGCTGTCTCCGGAATCTGAATCATAAAAATCTGGGTGATGTCTCCAACCTTATAAACATCAAGGACTTTCAACCATGCGTTTTTCGATATGACAGCATGACGCCATTCTTCTGCCCGGGGACTGAAACTCAGTCCGGTCTCATTGATATTGCCATTTTCATCGGAGCATAGTAAAGCGGCGTGAGCCGACGCAATAAGAAATCTAGTCTTTTGAGCAGGCCGCTGAAGTTTGGTGCTTACCGAGGTGTAAAATCCAGTACGAATAACTTTGCCAACAGGATACATTCGATCAACATCGATATCTGCATCTGTGTCCCGATAAAACAGTTGCAGTCCGGGAAGAATCCAGTTGACAATCTGTTCAAAGAATTTGCCAAGTTTGTCCGGCTCCGGTTTAGGTGGATAATGCCGTTTTTGCCGATCGTAAAGTGCACCGCTATGAATTATGTACGGTTGCCCATCTTTCTTAGCCAGCATATCAGCATCGTCCGAGTCGTCGAAGAATCTTACCGATTCAAAAATCATCGGGAAAACGATGATGCCGCTCACATGAGCTACGCCCGCCACATATCGAGTGGGAGTTGTCTTTGTTTTGCGGATAGTTTTTTCTATTTGAAAATATCCGTTACGAACCTTCCAAACCCGATGAGGCCATTCTTTCAGGACAATCGATCCATCGCGGCGCATAATGTTGTGGCGTGCCCCTTTTTCGACCATATAGAAACCTTCACCCGCCGGTTCAATAAAGTTGTATCTGTCGGAGATACAGTTTCCATGATAATCCACCAATACCCATCCGAAGCCATCTTCTTCTGATCGGTATGCTATCATCAAGCCATCGTCATAATGGTTGAATGACTTATAGCCCTGTTCCGGAGAAACAATCCAGCGGCCCGTCCTGTCACAAAGCCCCACGCAGTCTCGCGGATCTTCCGTGCCGATAATTTCAAACGGGCCGATATTACCTATCTTTTTATCATAGTATCTCATGGCTTATATCTTCTGTAGTTTCATCCTTATCCATCCCTCATCGATGCAGGTACATTGAGCTGGTTTCATCCGGGGATCCATAATGACAGCCAATAAATAATCGTAATATTTTTCCATTGGGAATGGAAGAATCTCCGGTTCTTTGCCTTCTCTCAGCCGTAAGAACTTTATGGCACCGCGTTCCCAGCCGGATGATTTGATTCTATCAGGATCCGTGTCAACGCCGAGGAAGAAAAGAACGTCATTCTGATACAAGCCATCAATGTTGTCGAGTTTAAGAAAGAATTTCATGCGCTCAACGGCAATGTCATTAAGGCCGGCTTCCAGAATACTAATCTTCTCCCGGAGTTCATTCATGCCGAAAACAGAGCGAAAGGTGTAATCTTTGAATTCCATTCCTGACGGAACTGGAACTTCGATCTCCTGGTATTTATCCTCGTCTTCATCACATGGAGAAAAGAAGAGCATAAACTTATGTTCCATGTCGTGATAGAGCGTTCCGAACGGCACATCAATCTCCAGACCACAAACTTCGCATTTCCAATGGTATAATTCCCCATCGAGCAGCTTCTCCTTCAATTCCGGGTCGAGATCGGCGTTAATGGAATTCCATACAGTCATTGGGCTGTCGTAATGACAGCGAGGACACGTTACCTGTTCTTTGCTACATTTGCTCATGACAATTCAAAATTATATCTGGAGATGAAGAAAGAATAATCTGGCCTTCGATGAATCTCTTGAATGAATTAATTACAATGGTTTCATAGTCTTTACTCAGTGGAAAAGATAAAAGTTGAGGATAAACCCATCTTGCCAATTTATATCCCATACCGCTAAAAAAAGAATATAAAATATCATCTATACAAGATATTCGAGTCGTGGTTAATAATCCATTCAATAATTTTTGGGAAGCAAGTATAAATGATGTCAATATATAAGGATTCTGCTTAACCATATCACGACATCTTTCGTACTCATTAGTTTGGTCTCGTTCTTTAAGAAGAATCTGTTCCACAATGAAATTCCCGTCTACGTCATGGCCACAATAATTTAATTCAGTCAAATAAGCTGATAGATCCGAGGATTTATCTGGGAAAATACATTTGACATAGAATTCTACATTAATTCTCGTTGAATCCGAATAGTTGTGGCGTAGCCAGTAGTCTTCAGTCATTAGGACGTTATTTGGCTGTTGGGCAAGTAACAACGTCTCTAAATAAGTCTCAACGATTGGAGTACAATCAGCGCTGATATGTTCAATCATTTCATTAACTACAATGACTTTGCAGTTTGCATTTACCCATCTTAAGAGATCATCTAAAATATCGCGGAATTTACATTGACTTAACTCCTGATTTCCTACAATATGTTGCAGATTTGACCAAGATGAGAGGGATAAATTTTGGGTTGAACCACCTCTATCCTCGCTATTCTTAAACTCTCTTATATAATCGAATACCCGTTGCGATATAAGAAATTTTTCTTTAAAAATCAATGAAAATTTCCTTGATATTGAATGTATCAGTATCAAAGATGTCAGGTCAAGAACGATATTTTGGTTTGACAGAGGGAAGCCATTCTCAAACCTTTGTTTTATCAAATATGTAGGAGTTTGATATATAGTAAATTTACCGAATATTAAATCATAAATATCGTGAAATCCATTAAGAGGTTTTGCCAGATATAATGGCGTTTTACCTTGCATATACTCAGCCAAGCTATTTTTGAGCGCACACGAGTATGCAGTCTCATCAATGCCTCTTTGTGCAGCCACAATTGTCTTCAAACCTCCTATTATATCATCCTTAATATCATTAAAATCAAAGACTTTGAAATTGGCACTCTGATGATTATTGATTTCTGATGCTACTTTACGGTAAAGCCCTAAATATTTTGATTCAATATTGGTCAATGTTAATGAAATCGTCTTTACACCCTGATCTATATGAATTGTATCTCCAATTTTCTTCCCAACAAATTGAGAAATAAGTCCTCCCTTAGAAATCCATGTATTATGCGATTGCTTGCCGTCTGAATATTCAATATAATCTCCTTCTGCAGCAGCCTCAATAGGTCTGTGCAGTAATTCAGTCAGAGTCGGTATTGAAGAACAAAGCTCAAAATATAGGTCATGCGCTTTTTGATTGTCAGAATTCCTAATATGTTCATATAAATAGTTTAGAGCAAGTTCTCCTTTGCCCATACTAACTAAAATTAATGAAATACATCTTATATAAGATAGACCATATTGAGCATTATTTGCTACGTTGAAAGTGTCATCGAAATCAGACAATTCTTCGTTGGCATTATAATATGCGATTATTCTCATGCACGCTAAGGATCCGTTATTAGGGAGCATCTCATATAAAATATCGCATATATTGACTATCTGCTCGTGATTATGAGCATCTTGTTGTAAGCCGAGTTCAATATTGAGAAATTGGATATCATGTATCCCGTTTTCACGTAATTTTCTCAAAAAGTTCAGGAGCCTTACTTTTTGACCATCTTTCTCCAATAGATTTACGAATAAAATTGAAGTCGCATCAATGATATTATCTGGTACATGTGGGGCTACTCGTTCAATCGCTAACTTTATATTTCCTGATTTACTATATATAAATGGATATAGCGTTTTTATGTGGGTTGGTGCTGATTTTTCATTCTCAATTAGATATAATAGCGCACTTTCATCGCCGCAAAAATAATCAATCATTTTGTGAAACAAAATATTATTTGCTGCGTCTTTAAGGTGGAAATTTCGAGCTATAACTCCATATATTTCAGGAAAGCATCTTACAAGATTAACTACATGATAGGAGATAGTGCCTTCTATTGTAGTTTCCCCTGTGTCAATGATTTCTAAAAGCAATTCTTTGATTTTTGCCCATTGACCTGAAGAAATCAGGAGAATAATTAAATTCCATGTTAATTCAATGGGCCTTTGCCTGTAGGATTCAAGCAAAGCGATCGCATCATCTTTTTTACCACTGTTATAAAGGCAGAAAGCAAGTGATTGATAAGCTAAGTCTTTACTATGAAAATCATTAAATTTATCTTGCAATCTCTGAATCCAATGAGATTCTCTATCATGCAGGTATCCAGTTAAACAATGGTATAATTCAAAATCGGGTAATATCTTCTCTACATTAGAAAAGGTATCCTGATTTGCGATATTCTCAGATAATCTAAATAATAATTCGGACTTGTCAGTAGCGAGTTTGGTACCATTAAATGGAAGCCGCATGTTATTTACATAAGCCGACAGTGCATAGGATAATTGTAATACCCATTTTTGGAAAGTATGATAGTTTAATTCCAGATTTTCATCAATTCCTATTTTATATTGAGATAAGTCAAGTTCAAGGTTGTGATGTTGAAGAAGTATAATGCTTTCAAATAAAATTTCTTCAGCTGTTATTTTGTTAATCTCCGTATTGTCAATGATAAAGTTATGCTTATCCTCACTCTTTAAAAAGTAGGGAATATGACGCCAAGCAGAATAATGCAATTGGTCAGAATATTTATCTGCATAACTTATGGCCTCTTCAAATTTTCCATCAAAACACAAGGCGAACAGATATCCCTCCCTAATTTTCAGAGGAACTAAGCCATCGGCAATAAGTGTATGTGCCTTTCTGAATTTCTCAACGGCTTTTACAGTATCGATGAATTTAAGAGCATGTCCTTCGCAAAATTCTAATGATGAAAGGACATTATTATTATTTGGACAATATTGATTTATGATTTTTCTAATATTTTCCAGATGCTCGTAAGCTGTTTTAAACCTAAGTTTTTCAATATCGCACCATATACTTGTCGTAAACTGTTGTACGATTTTCCCTTGAGTCGATTCATTTATATATACTAATTGCGCCCGAATTGCATCAAGTGATTCATTTGTAGCTTTATTCTCGTCTCTTGTTTTTTTGACTTGCTCCAAAATTTCAGTATGTTGTTCTTCTTGTCGTTTATGATCTTCGCGACTTTCTGCCCCTCCATATCTTTGCGTATAAAGATAATAGAACGCGATTGCTAAATACACAATTAGGTAAGCAGGAATAAGCCACTTGTCGACGCCATCCCATAGGAGTTCTATGTTCCAACTCTCTCGAGTTGAGTTTATATGTATTAAGGGCCAGCTTATTGCGGTTACCATGAAAATGGCATTTAGTGATCGCACGATAAACATTACAACTTTACCCGGAGTTGCAGTGCAATAGTAGTTTATAACTTTCGTGCTAAAGATGTATATCAATCTTCTCCACACAGGAGTATCTTTCCTCATCCCCAGAATTGCATAAGAAAATAGATATATTGCTATGAAAGCTATGAGCAGTGATAAAATCAAGGTTTATTGATGTAATCCAGGGCTGCTCGGCGTCCACTTGGAGTCGGAGGGAGGATTTGGACGCAAAGATAATCAATTTTATCCAAAAAACCATGTGTTATCCAAAATCGCAGATTCAACCGGCAAGTGCAAAATTAGTGATTTGTTTGAAGAATTCCTCTTTTGGAGATGAAAAGTTTAATTTTTTGCGCGGTCTTAGGTTTAGGAGATGTGCAGGAGACGTGCAGTTTTATTTGTTGCGCGTCAAAATTCGCGCAACAAAGGCGCAACAAATTTAGCATACACACGCACTTTTGTAGAGTAATTTTTATTTACCCACAACTTGCTATTGTGCTGAAAGACTAGCTATTGAAGTGCTTGCGCGTGCGTTTTTTTCACCGAAAATTGACACTACTTTCCGATGCAGAAGCGGGAGAAGACGGTGTTGAGAATTTCTTGGGAGGAGATGGCGCCTGTAATGGCTCCAATGTGGTCGATGGCGAGGCGTAGGTCGAGTGCGATGAGGTCGCCGGTCTGTTGTTGATTGATGGCGTCGATGACTTTTTGGATTGCGGTGTCGGCGTCGGCCAGGGCGGTGGCTTGGCGAATGTTGGTAATCATAATGTCTTCGACGGCTGAAGCGGCGTCGGTGTCGGCTGCCTCGACGAGTGCTTTGTATAGTGGCTCGAGGCTGTCGGGCGATTTAGTCGACATTTCGATGGCCAGCGTGTTCGTATCTTCTGCGGCTATTCTGTTGGCAGCTTCGATGGTGTCGGCGTTGTGGCCGGGGAGGTCGGTCTTGTTGAGGACGATGACGAGGTGTCCGGCGGGGTCTTGGCGGTCGAGTGCTTGGCGAGCGAGGCTGAGGATGTCGGTGTCGAGTGGCTGGGTGATGTCGTTGAGCAGGATTATGATGCGAGCGCGTTCGATTGCTCGGCGTGAGCGTTCGATGCCGATTTGTTCGATGGTGTCGTCGGAGTTGCGTATGCCGGCTGTGTCGATGAGTCGGAATCGGTAGTCGCCTATGTTGAGGGTTTCTTCGATGGTGTCGCGCGTGGTGCCGTGTATGTCGCTGACGATGGCGCGGTCGTCGCCGGTGAGGGCGTTGAGGAGTGATGATTTTCCGGCGTTGGTCGGACCGACGATTGCTACGGGGATGCCGTCTTTGATTGAGTTGCCGGCGGTGTACGAGCGGTGTAGGTCGGAGAGTTGGTGGTGGATGTCGGTGGCGAGGTCGCGCAGGTGTTCGCGAGAGGCGAATTCGACGTCTTCTTCGGAGAAGTCGAGTTCGAGTTCGAGTAGTGATGCAATTTCGACGAGTTGTTCGCGCAGGCGAGCGAGTCGGTTTGCAAATGTGCCTTTGAGTTGGCTGATGGCGATTCGGTGCTGGGCACGTGATTCGGATGCTATGATGTCGGCGACGGCTTCGGCTTGTGTGAGGTCTATGTTGCCTGAGAGGAATGCCCGGCGAGTGAATTCGCCGGGAAGTGCAAGTCGGCATCCGGCGGCGGTGAGGGAGTTGATGAGTTCGCGCTGAACGTATCGTGAGCCGTGGACTGAGATTTCGACTGTGTCTTGCCCGGTGAATGATTTGGGCGAGCGGAAGATGGTGACAACGGCTTGGTCGAGTGGTCGGAGGTCGGTGTCGAGGACGGTGCCGAGGTGGGCCGTGTGGCCGGCTATGTTGCTGATTGCTTTGCCTTGCCAGATTTTGTCGGTGATGGTGAACGCATCGGGCCCGCTGACTCGTGCGACGGCGATGCCGCCGCATCCGGCGGGGGTGGAGATGGCGCAAATGGTGTCGGAGGTGTTGTCGAAAATCTGTTGCATAGCGGTTGTCAGTGGTTCCAGGGTGCGAGTGTGTGTTGCTGTTCGACGTATTGTTCTATGTCGTCGGGTAGGGCGGCGAAGAAGTCGTAGCCGGTGATAGCTTCGATGTTGTCGATTGACGTGACGGTGGCTTGTGCGCCGCCTTCGAATTGGCGGTTTGGCATGAGGAATGCGATACCCATTGGCGTGTCGGCGTAGGGCGCGATGATTACTTTGAAGAATCGTTTGGGTACGCTGACTTCGGTCTCGCCGATAGTTTCTGAGAGAATGTCGTTGAGGATAGGTCCGGCGACGATGTAGAGTTGGCCAAATCGTTGTGTCCACAGGCGTGTGTTTTTTTCGACTGTGGCCCACGGGCCGCCGTTGAGTGCTTTGTGTTGTGGACAGATGTTGGTGAGGTAGTGGCAGTCGTCCATGGCTTGTTTGCTCCATTTCATATCTGCGGCCGGGGCCATGTGTCCGCGGTCGTAGCCTGAGCGGCGATAGTCGGCAAGTGTGGGGCAGCCGTCGACGTTATCGTCGGGGCGGAAGTTTGAGTCTTTGCGGTCGGCGACTTCGGCGGATGCTTTTTCGGCGTTGATATCCCAAGCTACGAAGGCCGGCTGATGGTGCTCGGATGAGAATGTCACGGTGAATCCTTCGTATTGTATTGTGCTGTGGCTGAGGCTGTCGGGGTCGTAGACTTTGAGCAACTCAATTGTGGGGTTCGAGAGCGGCTCGGCGTCTGTGCCGGGAATGGGTATGAAAGCGGCTGCGAGAGCGATGGCTGCGCAGCAAGCGATGATGATGTAGGCGCGTTTCATTTTTCGACTGTCGGTGGTGTGGCGAGGGAGAGTATTAAATCATAACCCGCCGCGCCGTCCGGAATGGGGGGCGGCGTGGCAGGTTTTTGGGGTTATTGGGTCGTTAGCTTAGAGCGATTAGCGGCTTGCGAGGGCAGAAGCCATGGCAATCTTCTGGTAAGCGAGCATACCTGATGCTGAAGTCTCGACGATGACGGGTTCTGCTTCGCCGGGAGCGGGGAGGGCGATGTGGTTGTCATCGACGAAGCTGAAGATGGTCTGCGAGGTGCCGTCGGGGAGGCTGAATGACCACGAGCGGTCGTCGGCGTTGAAGTCGAGGCGAACGACTGAGTTGTCGGTGAGATTTTTGATGGTGTAGCCGTCCTTGTCGTTGGTGACGAGGTATTCGCTGTCGCTGCCTTGGATGCGGCGGGTCTGAGTGGTAGCAACCGGGTTGTCGCCCGACCAGAATTCGATGGTGTTGATGACGAGGACGTCGGCGAGGGCCGAAACTTCATATACGGGCACGATCCAGAAGGCAAAGAACACGAGTTCGTTGACGAACTTGCTGTCGATAGAGCGGTTCCAGCTGAGGAGTTTGTTGGTCAGAGAGAATGAACCGATGCACGAGGGCAGCATCGTGGCACCCATCAGCGCGCATACGAGTGCAACTGTTAACTTGGTCTTACGCATGATAGTTTGTATTTTAACGGGTTAGTAAATGAAGGTTCCGAATTGTGATTTGATGGTGAGTCGGTTTTCGGGTGAATTTTCGACGTGGCCGACGATTTTGGCGTCGATGTTGAATGAGCGAGCGATGTCGATGACCTGCTGAGCGTGCTCGGCCGGAAGGTAGAATTCGAATCTGTGGCCCATGTTGAAGACTTTGTACATTTCGCGCCAATCGGTGCCCGACTGAGCTTGTATGAGCGTAAACAACGGACCCGGTGCGAACATGTTGTCTTTAATAACGTGTTTGTTCTTGACAAAGTTCATGATTTTGGTTTGCGCGCCGCCGGAGCAGTGAATCATGCCGTGGATTTGCTGCCGCAGGTGGCTGAGAACTTCTTTGACGACAGGTGCGTACGTGCGAGTCGGTGACAGGACGAGGCGGCCGGCGTCGAGAGGCGAGCCTTCGACGGGGTCGAGCAGAGCGCATTCGCCGCTGTAGACGAGTTCTTTGGGGATGGCGTTGTCGTAGCTTTCGGGGTAGAGGCGTGCAAGTTCTTTGTAGAACACGTCGTGTCGAGCTGATGTTAGACCGTTGCTGCCCATGCCGCCGTTGTATTGTTTTTCGTAAGTGGCTCGGCCGTATGAGCAAAGGCCTACGATGACGTCGCCGGCTTGAATGCGAGCGTTGTCGATGACGTCGGCGCGGCGCATGCGGCAGGTGACTGTGGAGTCGACGATGATGGTGCGTACGAGGTCGCCGACGTCGGCAGTCTCACCGCCGGTAGAGTAGACGCCGATGCCGTGGCTGCGGAGGTCGGCCAAGAGCTCTTCGGTGCCGTTAATTATAGCGGCGATGACATCGCCGCTGACGAGGTTTTTGTTGCGGCCGATGGTCGATGAGACGAGGATGTTGTCGGTGGCTCCGACGCAGAGGAGGTCATCAATGTTCATGATGAGAGCATCTTGGGCTATACCTTTCCATACGTCGAGGTCGCCGGTTGTGCGCCAGTAGGTGTATGCAAGCGATGATTTTGTGCCAGCGCCGTCGGCGTGCATGATGTTGCACCATTCGGGGTCGCCGCACAGAATGTCGGGAATAATCTTGCAGAATGCGCCGGGGAAGATGCCTTTATCGACATTTTTGATAGCAGCGTGAACGTCTTCTTTCGAAGCCGAAACGCCACGCATTTTGTATCTTTGGTCGCTTGTGTCTGTCATAATTCTATGCTTTTTTATTTAAGTCTGGATATGTTTTGTTTGGTGCCTGCGAGCCAGACGATGTCGCCGGGTGCAAAGACCAGGTTGGGGTTCGAGTCGATGAATTCGCCGCTGCGGTTTACGGCAACGACGAGTACGTCGTAGTTGTCGCGCAGCGAGGCGGTCGATGGCGTCTTGCCGATGAGTGGCGAGTTGAATGAGAGTAGGATCGGGCTGAGTGTCATCTGGCCGGGGTCGGGGACGTTGGTCGCGGGTTTGGCCGCTTCGGCTACGGGTAGCAGGCGAGCAATTTGCTCGTCGGTGCCGATTACGCCCAGTACGTCGCCGGGGTAGATGCGCTGGCGACCGTCGGGGATGGGTATGTTCTGGTAGCCACGCTGTATGTTCACGACGTTGACACCGTAAGTCTTGCGTAAATTGCTGTTCATCAGTCGCTCGCCGGCGAATGGGCACCCGGCTCCGACGGTGATGTATGCCAGGTGAAGGTCGTTGACGACGTGGTTGTTCTTGCCCGAGCGGCGAAGTTCGCGCTCGTTGAGGTTGTCGAAGAATTTTTCTTCGATGCGGTGCATGTGTCGTGTGAGTTGGCGGTAGAGCAGCAGGATGATGAGCACGACGATGCCGACGCCGAGCAGCAAGCCGGCAGTCGCTGAGAAAGCCGCCGCTACAGCGTGAACCACGAAGCCCAAGGCGATAGCGATGCGGAACACCATCAGCACAATGCGGGGTATGTTGTATGTCTCGGCCGAGTTGTTGCTTTTTGTTTTGACCGGTGTGATTAAGGCGATGATAAATGGCGACATGAGCATGATTTCGACCACCATGGTGAGCGGGCGTCCCCAGTCGCCGCCAATCTCTGTGAGCCAGGGGCGCACATAGTAGATTGAAATAATTGTGATGGCAATCAAAATCACGGAGTAGAGGAGTGTACGCCACAGATGTCGCTTGAGCATTGCCGCCCACGGATGTCCCGATGCTTGCTCTTTCTGGCCTTCGTCGTTGTAGCGCTCGATGAGGAAGTGGAGGCGCTGCGGCAGGTGCCGTTCGATGAATTCGCTGGCCGGGGCCGATAGCTTGATAAAATAGGGCGTGGTGAAGGTGGTGATGACCGACACGGCTACCACTATCGGGTAGAGCTGCGACTCGAGCACGTGTAGGCTCATACCCAGCGAGGCTATGATGAATGCGAATTCGCCGATTTGCGTTAGCGAGAAGCCCGAGCGAATGGCCACGCGGAGCGACTGCCCGGTGATGAGCATGCCGAAAGTGCCAAAGATAATCATGCCGACGATGACGACGAGCGACAGGATTAAAATCGGCAGCCAATATTGGGCTAATATCTCGGGCTGTACCATCATGCCGACCGATATGAAGAATACGGCACCAAAAAGGTCCTTGACCGGAGTGACTACGTGTTCGATTTTCTCGGCATAGCTGGTGCCGGCAAGGATTGAACCCATGACGAACGCGCCCAGCGCGAGCGAGAAACCACAGTAGACCGAAAATACGGCCATGCCGAGGCATAGACCCATTGATACGACTAATAGAGTCTCGCTATTGAGAAATCGGCGGATGCGGTTGAGTATCGAAGGCAGCAGGTACACACCTACCAAGAACCAGATAATCAGGAAGAACATCAGCTTGCCGACACTCCAGAGCATTTCGCCGCCTTCGACCGAGTTGTTGAGTGCAATCGACGACAAAATCACCATCATGAGCACGGCAAAGAGGTCTTCGACAATCAGTACGGCCAGCACGAGCGAGGCGAATTTTTGCTGTCGCAACCCCATGTCAGTGAAGGCTTTGATGATGATAGTCGTCGACGACATGGAGAGCATACCGCCCAGAAAGAGGCTATTGATAGTGTTGAAGTGGAGCACACGCCCGGTGATAAAGCCGAAGGCCATCATGCCGGTGACGATAATCAATGCCGTGACCACAGCCGAGCCGCCTGAATTGACCAACTTCTTGAAACTGAATTCGACTCCGAGCGAAAACAGAAGCACAACGATGCCGATTTGGGCCCAGAATTCGATGTTTTCGACCGTCGTAACTGAGGGAAGATAGGTGAAGTGCGGGCTTGCCAAGAAGCCGGCAACTATATAGCCGAGCACGACAGGCTGCTTCAGCCACTTGAACAAGACGGTGACTACCGCGCCGAGGAGCAGGATGAAGGCAAGGTCGCTGATAAGGCTCTCTACGTTCATATATTAATCTGGTTTGCGAGCGTTATTGATAGGGTCGGATACAGCCCCTTGAATGAGTGAAAGAGCGCGACGAGGTCCACGTCTTCGCGTATCACGACTACGAGGTTGAGCCGAGTCTCGTTGTTCTCGAAGTCGTAGTCGACGTAGAAGTTGCTGAGTTGTACGCGAGTTTCGGACAGCACGTCGCGATACTTGTCGATATTGTCAAGTATGCCGGCGACGCGCACGCGGATGATGCGTGTCTCGGAGCGAGCGCTGATGTGGTGCTCGATGCGCTCGAGCAGCACGAGGATGAACAGAATCAGGCCGGTGGCGATGATTGAAATAAGGTAGAGACCGCAACCCACGGCCATGCCGATGGCCGAAACCATCCAAATGCCGGCGGCAGTAGTGAGCCCGCGCACGGAGCCTTTCATCTGAATGATAGCGCCGGCACCGAGAAAGCCGATACCGGAGATTACCTGTGCGGCGATGCGGGTGATGTCACCGTCGAGCGCTCCCTCGTAGCGCTGAGGGACGTATATCGACAGTATCATGGCCAGCGTCGACCCCATAGCTATCAGCGAGAAAGTGCGCACGCCGGCTGTCTGCCCGCGACGTCGGCGCTCGAAGCCTACAACCGAACCGAGCAACATGCTCAGCATCAGTTGGAAGCATCCGCCGACGAAGTTGACTTCGGTCGACATGATTGCATCTGCGAGATAGCTTGTGAGTGACATTATTTAAGCTCGAAATGCTTGCTGATAAGGCGGAAATTGTCGGCGAACAGTTCGACGGTGTATTGTCCGGCCGAGAGAGCCATATTTACATCCCAGTAGATGGTGACACCGCCGATTTCTTCTCCGGCATATTCGATTACCTTCTTGGCTGTGGCGTCGAGTGTGGCGTCTTCGAAAGTGAAAGACCCGCCGCCGGGAAGCAGTTGGCCCGAAGGCGCTACGATACGCAGGTAAATGGTTTTCGCGCCTACGGGGGTTGAGTTGTTCTGTGGAATCGTAAAGGTGACGCACAGCTGGCGAGCCTTGGCTATTTTCTTTTCGGTCTTGCCTTTTTTGTTGAGCGCCGTGAGGTTGAGGCCTGTGATGTTGAGCTTCTCAGCGAGTGTCATGCGCTCGGAGAGTTCCTCGTTGGCTCGCGACGTCTCTTCGACGCGGCTGCTCAGCTGCTGGTTGCGGTCCTTGATTTCGGCGTTTTCGTTACGCAAGGTTTGGTTTTCGAGCTGCAAGCGATTGATTTCTTCGACGTAGTGCTTGAGCAGCTTGCGCAAGCTGGCTATTTCATCTTTGAGCTTGTTAATTTCAGCGTTGCTCATGTTGCGTTGTGTGCGGAGTTGCTGTTGCAACTTCTCGACTTGCAGGCGAGCAGCGTCGTATTTCTCTTGCAGGTCGCGTTTTACGGAGTCGTCGAGAATCAGTTGTCGCTGGTTTTCAAGCTGGCTGAATTCTTCGTTTAGCTCGTTGTAAGCATTCTGCAACTCGCGCTGATTGGCGTCGAGCTCGGCTTGGGCTTGCAGTGCGCGAGCTTCTTCGATTTCTTGTTTTTGGCTGATGGTGGATACTATAAACCAGGTCACTACCGCGATGAGTACAACAATCAGTGCAGCAATAATATACATCAGATTTTTGTTGGCCTTGCCGGAATTGCCACGCTTCGGCGGTTCGGGCGAGTCGGGGCCTTTCGGGCCTTGAGTACCTTGGCTTCCGAACGAACGGCCGGGCATTTGAGTGGCGCGATTGTTGGTTGGTTGTGGCGTTGCGCTCGCCGTTGATGGTGATTGCCATCTGCGGCTGCTACTTGGAGCTATGGTAGCGCGTCGAGGGTCAGAGCCCGCACTGCTGCCGGGTGTAATAGTTGAATCTCCGTTAAATCCTGAATTTATATTGTTTTCCGGAGTGCTGCCGGGGGCACCATTAGCCGGACGTTTATCTGAATCTGCCATTTGGTAGTAAGTTTATGATTTCGATACAAAGTTAAGCAAAAAAAGGCGATTTTTTACTTAGGTGCACAAAAAAGTCACGTACGTGACTATCTTTACGGGTGAAATTTACCTAAAAATGCAATCGGCAAAGCAATAGCGTGCGAGTGGATACAAAAGTTAGCAGCGCGAACATACGGCGTTTCGTGGTTTCCGGGCCGGTGTGGTCGTCGGCCGGGTTGTTTTCGCTTTATGGATTATAGAGGTCAGTGTGGTAGAAATTCATTATGCGGCGGGTAAGGGCGAGCGCTTCCGTGGCGGGCGAGTCGGCATCGAGGGCGGCGGCGCGTTCGTAGTCTGATATTGCCTTGCCTTTTTCGCCCAAGCGCCACCATTGACGACCTCGCTCGAAATACAGTGCGGCGAGGTCGGCCGCTGCCGTTTTGCACTCCGAAATTAGAGTATCGAGCTCCGATATGCGTATTGAGATTTGCTGATTTTCATCCTTTTTATCGTTATATGTCATGTTCTTGAGATTTTTTGCTAACTTTTATGAACTTAATGTTGCTCCTTATAGACACTCTTGATATATTTTCGATATGAATATAAAACATAGTAATCAGTCTTTAGGCTTTGTTCGGTCGAAAAGAATATGTTTAAATTTCTTGTGTTTTCTGACAAATTGAATAATCTCGATTTGTGCTAAAGTTCCTTAATTGACTATTACTATTGATTTAGTTTGTTTAATCTCATTACAATTGATGTTTGACTTCGACCCATTTTGTTTGCAATATATTTAACACTCTTACCCTCATTGTATAAGTCCAATAAAAACTGGTCAGCACTTCTTGTCCATCTCTTATTGGCATTGGGGTGTTTTAAATAACTCTCTGCTGAAACCTTTTCAGGATGCAAAAATTCATCCACGAATACAGAAGGAAAACGCTTGTCATATAGCACAAGCGTTTTAATCTTAGCTCTTGTTATTGCTACATAAAAAAGTCTTCGTTCTTCTCCATAAGGAAATTGGTCGCTTTCCGTGAGTACATGGTTAAGCACAGGGTCATCATTGACACGCGAAGGAAAGCCATAGGTGTCTTTATTGCATTGCAAGAGTATTACATAATCTGCTTCAAGGCCTTTTGATTTATGTATGGTTAGAAATTCGATTTTTCGCTCTCCTATCAGATAAAAGCACCTATTCCCCTCTTTGATCAATTGGTACATGAAGGATAGGTAATAGTCATCAAAGGAATATCGTCCCAATAAAAAAATTGATTTATCTAAAGGAATTGAAGACACAAGTTGTTCGATGGTGTTACAATAATTTTGTCTATCGTAACAATAGAACTCCAGTTGTGTTTTTATTTCAGAATTGAATGGGTGGATATTCTTTTGTATTTGCGATATGTTTTGTTGTATGAAGTGTGAAGATAACGAAACTAAAGGTTCTCCAAATCTATATGTTGTTTCGATTTTATTTATTTCAGTTGGTCCAAAGAATTCAGGAAATTGATTAAAAAGTGCCACATCACTTCCTGAAAACCTATATATTGACTGCCAATCGTCGCCCACACAATACAATTTCGCAGGCGGATTTCCTTCTCGCAATGCTTTTAAGAAGATATAACGATCAATCGATATATCTTGAAATTCATCCACGATGATATAATCATATTCTACTGGATGAGAAGTTCGGCATATCGCTATTGCTTGAAGAATCGCATCGGTGAAATCAATTTGATTGCTTTCGCTTAATGCTTTTATATAGCGCTCATATACAGGCTGAAAAATGTTCTTAATAATAAACAAACTACGTTTGTCTCCCGAATTTGTTGCTTTTATAAGCACTTCGTTAACTGATTTACAACTTGATTTTAGCAAAGTTATAAAAGTAACAACAAGTCGTATAAAAGCCTTCTCTTGCTTACTGCCTTTGGGTAAAACTAGGTCGTATAATTCTTTGTTCGTTTTCTCTTGAATTGGCACACCTGCTTCAGTCAATAGTTTACGAAGTTTATTTCTAATATCAGAATACTGGAAATCGGCACTTGAAGTTACTAACAATTTAGTACCGAATTTTTCGTGAGCGGCTCTTTTCCATGTTATACCATCATTATATTTTTGATTTGCTTCTTCGTATGTTAGATTTTTGTCTTTTGCAAACCAAGCAGGTACAAGTCCGTGTTCATCAACTCCGAAATGTTCGAGATATATGCGTTTGGTTACACCTCTTTGCTCGAAATATATTGAGAAATCGGGGCAGTATTGCGAATGTAATTCATCTGCTAATTGATGCTCGTAAGGTTCTTCATATCTGAATTTCACCCCAAGAGATGTTAAGACAAAGCATATTTTCTGCTCCTGTACACTCCTTACATGTATAGCTCGACCATCCATATCGGGAAAAATCGATTTTAGCTGTGCATTTTTTTGTTCACTCAGCTTATCTCGACGTTCATTTTTGCGTTGCTCCCAATTTGTTTCATCAACTTGGTAATCAATGAAGTATTCTAATACACTATCTCTAAAAGTTTTATTTTCTAATAGTGAGTGATATATATCAATAAATAAAGAATCTGTATTGTCACAAATTGAAGGCTTTGAGCCGGTAGCTTCTCCAATAATATTAAGTGCTAATTTATGAAAAGTTAAGCCTATAAGGCCTTTGGTAGCTAATCTTTCCGTAAGTTCGGCTGCTGCTTTGTTTGTGTAACTAATTAGTAAGATTCTATGAGGCTCAATACCTTTTACTTCTGTTAGATACTTGACTTTCCCGATAATAGACGATGTCTTTCCACTACCAGCGCTACTAACGACAAGGCAATTGTCTTCTTCTGAAATTATTGCACGTCTTTGTTGCTTGTCTAATGGATATTTTAGACAATGGTCGAAAAAATCTTTATGCCTATCAAGCAAAAATTTAATAACATCTTCATTATGTCGTTTTATAAGTGTATCGATGGCTTCATAATCGTCAATGAATTTGGAAATAGTATCAGATGGAGTGATCCTAAAGGTCTCAAGTTTCTTTAGAAGAGAGTCGGCCTCTTGAAAAAGAGGTTGATAATAATAGATATAATCTGCTTTCTGCCTTGAAGTGATTATTTTGTTATAAAAACTGCTATAAATGTCGGTTGGAATATCGATAAATACTTCGTCGTTTAATGCAGCTTCACCATCCTTTGATTGCTCGTTATTGAAAATAGTGCTATATGAAGATAAGCTGCATAAGGTATTTGAAAGTTCTTTCTCCTTGTTTTTTAGACGGGCTCGTATGACTCCTATTACAACAATAGAAATAGCAATAATACAAATTATTATAATAAACGATGTCTGCATTTATTTATACTTGAGATTTTTTGCTAACTTTGTGTAAAATTAGAAATAATCTTTCAAAGGGGCAAGTGCTCCGAGATTTTGTGATATTGTTATGAAAAAATATTTGATTTTGGCGGCTCTGCTGGCTGTGTTTGCTACGGCTACGGCGGCTGATCCGATGGCTACAAACTATACGATGCGCCAGTGCGAAGGTTCGCTGACGCCTTATCCGGTGGAAGTCAATCCGGCGGTTTATCCTGATTCGTTGCAGCCGGTCTATATCAACCACGTCGGTCGACATGGTTCGCGCTTCCCGGCTTCGAGTGCCAATAGCATGAAGTTGCGCCGAGCTTTGTTGCGCGCCGATTCACTTGGCACGCTGACACCGACCGGTCGTCAGCTGATGAAGCTCAACGATTTGGTGATAGCCCGGAGCGAAAATCAGTGGGGCGCGCTCGATTCGCTCGGTATGGCCGAGCAGCGCTCGATAGCCACGCGTATGTATTACAACTTTGGCGAGATTTTCACGGAAGGTTGTGCAGTCGAGGCTCTGTCGTCGTACTCGCCTCGGTCGATGATGAGCATGTATGCGTTTGTTCACCAACTCGACCGCATGAACAATCGCATCAACTTCAACACGTCGACAGGACGCGTCAACAACTCCACGATGCGCCCCTTCGATGTCGATGAATATTACAAAGAATTTCGCGCCGACAACGTCTGGAAGGAGGCCTACGACACGTATTTTGCTGAGGCATGTCCGCTGACGGCTATTCGTAAGGCGCTGGGCGAGCGCTATGACTTTGCGAGCGACGATGAGGCTCGCGACTTGGCTATCACGGAGTATTATGTGGTGGCCGGTTGCCGCTGCATGGGTATAGAACCGGATGCCGGCCGATTCTTTACTCGCGAAGAGTACAATGCGCTGTGGTCGTGCTTCAATCTGCGGCAGTATCTACAGCGAACGGCCACTACGGTGTCGGTCGTCCCGGCTGATATCGCTTCGCAACTTCTTCAGGACTTGATAGCTACGACCGATGCTTTCATTGCCGGTACGAATCCGGCAGTGGCGAATTTACGCTTCGGCCATGCCGAAACGCTGATGCCCTTGCTGTCGCTGCTGCGCCTCAAGGGATGCTACTACATGACTAACTATTTCGATACAGTGGCTCTGCATTGGCGCGATTTCGACGTGGTGCCGATGGCAGCCAACTTGCAGCTGATTTTGTTCAAGGCCGAGAAGTCGGGTCGATACTATCTGCGCGTGGATGTCAACGAGACGCCAGTGCCGTTGCAGCCCAACACGAGCGAACTCTACACCGAGTGGGGCGAAGCGCGTCGCTATCTCAATCGATGCTTGCCGCTTTATGTTCAGTAAGATATTATAGGATTTCGAAGAGGCGGTCGAGGTCGTTCTTTTCGTCGCGGTCGTTGCCGGGTATGTATGCCAAGTCTTTTGCTTTGACTATGGCGTCGGCGATTGCTTCCGGCGTAAAGTCATCGGCTACGATGGCATTGCTGCGTGCCGACAACTGTTCGCGGGCGCCGGTAAAGTCGGTGGCTACGATGGGCGCGTCGAACACTTTGGCCTCGGCCAATGTGATGCAGTAGCCTTCGTGGAGCGAGGGTTGCAAATATAAGTCGGCTCCGGCCATGAAGGGGTAGGGGTTGACTTGTGTGCCATAGAAGCGTACGTAATCGTCGATACCTGCTTCGAGGGCTTGATTGCGACACTGTAGCTCGGTGCGTCCGCCGCCGACGAGGTGCAGCACGGCGTTTATGCCTCGTTGGCGTAGGAGTAGTAAGGCGCTGATGGCCAGGTCTTGGCCTTTTTCGCGGTTGAGTCGGCCGACAGTCACTATGTTGAGCGCTCCGTCGACGCGTTTGAATGTCGATGGCTGCTGCGCATCGCGCTTGATTGAGGTCGGCGAGATGATATTTCTGAAAAGTACGGTCTTTGAGGCTAACTCGGGATATTTTTTGTTGAAAATTTGTCGGCCTGTCTCCGATACGACGAATATGCGGTCGACGTCGTCCATTGCGCCCAACAATGAGCGGCGCGAGTTGAAGGCTTTCGAAACGTCGAAGTGAATCCACATTGCCTTTTTGCGAGCTTTGACGTAGCGTCCTACAAAGTAGTCGAGGTACTCGTGGGGTGAGGCATAGCTGACGGCTAAGTCGAATTCAATGCCGTCAAGAGCTTCGTGTCCGCGCAAAAGGTGTCGGACGACGTGCCGCTTGTCGCCGGTGACTTTGGCTTTGGTGAATGCCCACAGGTCGGCGAAGGCTTTCATGCGTCCGTGTGCGAGGTCTTTGACGATGGTGCGCACGGGGTGCTTGATAAGGCTTATATTGCGGTAGAACGGTTCGATGGTGTGGACGTGTACCCAATCGGGTATATATTGCATGAAGCCGCCAAGCGGAGCTATCAGCGCCACGTGTACCTCGCAGGCATCGTGCGGCATCATGTCGAGCATGCCAAGCAGCGCCTTCTCGACACCGCCGACATTCATATAATACATAGCGAATAGGACCTTTTTCATGACCTGATTTGTGCTTTTTTCTTAAGATGAAGTTTTACGAGGATTTCCGAGCGAGTGTCGCTATCTATGGCAAATTGCCACGATAGAAGGCCCAGAACGATGGTCGAGGCGGTGCCGGCAGCGAGAAAAGCCAACCATTGTGATGCACATAGATGCCAAGCGCCTACGGCGGCCGCGAACGCCGGGAGTATGAAGAGCATCGGGCGTAGCACGGCTTTGGCAATGAACTGTCCGAATGCAAATTGTGGCATCAGACGGCACAGTATCAGCCCGACGGCTATGATGATAATGACCATCATTGCGATGTGTAGCGCGTAAACAATCCATGGTATCAGAGTGAGCCTTAGCAGTAGCCACATGGACGGGATTTCGAGCAAGTAGATGACGCCTGTGGTGATGCTCATGACTTTGATGCGGCCTGTGGCGTGGATGCCGCAGTTGAGGGTGAAGATAATCAGCTCGGCGGCGCCGGCTACGAGGGTCAGGCGGCAGAATGCCGCGGTGTAGGCCGGCACGTCTTTGAGCCACAAGTCGAGCAAAAAATCCATGCCGACGATGGCCGGAATGCCGATTAGCGATATCATCAGCAGCGAATATTTTGAGCAATTTATCATCAGACGCTGCATATAGGGATAGTTTTCGGCGGCGTATTGCTGGATTATCTGTGGGCGAAAGGCTGAGATGATGGTTGTGCCGAATTGGGTTATGGCTCCGCTGACTTGTAGGTTAAGGCCGACAGCTGCGTTGAGCGCTTGACCGCCGAAGCGGTTGAGGATTACGGCCACGCTCTGCAAGCGCAGGCTGTAGCACATGTTGCCGAAAATGTCGGCAACGGAGAATCCGAGCAGCGAGCTGACGACTTCGCGCGGCGCACAGGAGCGGTGGCGACATTCGTCGAAATTGTGACGAGCATATCCTATGTAGCTCGCCAGCGTCAGGACAGTGACGGCAAGCATCAGCGCTGCGTACACGATGAGTGAGTCGAGTGTCGCAAACAAAGTCAGCGACAGAGCTACTATGAACTTGAGCAGCGCGTTCAGCAACGTGATGACGGCCAGTGCGTCCATGCGCTCGTGTGCAATCACGGCGGCTGTGAATGGCACTTGGATTATGGTACATATACACGCTGCGAGCGACAGCTGGAATGTCCAATTGGCGGCAACTAAGCGTTCGGCTCCTACCACGAGGTGATTGTTGACATACCACACGCCGATAGTCTCGCCTAATATCAACACCGTCAGTGCGATGGCGGCGTGAATCAGTATTGATGAGCGAAAGGTCTGGCGCAGGCGTTCGTTGTCTCGGCGACCCATCTCGAAATTGAGGAAGCGCTGAGTTGCTCCGGCCATCGAGCCATTGAGGAATGCGAAGATTGTGACGATGGCGCCTACGACGTTGTAGATGCCAAAATCGTCGACGCCCAGCGTCTCGAGCACCACGCGCGAAGTATAGAGCGACAGGCCTATGGTCACTATCATGCGGCCATAGAGGAATGCTGAATTTTTCGCTATGCGGCGGTCGGTGGCGTTGGTCATGGCATCGAATGCGTTTCTGCCGACTGAGCCTTCGGCTTAAGAGGAGGCAGGTCGAAACCAAGTTGGCGTTTTTCGTTCAATATTATTGCTGCGTATGAAAGCGCGACAAGGTAGAGAGTGTTTGTTCGAATCAAACCGCCGAAGCCGGCGAGTCCGATGCAAACAAATACCAAAGCTGTTGACACATAGTAAGGTGCGTGCGGCAACTTGCGAATGACAAACCAAAGGCCGACAAAGACGAGTACGTGCAGTATTAAGCCTAAAAAGCCGATGTCGAGAATCAGCTGGAAGGGCGTACTTTCGACACCGGTAGCGACCTCGATTGCATCCTCGGGATTTTTGTATAGCTCGTTCTCGATGACGTATTTTTGCCTTGTGGCGCCTTCGCGGCTGAGGAAGCCGAAACCAATCCATTGGCGGTCGAGGCGGAAAAGTAGTTCGAACTTAGGTATAATCTGAGCGCCGCGACCGGTCGCAAATTCTGCCAATGTTTCTTCGTCTGCTTTTTCAGGATCGAGGTTCGAGAATTGGTCAATAGTTGATTGTATGCGCAATGCGCTTGTCGATGTCTCAATGCCATCGCCCGATATGTATGTCGTCGGTGGTAAGGTTGTATCAATATAGTAAAGCCCGGTTGCGATGGCGATTAGGCCGATAATATAAAAAACAATTTTTTTGCCTGATATGCTGGTGAACAAAAGGATAAGGATATATCCGGCAGTAAACGTGAACGTTCGAGAAATGATTAGTGCCAAAATAATAAATCCCCATTGCATCCACGACAATTTGTATATGCGTGCTGTGGGATAGATGGTCAGTAGCAGCAGATATAGACCTGAGGGCCAGCGACGAGGAAATGCAAAGCTGAACGGATGAAACCACGGATCGTAGAACGTAGAGAATACTTTCATCGTGTTCCAGCTCGGATCGCGAGGTAGTAGTACCATGCCATTGATTATCAGGCAGTCGATGGCATAGAATGTGCAGAATATAAAGACGTAAATATAGACGGTGTGGAATAACTTCTTGATGTCGAACTCTTCGCCCGAGAATACCAAAAAAGGAACGAAGAAATAAATAAACGACATATATGTGCGGAAGCCGATAGACTGTATGACTAATGATTCGTCGCTCTGCGACATGAAGTACAATAGTCCGATGGCGTAAATAGCGAGCCATATCAGGGCCTTTTTCAGGATTGCCGGCTTGCGCAATATGAATATGGCAATCAGACTGATTGTAAATGTTATAAAGTTGATATTCAGGTGTGTGTCGGCTTCTGAAAGCAGTGAGTAACCGCCGATTAGCAGTGTGTATTGGATGATGAAATCGTAGCGGTTCTCTTTGTAGCTTCTGAATAGTAAGATTGCCGCGAATAGCAATCCGAGAGGCATTTGCAAGCCGACGAGCGACAGCGATAGCATGAATAGCGTCGGCCAAAAGTATTCGCGCCATTCGATTATGAGCGGCTCCTTGTGGCGACGTGTTTCCTTAGCTTCTTTCTTATGTGGTCGGGCTGCGGCTGTTGTCATTGTATATATCATGCAAGAGCCGACCGGCCCCGAGATTGACGGAGCTGGTCGGCTATTTTAGGCGTAGTTAGCGTTTTTTGCTTTTGCTGCTGTATCCGTAGCTCTTTTTAGATTTCACACCGTTGACTACGACCGAAAGCTTCTTCAATCGCTTCTCTTCGTGGATGTCTTCGATGAAATCGACGTCGGATGTCGAGGTGACGTTGACGCGCGTCACGTAGACGGTGGCGTCGGCGATGCGGTTGAGCGTAAATGTGTCGCTGACCATTCCGACGGGGGCGCTATCGACCACGATGTAGTCGTACATATCGCGTAGCTGAGCGAAGAGGTTGTCAACCTTCTGCGATGCGAGCAATTCGGCGGGGTTGGGCGGTACGGGGCCGGCAAGGATAACGTCGAGTGTCGGTAGCTCGCTCTCTGGACCTTTGACGATTATCGAGTCGAGACTGATGTCTGACGACGACAGATACTGGGTCAAGCCGTAGCGGTTGCTGATGCCGAGGTACTCGGCCAGACGCGGCAGACGGATATCCATGCCCACGAGCAGCACTTTCTTGCCCAGCAAGGCCAGCGAAGCGGCCAGGTTGATTGATATGAATGTCTTGCCTTCGCCTGACTTCGACGAGGTCAGCAGTACGACCTTGTCGTTGGCATCGTTGAAGATGAAGAGCATATTGGCTCGCATCAAGCGGAAGAGTTCTGTAGTCGATGATGTATCGGTTGGCGATACTACGAGCGAACGACCTGTGTTGTCATTACACATTTCACCGAGAATCGGGGCTGAGGTGCGCTGTTCAATTTCACTACGCGTTTCAACTTTGCCGCGCAGCATTTTGAGCAGGTACAGATAAATCGGCGGTAGCATCAAGCCAAAGAGCAGCGCTATAATCATAATAGACATTTTGCCCAAGCCGAGAGGCTTTTTGAGGGTGTAAGGCTCGTCGACGATTTGACCCTTGGGAACGGCGTTGGCCAGCAACATTGCATTTTCTTCCTGACGCTGACGTAGGAATAGATAGAGCTGTTGCTTCACTTGAAGCTGGCGATTCATATCGACAGCGGTGCGTTCCTGGCCGGGAACGGTGCTCAAGCGACCGGTCGTCTGGCTGAGTTGTTTGCGAAGGTCGTTGATTGCAAGTTTTGTCCTATTTATGTTCTGATTTACAGTCGATATGATGTTGGTACGGTACGAGTCGAGTCGATTGTTGATACGTTGCACGGCCAAGTTGTCTTCGCTGACGGTGCGCAAGATGTTTCCACGTTCAGCCACTAAGTTGTTGTAAGCCGCGATTACGGAAGCTGCCGATTCGCTTTCCACAATCATAGGGATAATTTGGTAGCGGTTGTCGGGGTTATCGACAAATTCGATTGTCATACGCAAAACTTCGAGCTGCAACTCTTTGGTTATCAGTTGAGTTTCAAACGAACCGCGTTTGCCGGTCTGATATGCGGCTTCTGAGTGAACGTCGATGATGCCGTTGTCCTCTTTGAATTGTTGGATTGTACCTTCGGCATCGGAGAGGTCGGAGCCGAGCAGTGCGAGGCGTCCTTCGATGAATTCGGCTGTCTTTTGTCCTTGAAGATTTTTTTCGTTGATGCCGCGAGTGTTGTATTTGTCGATAACGTCTTGCAAGATCATTTCACCCATCACAGGGTTAGGCGTGTCGTAGCTCATTTCGATAACGTTCGACTTCTTGTTGGCGATTTCGCTGGTGATGTCGAGCGCCAGGTCTTCAGCGGCTGAGTGATAGCCGGTGACGAGGATTGTCGAGGTGACTGCTTCGCCTTCGGGGTAGTGTTCGGTGCGGTCGACGGTAAATTCGCCGAAGCTGGTCTTAAACGTATGCGGGAGTTCGATGTCTTCTACGTCGTCGATTTTGCCGTATTTACCCTTTATTTTTACATCGGCCAGCCCGTTATCGTGAACTTTGACTTTGAATGACAAGGTCGACTTCAGCGTATCAATAATGCCAGCGGCCGGATATACGTCGATGGGGTAGTCGGGGTAGGAAAGTTCCGATTTCAAGAAGCCCAAGCTCACGTAGTGTGTCTTGTTCAAACCAAGTTCGCGCACGACGTCGCGGTAGAGCGAGTGTGATGTGATGACGAAGATTTCGTCGTCGACGTAACCGGCCGAGCCGAAGAGCTCGCCCATGCCGCCGATGGTCATCATCGGGTTTGATTCTTCTTGAACAATCAACACGTTGGCGCGTACGCCGTAATCCCGATTGTACATGCGGCAGAAGAGGAAGCCGAGTACCAGGCAGCAAAAGACCGAAATGGCGAATAAGTGCCACTTCGACCAATAGAGTTTAAGTGCTCCTCTTAAGTTGATTATATCTGAATGATTGCGTTTTGCCATGTCGAAAGTCTTGATATGGTGTTATTTAATGGTAAGAGCGATAACGAGCGAAGCGATTACTGACGCAGCGCTTACAATTGTCGAAGTGACAGTCAGCTTGTAGGCATTGTCTTGGTTGTAGCGCGAGTTGGCCTGGCGGATTTCGTTGGGCTCTACGTAGATGTAGTCGTTTTGTTGTACGTAGTAGTAGGGCGAGGTTAGTATCTCGGAACTATTGAGATTGAGGCGCGCAAATTTTCTTTGACCGTTCTCTTCACGAATTATCAGTACGTTTTCGCGTTGGCCATAGGCTGTGAGGTCGCCGGCGGCTGAGAGTGCATCGAGAATTGTGTATCGGTTGCGAGCGACGTTGATCGTCGATGGTCTGGCGACTTCACCGGCTACCACAACGTGGAAATTGACAAGTTGTACGGATACGACGGCGTCGGAGACATCCTTTTGTACGATTTCTTTGATTTGCTCTTTAAGTTGCTCGGTTGTAAGGCCTTCGACGTGCATTTTGCCGATGTACGGTATGTCGATATAGCCTTCGGGTGTCACGAAGTGTGTCTGTTGACGCGGAGTAGTTGTTAACCTAAGGTCGGCTCGCGTTGCCGGATTTGTTATCGGCAGGTTGTACTGAGCCGTAGCTTCGGGGTATGAAGATACGATGGTTATGAGCAACTCGTCGTCGGGTTTGATCGTTGGTGCATAGTCACCCATAGGAAGTGTCCCTTCTGTAACTTCAGTTATATCAGTGAAATACGGTAGTGTTGTTTTTGTCGAGGTACATGATGCCATCGCGGCAGCTGCAAGCAAAATGAACACCGTGGCTTTGATTTTCATATCTTTAGGTCCTTATCTTTTGTGTAGTTTTCTCTATAACGAATAGCTTTGTCTTTTATTGTGTATTTGTTAAAAATTAAAATGATTGATTCTTTTGTTAAAAAAAGTATTTGCTTTTTTGCACAATATTTGCCCCGGAAAGGTAGGCTTTCCGGGGTAAATATTGTTTTGTGAATGATTGGTTTAGTTGACGCGGAAACGGTCGATGCCATCGCGCAGGTATGCTACTACCTGGTTGGCGGCGGCGATGCCGGCGTTGATGTTGGCCTCGGCGGTCTGTGCACCCATCTTCTTGGGGGTGAAGAATACGCGTCCGGCAAAGCGAGCATTCAAGTCTTCGGCATTCGAAGGCATCACGTCGGCTACATATTTGAGGTCGGGGCGTTCGGCAAGGACTTCTGCCAGGCCGGCTTCGTCGATGACTTCGCGGCGGGCGGTGTTGATTAGTACGCCTTGCTTGGGCATCATGGCAATCAGGTCGTGGCCGATTGAGCCGATGGTCTGCGGCGTGGCCGGTATGTGAATGGATACGAACTGATTGTTGCTGTAAAGTTCGTCGAGCGAGTGCACAGGGGTCACGCCGGCGGCTGTCATCACGTCGTCGGGGCAATAGGGGTCGAAGGCCGACACTTCCATGCCGAAACCGGCGGCGATGCGTGCCACGTTGCGACCCACTTGGCCGAAGGCGTGTATGCCGAGTTTCTTACCCTTGAGCTCGAAGCCGCTGGTGCCGGCATACATGTTGCGAGCAGCCATCACGGTGAGGCCGAAGACGAGTTCGGCTACAGCGTTTGAGTTCTGTCCGGGCGTGTTTTCAGCTACGATGCCGCGGTCGGCAGCTGCTTTGAGGTCGATGTTGTCGTAGCCGGCGCCGGCGCGGACTACGATTTTGAGCTTAGGTGCGGCCGCGATTACTTCGGCGTCGACCTTGTCGGAGCGCACAATCAGTGCATCGGCCGTAGCAACGGCGGCGAGCAGCTGAGCGCGGTCGGTGTAGCGTTCGAGCAATTCGAGCTCGTAGCCGGCTTCTTCGGCCACGCGACGGATGCCTTCGACTGCGACGGATGCGAAAGGCTTTTCGGTGGCTACCAGTATCTTGTTCATTGCTTGATATTTAGTAGTGAATGGAGTTTGAGGCTTGAGACTTTAGAGTTTGTATTCGAAGTCTTTCATTGCTTCGATGAGCACTTGTACGCTTTCCATGGGCAGCGCGTTGTATAGCGATGCGCGGAAACCGCCGACCGAGCGGTGTCCCTTGATACCTACGATGCCACGCTCGGTGCAGAATGCTACGAATTCGGCTTCGCGGTCCTTATATTGCTCTTTGAGAACGAAGCAAACGTTCATGATCGAGCGGTCGGCCGGGTCTTTAACGGTGCCTTCGAATACGTTGCTTTCGTCGATGGCTTTGTAGAGTGCGGCAGCTTTCTCTTTGTCGCGGCGTTCGAGCTCTTTGAGTCCGCCGAGGCTCTTGTAGTAGCGCAGGGTTTGCAAGGCTGCGTAGATGGGCAGCACCGGGGGAGTGTTGAACATCGAGCCTTTCTTGACGTGTGTGCGATAGTCGAGCATCGTGGGGATAGCGCGGTCAACCTTGCCGAGTGCGTCGTCGCGGACAATCACGAGGGTGACGCCGGCCGGGGCGAGGTTTTTCTGTGCACCGGCATATATGGCGATGTATTTCGAGAAGTCGATCGGGCGCGAGAAGATGTCGGAGCTCATGTCGGCAATCATGGGGCAGGGCACGTCGGGGTCTTCGCGCAACTCGGTGCCGTAGATTGTATTATTAGATGTGTAGTGGAAATACTGCGAGTCGGGCGCTACCTTCCAGCCTTTGGGAATGAAGGTGTAGTTGGCGTCCTTCGATGAAGCTACCACGTCGACTTCGCCGAATAGGCGAGCTTCCTTGATGGCGTTCGACGACCATGTACCCGTGTCGAGGTATGAAGCCTTGCCCGACAGGAAGTTGTAGGGCATCATGCAGAATTGCATTGAGGCGCCGCCTCCGAGCCACAATACAGAAAAGCCTTCGGGTACGCCGAGAATCTCTTTTACCAGTGCTGATGCTTCATCGATTACGGCCTGGAACTCTTTGCTGCGGTGGGATACCTCCAGCACTGAAAGCCCGGTATTGGCAAAGTCAAGGATGGCTTCAGCGGTATTTTTGATAGTGTATTCGCTCAGGATTGATGGTCCTGCATAAAAGTTGTGTTTCTTCATACCGTTTGTAGTTATGAGTTGAGTATTACTGATTACAAAATTACTCATTCGTATCGATTTTGCAAAAATAATTGCAGAAAATTTTCTTGAATAAATGCGTTTTGATTCTTAATTTCTTTATGATGCCTTCTTTATGTTTGTTTGTAAACGATTATTTTGTACATTTGCAAAAAATCCAGTATTATGGTAGATTATAATCAAAACGGGGCTTATGACCCTCGACGCACTCAGCGAAGGGTCTGGACTCCCGAGCCGCCGGAAATTCCGGTTGAGAATACACGCGTCACTCAGCGAAGGGTAAATGTAACGCCGCCACCTGTGCCGCCAAATGGCACACGTCGCATCAACTCTGACAATAAAAAACCTCCTAAGTGGATGTGGCTATTATTGGTCCTCCTTTTGATTGCAGCGGCTGTCTCTTGGTTTGTCTCGACTCGCGACAGCGAGCCGCTTGTCTTTGCCGAGGAAGAAGAATTGATAGAGGATGTCGAATATCCGGTTGTTGATGACTATGAAAGTCCGGACAAATGCGTTGAAGAGACTGTCGTTGCAGAGAGTCCGGCAAAGCAAATCGTCGCAGTAGTTGAAGAATATCCCAAGCCTTCTGCACCTGTCAAAACTGTATCTGAAGCTGATTATGGACCCCAAGATACAATTAAAGAAGTTGTAGAAGAAGTAGTCGTACGGAATGATTCTCCTCAGGAAGATAACAACAGAGTTTACACTATGGCAATGGTTGATCAGAAACCTTCGTTCCCGGGTGGTGATGCAGCTATGTACAAGTGGCTCGCCGAGCGCATCAACTATCCCGCTCAAGCTCAGGAGGAAGGCGTTCAAGGTCGCGTTGTCGTGATGTTCGATATCGACAAGACCGGTCAAATCGTGAACATCAAGGTCGCCCGCGGCTGTCACCCAGCTCTTGATAAAGAAGCTATTCGTCTCGTTAAGTCGATGCCCAAGTGGCTGCCCGGCCGTAACAACGGCCAGCCGGTCCGTGTGACTTATACGTTGCCGGTAACTTTCAAGTTAAATTCATGATTATTATTACGACGACTCCCGCCTTAAGCTTGCTGCTCGAGGCGGGAGTCGCTATATATAATAATGTGTTATTTGGCGTAGCCTACCGGATTGTTCATTGCCGGGACGTGCGTTTCGTCGAGACCAAGCAATTGGCGTATTCCGTCGCTGTCCATTGTGGCGCGAGGCACAGTCGCCAAGCCATTGGCGGCGCAGAACAAGTTGATGTTCTGACTGACGATGCCGGCGTCGACGAGTCCCATCTTTAGGCCACTGTCGGCCGGGATGGTGAATTTGTTGAGGTTGATAACCATAACGATCGAAATCGGGGCGTCGAGCACGAAGTCCTGGATGAAAGCTCCGGCCGTGCCGGCTACGAGTGCGCGGTGGTCGCCTTCGGCTACGGCGACGAGTGCATTGTTGGCGTAGTCGTAGAGTGCCACACCTTTGTCGCAGAATACGTAGAGATCGATTTCTTGCGAGTTGAGCGCTGTCGGGTTGGTGCGCTTGCCTTCGTCGGGTCGGTTGATGCCAGCGGCTGCCCAAAGCAGGTTCGAAAGCGTTTGGAGATCGACGTGGCGTGTCGGGTCGAATTCGCGGATGCTGCGTCGTTGTTGTAGGGCTGCATCGAGGCTCATGCCGTCGGCTGCGTGGACCGGTGTGGGCAGGGACGTTTGTGCAGATGTTGCGGTTATTGCCATGGCGATTGTTGTTAAGAGAGTGAGGAGTCTATTCATAATAACAAATTGGATAGAATCATGTTCGAAAAGTCATTACCATTCGCAAGTGAACGTCACGACGGGCGTTGGCGCCGAGATGGGCGGATGCAGCTTGGTGATGGACAGGCTCCCACCGCTTACCTGTGGGAACGCGGCCACGATGGCGCTTTGGATGCGACCGGCTACGTGTTCGAGTAGCATGGCTTCTGTCTTGCAAGCCTCGACAATTACGCCCGTCACTTCGGCGTAGTTGAGAGCCGAGGCGATATCGTCGGTGCGCATGGCTTCCGAGGCGTCGTAGTCCAGTCGGGCTGATATCTCAAAGCGGTTGCCGATGCGGCGTTCTTGTTCGTCAACACCGATGCGAGCAAAGATTTTCAGCCCCTCTATGTCGATGTACGTCTTCATTTGCGTTTTTTGCCCTTTTGGCGGTCGCGGCCTTTTTTCGACTGCTTTTGCTGCTTCTGTTTGCGCTGAGGTTTCTGCTTGAATGCGGCCGGCACGGGTGTGGCGAGTATGTCTTTGAGCGTCTTGGCCGGGTGCTTTTCGTCGACAAGGATGAAATCGAGTTGCTTGCGGTCGAGGTTGCAACGAGCGACTTGCACTTGTACTTTGTCGCCCAGACGATAGCGGGTGTTGTGTCGACGGCCTACGAGGCAGTAGTTTTTCTCGTCGAAGTCGTAATAGTCGTCGGCCAGGTCGCGAACGGGTACGAGGCCTTCGCACTTATTGGCGTCGAGTTCTACGTAGAGGCCCCATTCGGTGACGCCCGAGATGACGCCGTCGTAAACTTCGCCCAGGTGGTCGTTCATGTACTCGACTTGCTTGTATTTGATTGAGGCGCGCTCGGCGTTGGCGGCCAACTGCTCTTGGTCTGACGAGTGCTTGCATTCTTCTTCGAGCTTTTCGAGGTTGACCGAGCGTCCGCCGCGCAGATAGCGGTCGAGCAGGCGGTGCACCATCATGTCGGGATAGCGGCGAATAGGCGATGTGAAGTGGGTGTAGTAGTCGAAGCCCAAGCCGTAGTGCCCCACGTTGGTGGTGGTGTAAATGGCTTTGGCCATCGAACGGATTGCGAGAGTCGACAGGAAGTTTTCTTCGCCCTTGCCCTTGACGTCGACGAGCATACGATTGAGCGACTTGTTGACGTCGTGAGCCGAGCCCGAGGTGCGCACGCGGTAGCCGAAGGTCTTGGCGAGCGATGCGAGGTTGCTCAGCTTGTCGGGGTCGGGGGTGTCGTGTACGCGGTAGACGAATGCTTTGGGCTTTTTCTTGCCCGATGCCTTGCCGATGAATGTGGCTACTGTGCGGTTGGCCAGCAGCATGAATTCCTCGATGAGTTTGTTGGCATCCTTCGATTCTTTGAAGTAAACGCCGGTCGGATGGCCGTTTTCGTCAATGTCGAAGCGCACTTCCACGCGGTCGAATTCTACCGAGCCGTTTTCGTAGCGCTCTTGTCGCAGGATTTTTGCCAGACGGTCGAGTGCCTGAATTTCTTCGACGAGGTCGCCCCGGCCGGTTTCGATTACGTCCTGAGCTTCTTCGTATGTGAAGCGGCGGATTGAGCGAGTGACGGTGCGCACGATGCGGCTGTTAATCACCTTTGCCCGCTCGTTCATTTCGAAGAGTACCGAGAAGGTCAGTTTGTCTTCGTCGGGGCGCAGCGAGCAGATGCCGTTGCTTAGGTGCTCGGGCAGCATGGGCACAACGCGGTCGACCAGGTAGACCGATGTGGCGCGTTCTTCGGCCTCGCGGTCGATGATTGTGTCGGGGCGCACGTAGTGTGTCACGTCGGCGATGTGTACGCCGATTTCCCAGTTGCCGTTGTCGAGTCGGCGTATTGATAGGGCGTCGTCGAAGTCTTTGGCGTCCTTCGGGTCGATTGTGAATGTAGTGACGCCGCGCAGGTCTTCGCGTTCGGCTACGACCTCGTCGGTGATGCCTGCGTCGATGCGCTTAGCAGCCTTTTCTACTGATTCGGGATACTTGTATGGCAGGCCGAATTCGGCGAGGATTGCGTGAATTTCGGTGTCGTTTTCGCCGGCTTTGCCCAGTATATCAATGATTTCGCCGCGAGGGTTGTTGGCGTCGGCGGGCCAGTCGGTGATGCGAGCCACGGCCTTGTCGCCGGTCTGTCCGCCTTTGAGGCGCGCGCGAGGTATGATGATGTCGGTAGCCAGATATTTCGAGTCGGGTATCAGAGCGGCCATGTGCTTGTCGACGCGCAGTGTGCCGATGAAGGTCTGGTCTTTTTTCTCAATGATTTCGTTGACGATAGCTTCCGGCTCGCGACCTTTGACTCGAGCGGCGATTGTTACGTTCACGCGGTCGCCGTTGAGTGCGTGCATCGAGTTGCGTTCGGCCACAAAGATTGCTTCGTCGTCATCGTCGATAATGACGGAGTTCTTGCCGTTGCGTAGGCGTACGAACGTGCCGACGGCCGTGATGCTGTGGCTCGGCGTCTTGTATTTGCCGGGCGCTACTTCTATAAGGTCGCCGTCGTAGGCTTTTTCGGCCAAGTACATGGCCACGCTGCGTAGTTGTTGCGGAGCGTCGATGCCGATAGCGGCTGCTACTTGCTTGTAGTTGAATGTCTTGGCTGATGGATTGGCTATGTATCGATCGACTTCGAGCCGCAGCGCGTTCGTGTCGGGTGATTTTTTCTTATTGTTTGCCATGACTGTGATGGTTTTAGAGTGATAGTCGTTTCTTTGTCAGCTTGATGGCTACTCGCCTGTGTCTGATGTTGAATGGTGTCGGCGATAGTCGGTTTGTGGTTTGGTATGTTTGGACGCTCGCTTGCTTGGTCGGATATGGTATGAAAGCGCCCGGCCGGAGTGGGCCGGGCGCTGATACTTTAAGCGTCGATGTTGGCGTATGTGGCGTTCGATTCGATGAAGTCGCGTCGTGGCCCGACGTCTTCGCCCATTAGCATCGAGAAGATGCGGTCGGCTTCGGCGGCGTCGTTGATGTTGACTTGCTTCAGAATGCGATGTTCGGGGCTCATGGTGGTGTCGCGCAGCTCTTTATCGCTCATCTCACCGAGACCTTTGTAGCGCGAGACGGTCGTCTTGCCGCTGTGGCTGTCGATGAAGGCTTGCACTTGTTGGTCGGTCCAGCAGTACTCTTCGGCTTTGCCGCACTTGCACTTGTACAGCGGCGGGGTAGCCAGGTAGAGGTAGCCTTGCTCGATCACGGGGCGCATCCGGCGGAAGAAGAAGGTCATCAGCAGTGTGGCGATGTGTGCGCCGTCGACGTCGGCATCGGTCATGATGATAATCTTGTGGTAGGCCAGCTTCGACAGGTTGATGGCTTCGGGGTCGTCGGGGGTGCCGATGGTCACGCGCAGTGCGCGGAACAGGTTGGTGATTTCCTCATTTTCGAGAATGCGGTGCTTCATTGCCTTCTCTACGTTGAGAATTTTGCCTCGCAGCGGCAGGATGGCCTGGAACTGACGGTCGCGTCCTTTCTTTGCTGTACCACCTGCCGAGTCACCTTCGACCAGGAAGATTTCGCAATCCTCGGCTGTGCGCGATGAGCAGTCGGCCAGTTTGCCGGGTAGGCCACCGCTCCACAGGGGCGACTTGCGCAGCACTTTTTCGCGAGCGTTGCGGGCAGCGTGGCGAGCTTGTGCGGCCAGCACTACTTTTTCGACGATTGCTTTGGCCTGCTTGGGATGCTCTTCAAGATATATCTTCAGCGCATCGGACACGGCGGTCTGTACAGCGCCCATCACTTCATTGTTGCCAAGCTTGGTCTTGGTCTGGCCTTCGAACTGCGGTTCGAGTACTTTTACCGAGATGACGGCTGTGAGGCCTTCGCGGAAGTCGTCGCTGGCGATTTCAACCTTGGCATTTTTCAGCAGGTTGTTGTCTTCGGCGTATTTTTTGAGCGTCATCGTCAGGCCGCGACGGAAGCCGGTGAGGTGTGTGCCGCCTTCGATGGTGTTGATGTTATTAACAAACGAGTAGATGTTCTCGTTGTAAGTGTTGTTGTAGGTCAAAGCTACTTCGACAGGAACGCTCTGGCGCTCGGTGTTGAGGTGTATGACGTCGTTGATAAGCGACTCTTTGTTCGAATCGATGTATTCAACAAAGTCGCGCAGACCGGTCTCCGAGAAGAAGACCTCTGATTGAGGCTTGCCTTCTTCGTCGAGCACGCGCTTGTCCGATAACGTCAGCGAGATGCCGGCGTTCAGGAATGCCAAGTGGCGCAGACGGGTGGCCAGGGTGGGGTAGTCGTATTCTGTGACGGTGAAGATCGAGCCGTCGGGCTTGAAAGTGATGATGGTGCCGGTGTGGTCGCTTTCGCCTATCACTTTAAGCTCTGATGTGGCTTTGCCTTTCGAATATTCCTGCATATATGCTTTGCCGTCGCGGTGTACTTCGGCACGCAGATAGGTCGACAATGCGTTGACGCACGATACACCTACGCCGTGCAGACCACCCGATACTTTGTAATTGCTCTTATCGAACTTGCCACCTGCGTGGAGCACGGTAAGTACAACTTCCAGAGCGCTCTTGTGCTCCTTCTCGTGCATGTCTACGGGAATGCCGCGGCCGTCGTCGACTACGGTTATCGAATTATCCTCATTGATAGTGACACTTATATTCTTTGCATAACCTGCAAGGGCCTCGTCGATTGAGTTATCTACTACTTCGTAGACCAGGTGATGAAGGCCTTTTGCCGAGATGTCGCCAATGTACATAGCCGGACGTTTGCGAACGGCTTCCAGGCCTTCGAGGACCTGGATTTTATTAGCGTCGTAATTCTCAGTGTTTTCTGACATAGTGATTTCTTTTCTTTGTTTTTTAACTTTGCAAAGGTACGAAAAAATATCAAATTCACGAAAACTCCCTATATATAATAATGTGAAAAAATCGCACCGAAAATTTTTATGAAAAAATCTTTGAAAATATTTGCATAGTTAAAAAATAAGGCGTAACTTTGCATCGCTTTTGGAAAAACACGGGGTGTAGCTCAGTTGGTTAGAGTACGCGTCTGGGGGGCGTGAGGTCGCTAGTTCGAGTCTAGTCACCCCGACTAAAACAAAAGCATGAGAGAATCGGTAATCCATCGGTTCTCTTTTTTTTGTATGTCGGGCGCTAATTTGTAAATTTGCATTCAGTAACAACAAATTAATTCATTATGTATAACATCAATAACACCGAAATCGGATCTAAACAGGTTAAAACAATTCTATGGTTTGTCGTAGGTATTGTTGTTCTGGTAGTGGCTATGGCTTTTATTCGTCCTTGGTATAATGTGTGGTCGCAGGAGATGGAAGGCAAAGCTGAATTTGCTAAGGCTGAGCAAAATCGTAAAATCAAAATCGAAGAGGCTAAGGCAAATCTTGAAGCGGAAAAACTTAATGCTCAGGCCGAAATCGAACGCGCAAAGGGCGCGGCTGAAGCTATTCGTATCGAAAATGGTAGCATCACGCCTACCTACATCCAGTATCTGTGGGTGCGTCAGCAGGGCGATCTCAACAATAAGACCGTTATCTATGTGCCCACCGAGACAAATCTGCCTATCCTTGAGGCTACGCGGCAGCTAAATACGCAAGATTAGCTCGGTCGCCGCGTCGAGCGGCTTTCGGTCGGTGCTCTTGCGCTTCTATGCGCAGGACGCATCGTCTTATCTTTAAAATATGTGAAGAATTGACCGGTTTCGTCGCCGGACGCTTGTTTGTCCGATAAAAATTCGTAACTTTGCGTGTTCAAATATGCTTGAATGACTTTTATGCGCAAATATATATTGTTTCTATTAGTCGGCCTTGCCCTTACTTCGTGCGGTGAATACCAGCGCGCACTTAAGAGTACCGACTACAATTATAAATTCGAATTTGCCAAGCGCGCCTTCGAACAGAAGCGTTTTGTGCAAGCCGCAACCCTCTTCCAGGAGTGTACCACCGTGTTCAAGGGTACTGACAAAGCCGAAGAGGCTATGTATCTGTTGGCTCTCAGCCATTACGAAAATCAGGATTACATCAGCTCCGGTGCTTATTTTAAGACCTACTATACTCGCTATCCGAAGGGTAAGTATGTCGAACCTGCACGTTTCTATTGCGGCTATGGCTATTTCCTTGATTCGCCTGACCCGCAGCTCGACCAGTCGACTACCGTTCAAGGTATTGAGGAGCTCCAGGCTTTCCTCGATTTCTTCCCGCGAAGCGATAAGGTGCCCATGGCGCAATCTGCAATCTTCGACTTGCAAGATAAGCTGACTCTCAAGCAACTGCAGAATGCTCAGCTATATTATAACCTCGGCAACTATATGGGCAACAACTACGAAAGCTGTATTATCGTGGCTCAAAATGCCGTCCGCGACTATCCATATTCGAAATATAAGGAAGACCTTGAATTCCTGATTCTTAAAGCGCGTTTTCAGGAGGCCGACCAGAGTATCGATGAGCGCAAAGTCGACCGTTTCCGCGAAGTTGTCGATGAATACTACTCGTTTATCAACAACTATCCCGACAGCCCCAATCGCGCCGAAGCTGAGGATATTTTCTCTATTGCACAAAAATACGTTCACGACTAATTATAACAATGGATTACAAGAAATCAAACGCACCGCTGAACACCGTCACTCGCGACCTGGTGGAGATGGCAGAGCCCACAGGCAATATCTACGAAACCGTCAGCATCATTGCTAAACGTGCCAATCAGATCGCCGGCGAAATGCGCCACGACCTTGAAAAGAAACTCCAAGAATTTGCTTCGCTTAACGATAACCTCGAAGAAGTTAACGAAAACCGCGAGCAAATCGAAATCTCGCGCTACTACGAAAAGCTGCCTAAGCCGACTCTGATCGCTACACAAGAGTACATCGATGGCAAGCTTTATTATCGCAATCCTTCGAAAGATCGAGCTAATCTCGATTAATTCAACTAATTTTTAGCGAATTATTGCGGCTGTCTCGGTTTTTTTTATTAACTTTGCAGCCGATTTAATCAATATATTATTAACTTTATAAATCATCTCTAGAATGCACTTAAATTCTGAAGAAAAAGTACAGATCTTCGAGAAGTACGGTAAGGGCAAGACTGATACTGGCTCACCTGAAGCACAGATAGCATTATTCTCAGTCCGTATTGCTCACTTGACTCAGCACCTGAAGTCAAACCACAAAGATCATACTACAGAGCGCGCTCTTAAGATGCTGGTAGGTAAGCGTCGTCGTCTTCTCGACTACCTGATGAAGAAGGATATCAACCGCTACCGTGCCATCATCGCTCAGAAAGAGCTTGGTATCCGCAAGTAAGCCTCAGCGCTCGCTTAAAGATTACAGCCGAGCCGGCCGTCACTACAATTGTGACCCCCGGCTCGGTTTTTTAAGTCATCTTTGGCATCCGTCGTTAAACTTTTGTTATCCTCGGATGTCATTATTATATATACCACTTTTTCAACGATATGAAGCAAATCATTACGCCCATCATTATTTTGGCTACTCTGTCATTCTCTATGCCGGGTTGCTCGCTGCTCAAGCAAGGTAAAGATAATAGCATCAAGGGCTCGTCGGCTACTACTATCGAGGCTCCTTCTACTTCGACCGGCGATGCTGCCGACGCCCCGGAGGTGGTTCCCGGCTCTGAGTCGACTCCTTCGGCTGAAGCTCCCGTTGTGCGTCAGCACAGTAAAAAAGCCGCCGAAAAGCTCACCGGCGAGTGGAAAATCGTTCAGGTCGGTACTACTGCTATCGATCGCGATGAGGATATGCCTTACATCAACTTCGATGCTGCCTCCGGCCGCTTCTATGCCAACAACGGCTGCAATACGCTTAACGGCTCTTTTACCGTCACGGACGACAATGTCCTTCAATTCTACGGCGTGCTGTCGACAATGAAATATTGCGCCGATGTGCGTTTTGATACTGAAATCAATATGATTATTGCTGATAACAAGCCCTCAAAATTTAAGGTGAAAGCCTCAGGCTCGGAATCTTTTATGGATATTTACAATGCGCAAGGTCAGGTGGCGATGAAGCTCCGTCGTGGCGACTTGTCGTTTCTGAACGGTCATTGGCAGGTGAAGAGTGTTGCCGGCCTTGACAAGCTTGTCGAGCCCGCCGATATTTTCTTCGACCTTGCTGAGCTCAAGCTCCATGGCAACACTGGCTGCAACTACTTCAATGGCGACATCTACCTTGATCATCGCCGTGGCAACGCTGTCGATTTCAGCAATATGGGCGTCACACGTATGGCCTGCCCCAATGCCGCGCAGGAATCAGCAATTCTTGTTGCTCTCGAACAGTCGGCCTCGGCTACAAATAGCGACAACAATCATGTGACGCTTCTCGATGCCGATGGCAAGCAGCTCATGTCGCTCGAGCGTCTGCCTATGGACAAGGGTATCGACGAATAATCACGCTCATCTCTGCCGACGGCAGAATTCTACAATCATATCAAGCACCTCAGATGCGATTGTCTCTGTGAGACTTCCGTATTCTGAGGTGTCGCCATTTTGTGCGTGCTGAAAGAGGTGGTTCAGGCCGGGTAGTGTGTGCACTTCTGCTTGTGAAACATGCGTGCCGATGGTGGCGAGGTTGCGCGTCGCATTCACCTGGGTGTCTTTATCGCCATTGAGCGCTAACGTCGGACACTTTACTTTGGCCAATAATCGCTCGGGGTTGATAGTAAGAAAGCAGTCGAGCCACGGTGTGCGTTGCGACATCGATTCCTCGGTTTGTTTGGCTAATTCTTCGGGCAGATTTAGGCCGTTGTCGCGGATTATGGCTTTTATGTCTATCGGTGCTCGAACGCCTTGTGTGTATTGTGCGGCGATTTCATCAAATACTTTGTCGAGAAGTATGCTTGCTTCGGCGATAGTCCGGTCGTCGAAGCCGGCTTTTTCGAGAGCGTAAATATTTTGTTCGATTAGTGTCGTTTTAGCCGATACTGCCATGCCGGCGAGCGAGATTATGAAGTCGGGAACGCCTTCGGCTGCGAGCATCAGGGCTATTGTGCCGCCTTCGGAGTGCCCGAGGATGCCGATGCGGCCGATTTCGGCTATCGTCCGTGCAAAGTTCACGGCGCTGCGTGCGTCATCGGCAAACGTGTGTGTTGTAGCTGTCGAGAAATCGCCTTCCGACCTTCCGACTCCGCGGTCGTCGTAGCGTAGCGAGGCGATGCCGTTGCGCGCCAGGTAGTCGGCAATCACGGCAAATGGTCGGTGCTCGAAGATTTCTTCGTCGCGGTTTTGTGGTCCGCTGCCTGTCACCATCACCACGAGTGGTGCGTCTGTCGCATTTGGTGGCAGTGTGATAGTCGCGCTGAGGCGTGTGCCGTCGGTCGATGTGAATGTCGTGTCGATAGTCGTGTATGGGTATGGCGGCACGGGTGTCTGCGGGCGGCGAGCTGTGAGCGGCTCTTCAGGCGTCAGCGTCAGGTCGTATCCGGTCATTATCTGTCGAAATCGGCCCTTGATGCGTTCCGGACTGACCGAGGCGCGGTAGATGATGCCGAGCTTCGGATAGCGCACCACCAGCGAGTCGTCGGCGCATAGGTCGACTATCATCGGGTAGCTTTCCGAGCTTTGCATTGGCGAACTGAAGCTGACTGTCGGCTTGCCGACGGAGTCGGTGCCGAAGGTTAACACTATCGGTAGCTCGTTGCGGCCAATAGTGAGGCATCCACGCCACTTGCCTGTCAAGGCAGTAGCGTGGATGTTCAATCCGGAGATTATGGTGCCGGCTATAACTATGATTGTAGTTATAAGTCGTGTCATGTCTTGTGTCAGTTTGCTGCCTCTTCGCTCTCGAGGTGAAAGAGGTTACGGCCTTGGTCGGTCATTAATTCACTCAGTTGGAACGGATAGAACGGAATGGCGAGCTCGCCCTGTGCGAAGCTGGCTGCCTCGTAGGGTTCGTAGACGAAGACGATAGTGCCGTTGAGGTCGATGTAGTAGTTGTCGTTGGCCGGTAAAGTCTTGATTTCGGTCGGTCCGAGTTGGCGAGCCAAGTCCTTGGCGCGCGAGGCTATGATTGCCGGCAATTCGTTGATGCCTTCCTCAGTGAAGATGTACGAAAGCGGCATCAGGCACGCTTCGTCGATGTTGTAGGTGAGGTAGTGGTTGATTGTCATGCCGTGCGCAGCCCCGGGCAGGTAGACTTCCTTGCTGATTCTATATGTCAGCAGGTGCGGTGTCAGCGAGAATATGTCGCCCGAGATGATCGTATTTCCGTCGGAGTTGAAACGCTGGTCGGCGTTTGTGGGTATTGAATCGAGGGCGTAGCCGGCTTCTGATGCAGCTGCAACGAATGCGCTGTGCATAGCGGCGCTGTGGTCGACGTTCAGTGTGTCGAACGCCGCTGCTATGATTGTATCTTGCAGTGCGGTGATGTCTTGATTATAAATGGCTGTCGGAAGTACTATTGCTGCCGAATCGAAGTACACCAAGTCGGAGTCGCGATTGTAGTCGCCGGCTGAGTTGAGTAGCTTGAATGTGGCGCTGCCGGTCAAGGCTGTGAATTCTATTGTGTTCGACGGCTCGATTGCTGTCTCTTGTTTGCACGATGATACGCCTATGGTTGTGGCGATTGCCAAGGTCGTTACGATGGGTACGATACGTTTCATTTTTTTTGATACTGCTTTTGTTGATTATTATATTGCTTTATAGGTAAACAATAAAGGTTATTGATAGTTCGAGGGTGTAAGTAATGTTTGGTAAGGCGCTACGGGGCGCGGACGGCGATTGCGGTGCTTGGCCTTCTTTCGCAACTCGGGATGCGTCTCGAGATAGTCGAGTAGGGCAATCCGCTCCGTCACCTGTGGAGCGTCGGCTTGCGGATTGGCAGCGTCGAGGTGAAATCCTGTGCGCCATAGTGTCTCTATATATTTGTGCCCGCCGTATCCGGCCCATTCCATGAATCGATATGCCACAATGTCGGCCTGAAAAATTTGCTCGGGTGTGTAAATCATACTATACCGTTGCGAATGGTCGAGATTTGTCATGGCCACGGCTGCGATGGTTGCAAGTTCGAGCGCCGGGGTGTAGCCGTCGGTGGCTTGGTCTATGATGATGCCGGCAGTCGTCACGGCGGCTGCGCCGAATATCCCCCAAAAACGGCGCTTGTTGCGACGCGATTTTTCCCATTTCGAGTGCGCGTAGGCGTGCTGCAAGGCGTAGTGCGCCCCCTCGGCCGATATTAATGCTAATACCGCCGCAGAGTCGCCTTTGAGTAGTTCGTACAGTGGTTGGGTTATGAAGAAATAGCCGTTCGGGTAGCTGAATGCGGCGACATCTTCTTCGCGAGTGACGCTCATTATAGCTGTCGGCGCTATGCCGCGCAGCCCCGAGTGGTCGATTATAGTCTCCGAGAATGTGTATAGGCTACCGTCGACCGGCACTTCGCGAAAATATGTGTCGCATGCCGCCAAGGTCGCCACCATCGTGCGCTTTAGGTCTTTGTCGCCTTTGCCGCTCATTGATTTGGCTGTCTTGCCGAATTGGCGATCGGTCATTTGCAGCAACTCCCAGAATGCTTCGGCATTGTCGGCTCTCATCACGGTGTCGGCCACATCGTAGCGCGCGATTATCTTAGCGTAGTCGCTCTTCGAATAACTGCGGGCGCACAGTGTTGCGCTACTTACCGCCGCAGCGATTGCCAATATCGTGATTCGGAGGATATTCATAGTGGTCGATCTGTCTTAAACAATATGGGAGCTGCCGTCTGTGGAAACTCCCATTATTTTTTTGTAGTTAATCAGTGCTTGTTCGCTAATCAGCGAAGGCGAAGTTTCTGCCCCGGGCGTATCTTCGATGATGTAGTCAGTCCGTTCAGTCGGCAGAGACTGCGCACCGATGTGCCGTTGCGCGAGGCGATGCGGCTGAGCGAGTCGCCCTTGCGGACAGTGTAGTACTTCGAACCGCCGGTCGAGGACGAGGCCGAGCTGCGCGAGCTGCCGTATTCCACTTTGTGGGTGGCACGATACTGCTGCGCATACGCTTCGTTGGCGCGAGGATCGAAGTTGCGCGCTTCCTGATAGTGGTTCTTGTCGAACGTATAGTAGTCGGTGTGGGTTGTCTGGTTGGGGAAGTCGAAAATGGCAGCCGGGTTGATAGCGTAGCCCATGTAGCGAGTCTCGAAGTGGAGATGCGAGCCGAACGAGCGACCTGTGTTGCCTGCCAAGCCGATGGGGTCGCCGGCGCGTACCATTTGGTCGGGTTCTACCAAGAATTTGGTCAAGTGGCCGTAGACGGTCTCCAAGTCGTTGGTGTGGCGCAGTACGATATAGTAGCCGTAGCCGCGGCGTTCGTATTTCGTGAGGCGGACTTTGCCGTCGAAAGCCGCGCGAATGGTATCTCCGGTGTTAGCCTTGATGTCGATGCCCTTGTGCATGCGGCGGAAGCGGCGACGATAGCCGTAGGGCGAGGTGATGTAGCCGGGGTGGGGCATGCTGAATTTGCGCACGTCGATTACCGCGGTCTGTGGCACTTCTACGCCGGCGTAGCAATTTACGAAGCCGCTGTTCCAGCCTTCGGTATAGATGTCCATTTCGGGCTCCTCTTCTTCGCCGAACAGCGTCTCGAGATACTTGGTGGTGTTGTCGACTTCAACCGACCCGGCACCTTGCATTGCGATTAGGTCGCCGTGCTGCTGGGTGTGCTGGCCCGGAAGACGGTAGCTTTGTGCTGCGATGCCGGCGCTGAAGCCCAGGCTCAGGGCTAGCATCGCTATTGTGGAGAATTTGCGGGAAAGCGTCATTCGTTGTTTCATTTCGGGAGAGAGTTGAGGTTAGATTAGTTCGTCGGGCTCGTATGTCGACATTAATGTGGGCATTCCGTAGTCGAAAATTTCTTCCGGCTTGAAGAATCTGTTGATTTCGATTATTGCGTTGGCCGGCGAGTCCGATGCGTGTACTATGTTTTCTTGGCCCGACATGCCGAAGTCGCCTCGGATTGTGCCGGGGGCGGCCTTGCGACAGTTCGTCGCGCCTACCATCGAGCGTACTACGTCGACTGCGTCTTTGCCTTCAAGCACCATCACTATCACCGGAGTCGCCATCATCGAGCGAAGTAGCGACGGGAAGAACGGACGCTCTACCAAATGTGCATAGTGCTCGCGAAGTATTGTTTCGTTGAGCTGCATCATCTTGAGGCCGCGTATGATAAGGCCTTTGCGCTGAAATCGTGTGATGACGTCGCCTACAAGGCTGCGTGCGATGGCTGATGGTTTTAAGATTACAAACGTTTGCTCCATGGTTATGTTAATATGTGTAAACGCTTTTGCGCTAACTTTTCAAATTTACAAAATTTCTTTCGTCGGTCGAACTTTTTTATGCTTAAATTTTGCTAAACGTTTTTGAAATCGGCGAAATCGGCTTTGTAATTAGCTTATAGATAGATTGTTATCTAAAAATATGTTTTACAACATAAAATCAAACACCATCGGGAATTTTTCGTTTTTGACCTCTCTAATTGTTAAAATATGCAATAAAAAAGAAGCGAAGCTTGAGCGCTATGCCCGAGCTTCGCTTTATGTCGGTGTGTCGGATGGACATTACATATTCATGCCGCCGTCGACCTGAATAACCTGGCCGCTGACATACGATGACAAGTCAGATGCGAGGAACAGGGCTACGTTGGCGATGTCTTCTACCTTGCCGCCGCGGCGCAGAGGTATCTTCTTGACCCATTCTTGGCGCACGTCGTCGGGCAGAGCTGCGGTCATTGCAGTTTCGATAAAGCCCGGAGCGATGGCGTTGGCGCGGATGCCACGCGAACCTACTTCCTGTGCGATACTCTTGGCCAGGGCAATCAGGCCGGCCTTCGAGGCTGCATAGTTCGACTGGCCTGCGTTGCCGTGAACGCCGACTACCGATGCCATGTTGATGATAGAGCCGGCACGCTGGCGAAGCATGATGGGCAGCGACGCGTTGATGAAGTTGAAAGCGCTCTTGAGGTTTACAGCGATTACGGCGTCCCACTGCTGTTCGGTCATGCGCATCATCAGGCCGTCTTTGGTGATGCCGGCATTGTTGACCAGGATGTCAATCGAGCCGAAGTCTTCCTTGACCTGCTTTACTACTTCCTGAGTCTGCTGGAAGTCAGCTGCATTCGATGCGTAGCCTTTTGCTTTCACGCCGAGTGCGGCGATTTCTGCTTCGGTCGCTTTGCCGTTTTCGTCGATTACCAGGTCGGTGAATGCTATGTTGGCGCCCTCTTGGGCGAAGCGCAGCGCAAGGGCTTTGCCGATGCCGCGAGCCGCACCGGTGATCAGCGCGGTTTTTCCTTCGAGTAATTTCATTTCTATTGGTTTATATAGTTTTGCTTGCGCAAAGTTAGTAATTCTTTTCGAAATTTTGTGTAACTTCGCACGGCAAACACGCTTTTTAACCTTAAGTTCTGAGAAATGAATATCAAATCGATGCTCTCGGCCATGGCCTTAGTGCTTGTTTTCGGAGTTGATGCCTTGGCTGCCGATAACTCAACCCAACGTGCCGTCGTTCAGTACGATACCATCACCGTCATGACCTACAATGTGCACAACTGTAAAGCTATGTCAGGTGAGTTCAACATCCGGAAGATTGCCGAAGTCATCAATCGCTATAACCCCGACATTGTAGCCGTCGAAGAACTCGACAGCATGACTACCCGACACACCAAATACGTCCTCGGCGAACTTGCCGCTCTCACCGACCTCAACCCTTTCTATTGCCCGACAATTGACTATGCCGGTGGCAAATATGGTATCGGCTTGCTCACCCGTCGGATGCCGCTGTTTGTGCCAAAATATCCGTTGGCCGACTCGGCAGAGCCCCGCGGCGTCATCGTAGCTGAGTACGACAACTTCGTCATGGGTGTCACTCATCTCGGACTTGGGAAAGCCGACCGCCTGCGTCAGGTCGACTTCCTGCGTGGACTCGCACAAGTCTACGTCAAACCATTCATCATCGCCGGCGATTTCAATTTTCATCCCGATTCAGAAGCCTTTGCAGAGCTCGCCAAGACGTTTACGCCGCTGACCGACACCACTGTCTGCACCTTCCCGGCTGATGTTCCTGACGAAACGATAGATTACATCATGCTTACCTACGGCGCCGATTACCATGTGCTGAGCCGCGAAGTAATCGACGAACCAAACGCTTCCGACCACCGCCCCGTCGTCGTAACCCTCGCCATTGCCCGCCGCAAGTAGCACTTATCTGCGCAGATTTCATATCGGAATATAAGTATTTTACGCGCTATAAAACATCGGAGGCTGTTGCAATCGCAACAGCCTCCGGTGCGTTATTCTTGTTCGTTCGGATTATTTGATGCCGAGTTTGTCTTTAACAATGGTGGTAACGTCGACTACATCGGCGCCTTGATAGAGGAGCAGTTCGGGTGCTGCGGGGAAGATGAAGGTGTAGCCGCCTTCCTGGCCTACGGCTTTGATAGCGTCGGACAGCTTGGCCTGGATGGGTGCCATCAGCTGGCCTTGCTGGCGCTGCAGGTCTTGAGTTGCAGTGTTGCGGAACTGTTCAATCTTGTTGCCGAGCTCCTGGATTTCCTGCATACGGCGTTCTTTGATGGTCTGAGGAGTATTGGGGTCATCGGCGATTTGCTGAAATTCGGTGTAGAGCTTGTTGGCCTGCTCATTAAGTTTCTGGAATTCAGTTTCGTATTTCTTCGATGCTTCGGTGAGTTGGTTTTGCACTTCGGTCATTTCGGGCATAGCGTTTAATACTTGGTCAACGTCGACAGTGCCGAATTTTTGTGCAGCAGCCGACAAGGGCAGAGCTACGAGAAGTGCGATGATGATTTTCTTTAACATGATTGTATGGTTTTATGTGTTAATATTTTCAGTTTTTACCGTATCCGAGTCGTTCGAGGACTTCGTTCGAGATGTCGATTGACGGAGACGCGAAGATGATGTTTGAGGATGAAGCGCGGTCGAAGATGGCTTGATATCCTCGTTGCTGAGCGACTTGTTTGATAGCTTCGTAGACTTCGTCCTGGATGGGTTTGAGCAGCGACACGCGCTTGTTGTAGAGTTCACCTTCGGGGCCGAAGTATTTGTAGCGCAGGTCGGTGGCTTCTTTTTCTTTGTTTACGATTTCCTGTTCGCGAGCTTTGATTTGGTCGTCGGTGAGGAATACCTTGTCGGCCAGGAAATTTTGATACATCGTCTCGGCTTCTTTGCCGACTGCCTCGACTTCGCGTTGCCAGCGTTGCGACAGTTGGTTGAGCTGTTCGGATGCCATTTCGTACGATGGTATGTTGCGCAATATGTACTCCATGTCGACCATGGCGAATTTCTGAGCCGATGCCGAGAATATGCCGGCAATGACGAGTGTCAGGGTGATGATGAGTTTTTTCATGTTGCTTAATTCATTAACGTTTCTAATGTTTAAGACGCTTGAGATTTAAAAAGGTTTATCTCGGAGTGTGAATTAGAATTCTTGGCCGAGGATAAAGTGGAAGTGAGAGCCGCCTTTGTAGCCTTCAACTACGTCGAAACCGTATGCCCAGTCGATACCCATCATGCCGACCATCGGCAGGAAGATGCGCACACCGGCGCCGGCGCTGCGCTTGAGCTCGAAGGGGTTGAATTTGTTGACGTCGGTCCACGCGTTACCGGCTTCGAGGAAGCCGAGGGCGTAGATGGTGGTGGTGGCCTGGAGCATCAGCGGGAAGTGGAGCTCGAGCGCCATACGGGCATAGGCGTAGCCGTCCTTGGTCCAGGGGGTGAACGCACCGTTGTCGTAGCCACGCAGGGCGATGGTCTCGGTCGCGTAGGTGTACGAGCCCGACATGCCGTCGCCGCCTACGTAGAACGTCTCGAAGGGCGATTTCAGGTAGCGGTTGTACGAGCCGAGCAGGCCGAAGTCGGCGCGAGTCATGAGCACGGGGGTGTATGTGCCTTCGGCATTGCACAGCGGGGTGTACGTGCGCGATTTGAAGCGTAGTTTCCAGTACTCAATCCAGCGATACATCTCTTTCTTGGCGGCTGCGGCGCCTTCCGAGCCGCTGTTGGCAACTTCAGATATTGCTTTCCAGTCCTTCTTGCCGAAGAGCGAGGCGGGCGGCGTCAGCGACAGGTTGAGTGAGAATTGCGAGCCGCTACGTGTATAGATGGGGTTGTCGATTGAGTTGCGCGCGATAGTCAGGCCGAGCACCAGGGCGTTCGACGTACCGTTGTTCATGTAGTACAAGTAGTCCCAGTTCTTGAGGTAGTACCAGTTGTAGCCGAGTTCGGCAGTGAAGGTGAAGAAGTCGTCGGGCCATTTGAGGCGCTTGCCGAAGCCGATGTTGACGCCGACCATCTGGAGGACCTTGTTGGGGTCGTACGACTGCTGGTACGAGTTCTGATAATAATCGTCGTAGCCGTAACCATATCCGTAGCCGTAGCCGTAGCCGTATCCGTAGCCATATCCGTAGCCACCCGAAGCCCAGCGTGAGTTGTAGAACGATGAGTTGACGCCTGTCTGGCGGCTATAGTAAGCCGAGAACGAGAGCGAATTGGGTCGCTTGCCGCCGAACCACGGGTCGAGGAACGAGATTGAGTAGGCTTGGTAGTAGCGAGCGTTGGTCTGTGCCGAGATGGTGAATGTCTGGCCTTCGCCCTGAGGTATGATGCCTTTGTAGGTCGACGGATAGAAGAGGTTCTTGATTGAGAAGTTGGTGAATTTCAGCGACAGCTTGCCGATGATACCGGTCTGGCCCCAACCCATGGAGAATTCAATCTGGTCGTTGGCCTTTGATTCGAGGTTGAATACGAGGTCGACGGTGCCGTTTTCTTCATTCGGCTCGGGGCGTATGTCCATGTTTTCGGGGTTGAAGTGACCCGTTTGTGCGATTTCACGCGCCGAACGCATCAGGTCGCTCTTGCTGAAAAGCTCGCCCGGACGCACGCGGAGTTCGCGGCGGATTACCTTCTCGTAGAGTCGGTCGTTGCCGTTGATAATCACATTGTTGATACGAGCTTGGGGGCCTTCGGTCATGCGCATTTCCAGCGAGATTGAGTCGCCTACTACTTCGCGTTCGATCGGGACGAGGTCGAAGAAGAGGTAGCCTCGGTCCATGTAGAGGTTGGCTACGGCGTCGTCGTCCTCGGTGAGGCGCTTGTTCATTTGTGTTTGGTTATAGACTTCGCCGGGCACCATGCCTAAGAACTCGTTGAGAACTTCCGAGGGGTAGAGTGTGTTGCCCACCCACGAAATATCTTTGATGTAGTAGCGTTGGCCTTCTTCGATATCGATGTAGACGTCGACACGGTTGTCGCTGTAGGGGACGACGCTGTCGGCTACGATGCGGGCATCGCGGTAGCCGAGCTCGTTGTATTTTTTGAGGATGAGTTCAAGGTCGTTTTCGTAGTCGCCGCGTACGAATTTTTTCTGACGGAAGAGGTTTAAAATCTTACCGTTCTCGTTCGTTTTCTTCATCACGCGCTGCAACTTGTTGTCGGACAAGACCTTGTTGCCTGTGATATAGATTTTGTGAACGCGCACTTTGTCGCGCTTGTCGACAGCGATGTCGACAATCATCTCGCCGGGAGCCGAAAGGTCCTCGTGCAGAGTGATGTTGACCAATGCGTTGTTGAAGCCTTTGTCTTTGAAGAATTTCTCTACGATGAGCTTGGCGCGGTTGACGATATTCTGCGTGATTTGGTTGCCTTTCATCAGGTTAAGCCTATTCTGCAGTTCATCTCGTTCGCCTTTTTTCATGCCGATGTAGTTGACCTGCGAGATGCGAGGTTGCGGTGTGACTTGCAGCACAATCCAGGCTTGCTCGCCGTAGACTTTGTCGAGCGAGAAACGCGCCTGCTGGAAGAGGCCTTGGCGCATTAGTCGCTTGGCGGCCTGAGTGATGTCGTCGCCGGGGATAGTGACGCGTTCGCCCACCTTGAGTCCTGCGTAGCCCAGAATGATGTCGGGGTCGTAGTTCGGGGCACCTTCGACGCGGATGTCAGCGATTTCGTAGGTGCGCGGCATTGACGTGTAAACGATGGTGGGAGAGAAGATCGTGTCAGTAGCGTTCTGGGCTTGAGCGGAAGTGTAGCCCAAGCACGCAGCAGCAACGAGCAAGATTTGAATTAGTTTATGGCGCATAACGTGAAAGAAATTCATAGGCTTTTGTTAACTTGGTCGCCGGTGAGGCCGAAGCGGCGCTGGCGTTGTTGATAGTCGGCGATTGCCTTGGCGAAGTCGTCTTTGGTGAAAGCCGGCCAATAGTTATTGGTTACGATTATCTCGGTGTAGGCAATTTCCCACAGGAGGAAGTTGCTGATGCGTAGGTCGCCGCCGGTGCGGATCAGCAGGTCGGGATCGGGCATGAAGGCGGTCGACAGGCGGGTTGAGATGGTCTCGTTGTCGATAGTTTCGGGTTCGAGTATGCCATGAGCTGCTTCGTCGGCGATGCGGCGAGCGGCATTGACGAGGTCCCAGCGGGCTGAGTAGCTGATGGCGAGCACCAGGCGCAGGCCGGTGCAATGTGATGTGTCGGCGATGCACTGTTCCAGGCGGGTACGAGCCTCGTCGGGCATGCGGCCGGTGTCGCCGATGAGTCGCAGCGACACGTTGTTCTTTATCAGGTCCGGAGTCTCGCGTTCGATGGCTGTTACGATCAGGTGCATCAGCGTGTCGACTTCGGCTTTGGGTCTGTTCCAGTTTTCGGTCGAGAAGGTGTAGAGTGTCAGGTATTTTACACCAAGCTCAGAAGCCGCTTCGGTGATACGGCGCACTGTGTTGACGCCTTCGACGTGGCCGGCCGAGCGGTCGAGTCCACGTTCGGTGGCCCAGCGGCCATTGCCGTCCATGATGATTGCTATGTGGGCGGGGACGCGGTTCGGATCGAAATTTTCAGGCAGTTTCATGGGCGTCAATCTACATAATGGCAAGTTTCACACCGCTTGCCGAATTCATACGAAATGCCGACTGTGAGTCGAGCGACCCAGTCGGTGTTCTTGTAAAAATCAGTTTTAATCAGGTTGATGTCGGAGAGGTCGGGCCCGTCGACATGGTCGCTGAATATTTTGGTCATCGAAAATTCGATGAAGAGGTTGAGGCGTTCGCGTGGTTTGTATTTAAAGCCGAAAGCCATAGGGAGAGTCGGGGCGACCGAGGTCTTGCCGCCGCTTGAGGCTATACCGAGGCCTACACCTACAGCCAAGTAGGGGGTCCAGGGACGCAGACGTTTGTAGGTCTCGCCGATGCCGTATGGGAAGAAGTTTGCCTCGCCGCGAACGTTGAGGTCGTAGACAGTCGAGGTGAAGTCGTAGTGAACTCCGTCGGGCAGCACGTTGGATATGTCGGCGGTGTTGCCGCTGAGGCTCTGCATCCCCAGCGAGCCGCGGAGTGCCCACCGAGTGTCGATAATGTAGCGAGCTGCTATATCGGCCGTGAAGCCGGGATGCTTGAACGGGTTGGAGGAATTGGCATCGCCGATATATCCGCTCATACCGAGGTTCGCGCCGAAGTCGAATTTGTACGGTGCGGTAGCCGCTTGGGCGAAGCATCCGGCTGTGGCGGATGCTATGACAAGCAGCAGAGCGGTTATATGTAATCGGGTCGAAGTCATCAGCCGATTATTCTACAGGCTTGAGGCTGAGTAGGTTGATTACTCCGCGCCAGACGTTGTTCGATGTCTGGCCATTGTCGTTGACACCGCCGAAGAAGTAGATGTACGGCACGGTCCACGTCTCGCTCGGCACCTTGACAGCCGGTTTGATAGTGCCCGACAGTGTTGAGCTGATAGTAAATGCCTGAGCATCGTACAGTGCCGGAATGTACGACGGGAGCTGCAAGTTCTGGCCGGCTTTCGACCAGTTGATGCCGTAGTCGCTCGAGATGTAGACAGTCAAGTTGTTGCTTCCGTCGGCTTTGCGGCCACCGAAAGTTATCAAAGTCTGGATTGTCTGAGTTGTCCAGTCGGCCGCTGTCGTGTAGGTGTAATAAGGTGCAACAGCTACGCCTTCGAGGCCTTCGGGCAGACCGCGTTTCGAAATTTTTACCCATGTAGAGCCGTCGAAGCCCCAAGTGTCAGTCGAAAGTGTGCCGTCTTTTTTACGTCCGCCAAGGATTAGCATCTGGGGTGTGTCGCTCATGGCGAATGAGTAAGTCACGGCGGCCGATGTGCCGCTGACGGGCATGTTTTCAGGCAGCGGAGTCGCAGAGATGGTGGGGTAGGTCTGCAAAGTCCAATTTCCTGATTTATCGCAAGCTGCGCCGGTGAGCGTCGCGCCATAACCGCCATAGATTGTCGACCATTCGCAGCCTGTCGAAGTCCACGTCGAGCCTTCGTCGGTGGAGTTGTATAGCAGGCCGTCGTCGCAGATGACGTACAGGGCGTCGTCGGTGGCGGTGAACGTCGATATGCGCGGTGTCGCGGGGAAGGTTATCGTTTTTTTAGCCCAGTCGCCGAGGTCGGCATCGGAGCCTACGATAGCGTCAAGACTGCCTTGAAGGGTGGCTAAGCAATATTCATCGGCCGATGCGGTCAGGCAGTGGAGTGTGTTGCCTTGGCGCACGGTGCGTTGCTCGGTGGGGTAAGCGTAGTTCGACGGAAGATTGCGACGGTCAAGACGGTTCCAAGTCAGCGAGTCGGGGTCTTCCTTGTATACGTTGACGGTGATGGTATATGTGCGCTCGCAGATGCCGTCGGGCGATACCACTCGGAGTTTCACCGGGTTGGTGAAGTCCAGCGTGTCGGATGAGTTGGTCAGATAGTTGTAAGTGGTGTCGGCTTTGCCGGCGCGTGTCACGGTGAACTCGGCTACAGAGAAGCCGTTGAGCGAGGTGATGACCGGGGTCAGTGCTGTCACGCGAGTGCCGTATGGCATCGGCGTGGCGTTGTAAATCTGGCCTTTAACGAGGTCGATAGAGAAAAATACGGAGTCGAGGTTGGCTATTATGCTGTCGTTCTTGCTGAAGGAGAATGTTCGTACTACAGCCGATGAATATGTGTCCACGGTGTAATCCGTTGTTGAAGAATTACACGAGGCTATTACGATTGATGCACCTACAGCAAAACTGATTGCTAACTTCTTTATCATGATGTACAATATATTTCAGTTTGCAAAGTTATAACTTCGCACGAAAACTAGGGCTATAAACGGGCTATAAAAGATGTAAAAATGGTGAATTTTATAGGTTTTTAACGTTCGAGCGAACTCTACAATAAATGTTAACGTGGCTGTCGGGGTGGCCGCTGTGATGTTTAGATGATGTCGGGCCGAAACAAGTCATTGTTTGAATAAATGTCGATGCGGTTGCTGCCAAACATGTCTGAGCGGATCGGCCGGACGGAGAGTCGCGGTGCACGCACTGTGCCGTGTCGGCCGAGCGGATGAGCGGTGGTCTCCGCTCGTGCTACATCCCACAACCCTATGTCGATGAACGACTGAAGTACGGTGGCTCCGCCTTCGACCAACACTGAGGTGATGCCTTTGGCATAGAGGCTTGATAGGACTTCGCTCAGTGGAATGTTCTCTTTGAAAATCAGCGGCTTGACAGATGTGGTGATGTCGTCGGGTGCGAGGCGTCCGCGTCGGTCGAGAATTACGGGCTGAGGTTGGTGAAGAGCCGGCCACAGGCGGCAATCGAGGCGTGGCCGGTCGGCAATGGCCGTGCCGGAGCCTACCAAGATGGCGTCGTGGAGTGAGCGCAGTCGGTGGGTGAGTAGTGCAGTGGTGTCGTTGGAGAAGTGATGTGGTCGGCCATCCGGTCGGTCGCTGTCGATAAATCCGTCGGCCGATTGAGCCCATTTGAGTGTCACCCAAGGCCGTTGCTGCTCGTGTGCGGTGATGAAGCGTGCGTTAAGTTGGCGAGATTCGTGAGCCATGATGCCCGTGGCGACTTCGATGCCCGCTTGTCGCAGCATGGCTATGCCTCGGCCTGCAACGCTGACGAATGGGTCGGTAGCGCCAACGATCACGCGCGGAATGCCCGTGCGGATTATTAGCTCGGCGCATGGCGGAGTCTTGCCATAGTGCGAGCATGGTTCCAGGGTGACGTACATTGTCGAGTCAGCGAGCAATGGACGGTCGGCTTCACTCACCGAGGCGACGGCGTTGACTTCGGCATGTGCTTGTCCGCAGCAGCGGTGGTAGCCTTCGCCGATGATGCGACCGTTGCCGGCCACGATTACGGCGCCTACCATTGGGTTGGGCGATGTCGAGCCTCGGCCATGTTCGGCCAAGTCGAGTGCCCGTTGCATATATTTTTCTTCGATTTTCATATTTGCCTATTGCAAAGGTATGCAAAATTTTAGGACAAAGTGTCCAATAGGTCGTTAAATTAACTAAACAATCAGTAAATCAGAGAAAAAGAAAACGACCCCGCCGGTGCGAAATGCTTTGGCGGGGTCGTAGGAGCTACAAGCCGAGTTCTGGCCGGCTTATTGTTCGAGGATGTCAAGTCGTGGCATTATGCACGAGCTTGTCAGTGTGTTAGAGGCCTTTGCGCTTTTCCAGCTGGCGGTCGAGAGCTTCGAGTGTCAAGTCGATAGCTTCTTCGAAGGTGTCGGCCGTCTTGTCGGCTACGAGATCGTCGTGCTGAGGTACGGATACCTTCACGATGGTCTGCTTGTTCATAGCCGTTTCGGGCTTTACAACTTTGAGGGTTACGTCGACGGTGGTAATCGACGGGTTATGACGTGCAAGGCGTTCTGCTTTCTTGTTGATGAAGCTGACGAGCTTCTCGCCGGCTTCGAAGTGGATGGCTTGAATGCGTACTTCCATAGTTATCGTTTTTTTAGTGCGCGAGGATGCGCGAGTTGATAATTTTGTTTTAGTTCGCTATATGAGAGATGAGTATAAATTTGAGTTGTGGATAGTGAAGCATGTCCGAGGAGGTCCTTGACGGCGTTGAGGCCGGCTCCGTCGTTGAGCATGTCGGTGGCGAATGAGTGGCGCAGGCAGTGCGGAGTAGGTGAGGCGCCTGAGCCGGCGAACTCGCTATGAACGATTTTGCGTAGTGATTCGTAGGTCATGGGCCGCCCGTCGGGTCTTACGAAGAGGGTTTCGGCGGCTGAGTCGGGTCGTAGCCGGCGGTATTGTTCGATTTTTTCGCGGAGTTCGTTGCTGAAGGGTATGAGCCGTTCTTTGTTGCGCTTACCGAGCACTTTTAGTTCGCCGGTGGCGCAGTTGACGTTTATGTCGAGCAGGTCTGTGAGCTCGGAGGCGCGCATACCGGTCGAATAGAGCATATCGATGGCCAGGCGGTTGCGCACTGCTTTGAAGTCTGTCTCGTCGATTGGTGTGTCGATGACGCGCGATGTGATTTCCGGGGCTACTACGCGAGGCAGTGTTTTGGCCATGCGGCCGGGTATCAGCTCGGCAGCCGGGTTCGATTTCAGGTCGTAGCGCTTCATCATGAATGTAAAGAAAGCGCGCAGGGATTGAATTTTGCGGCGAATTGAACGCTGAGTCAAGCCGTTGGCGGCCAGGTGGGCAACCCATCCGCGCAGGTCGTTGATGTCGATATCGGCGGGGTCGGCATCGTCGTTGCCGAGATAGCGCAGCCACTGGTTGATGTCGCCCTTATAAGACAAGACGGTGTGAGCCGAAAGATTCAGCTCACACCGTATGTATGATAAAAAGGCTTGAGTTTGCTGCTTCATTTTCGCCCTTGCATCGCGGTGAAGATTATCCTCGATGACTATGGCACGAAATTAGGCAAACCTTTTT